>NZ_JBXAGA010000001.1:0-362387 GCF_058793595.1 Acidovorax sp. GW835-FHT14G06
ACCCCGGAGCGCCGGGGCACATGGCGCTGTCGATCATGGGGCTGGCGCCGGATATGCCTCACGGGTTCTGGTTCTGAATGACACCTATGCCCAAGACCTCACCCATTCTGAAATCGTGAAACGCGAACTATCAGCAGCCATGGAACAGCAACAACAGCCGTCAAAGCCTGTGACCAAGCACACCCTTAAACTGCCTTCAATCGCACTCACCGTACTCCTGACCAGCTTGCTCGCTGCTTGTGGCGGAGGCGGAGGGGGTAGTGAGGCTGGCCCGGCGATTGACCCGGCTCAGCTCAAGGGCCGCTGGGTCACTGCAGCCGGCGTAACGCCAGCTGTAACCGCCCTGGTGGTGCCCGATGCCTCAGGCACCGCCAGTGCCTGGCTGCTGAGCCAGGACGCCACCCGGCTGGTCAAGCTGGTAGTGCGCAGCGACAGCAGTGCCAATGGCAAGTCCTATTCATTGAGCCAGAGCAATGCCACAGGACAGACCGTTACAGGCCAGGTCAGCGCAACCTTGACGACCAGCCCCAAGGGCATCGCGTTCACAGGTGTGAACACCACCACCCTGAGTCTGTCGCAAAGCGATGCCCTGGGCACTGCAGCGGCTCAAGCCGAGTTGGCGGGCACCTGGAGTGCTACATCCGGGGGCAATGCCCAGACCACACAGTGGAGTATCACATCGACTGGCAGCACGACTGGGACGTCAACCACAGGGTGCGCTTACGCGGGAGCAGTAAATGCCATCGCCAGCACTGCCGCCTACGGCGTGCAGGTCACGGAGAGCTGCCCCGATGGGACTAAAACCACCTTCACTGGGATTGGCTCGCTCAATGCTGCCAAGAATGGATTGACTGTGGTGCTGACCAGCGCGGATGAAACTCGGGGGGCTGCTGTTTTCTTCTCGAAATGACCCGTCTTTATACAAGGCGTTCAAACCAAAGACTGGCAGGGGCACTTACAAATGTCAGAGCTTGGGCCTCTGCACGGTGCGATCAGAGTTTGCGCTTAGCAAGGTCTGGAGTGCGTCCTATAGCGTGAGTAGGGCGCAAGATATCGGGCGGCTGCAATCGCTGCATTGCGGCCGTTCCGGGCAGTCCTGGTGTCTCAGACATCAATGCCAAGGAACAGTGGCTGATACCGTGCCTGACTTGTCGCGGCATACGCACCAATTTTCGCTCATACCGTGGCGAAAACTTTGAAAAAGATTAAATTTATACTCTTTCTTAAAATTAAGAGTATAAATATCATCATGTCTACCGACCTTATCCCCACTCTCGCCGCAGCGCGCAAGGCCCACCAGATGACCCAGGCCCAGCTTGCAGAAAGCGCAGGTCTTAGCCGTATGACGGTGCAACGCACCGAGGGCGGCGACCTGGACCCGCGCTATTCCACCCTGGCCGAAATGGCGCGGGTGCTGGGCATGGACATCATTGCCGTACCCAGCAGCCTGCGGCCCAGCCTGGAGGCGTTCATCCAGTCCGGCGGCAAGTTTCTGGGCCAGCCCGAGGGGGTGGATGCGCCGCCATCGGTGGTGGATGGTCTGCGCAGCTGACCCTGGCGACGCCCCACTCAACCGCCCTACCGGCGCCCCATGAGCACCTCCATCCGCTACCTGCGCCTGTACCTGCACCGGCCTGCCTGGGCAGGCGGTACGCCCGGCGAGGCAAGTACGCCCGGTGGCCGGGAGGCGATCGGCTACCTCTCACAGTACGGCGACATACTGAGGGTGTCGTTTGATGAGAGCTACATCCGCAACCCGCAGCGCCCCACCCTGTCGCTCAGCTACCAGGGCGCCGACGAAGCGGCCACGCAGCAGATCCTGGCGTCGGCCCGCGATGCGCGGCTGGTGCGCACCGATGGGCGCTGGCCGGTGTACTTTCAGAACCTGCTGCCCGAGGGCCACAACCGCGAGCGGCTGGCGCGCGAGCGCGGCTGCAGCCCCGACGACGAGTTCGAGCTGCTGGCCGCCGCAGGCCACGACCTGATGGGCGCGCTGGAGGTGGAGCCCGTGCCCGCGCAAGACGGCATCCCGGACGTGGTGCGCCACTGGCACACCACACAGGGGCTGGACGTGCTGGAGCCGGGGTTTGTCGAATACCCGGTGGAAGACGCAGCATCGCTGCCCGGCGTGGTCACCAAGTTCAGCGCGGTGCAGGACGGCCGCCGCTACACCGTGCACCGCCAGGGCGCGGCGGGCAGCGTGATTCTGAAATTGCCCACCACCGCGCACCCTGATCTGGTGGCCAACGAGTACACCGGCTACCAGCTGTGCAAGGCGCTGGGGCTGAACGTGGCCGATGTGCGCGTCATCACCCGCGCCGAGGCTGACCTGCCCGACACCGTGCCCTTCAACGAGATACTGGCCGTGCAGCGGTTTGACCATCTTCCCGGTGGCGCCCGCGTGCACATGGAAGAGTTCAACCAGGTGCTGGGCTACACGCCCCGCCAGAAATACGGCAAGTCGCACGGCAAAGGGGTGCTGCAGGACTGGGCCACCATGCTGCGCGTGCTCAACCGCCTGAGCCGGCAACCGGTGTTGGACACGCGCGAGTTTCTGGCGCGCATGGTGGCCTTCATCCTGATGGGCAACACCGACGCCCACCTGAAGAACTGGGCCCTGATCTACCCCGACGGCCGCGTGCCCCAAATGGCCCCGCTGTATGACCCAGTGTGCGTGGCCGCGTTTTTTGATGGCGTGCCAGACCAGCAGTACGCAGTGAACCGAGCCATCGACAAAACCTTGCGGGCACTGACCTGGGATGACATGGAAGGCCTGATGAAATCCGCCGGGCTGCTGCGTGTGCCCCGGCACATGGTGCTGCTGCGTGATGTAGTGAAGCAGGCCCAAGCCGACTGGCCCGCACTGCTGCGTGACGCGCCGCCGGCCGTGCAAGCCACCGTGCAGCAGCGGCTGGCGGGGGCGACGATGCTGGGGCAGATCGCCAGCCGCAGCGCCGTTGGCTGATATCAAAATGCTCTTGTATTGATAGCTTTTAGCGCATATTTCATAAGCGCTACAGGTCAATTTGATTCAAATCTGCGTGTCCAATGCCTTGGAACGTGTTTACGGGATACGCGCACAACCAGCGGTTCGGTGGGCCTGTTGGTGACCTTCATACCGGCGCCCCAAACCACGCCCCCACCCCCGCTGTGATCGCCATGGCCAGTGCGCCCCAGAAGGTCACACGCCAGGCCCCTACGACCATGCCGGCGCCGCCCGTGCGGGCCGCCACAGCCCCCAGTAGCGCCAAGAAGACCAGCGCGGTGCCCGCCACCCAGTACAGCAGGCTGGCCGTGGGCGCCAACACTGCCACGGCCAGCGGCAATGCGGCCCCCACGGCAAAGGCAGCGGCCGATGTCATGGCGGCCTGCACGGGGCGGGCAGCCAGGGCCGAGGAAACATGGAGCTCGTCCCGCGCATGGGCGCCCAGCGCATCGTGCGCCATGAGCTGCGCTGACACCTGCTGGGCCAGTTCGGGCGTCAGACCCCGGCCGACGTAGATGGCAGTCAGTTCGCGGGCCTCGGCCACCGGGTCTGCGGCCAGCTCGGCGCGCTCGCGGTCCAGGTC
Organism: Acidovorax sp. GW835-FHT14G06; assembly: GCF_058793595.1. NCBI lineage: Bacteria > Pseudomonadati > Pseudomonadota > Betaproteobacteria > Burkholderiales > Comamonadaceae > Acidovorax > Acidovorax sp. GW835-FHT14G06. Next base: position 3,570 of record NZ_JBXAGA010000001.1, read on the forward strand.
CGCCTTCTCGGTGTCGGCCTGCGAATGCACGGACACATATTCGCCCGCCGCCATCGACATGGCGCCTGCCACCAGCCCGGCGACCGCCGTCATCACGACGGTGGACTGGCTGGATTGCGCGGCCGCCACGCCCACCACCAGGCTGGCGGTGGAGACGATGCCATCATTGGCCCCCAGCACGGCGGCACGCAGCCAGCCGATGCGGTCGGTGCGGTGGCGTTCAAGGTGGAGGCGGCGTGTGGCGGAGGTCATGGCGGGTTGTGGGGTAAGGGAAGAGTTCTTGCAGGGTAAGTGCCAATGGGGCACCCCGTCAAATCAGCCGCTCGATCAGTTGCATGAAGTACGGCCCAACAGTCATGCGCTGCTCAGGGCCCGGGGGTACCCGTCACACGCCATACGGTATTGCCCACATCGTCGGCCACCAGCAGCGCACCGCGCGGGTCCACGGCCACGCCCACCGGGCGGCCCCAGGCCTTGCCGTCCGGGCTGACGAAGCCGGTGAGCACATCAACCGGAAGCCCCACAGGCTGGCCGTTGGCAAATGGCACAAATACCACCTTGTAGCCGCTGCGGGGCTTGCGGTTCCACGAGCCATGTTCGCCCACATATGCGCCGCTCGCCAGCGCTGGTACCAGCGCCGGGCCGGTGGCAAACGCCATGCCCAGCGGGGCTACATGCGAGCCCAGTGCATAGTCGGGCGCGACGGCCTGGGCTACCAGGTCGGGCCGGGGTGGCTGCGCGCGCACGTCCACGTTCTGGCCGAAGTAGCTGTAGGGCCAGCCGTAAAACGCGCTGTCTTTGACCGAGGTGAGGTAGTCGGGCACCAGGTCGTTGCCCAGTTCGTCGGGTTCGTTCACCACCGTCCACAGCGCGCCGGTGTCGGGTTGCCAGCCCAGGCCGTTGGGGTTGCGCAGGCCCGATGCAAACACGCGATGCGTGCCGGTCAGGCGGTCCACCTCCCAGATGGCGGCGCGGCCGGCCTCGGCGGCCATGCCGTTTTCGGCCACGTTGCTGTTGGATCCCACGGTCACATAGAGCTTGCTGGCGTCAGCGCTGGCGATCAGGTTCTTGGTCCAGTGGTGGTTGATAGGGCCTGCGGGCAGGTCGATGAGCTTGGTGCCCGGGCCCACCAGGCTCGTCTGCCCCGGGGTGTAGTCAAAGCGCAGCACCGCATCGGTGTTGGCCACATACAAGGCATTGCCCACCAGCGCCATGCCAAAAGGCGAATGCAGATCGGCGGCAAAGGTGGTGCGGGTTTCGGCAATGCCGTCGCCGTCGGCATCGCGCAGCAAGGTGATGCGGTTGGCCGATGGCACACCGGCTCCGGCGCGTTTCATCACCCGCTTCATGAACCAGCCCTTGATGCCCTTGGCATCGTCAGGCTTGGGGGGCGCGTTGCTCTCAGCCACCAGCACATCCCCGTTGGGCAGTACCAGCAGCCAGCGCGGGTGCTCCAGCCCCGTGGCCAGTGCCGTCACGCGCAGGCCGTTCATCGGCATGGGCTGTGTGCCTGCTGGCCAGGCCTGGGCAGGTGCAATGTGCACGGTGGGCAGCAGCGCCGACGTGGGCGGGGGCAGCGTGGGCGACCGGCCCATGCCTGCTTCGGGCGGCAGGGAGACGGGGTCGGTGCAGGCACTCAAGGCGCAAAGAGTGCCGATCACGGCCACCACCCTCTGCCTGCGGCGACTCCCGCCGCAGGGCGCCTCGCCATGGGCGCGCCTGCCTTGCGCGCCATCAGAACCGGGGGTTGCACAACGGGGGAACAGAGACATGGCACACCTTGCAACGCAGCGCACAGGCTGCATCACGGGGCAGTGTGTGCCGCTGGCAGGGACCGGCCTGTCAGTCGGTGGCGCGAACGCCTGTCAGGCGCTGCACCCAGGCCGCGCGCAGGGCGGGTATGTACCACTGCGCGGGGCCGCAGGGTTGCGCACCATGGGCCCATTGGCTTCGCGCTTTTCACAGGAGTTGCACATGGCAAAAATTCTGGTAGCCCCGCAGGCCGCCGCTGCCGACGCCAAGGTGTTTGAGGTGCCCTATGAAAGCCAGGCCGACCTCTGCTGGTACGAAATGCCGCAGGCGCAACAGGCCGAGGGCGACGCGGTGTGGTGTTTTGTGGACCAAGCTCCCCAGGCCACCTTCAGCATCTTCCGGGTCAAGTACGAAAGCCAGGCGGACCTCAAGACCTTCAAGGTCAAGTACCGGGAGCAGGCGGGCTGGCGCAACGCGGGCCACGCGCTGCGCGGCAAGCTGGACTGAGAAGGTCCGAACCAACCCGCGACACGCGGCGCAGCAGCAGCAGCAGCAGCACGCCGCTGTGGCCCATCGTCACCCCCCCACGTACTTCTGCAGCTGCTCGCCCAGCCCCGTGGCGCCCAGGCGCACCACATCACCGGACCTGAGGAACCAGGGTGCGGGCTTTTGCCCCAGGCCCACGCCCGCAGGCGTGCCGGTCAGGATCAGGTCGCCGGGCTCCAGGCTCATGAACTGGCTGATGTACGACACCACCGTGGGTACCCCAAAGATGAAATTGCGCGTGCTGCCGTTTTGCACACGCTGGCCGTTCACCTCCAGCCACAGGTCGATGGCGTGGGGGTCGGCCACCTCATCGGCCGTCACCAGCCAGGGGCCGATGGGCGCGAAGGTGTCGTAGCTCTTGCCCTTGTCCCACTGCCCGCCGCGTTCCAGCTGCCAGGCGCGCTCAGACACATCGTTGGCCAGCACATAACCGGCAACATGGGCCAGCGCGTCGGCCTCGGACACATGGCGGGCACGGGTGCCGATGACGATACCCAGTTCCACCTCCCAGTCGGTCTTGGTGGCGCCGGGCGGGATCCGCACGTCATCGTTGGGGCCGCTCAGCGCCGTCACGGCCTTCATGAACAGCACCGGCTCGGAGGGCGGCTGCATGCCCGCCTCCTTGGCGTGGTCGGCGTAGTTGAGGCCCACGCACACGATCTTGCCCACGCCACCCACCGGGCTGCCCAGGCGGGGCGTGCCATACACCGCAGGCAGGCGGCGCGCGTCGATGGCGCCCAGCGCTGACAGCGTGCGCGGGCTGAGCTGCGCGGGGCCAATATCGGGCAGCAACATGGACAGATCACGCAGCGTGCCCTGGGCGTCTACCAGGCCGGGGCGTTCTGCGCCAGGCTGGCCATATCGAATGAGTTTCATGGGGTGTCCTTGTCTCTTTGGATGGATGCGGGCCACCCGGCAGCATAGCGGCAGACCACCGTGCGCGCGTGCACCATTGGCCGCCCCGGGCTTGCCCGATCACGACGCCCCGCCACCAGCGTGCAGCCTGGGGCGCGCGTAACATGGCGGGCATGCCGCAGCACTGAGTTGCTACCATATCAATAGCTAGCAGTGCAAATACTACCGGCGCATCAGCCACTTTTCATTGAACCTTGCACCCATGGCACCCGCCACCGCCTCGTCCCCGCCTACTGAAGCGCCAATGCGCCCGCAGCCCCGCAACCCGACTGATCTGTTCTGGTCCTTCACTTGGCTGGCGCTGCAGGGTTTTGGCGGTGTGCTGGCTGTTGTGCAGCGCGAGCTGGTGGAGAAAAAGCGCTGGATGACGAACGAAGAGTTTATCGAAGACTGGGCTGTGGCGCAGATCATGCCGGGCCCCAACGTGGTCAACCTCAGCATCATGATCGGCGACCGCTACTTTGGCCTGCGCGGCGCGTTTGCAGCGCTGGCAGGCATGCTGACCTTTCCGCTGATGCTGGTGCTGGCATTGGCGGTGGTGTATGCGCAGTTCTCCGCCCAACCCGCCGTGGCGGGCGCGCTGCGTGGCATGGGGGCCGTGGCGGCGGGCCTGATTGCCGGGGTGGGTATCAAGCTGTTTGTCTCCATCCGCAACCACCCGCTCGGCCGCCCCCTGTGCCTGGCCATTACCGCGTTGACCATCGTGGCCATGGCATGGCTGCGCTGGCCGCTGTTCTGGATCCTGCCGGTCATCGGCGGCGCCGCCTGCGCGCTGACCTGGAGAAAGCTCGCACCATGAGCACCGCAGCCCCCCTCACCGCCCCCCTGATGGCCCTGAGCGCCGGCGACTGGTTCAACCTCTTCCTGTACTACCTGTCTCTGTCTCTGCTGGCCGTGGGCGGCGCCATCGCCACCGCGCCCGACATGCACCGCTTTCTGGTCGAGCGCCAGGCGTGGCTGACCGACCCGCAGTTCAACGCATCCATCGCCATCGCCCAGGCCGCCCCGGGCCCGAACGTGCTGTTCATTGCCCTGCTGGGCTGGAACGTGGGTGTCAACGCAGGCGGCCCCGGCGTGACGGGCTGGCTGCTGGGCGCGCTGGGCATGGCGGTGTGCATGCTGGGCGTGATGCTGCCCAGCAGCCTCCTGACCTGGACGGCCACGCGCTGGGGCCACCGCAACCGCGAGCGGCGCGGCGTGCGCGCCTTCAAGCAAGGCATGGCTCCGGTAGTGATCGGCCTGCTGGTGGCTACGTCCTGGGTGCTGGCCCGCGCCCATGGAGAATGGACCACCGACTGGCCCCTGTGGCTGCTGACCGCCACGGCCACAGTGCTGGTCTGGCGCACCAAGCTGCACCTGCTGTGGATGCTGGGCGCCGGTGCGCTGCTGGGTGCGCTGGGGCTGGTCTGAAGCTTTTGGGTTGCTGGGGTGCGCAGCGCAACCCCGGCATCTGGCACGATTTCTTTCCGTTTTTGAAAGGCAATTCCATGCAACTCCGCTCCCTGGGCCGCTCAGGCCTGCACGTCTCGCCCTTGTGTTTTGGCGGCAACGTGTTTGGCTGGACGGCCGACGAAGCCACCTCGTTCGCGCTGCTCGATGCGTGGGTGGACGCGGGCTTCAACTTCATCGACACCGCCGACGTGTACTCACGCTGGGCTCCGGGGCACACCGGGGGTGAATCTGAATCGGTGATCGGCCGCTGGCTCAAGCACAGTGGCAAGCGCCACCGCATCGTGCTGGCCACCAAGGTGGGCAAGGACATGGGCGACGGCAAGGTGGGCCTGCGCCCTGACTACATCCGCCAGGCGGTGGAGGCATCGCTGCAGAGGCTGCAGACCGACCACATCGACCTGTACCAGTCACACGACGACGACACCACCGTGCCGCTGGCCGACACGCTGGGAGCGTATGCAGACCTGATCCAGGCGGGCAAAGTGCGGGCCATCGGTGCCTCCAACTACAGCGCCGCCCGCCTGCAGGAGGCACTGCAGACCAGCGAACGCCTGGGCTTGCCCCGCTACGAGAGCCTGCAGCCGCTGTTCAACCTGTACGACCGCGCCGTGTTCGAGGACGCGCTGCAGCCGCTGTGTGTGCAGGAGCAGGTCGGTGTGATCAACTTCTATGCGCTGGCAGCCGGGTTCCTCACCGGCAAGTACCGCACTGCGGCCGACGCTGCCAAGAGCGCACGCGGCGCCAACACCACGGCCAAGTACCTCAACGACCGGGGGTTGCGCATTCTGGCGGCGCTGGACGCTGTGGCGCAACGCTACGGCGCCACGCCCGGCCAGGTGGCCGTGGCCTGGCAGATGGTGCAACCGGGCATCACCGCACCCATTGCCAGCGCCACGTCGGTGGCCCAGCTGCAAGAGCTGGTCAAGGCCACCCAGCTGCAACTGGACAGCGATGCGCTGGACCAGCTGGACGCCGCCAGCGCCCAAGGCTGAATCCAACAAAAAAGGGCCCGCGCGTGCGCGGGCCCTTTGCGTATGGCTTTGTGGGTCGCTTGGTGAGTGGGCCGGCGCCCCATCAGCCTGTCATTCCATCAGCTGATCCGGCGACCGTTCTCCGCGTAGATCGCCAGGTAGATGGCGTCCGAGCCGATGTAAGGCGCCTTGTTGCCAAAGCCCACGTTGAAGTCGCCGAACGACAGGGACCGGATGGCCGTCAGCCCGGCGCGCAGGCGCTCGCGCGTGGGCTCCTTGCCTGCGTTCTTCAGGCCTTCGATCATGATCTGGGCGTTGAGCCAACCTTCCAGCGCGCTGCCGCTGTTCAAGAACGCAGGATCACCCCCCGTGGCTTTCATGGTGCTCTGGAACTTGCGCACCACCACCGACTTTTGCGAGTTGGCGTCCGGGAACACCTGCACCAGCGCCAGGCCGCGCGTGGAGGCTGCCAGCTTGGGCAGCTCCGACGAGATCACCGTGACCGACAGGCCTGCCAGCGGCACACCCTGCGCCTTGGCACGGAACGCCTGCACAAACGCGGTGTTGGCCGTGCCCGTGGTGGCCAGCAGCACGGCACCGGGGCGTTCGGCCGCCACCTTATCGGCCAGCTCGGCGCCATTCTTGCCATCCACGGCCAGCGCAAACTCGCCGCCGCGCTCGACCTTGATTTCGTCCAGCGCTGCGGACATGTCCTTGAGCACCTCTTTGCCAAAAGGATTGTCCAGGTACACCACCGCAATGCGCTTGAGGCCCATCTCCACGATCTGCTTGACCAAGCGCTGGGTTTCTTCGCGGTAGCTGGGGCGCAGGAAGAACACGTGCTTGTTGGCCGCCGCACGCAGCGACGTGGCACCGGTCACCGGGCCGACGGTAGGGATGCCCTTGGACTCGATCAGCGGCAGGATGGCTGCCGTGTTGGCCGTGCCCAGCGGCGAGATCAGTGCAAACACCGACTGCGCCTCCACCATCTCGGTCACGTTCTTGAAGGTGCGTGCAGCCACGTAGCCGTCGTCCTTGACCTCCATGCGGATCTCGCGGCCAAAAACACCGCCAGCAGCGTTCACCTCGGCAAATGCGGCTTTCATGCCCGCGAGCTGCTCGATACCGGCCTGGCCAAGTGGGCCGGTCAGTGCGATGGAGCAGCCCAGGGTGATGGAGCGCGCGGTCAAGGCCTCCTCGGCCGCCATCGCGGTGTGGGCCCATGCGGGCAGGCCAGTGGCGGCAACGGCCTGGGTGGCACGCAAAAGAAAGTGGCGACGGCTCATGGTGTGCAAGACGGATAGAACAAAGGTGGGGCAGGCTACCGGCCAGAGCTCCGCACGCCTGTCAGCTGTGCGACAAAGGGTGGTGGGAGCACGTCAAATCAGGGTTTCTACGGAGATTCGGCAGCCTGCGGAGCCGCGCAGCCCTGCGCAGAGCGCCTGCGCCCTGCGCACGCTAACTCGCCCAGCAACTGCGGCAGCACCGTCGCGGCCGTGCCGCACAGCACCACCTGCGCCACGTCGTCCAGCGCACTGGGCGCGGGGTTGAGCACCACCACCCGGGCCCCGGCGGCGCGCGCCTGGTGGGCCAAGCCTGCTGCCGGGTACACCGCCCCGGCCGTGCCCACCACCACCATCAGGTCGCAATGAGCTGCTGCCTGCCCGGCAGCGCTCAAGGTTGCTAGCGGCAGGGACTCGCCAAACCACACCACGCCCGGGCGCACCAGATTGCCGCAGCGGTCGCAGCAAGGCGGGTGTCCCGCCACCGCATGGTCGATCTGGCAGCACTGGCGCGGGGTGTCGAGCCAGCGGTTCTCAAAAATATCGCCATGCAGGCACAACACGCCCTGGCTGCCCGCACGCTGGTGCAGGCCATCCACGTTCTGGGTGATGAGGGTGATCCGGTCGGGATGGCGGCGCTGAAAATCAGCCAGCGCCTGATGCCCGGCATTGGGCGACACGCCAGCCAGCAGGTCGCGCCGGTACTGGTACCAGTCCCATACACGCTGGGGGTGGGAGCGAAAGCCTTCCTCGGTCGCCATGTCTTCGGGACGGAACCGCGCCCAATAGCCCGTCTGCACATCGCGAAAGGTAGGCACGCCCGATTCGGCGCTGACCCCTGCGCCGGTGAGCACGGCAATGTTCTGCGCCTGCTGGACCCAGGTTTTCACGGTATCCAGCATGGCGCCTTCCTCGGTGGAGCCAGCGGGCCGAGGATCAAGTCCTCTGGCGCAGCGCCTCGTACAGGCACACACCGCTGGCCACGGACACGTTCAGGCTCTCGACAGCGCCCTTCATGGGGATGCTGACCAGCTCGTCGCAGGTCTTGCGCGTGAGCTGGCGCATGCCGTCGCCCTCGGCGCCCAGCACCAGGGCCACGGGGCCTTTCAGGTCCACCTGGTAGATGGTCTTGGGCGCATCGTCGCTGGTTCCGATGCACCAGATGTTGCGCTCCTTGAGTTCGTTCAGGGTGCGCGAAAGGTTGGTGACCATGAAATACGGCATGGTCTCGGCCGCACCGCTGGCCACCTTGGCCACGGTGGCGTTGATGCCCACGGCATGGTCCTTGGGCGCGATGACGGCATGGGCCCCCGCGCCATCGGCCACACGCAGGCAGGCGCCCAGGTTGTGCGGGTCTGTCACGCCATCGAGCACCAGCAGCAGCGGCTGCTCGATGCCTGCGGCTTCCAGATCTTCCAGCAGTTCATCCAGCGAGGTCGCAACCTTCACGGGCTCTACCCGCGCGGCCACACCCTGGTGGCCATGGCTGCCAGCCAGCTTGGCAATGCGCACGCTGTCGGCTTCAATGAGGCGGGCACCGGCCTCGCGGGCACGGTCGAGAAACTGGCGCATGCGCGCATCGCGGCGCGTGGCTTCGTAGTAAATCTCGATGATGGATTGCGGCGCGGTCTTCAGACGCACGCCCACGGCATGAAAGCCGAAGAGAACTTTGGGGCTGGACATGGGGGGATTATCCGCTGGGCGCGGCCTCCTCCCTCATACCACTATCAATTTCATAGCTACTTGCGCATGTTTCACTGGCGCTTGAAGCCAAAAACGTTCACAAAAGTCCACCAACCACTCACACCACGCGCCCCGCGTCGATGGTGATGCGCCGCTCGCACTGCGCGGCAATGGCGCGGTCGTGGGTGACCAGCACCAGCGTCGTGCCCAACTCGCGGTTGAGCTCGAACATGAGCTTCATGATGGTTTCACCCGTCGCAAAGTCCAGGCTGCCCGTGGGTTCATCGGCCAGCAGCACGGCGGGCTGCACCACAAACGCCCGGGCCAGGGCCACGCGCTGCTGCTCGCCGCCCGACAGCACCTTGGGGTAGTGCGACAGGCGCTGGCCCAGTCCCACGCGCGCCAGCATTTCGGTGGCGGCCTTGCGTGCATCGCGGCGGTCGGCCAGCTCGAGCGGCAGCATCACGTTCTCCAGCGCTGTGAGGTTGCCCATGAGCTGGAAGCTCTGGAACACAAAACCCACCTTCTGGGCCCGCAATGCAGCCCGCGCATCTTCATCGATGGCAAACAGGTCGTGGCCGTCCAGCCGCACCGTTCCGCGCGTGGGGGTATCGAGCCCCGCGATGATGGACAGCAGCGTGCTCTTGCCCGAGCCCGAGGCGCCGACGATGGCCGCCGTTTCCCTGGCAGCCAGGCGGAAATCGATATCCCGCAGAATGTCGAGGGTTCCGGTGGAATCCGTCACCGACTTGAACACATGCTCCACGGCAATGATGGGGGTGGCGGGCGGTGTCTTGGGCAGCGGGGAGGGTTCGGACATGAAAGGCTCTTTACTTTGATTCGCAATCTGCAGCAACGGCGCCACTTTATCCTGAGCGCATCTATCGGCCTGGTGGTGGGGCTTTGTGCGCCCACGGCCTTTGCGCAGACCGCCGCCAAGGCAGGGACTGCCGGACGCCCTTCGGTGATTCTGGTGCTGGGGGACTCGCTCAGCGCCGAATACGGCTTGGCGCGGGGCACGGGCTGGGTGGCACTGCTGGAAAAACAACTGGCGCAAGACAAGCTCGCAGCCACCGTGGTCAATGCCAGCGTGAGCGGCGAGACCACCTCGGGCGGCCGCTCGCGCCTGGCTGCACTGCTCGCGCAGCACCAGCCCAGCCATGTGGTGATTGAACTGGGGGGCAACGATGCCCTGCGCGGCCTGCCGCTCAAGAACACCGAAGAGAACCTGGCCTGGATGACCCAGGCGGCGCAAAAGGCCGGGGCCAAGGTCTTGCTGGTGGGCATGCAGGTGCCGCCCAACTATGGCACCGACTACGCTAACAAGTTTGCGGGCCTGTTTACCACCGTGGCGCAGGCCCACAAGGCGGCTGTGGTGCCATTTTTCTTGAAGGGAGTGGCCGACGGACCGGACCCGACCCGCCTGTTCCAGCCCGACCGCATTCACCCTCGCGCCGAAGCGCATCCGCAAATGCTGGCCAACGTGTGGCCAGAGCTCAAAAAGCTGCTGCGTTAGGAATCCTCTGCACGCATCGAGCGGTAAGTGTGCGCGGCGGATCGAAATCGGCGGCTAGGCGCAAGGCGCAGCAATAGCCGTAGCTATTGCGAGTACTTGCAACGCTGCAGACCGCCCGAGACCGCAGAGACACACGGCGCGGCGATTTGTGCAGCGGCCCCCTGTGACGCAGCCAAGTTTCTCAGCCCGCAGGCTGCTCGGGATGGCCTGCAGCGCCCGCTGGCTGGTCGTCAGCGGGCTGGTCATCCCCCTGCGGATCGTTCGGCCTGCGCTGTGTTTTGGCCCTCAGCTTCTCTTCCTTTTTTTGTTTTTTGGCGAGTTCGCGCTGGCGTTTTTCGTATCCGTAGTTGGGTGTTGCCAAGGTAGTTGCTTCCTGAAGTTGAGACTCACTGTAACAGGACGGGGTTTTCAGGCCCCTGCCGGGGTACGCTGCAGGGGGATGACGGCGGCCCGGTACGCATGCCAGCTGGCAAAGCCCAGCACAGGCCCCGCCAGCACCAGGCCCACCCCCCAGAACCACAGCGAGACGGCCACGATGAGGGTGATCAATGCCCCCCACAGCAGCATCACGCCAGGGTTCTCAATCACCACACGCATACTGGTGATGCCCGCAGTCAGCGCGTCGGTGTCGCGGTCCAGAATCATGGGGATGGACACCACGGATGTGGAAAACACCAGCGCCGCAAACACACCGCCCACCACCGTGTACACCGCCACAAAGCTCCAGTTCTGGGGGTTGAACACCGCCTGCAGCACGCCGGTGGTTGAGGGCATGCCGGTGTTGAAGAACACGGCAAACACCACCAGCGAGGCCCTGCCCCACAGCAGCTCCAGCACCACCAGCACCAGCACCAGCATGCCCATGCTGCCCATATGGCTGTCCCAGCAAGTGAGGGATTCGCTCAACTGTGGCTTCAGGCCCGCCTCGCGCCTACGGCTGGTGTCGTACAGCCCCATCGCCAAAAACGGCCCCACCAGCAGGCAGCCGCTGGCGAGCGACATGGTGTACTCAGGCCGCGTGCGGAACACCCAGCCCAGCACCCCCGCCATGACCCAGAAGCAAACGCCATAGAACAAGGCAATGCCCGGCGCGGCGCGCACATCCTCCAGGCCGCGCCGCAGCCACCGGAAGGGGTCGGCCACGCGCAACGGCTGCAGCTGCACGGGCTGCGCAGTCTGGGCCTTCACGCGGTCGGCAATCGCCTCGGCATGTTGGGATTCCGAGGTGCCGGGCGCATTGAGTGGGTCCTGTACGGGCTTGGAGGAGGTCACGGTCATGACGCCACACTAAGGCCGCTGCCGCTGCAGCGCCACTGAGGAAAGCCCGTATCCTGCGCCGAATCCAGCGGCAGTGGGCAGCGCCGGATCCGGGCCGATGCGGCTCAGCCCGGGGTGAAGGCGCGTTCCATCGCCTGTTGCAGGTCGCGCCGCAGGTCCTCCACAGCCTCCAGGCCGATCGAAAACCGCACCAGCGTGCCCGGCTTCAAATGGACGGGCGGCCGACTGCGCATGCTGGCAATGTTGTAAGGCACGACCAGACTCATGGGGCCGCCCCAGCTGTAACCCAGCTTGAACAAGCGCAAGCCATCGCAGAACGCATCCACCTGCTGCTGGGTGTACCGGGCGTCGATCATCACGCTGAACAGGCCGGCTGCAAGCCCCTGCCCGCCCTGTGCGGCACCACACAGGGCCTTCCAGTGGGCATGGCCGGGTGCGCCTTCCAGTGCAGGGTGCAACACCTGCGCAATGGCCGGTTGCTGTTGCAGCCACCGCGCCAGCTGGCGGGCAGCGTCATCATGGGCACGGTAGCGCAGGCCGATGCTAGGCAGTGCGCGCAAGATCGTTTCGGCGTCGTTGGCGCCCACCCCGAGGCCCAGCCGCATGTGCGTGAGCTTGATCTTCATGTGCAGGCCAGGGTCGCGCGTGATGACGCTGCCCATGAGCACATCACCTCCACCGCTGGGGTACTTGGTAAGCGCATGGGCCGAGATATCCACCCCAAGGCTGCCATCGCCCGTGAGGTCAAACGGCGCAAACGCCAGGCCCGCACCCCAGGTGTTGTCCAGCGCGGTCGTCACGCCGCGATCACGGCAGATGCGCACCTGCTTGCACAGGTCGGGGAACTCCATACTCACCGATCCCGGTGCCTCCAGCCAGACCAGACGGGTGGCTGGTGTGATGCGGGCGGCCAGGTCGGAAGGATCCAAGGGGTCGTAAAACACATGGGTGATGCCGAACCGGGCGAGTTCGCCGTTGGCCAGGTCCTTGCCGGGCCCGTAGGCGTTGTCCGGGATCAGCACCTCGTCGCCCGGCTTGAGCAATGCCAAACCCACATTGGCAATGGCGGCCAGCCCACTAGGCACCAGTACACACTGAAGGCCTCCCTCCAACGCACACAGGCGCTCCTCCAAGATGAAGGTGGTGGGCGTGCCGTGCAGCCCATAGGTGTAGCCGCTTTTGTCCTTCCACTCGCGCGATCGCATGGCCGCGACATTGGGAAAGATGACCGTGGATGCCTTGAATATCCCCGGTTGGGGGGCTACAAACCCGGCGGGAGGCAGGTAGTCATGGTGAACGAGGTGGGTGGCAAGATCAATGTCGTGGTCTTTCATGCCAGCCATGGTAGCGCGCCGCCCGAATAGTCCCGGGCGGCGCGCAGGTATCAGCCATCAGGGCGTGGGCGGCATGCACCGCGCGCCCTGCGGGTCCGCATTAACCAGCGGTAACGACCAGCTGGTTGTTCACCGAGGTCACGCCACTCACACCCTTGGCGATGGTCTCGGCACGGTCACGGGCTACCGTGGAGGGTGCGGGGCCATTCAGTGTGACCTTGCCATTGACGGTGTCCACATTGATCTTCACTGCGCTCAGATCGGGGTCCTTGGCAAGGCCTGCACTCACCTGGGCGGTGATGGTGGCATCGTCGATCACGCCCTTGGCGGTATTGGCGGCCTGTTTGGCAGAGACTTCAGCATTGGCCGCACCCTGCTCCATCTTGGTTTCAGCGTTCTGCATCGCACCTTCGGCCTTCACACGGGCGTCGGCTGCGGCCTGCTCGGTCTTTTCGACGGCAGAGTCCAGACGTTGGCCCACTGTGGGCTCCTCGGCCTTGTTGCAGGCGGCCAGCCCCAGAGCAAGGGCGCTCACGGCCAGGATGCTCGCAACGCGATGGGCGGGACGATCGATCAGATTCTTGGGATTCATGCAATGACTCCTTGCGGTTGAAACATGGCCAAACTGTAGGCAGCGCGCCGCGCCTTGCGGGTCGGACACCGCCGAAGTGCTTGTAGGACGGCAGCGCCAGCCTTAGAGCCTGTTTACGATCTCCCAGGGGTCGCGCAGCGGTCTTTGCGGGAAGGGATGCAAGGCGCGGTGCACAGCCAATAGCCCCGCTATTGGCAAGCGCCGCAACGCCGCAGACAGCCCGCAAAGACCACTGCCCGAAGGGTTGGAGCGAAATCGTAAACAGGCCCTTAGCCGCAGTCCCTGCAGGGCGGGCGACAATCGCGGCATGACCGTGTCTTCGCTCGCCCGCTGGCTTCCTTTTTTGAAATGGCCCCGCCCTGACCGACAACTGCTCAAAGGCGAGTTCTGGGCGGGCATGACGGTGGGGCTGATGCTGGTGCCCCAGGGCGTGGCCTATGCGGCGCTGGCGGGCATGCCGCTGGTCACGGGCATCTACGCGTCGCTGATTCCGGCGTTGGTCGCCGTGCTGTTCAGTTCATCCACCCGGCTGGGGGTGGGGCCCACCGCGCTCACCAGTTTGCTGATCGGCGCCTCGCTAACCGGCCTGGCCGAGCCAGGCAGTGCGCAGTGGGTGGCCCTGGCGGCATGGATGGCCCTGCTGTCCGGTCTGCTGCAGATGGTGATGGGCATGGCGCGCTTTGGCTGGTTGCTCAACCTCGTGACCTCGCCCGTACTCAATGGTTTTACGCAGGCGGCGGCGCTGCTGATCCTGGGGTCGCAACTGGGGGCACTCACCGGACTGCGGGCAGCCGACTGGGGCGCCTTGCTGTCCACGCCGTCGCTGGGGCTGTTTGACCTGACGGCAGCGGGCTTCGGCCTGGGCAGCCTTGCGCTGCTGATGCTGGCGCGCCGCGTGTTGCCCCAGTTTCCGGCGGCCATCGTGGTGGTGGGTGCTGCGGGCGCGTTGAGCTGGGCCCTGGGTTATGCCGATGCAGGTGGCGCGGTGGTGGGCGCCTTGCCATCGGGCTTGCCAGCGCCCTACTGGCCAGGCACCCTCCCCTGGTCCAGCTTCAGCGCGCTGGTCATGCCCGTACTGGTAGTGACGCTGGTGAGTTTTCTGGAGACCGCATCGAGCGCCAAGGTGGAAAGCCAGCGCTCCAAAGAGCAGTGGAACGAAAACCAGGACCTCATTGGCCAGGGCCTGGCCAAGATCAGCAGTGGCCTGTGCGGCAGTTTTGCCACGAGTGCGTCGTTTTCACGCTCGGCCATCAACCTCTACGCCGGTGCCAAGACGGGCTGGGCCACACTGTTTGCGATCAGCCTGGTGCTGGTTGTGCTGCTGTGGATGACGCCTGCGCTGTACCACGTCCCGCAGTCGGTGCTGGCGGCCGTAGTGGTCACGGCCGTCACCAGCCTCATCAAGCCGGGCACTCTGCTGCGGCTGTGGAGGGTGTCGCGGGTGGAGGCCGTGATCGGCGGCGTGACCTTTGCCCTGACCCTGGCCACGGCTCCGCGCATGTACTGGGGTGTTCTGGTGGGCCTATTGATGAACCTGAGCCACTTTCTTTACCAGCGACTGCACCCGCGCATCATTGAAGTGGGCCTGCACCCTGACGGAAGCCTGCGCGACCGGCATCTGTGGCAGCTCCCGCCACTGGCGCCCCGGCTGCTGGCGTTGCGCATGGACGCGGAGTTGGACTTTGCCTCGGCCAGCGCCCTGGAGCGGCGCGTCACAGAGCACCTGACCGCCCACCCCGAAGTGGTGCACCTGTGCCTGCTGGCGCAGCCCATCAACCGCATCGATGTGACTGGCGTGGAGACTTTCGCCCAATTGCTGACGCAAATGGAACTGCGGGGCGGCACATTGCATCTGAGCGGGCTGAAGCTGCCTGCAGAGCAGGTGCTGCGCCAGGCCGGACTGCTGAAGTTGGGCCCCGGACTGGCCATGTACCGCACCGACACCGAGGCTTTGGCGGCACTGCAGCAGCTTCCCGAGCCGGTGGCCAGGGTGTAGGCCGGGTTTCACCTACCGGGCTCTCGCCTCGCGTTGGCCCTGTTATTGCTGACGCGCTGGTACACTTATCCAACTCTTTTTGTTCCAATTTGTGTCTGACTCTGCGGCCTCTCATCTGGTAGATCTGCGCGAACTTCGCCTGGATACTGCCCACGCGCTGGTGGCTCAGGCCGGTGGCAGCGAGACAGCACTGCACCGCGAGGTGCCTTCGCTGTACCTGCAGGGCCTCATTGATGGCCTGTGCGAGCTGTCGCTCAAAGACCCCCTTACTGGCCTGGCCAACCGCAGACATTTCCGCGCGGTGCTGGAACGCGAGATCGACCGGGTGACGCGCTCGGGCGAAGCGGCACTGCTGCTCATGCTGGACATCGACCACTTCAAAAAGGTGAACGACACCCACGGACACCTGGCTGGTGATGTGGTGCTCCAGTCCGTGGCACGGACGCTCAGCGCCTGTGTGCGCCCCATGGACACCCTGGCACGCTACGGCGGTGAGGAATTTGCCGTGGTGCTGCCTGCCTGCCAGGCCGCCTTTGGCCGGGTGGTGGCAGAACGCATCCGCCGTGCAGTGGCCAACACGCCCATCCGTATCTCCCCGACCGTAGAGCTGAACATCACGGTGAGCGTCGGTGGCGCCTTTGCGATGCAATGGATCCGCTCCACCACTCTGCTGTGGACCGACCGCGCCGATCACCAGCTCTACCAGGCCAAGGCGTCGGGGCGCAACCGCGTCAGCATCGAGGAGCAACCCGACAGCACCGTCAGTGCCGAAGAGAAAAGCCTGTTGTTTGGCCCGCTCTACACCCCCTCGGGTTGGGGCGATCTGCCTCCACCGGACCCCAACCCAACAGGCAGCGCCTACTGAAAGTTAGATGATGAGCGACGCGCTGTCCCCCCAACCTACAACGCCTGCGGCCCCTGCAGGCCCTGTCACACCCCTGGCTTCTGCCGCCCCCGGAGCACGCATCATTGCGGTGACCAGTGGCAAGGGCGGTGTCGGCAAGACTTTTGTATCGGCCAACCTGGCCGCCGCCCTCACCCGCCGAGGCCAGCGCGTGCTGGTGCTCGACGCAGACCTGGGCCTGGCCAACCTGGACGTGGTGCTGAACCTGCACCCCAAGATCACCCTGCACGATGTGTTCACCGGCAAGGCCGCGCTGGATGAGGCCGTCATCACTGCCCCCGGTGGTTTTGACGTGCTGCTGGCCGGTTCGGGCATGGTGGAGTATTCGCGGCTGACGCCCGAGGTACGCAACCAGTTCCTGAGCGTGATCCAGGCCCTCACCCCGCGCTACGACGTGGTGCTGCTCGACACCGGTGCCGGCATCTCCGACGTGGTGCTGTTTTCGGTGTCTCTGGCCTCCGAAGTGCTGATCGTGGCCACACCGGAGCCCACTTCGCTCACCGATGCCTATGCCGCCATCAAGGTGCTGGCCATGCAGCAAAAACGCCAGCATGTGCGCATGGTCATCAACCAGGCGGCGCGTCCGGGCGATGGCCGCGCCATCACCAGCCAGCTTCAGCAGGTGCTCGACCGTTTCGTCAGCACCGAATCCGGCCGCCCCATGCGTTTGATCCACATGGGCGACATTCCGGCCGACCCTTCGGTGCGCGACGCCGTGATGCGACGCCAGTTGCTGCTGTTGCAAACCCCTGGCTGCCCGGCTGCATTGGCCATTGCCCAGCTGGCCAACAAAATCGAGTCCACGCTGCTGTCGCCTGCGGCCTGACCTGAAAACGCCGGCTGCGCCCCAGGCGCAACCTGGCCACTGTGACCCACAGGCCCGCCAGCGGGCCTTTGTGCATTTTTACTGCCGTGAACACCACCGACACCGTCCTCAACATCTCCTGCTACAAGTTCGTGCCGCTGCCCGATGCCGCCGCGCTGCGCGATGTGCTGCATGAACGTGCAGTGGCCGCACAGCTCAAAGGCACCATCCTGCTGGCAGAGGAAGGCATCAACTTCTTTCTGGCAGGCACGGCAGAGGCGGTGAGGGGTTTTGTCGCGCAGCTGCACGCCGATGCCCGCTTTGCAGACCTGCAGCCCAAGGAAAGCTGGTCGGCCTCCGTGCCGTTTCGCAAGATGCTGGTCAAGGTCAAGCGCGAGATCATCCGCATGGACCACCCCACCATCCGCCCCGCTGCAGGCCGCGCGCCGGCTGTGGACCCTGCCACGCTGCGGCGCTGGCTGGACCGGGGTCACGACGACGAGGGGCGCGAGGTCGTCACGCTCGACACCCGCAACGCATTCGAGGTGGACGAAGGCACGTTCGATAACGCCATCGACTGGCGCATTGACAAGTTCACCGAGTTCCCCCCGGCACTGCGCGCACACAAAAGCGAGCTGCAGGACAAGACGGTAGTGAGCTTCTGCACGGGTGGCATCCGCTGCGAAAAGGCAGCCATCCTGATGCGTGAGGAAGGCCTGTCACATGTCTACCAGCTGGAGGGTGGCATCCTGAAATACTTTGAGCTGACGGACGGTGCGCACTACCACGGGGGGTGCTTTGTGTTCGACGAGCGCCGGGTACTGGACACCGGGCTCGCCACCGACACACCCACGGCGACCGGAGAAATTGCTATCAAATAATGAGCTAACAGCGCACTATTTACTGGCGCTACAGCCCATTTTCGATACAAACCTCACGCTTTGAACCGGTGTTCCGGCAGGGGAATCCACTCCACCTCATCCGGCACTTGGCCCATCACCTGGGCCTCCCAGTCGCTGGCTGCCTTCACGATGCGGTCCTTGCGGCTGGAGACAAAGTTCCACCACATGTGGCGCGGCGCCTCCAGGGGCTCGCCGCCTATCACCATCAAGCGCACGGCACTCTGGCCCGCCGTCAGATGCAGCGGCTGCCCGGGCGCTGCCACGGCCAGGATGTGCGCAGCCACCTCCTCACCGTTCATCGACACCGGTGCATCGACGGCGTACACCGCGATCTCAGGCACCAGCGCCGGGATCTCCAGCGTGGCGCCTGGCGGCAACTGCACGTCCAGGTACAACGTGCGCGAATAGGTGGCCACCGGCGAGGTCTGACCAAACGCCTCACCGATCAGCACCCGCACCGTGGAGCCATCCACCTGAACCTCCGGAATGGCCTCAGCAGGCGTGTGCACAAAGGAAGGTTCTGCTTCTTCGTGGGCCACTGGCAACGCAGCCCACAGCTGAATGCCATGGTTCACGTAGGCCTGGTTTGCCAGACTTTCCGGGCGGCGCTCGGAGTGCACGATGCCTCGCCCCGCCGTCATCCAGTTGATGGCACCAGGCTCGATCTGCTGCACATAGCCCAGGCTGTCGCGGTGCATGATCGCACCCGAGAACAGGTAGGTCACCGTGGCCAGGCCAATGTGCGGATGGGGCCGCACATCGTGGCCCGCCTCAGGCTGTACCGCGACCGGGCCGAAGTGGTCAAAGAACAGGAAAGGCCCCACCGCCTGCCGCTGCACCGCAGGCAGCAGGCGCCGCACCGTGAAGCCCCCTCCGAGGTCCTTGGCATGGCCTGAAAGACGCAGCGGCGCACTCATGACAGCACCCCCACGGCATCAGTGGCGGGTGCAAGGGAGCAAAGTGGGTTCATGGGGCATCTCCTGGGTGGCTGAACACAACATTGGCGCCAGCCTACCAGTTTCAGCCGCCCAACCTAGCAGCGATCTGCGCCACGCGCTGGCCGAACTGCTTGCCGGTTTCCAGATCGCCAGGGAACATCTCGGCGGCCGATGCATCCGATGGCGACTGCGCCATGGCGCCGCTGAAGGATCCGATCCAGTTCACATCGTTGCGCGTAGCGGCTTTGGAGTTGGCGGGCATCATGCCGGTGCCCACCCACACGCCGCCATGCTGCATGGCCAGGTGGAACAGGTAGTCCAGGGTGACCTGCTTGTCGCCATTGGTGCTGGCACTGTTGGTGAAGCCTGCGAACAGCTTGTCCTTCCAGGCCTGGCTGAACCAGGGCTTGGAAGAGGCGTCGGCAAACTTCTTGAACTGCCAGCTGGGGCCCGCCATGTAGGTCGGCGAGCCAAAGATGATGGCGCTGGCAGCGGCCAGCGTTTCCCAGCCGCCTTCGGGCAGGTTGCCCTCTGCATCAATGGCGACCAGCTGGGCGCCCGCGCCCTCAGCCACGGCCTGCGCCAGGCGTTGCGTGTGACCATAACCCGAGTGGTAAACAACTGCGATGTGTGCCATGAGATAACTCCTGTTGAAACGATGAGGGAACGAGACCAGGTGAAAGAACTAAGAACAGAACTACAACCAACTGCGAGATTGAATGCCAGAACCCGCACCCCTGCAGGTTGCAGGCCCTTTTTCACACAGATGGGATCAACGGCCCGAGCGGCGTGCGTCCAGACTCCAGGCGCCGGCACCGAACGCTGCCAGGGCCAGCAGGCCACCGGTCACGCCCACGTTCTTGAAGAACATGAGCTGCTGCATCATCTGCTTGTCGGCGGGCAGGCTCCAGTAAGCGTGAAAGAAGAAGCTGGCCACCAGCGTGAAGAAGGCCAATGCAAGCGCAGCAAACCGGGTACCCATGCCAAAGATGAGCGCCAGGCTACCCAGCACTTCCACAGCCGCCGCAATGGCCGCCGCCACCGTGGGCATGGGCATGCCCACCGACGTGATGTAGCCCACCGTGCCTGCAAAGCCGGTGAGCTTGCTGATGCCCGCAGGCAGGAACAGGGCGGCCAGCAGCAGGCGCGATGCCAGGGCCAAAGGGTTTTGCAGGGATGTGAACATGGTGAAGAACTCCTGAGTGAAAGTGAGTACGACGTAAACGATCAGGCGGCCAGGTCAAACACCAGCACCTCGGCATCGTGGCCATGGGTCAACGACAAGGTGGTTTCTTTTTCCATCAGCAGCGCATCACCGCCCGACAGCGCCTGGCCGTTGGCGCTGAGCGAGCCGCGCACCAGGTGCACATAGGTCTTGCGGGCGGGGTTCAGCACCAAGGTGACGGACTCGTCACCATCCAGCAAACCCGCATACAACGCCGCATCGGCATGGATCTTTACGGACCCTTGGGCACCATCAGGCGAGGCCACCAGGCGCAAAGCGCCGCGCTTTTCAGCCTCGGCAAAGGTCTTTTGCTCGTAGCTGGGAGGAATGCCTCGCACATTGGGCTCGATCCAGATCTGCAAGAAATGCGTGGTCTGGCCTTCAGCGTGGTTGAACTCGCTGTGCTGCACGCCGGTGCCTGCGCTCATGCGCTGCACATCGCCGGGCGGAATGCCTTTGATGTTGCCCATGCTGTCTTTGTGCGCCAGCTCACCAGCCATCACATAGCTGATGATTTCCATGTCGCGGTGGCCATGGGTGCCAAAACCCGTGCCTGGCGCAATGCGGTCTTCGTTGATGACGCGCAGGTTGCCAAAGCCCATGTGGGCAGGGTCGTAGTACCCGGCAAACGAGAAGCTGTGGAAGGAATTGAGCCAGCCATGGTCGGCGTGGCCCCGGTCTTGCGATTTACGAACAGTCAGCATGTGAGTGCTCCTTTCAAGACTCGACTGTAGGACCGTAGCCACCTCCACGGGCACAGGCGGATTGATGGCATTGTTCAAATAATCTGAATTAACATGGCACCACCATGCAAAACGCCCGCGATGTCCTCACCCCCGATGCGCTGACCATGCTGCAGGTGATTGCCGAGGCAGGCAGCTTTGCCGCCGCCGCACGGCAACTGGGCCTGGTGCCCAGCGCCCTCACCTACCGCGTGCGCCAGATCGAAGATGCACTGGACGTGCTGCTGTTTGACCGCAGCGCACGCCAGGCCCGTCCCACCGAGGCTGGGGTCGAGCTGCTGCGCGAAGGCGCGCGCCTGCTGCAGGACGTCGATGCCGTGGCCCACCGCGTGCGCCGCGTGGCCACAGGCTGGGAGCCGCAGCTCACGCTCTCCATCGACGGCATCATCTCGCCGCACACCATGCTCGAGCTTGTGGACGCGTTCTACGCCATGAAGCCCCCCACGCGCCTGAAGCTGCGCGACGGCATCATGACCGGCACGCTCGAGGCGCTGACGTCCGGCCGGGCAGATCTGGCCATTGGGGTATCGGTGGCGGGCAACAACGTGGCGGGCATGCAGCAGGGCACGCTGGGCGATGTGCTCTTCATCTACGTGGTGGCGCCCCACCACCCGCTGGCCACGGCACCCGAACCCATCTCCGACGCCACGCTGCTCGAACACCGAGCCGTGGCCGTGGCCGATTCGGCCACGCGCGGCGGTGCCACCATGGGGCTGTTGGGCGGGCAAGACGTGCTGACGGTGGACACCATGCAGGCCAAGGTGCGCGTGCAGTTGCGCGGACTGGGCGGCGGCTTTCTGCCCGAACCCATGGTGCGCCCCTACCTGGAGGCCGGGCGCCTGGTGACGCGCCGTGTGGCCCGGCCCGAACGCAACGTGCGCGTGCACTACGCCTGGGGTGGCCCTGGCTTCACTGCACCCGGCCGTGCGCTGCAGTGGTGGCTGAACCAGCTGCAAAGTCCTGCCACACGCCGTGCTCTGCTGGAAAACCACCATCATTTGTGACCCTGATCAAGCGCTCACAGGCCAGCACCACGTGTAGAGTGGTTGCTGTTGGTTTTGCATCGCATTTCTTTTGCCGACCGTCACCGAAAGGCCCCCCATGAGCAAACCTGATCCTCTCCCCGCCAAACGGCTCCGACGCACCAGCGCCCCCGAACCCGCAGCCCCTGCAGCGCCCACCACCTCTTCCGGCAAACCCCAGCGCCACTTCGCCATCATTGGCGCAGGCATGGCCGGCATTGCCTGCGCCCGCACACTGGTGCAGGCCGGCCACCGCGTGACGGTGTTCGAGAAATCGAACCAGGCCGGCGGCCGCACCGCCACCATCGATAGCCCCTTTGGCAACTTTGATGCCGGCGCCCAGTACTTCACGGTGCGCGACCCGCGTTTTGCCCGCGCCATCGACACCGTGCCCGGCATCTGCAAACGCTGGAGCGCCAACTCCGTCCAGGTGCTGGACGCCGCAGGCCGCGTGGCCGCTGTGGGCCTGCCCCACCGCGAGGCCCATTGGGTGGCCAGCCCGGGCATGCAGTCGCTGGTCACCACCTGGGCCGACCCCCTGGTTCAGGCAGGTCAGCTCATCACCCACACCCGCGTCACCCGCATCGAACCCGACGCCGTGAACGCGCCGGGCTGGCAACTGCGCACCGAAGGCGCTGGCGGCGAGCAACATGTGTACGCAGGCTTCGATGCCGTGCTGCTGGCCCAGCCCTCCGTGCCTGCGCAGGCCCTGATTTCCGGCTCTGGGCTCGACTCCCCGCTGGCCGATGCCATGTCCAAGGTCGCCATCGCGCCCTGCTGGACCCTGATGCTGGCCTACCCCCAGGCCGTGCGCCCGGGCCTGACCACGCTGGGCCCGCAATGGAACGCCGCGCGCAGCACCCACCACCGCATTGCCTGGCTGGCGCGCGAGTCGTCCAAGCCGGGCCGCAACGTGGTGGAGCGCTGGACGGTGCAGGCCAGCCCCGCCTGGTCGGCAGAACACCTTGAAGACGACGAAGCCCGCGTGCAGGCCAAGCTGCTCAAGGCGTTTGCCGAGGTCACCGGCATCCGGGCCGAGCCCGCGCATGCCGACACCCGCCGCTGGCGCTATGCGCAGACCACCCACCCACTGGGCAAGAGCCACCTGTGGGACGCCAAGGCCGGGCTGGGCGCATGCGGAGACTGGTGCCTGGGGCACCGGCTCGAAGACGCGTTTGTGTCGGGCCTGGAACTGGCACTTGCCGTGGCATGACGGGGGGCGTGGGCGCAACGCCGCGCCCTGAAGAGCGCGCTTCAGGGCGCTCTGTGGGGCCATATGTCGGGAGATTCGCCCCCTCCCCCACAGGCCCGCTGCATGCGGGCTCTTTGGTTGCGGCGCTGGCCAGCTGGCTGGACGCACGCGCACATGGCGGGCGTTGGCTGGTGCGCATTGAAGATGTGGATCAGCCCCGCTGCGTGCCAGGGGCCGACGCCTTCATCCTGCAGCAACTGGCCACCTGTGGCCTGCACCCGGATGCACCGCCCCAATGGCAGTCAGCGCGCAGCGGGCTGTATCAGCAGTCTCTGGATCACTTGATGGCGCAGGGCGATGCCTACCCCTGCGCCTGTTCGCGCAAAGACATCGAAGACGCCCATGCGGCGCGGGGCCATGCGCGTGAGCGCCATGCGGCACTGCCCTACCCGGGCACCTGCCGCCATGGGCTGCGCGGCCGCACGGGGCGCTCCTGGCGCTTCAACGTGACCGACTTCAAGCCCAAACAGCCGCTTGCGCTAGTGAATCGTGCCTGGGGTGCTACATATTCAATAGCAAATGGAGCGTTGTATTGGCACGACCGCCGCCTGGGCCACCAGCAGCAACAGGTCACCACTGCCGTGGGCGACTTTGTGCTGCGCCGAGCTGACGGGCTCTGGGCCTACCAGCTGGCCGTGGTGGTGGACGACGCTGACCAGGGCATCACCGACGTGGTGCGGGGCGAAGACCTGGCAGACAACACGCCCCGCCAGATCCTGCTGCAGCAGGCCCTGGGGCTGCCCACGCCGCGATACCTGCACACCCCGCTGGTGTGCGGCGACAACGGCGAAAAGCTCTCCAAACAAAATGGCGCGCAGGCGCTGAACCTGCAGATCCCCTTGTTGGCCCTATCGCAAGCCGCACAGGCACTGGGCCTGCCCGCTGTGGCAAATCTGCACAACATTTGCGTACCCGACGCACTGGCACAGTGGGTGGCAGCGTGGCGACGAAACTACAATGGCCCACCGTGACCGAATTGACTACCGCTTCCGCCCCCACCAGTGCCGCGCCCGCCGCAGCCGCCCCCACAGCGCCCACCGTCCAGGGCGCAGCCCCTGCCGGGGTGGCCCACCCCAAAACCATCAAGAGCTTTGTGCGCCGAGCCGGCCGCACCACCACCGGCCAAGCCAAGGCCTTTGAGGACTTTGGCCCGCGTTTTGTGCTGCCCTACGCCCCCGCCCCGCTGGACGCCACCGCCACCTTTGGCCGTAACGCGCCGCTGGTGCTGGAAATCGGCTTTGGCATGGGCGAGGCCACGGCACACATTGCCCGCGTACGACCAAACGACAACTTCCTGTGCTGCGAAGTGCATGAGCCCGGCGTGGGCGCCCTGCTCAAGCGCATTGGCGAGCAGGAGCTGACCAATATCCGCATCCTGCAGCACGACGCCGTAGAGGTGATCGACCACATGCTGCCGCCAGGCGTTCTCGACGGCGTGCACATCTTCTTCCCAGACCCCTGGCACAAGAAAAAACACAACAAGCGCCGGCTGATCCAGCCCCCGCTGGTGGCCAAGCTGGCCGCCCGCCTCAAACCCGGTGGCTACCTGCATTGCGCCACCGACTGGCAACCCTACGCCGAGCAAATGCTGCAGGTGCTGAGCGCCGAGCCCTTGCTGCAAAACACCGCAGACGGCTTTGCACCACAACCCGACTACCGCCCGCTGACCAAATTTGAGAACCGCGGCCTGCGACTGGGCCATGGGGTGTGGGACGTGGTGTTTGTGCGCCGTAACTGACCCAACGACATGCCCCGATCGGCCCTCACCTCACCGCCTATGAAACCCATTCTGCAAAACCTGGTGGAGATGACCGGTCACCGCGACCACCTGCGGCTGGAGGTGTCGGTGCTGTCCACGCTGCAAAAGCTCAGCAGCATCATCGAAGTGCGGGCCCTGGAGCTGTTCACGGATGGTGGCGTGCCCCATGTACGGCCCCGCACCTGGGTGGACAACGGCCAGTTGGTATCCACCGATTCCGAAGCCGCCGCAGACCCCCGCCGCGAGCCTCTGGACCAATACCCCGCCCTGCGGGACTGCGTGGACAACCATGGCGAGAGCGCTCTGGCTTCGCCACGCCGAGGCCGCCATGTGCTGTGGCTGCCGGTGTGGATGCACGACAAGGTCAGCACCTGCTTGGAAATCACGCAGTCGCGCCCGTTCTCGGCCCACAAGCTCGACGTGCTCATGGGCGTGTTTCAGGTGTACCAGAACTACCAGAGCCTGCTCGACTACAGCGAGCGTGATGCGCTCACCGGCCTGTTCAACCGCAAGACGTTTGACGAGCAGTTCTCCCGCTACACCATGAGCGGGCTGGCCAGCCGGACGGGCGCCGTTACCGAGTCCTTTGCGGCCGAGGAAACCGCAGTGGCCAGCGACAACGAGCCCGTGCAGCAATGGCTGGCGGTGGTGGACATCGACCACTTCAAGCAGGTCAACGACCGGTTTGGCCACCTGTATGGCGACGAGGTGCTGATCCTGATCGCCAACATCCTGCGCAGCTCTTTCCGCAGCCATGACCGCATCTTCCGCTTTGGCGGCGAAGAGTTTGTGGTGCTGCTGCGCTCCACCACGCTGAGCACCGCCCACAAGGTGTTCAACCGATTCAGGCTGGCCGTTCAGGAGTACCACTTCCCGCAGGTGGGCCAGGTCACGGTGAGCCTGGGCTTTGTGAGCACCACGCGCGGCTCGCCCGTGGAGATCCTGGGTCAGGCCGACCAGGCGCTGTACTACGCCAAGGAACATGGCCGCAACCAGGTTTGCTTCTATGACGATCTGGTGGCCAGCGGTCAGCTGGCGACCAAGGTCGCCAACGACGACGTCGAGCTGTTCTGAACGGGCCGGGCCCTTTGGTCCGCTGTGCGCTGCTCCAAGGCTGGCCCGCGCAGGAACGCATTGCCCCATCGTCCACCCCATCGTCCACCGTAGGGCGCTTTGCCCCTCTCAGCCCAGCGACGCCAAAATGGCCTCCACATTGACCTCGTCGCGCTGCGCAGGCGTCAGAAAGCGCTCTGCGTAGTCGCGCCACACGCCGCTGGTCAGGAAGAAGCGGAACACCTCGGCATCGATGTGCCGCTCGCGCACCATGTGGGTCATGATCTTGAGCGACTCGGACAAGGTCTTGGGTGGCTTGTAGGGCCGGTCGGCCGCAGTCAGCGCCTCAAAAATATCGGCCAGAGTCATCACACGGTCGGCCAGCGTCAGCTCTGGCGCCTTCAGGCGCCGGGGGTAGCCGGTGCCGTCCAGCTTTTCATGGTGGGACCCGGCGATCAACGGCACACGCGCCAGGTGCGGCGGAAACGGCAGACCGCTGAGCATGATGATGGTCTGCACGATGTGGTCGTTGATCTTGAAGCGGTCCTCGGCCGTGAGCGTGCCCCGCTGGATGGACAGGTTGTGCAGTTCGCCAAGGTGCGCCTCGTAGGGCGGCAACACCATGTCAAAGCCCCAGCGATTGGCGGGGTTCCCAGGCTCCACCGGCGGCTTGCGTGTGCCCCAAGGCACGGTGTGTTCCGGCCGGTCGGCCAGCAGCGGCTCGTTGGCAGGCAAGGGGCGCACCGGCACGGTCGAAAGCCGCAGCATCTCGGCGGCCGACAGGCCCAGGCGGTCGTCAAAATGCCGTTGCCATATCTGGCGGCCAACGGTCTTGAGGCGGGCAATGTCCGCCTCGGCCATGAATTCGCCCCCCACGTTGCAGCGGGCTACAAAGGCAAAGTCTTCCTGCAGTTGTTCGCGCCGCTGCAGCAGCTCGCGCTGCAGGCGCACCGGGTCCACGCCGGACACATGCTGCTTCCAGTAGTCCAGCTCAGCGTCCCGCCACAACACCTCAAAGCGCATGCGCACCTCGTGAATGCGGTTGTAAAGCGTCTCCAGCTTGGTGGCCTTGTCGATGATGTGCTCGGGGCTGGTGACCTTGCCGCAGTCGTGCAGCCAGGCACCCAGGCGAAATTCGTAGCGCTCGGCATCGGTCATGACCACCTGGGCAAATGGACCGTCCTTGGCTGCACACATGCGGTCCATCAGCGCCTCGGCCAGCTGGGGCACACGCTCGCAATGACCGCCGGTGTAGGGGCTCTTGGCGTCGATGGCATCGGCCAGCAGACGGATAACGGCGTCCAGCAGCTTCTTCTGGCCTTCGATCAGGCTGCGCGTCTCGATGGCCACCGACAGCGTGCCCGACAACCTCTCGACAAACGCCCGGAAATGCGCATCGTCCTGCGTCTGGTCAGCGATGTAGCGCAGCACCAGCAGTCCCAGGGGTTGGCCGTCACGGGTGCGCAGCTGAACCCGCAGCACGCGCGCGGACTCGGTGTCGTCGTCTTCGTGCTGGTCGCCGGGTTGGGACTCGGTATGGTTGATGAAATGCACCATGGCCAGGTGCTCGGGGTAGCGCGACTGCTGCTCCGGGTCTTCGCAATGGCGGGCCGCGCGCAGCAAGCCGGTGCGTTGCGTGTCCACGAGGTATACCGCACCGCCGGTGCAACTGGTGGCGCGCACCAGCTCATACAGCACGCTCGACAGCATCAGGTCGGTGCGCGACTCGGCGCTGATGTGGTGGGTGATGTGCAAGAACTCCTGGATGGTGTCGGACATGCGGTCCATCACCTGCCCCAGGTCGCGCACCTCGCGCACCGGCGACACCCGCCGTTCGGGCCGCCGGAAATCAAACCGCGCCAGCGCCCTGGCCTGCAACGCCAGCCCGAACAGACTGCGCCCTACGCGTCGGCCGGCCAGCCAGCCCAACGGCAGCATCAGGCCGATGAGCGACACCGACAGCCACACCTGCTGGCGCAGGTTGTTGTTCACCTCGGCCAGCAGCTCTTTGGTAGGAATCGCCATCAGGATCTGCAGCCCCTGCCAGCGCATCGATGCCAGCGGCAGCGAACGGCCCAGCCATTCCTCGCCGTCGGCCTGCAAGCGGCGTGACTCGCCATCTTTCAGGCCCAGCGCCTGCAGCGTATGCAGGCTGGGCACACCCAGGTCGTCCAGGGCACGCAGCCGCAGGCTCGGCGTATTGCCATCACGCAGTAGCACGCGTGACATGTCGGGATAGGCCAGCACGCGGCGGTCCTTGTCCACCACCGCGATCTCGGTGCGGGGCATCAGGCGCAGGCCACTGATCTCATGCCCCAGGTCGGTCAGGGCCACGTCCAGGCCAATCACCGCACGCCCCTCCTCGCTGGGCTGGCTCAGCGTGATGCCCACCTCCTGCGTGGTGAAGAACACATAGGGTGCCGTGAGGATCTGGGTGTTCTGCTCCAGCGCCTCGGCGTACCAGGGGCGGGTGCGGGGGTCGTAGCGGTATTCCGGGCGCACGGCCGAATTGATCAGCCGCAGGTCCGCGTCGTAATAACTCCAGCGCCCCACCATGCCCGCCAAGCCGCGCTCGCGCGCCATGGACTGCACCAGGTACGCCGTTTTGGGCGGTGCATCCAGCCGCACCCGCAAGGCCTCGTTTCGCACCGGTCGCACCAGCAAAAACTGCCCGTCCGGGTAACCGATGAACACCGCCGACAGCAGCGGGTTCTGCTCCAGCAGCCGCGCCAGTACAGGCAGGCGCCGCAGCCGCGCTGACAGGGTGTACGCAGAGGCCACCGGGTCGAACGCCAGCAGGCGAATGGTGGCATCGGCCGGGTCCACGATGCGATGCACCCGTTCGGCAATGAGCTGGCTGATGCGCTGCGCACTCTCGTCCGACGCCGCGATGATGGCCTGGCGTGCGCTGGTGCTGACCTGATACACCAGCAACGCTGTCAACAACAGCATGGCGGTGACCACCACGGTGGCGATCAGGACCTCAAAGGGGATGGTGATGCGGCGCCACCACGGCAGGTGGCCGCCTTGGCCCACCGAAGCAGCGCCCGTACCGCGAAGCACAGCGGACGGCGGCGGGTCTTGGGGGCTGTCGCGCAGGGTGTCCATGCGCTGCACTTTAGGGTGAAAGCTGGCGTTCCGTCACCCTCTTTTTGGCAGCCATGGCTGCCACACCACAGCGGCTGGTGCCGCTGTGGTGACCGGTACATCAGCCCAGTTGCTGCGTGACCCAGCCTGTCACCGAAGCCAGCGCCGCTGGCAGCTTGGAGGCATCGGTGCCGCCGGCCATGGCCATGTCGGGCTTGCCGCCGCCTTTGCCACCCACTTGCTGGGCCACAAAGTTGACCAGCTCGCCGGCCTTGACCTTGCCCACGCTGTCGGTGGTGACGCCTGCAGCGATCTGCACCTTGTCGCCATCCACGGCGGCCAGCACGATGGCAGCGGTCTTGAGCTTGTCCTTGAGCTTGTCCATGGTGTCGCGCAGGGTCTTGGCGTCGGCACCCGGCAGCGCGGCAGCCAGTACCTTGAGGCCCTTCACCTCCACCGCCTGGTTCACCAGTTCGTCGCCCTGGCTGGAGGCCAGCTTACCCTTCAAGGCAGCCACTTCCTTTTCGAGCGCGCGGGCGTTGTCCAGCGCCTGGCTGATGCGGCCGTTGAGCTCGGCCACCGGCGCCTTGAGGGTGCTGGCGGCCTGGTTCACGGTGTCTTCCAGGTTCTGCAAGTACGCCAGTGCGTTGGCGCCGGTCACGGCCTCAATGCGGCGGATGCCGGCAGCCACACCACCCTCGCCCACCACCTTGAACAGGCCGATGTCGCCCGTGCGCTGCACGTGCGTGCCGCCGCACAGTTCACGGCTGGTGCCGATGTCGAGCACGCGCACGGTTTCGCCGTACTTCTCGCCAAACAGCATCATGGCGCCGGTCTTCTGGGCCGACTCGATGTCCATCACGCGCGCTTGCGTGGGCTGGTTGGCCAGGATTTCTTCGTTCACACGGCGTTCGATCTCGCGGATTTCAGCCGCCGTCACGGCGCCGTTGTGTGTGAAGTCGAAGCGCGTGCGGTCGGCATTGACCAGGCTGCCCTTTTGCTGCACATGGCTGCCCAGCACTTCGCGCAGGGCCTTGTGCATGATGTGCGTGACCGAGTGGTTGCGCATGGTGGCAGCGCGCACGGCGGTGTTCACCTGGGCCTGCACGGTGTCGCCCACGTTCAGCGTGCCCTCTTCGAGCGTGCCGTGGTGGCCAAACACATCGGCCTTGATCTTGAGCGTGTCACCCACCGCAAAGCGTGCCGAGCCGCTGGTGATGACACCTTCGTCACCCACCTGGCCGCCGCTTTCGGCATAGAACGGGGTGGTGTCCAGCACCACCACGCCGTTTTGGCCGGCTTTCAGTGCTGCAGCGCTTGTTCCATCTACATAGATTGCTACGATTTTTGCAGTCGCTGCCAGGTGCTCGTAGCCGGTGAACTGGTTGGCGGCACCGGTGTACTCCAGCGCCTTGTCCATCTTGAACTTGCCGGCCGCGCGGGCCTGGGCCTTCTGCTTTTCCATGGCGGTCTTGAAGCCGGCCTCGTCCACTTCCACGTCGCGCTCGCGGCAGACGTCATTGGTCAGGTCGAGCGGGAAGCCGTAGGTGTCGTGCAGCTTGAAGGCCACGTCGCCGGGCAGCACCTTGGCACCGCCGTCCAGGGCCGTGTCCAGAATTTCCATGCCGTTGGCCAGCGTCTCGAAGAAGCGCTCTTCTTCCACCTTGAGCACCTCGGTGATGCGCTGTTCCTGCTCGCGCAGGGATGGGTAGGCGTCACCCATCAGGCGCACCAGGTCGGCCACCAGCTTGTGGAAGAACGGGGTCTTCTTGCCCAGCTTGTACCCATGGCGGATGGCACGGCGCACGATGCGGCGCTGCACGTAGCCACGGCCTTCGTTGCTGGGGATCACACCATCGCTCACCAAAAACGCGGTGGCGCGGATATGGTCAGCGATCACGCGCAGGCTCTTGTTGTTGAGGTCCGTCACGCCGGTCTCGCGCCCGGCGGCCTTGATTAGCGAGTCGAACAGGTCGATCTCGTAGTTGCTGTGCACGTGCTGCAGGATGGCGGCCAGGCGCTCCAGGCCCATGCCGGTGTCTACGCAGGGTGCGGGCAGTGGGGTCACGGCACCCGTCTCGTCCATGTTGAACTGCATGAACACGTTGTTCCAGATCTCGATGAAGCGGTCGCCGTCTTCATCGGGGCTGCCGGGAGGGCCGCCTGCAATGTGCGGGCCGTGGTCATAGAAGATTTCGCTGCAGGGGCCGCAGGGGCCGGTGTCGGCCATCATCCAGAAGTTGTCGGACTTGTAGCGGCCGCCCTTGTTGTCGCCGATGCGGATCACGCGCTCCGGCGGCAAGCCGATTTCCTTGGTCCAGATGTCGTAGGCCTCGTCGTCTTCCTGGTAGACCGTGGCCAGCAGGCGCTCTGGCGGCAACTTGTAGACCTCGGTCAGCAACTCCCAGGCCCACTTGAGCGATTCGCGCTTGAAGTAGTCGCCAAACGACCAGTTGCCCAGCATTTCAAAGAAGGTGTGGTGGCGCGCGGTGTAGCCCACGTTTTCCAGGTCGTTGTGCTTGCCACCCGCACGCAGGCAGGCCTGAACCGACACCGCCCGGTTGTACGAGCGCTTGTCGGTGCCCAGGAACACGTCCTTGAACTGCACCATGCCCGAGTTGGTGAACATCAGCGTGGGGTCGTTGCCAGGCACCAGAGGGCTCGACGGCACCACGGTGTGGCCCTTGGAGACGAAGAAGTCCAGGAAGGACTTGCGGATGTCAGCGACAGAAAAAGTGGGAGTGCTCATGGTGTTGTGGAGTGGTTGCACGCAGCAGGCAGGCCGCAGGACCCGCGCCTGCGCGCTGCCTGTCGCTGCCCCTATGGGGACCAACCTTTCATTATAGGTTTGCAGTCTGGCGGTCCGTGGCGGGAGGGCGACAGGGCGGGGACAGACGCCTCCGATCCACGCGCCAACGGATGCGGAAAAATCCGCTTGCGCGCTTTAAATATCTTGTTAATATATTAATAACCGCAACCCACCCACCGATCCAAGGAGCCCCTCGTGAACCCACAACCCCGCTGGCAAGGCATCTTCCCCGCCATCACCACCAAGTTCCACGCCGACGAGTCCATCGACGCCGAGGGCACAGCCCGCCACATCGACTTCCAGATCCGCAACGGCATCCACGGGCTGGTCACTTGCGGTTCTCTCGGCGAAGCCAGCACACTCACGCTGGAGGAAAAGCTCCAGGTCGCCAAGATCGCCCTCGAAGCCGCTGACGGCCGCGTACCAGTGCTGGCCAACGTGTCTGAAACCAGCACCCGCGAGGCCCTGCGCTACATCGACGGCGGCAACAAGCTCGGTGTGGCCGGCTACATGGTCATGCCCTCGGTGATCTACGTGGCCGACGCCCGCGAGGCCATGGCCAATGTGCGCGCCATGGCCGCAGCCGCTCAGCGCCCCCTGATGGTCTACAACAACCCTGTGGCCTACCGCGTGGACCTGAAACCCGAGCACATGGTGGAGCTGGCCGACTGCGAGTGGATCGCTGCCATCAAGGAAAGCACCGGCGACATCCGCCGCATCACCGACCTGCGCAATACCGTGGGCGACCGCTACCAGCTCTTCCTGGGCGTGGACGACCTGGCTTACGAAGGCCTGGCCCTGGGATGCGACGGCCTGCTGGCCGGCGTGGGCTGCGCCTTCCCGCGCGAAACCGTGGCGCTGTACGACCTGATGAAGGCTGGCAAATTTGCCGAGGCGTTGCCGCTCTACCAGTGGATGACGCCCATGCTGCACCTGGATGTGTCCAACAAGCTCGTGCAGAACCTCAAGCTCATCGATGCGCTGGTGGGTGTGGGCACCGAACACATGCGCCGCCCCCGCCTGCCCCTGGTGGGCGACGAACGCGCATTTGTCGAGAGTGTGGTGCGCAAGGCCCTGGCCACGCGCCCTACAAAATACCAGTCTGTCGCCTGAGACACTGAGCGCCCTACTCCACTACCACCACAGCACCATGCAACGCATCCACGTGATCGACTCCCACACGGGCGGCGAGCCGACCCGGCTTGTCATCGACGGTTTCCCGGACCTGGGCACCGGCACCATGGCCGAACGGCGTGCGCTGCTGGCCGAGCGTCACGATGCCTGGCGGGCCGCCACCGTGCTGGAGCCGCGTGGCAGCGACGTGGTGGTGGGGGCGCTGCTCTGCGCACCGCAAGATCCCGCCAACGCAGCGGGCGTGATCTTCTTCAACAATAGCGGCTACCTGGGCATGTGTGGCCACGGCACCATCGGGCTGATCGCATCGCTCGCCTACCTGGGCCGCATCACCCCTGGCGAGCACCGCATCGAAACCCCGGTGGGCACCGTCACCACCACCCTGCACACGGATGGCTCTGTCAGCGTGCGCAACGTGCCGGCCTACCGGCTGCATCATCAGCTGGCGGTGGACGTGCCCGGCTATGGCCGCGTGGTGGGCGATGTGGCCTGGGGCGGCAACTGGTTCTTCCTGATCTCTGACCACGGCCAGCGTGTAGCCAGTGACAACCTGGAGGCGTTGATGGCCTATAGCTGCGCCGTGCAGCAAGCCCTCAAAGACCAGGGCATTCGGGGCGACAACGGCGGTGAGATTGACCACATCGAGTTGTTTGCCGACGACGACCAGGCCGACAGCCGTAACTATGTGCTGTGTCCCGGCAAGGCCTATGACCGCTCGCCCTGCGGCACGGGTACCAGCGCCAAGGTGG
Organism: Acidovorax sp. GW835-FHT14G06; assembly: GCF_058793595.1. Taxonomy (NCBI): domain Bacteria; kingdom Pseudomonadati; phylum Pseudomonadota; class Betaproteobacteria; order Burkholderiales; family Comamonadaceae; genus Acidovorax; species Acidovorax sp. GW835-FHT14G06. The sequence goes on from NZ_JBXAGA010000001.1 coordinate 37,270, forward strand.
CCTGCCTGGCGGCCGACGGCAAGCTGGCACCGGGCGCACTCTGGCGCCAGGCCAGCATCATCGGCAGCCAGTTCGAGGCCAGCTACACGCGGCAGGACGATGGCAAGGTCATCCCCACCTTGCGTGGCCGGGCACACATGAGCGCCGAGGCCACACTGCTCATCGAAGACAGCGACCCCTTTGGCTGGGGCATCCGGCTGTAATCCGCCGCTCGTCCAAAAACACACGCGCGCCATGCAACACACCGACGTTCTCGTCATTGGCGCCGGCATCGTGGGCGCCGCCTGCGCCCACGCCCTCGCACAGGCCGGGCTCTCGGTGCGTGTGATCGATGCGCGCCTCGGCGGCGCAACGGCGGCAGGCATGGGCCACCTGGTGGTGATGGACGACAACCCGGCTGAACTGGCGCTGAGCCAGACATCACTGGACCTCTGGCACACCTGGGCGCCCCATATGGACGCAGGCTGCGCTTTCACCGCCTGCGGCACGCTCTGGCTGGCTGCCAACGATGCAGAACTGCAGGCGGCACATGACAAACGCACCACCCTGCGAGCGCATGGCATCGCCTGCGACATGCTCGACGCGGCCGCCCTGTCCCGCACAGAACCCGCACTGCGCCCCGGTCTGGCGGGTGCGCTCAAGGTGCAGGGGGACAGCGTGGTCTATGCCCCGCGCGCAGCCCAGTGGCTGCTGGACCAGGCCGCAGCCCACGGACACTTTGTGTTTGAGCAGGCTGAAGCGATGCAGATCGACGGCCACACCGTCACCCTGCGCGACGGAAGCCAGCGCAGCGCCGGCGCCATCGTGCTGGCCAGCGGCATCCAGGCCCCGCAGCTGTGTCCCGGCCTGCCGCTGCGCCCCAAAAAGGGCCACCTCGTCATCACCGACCGCTACCCAGGCTCCGTGCACCACCAGCTGGTGGAGTTGGGCTACATCACCAGCGCGCACCACAGCGACGGTACCTCGGTGGCCTTCAACGTGCAGCCCCGGCCCACAGGGCAGTTGCTGATCGGCTCGTCGCGCGAGTTCGACACCACCGATCCCGCTGTCAACAACGCCGTCATGGCGCGCATGCTGCAACGTGCACTCGACTACCTGCCGGGCCTGGCCGACCTCAACGCCATTCGCACCTGGACCGGATTTCGCGCCGCCACGCCCGACAGCCTGCCTCTGATTGGCGCGCACCCCGAACACCCGCACCTATGGCTGGCCGTGGGCCATGAAGGGCTGGGCGTGACCACTGCCCCGGCCACCGCACAGTTGCTGGCCGCGCAAATCGCAGGAGGCACGCCTGCGATCGACCCCACGCCCTATGCACCTGCCCGCTTTGCGGGCCTGAGCACACCATGACCGCATCCAGAACACCCGCCCTGGTGCACATCGTGGTGAATGGCACCCCCCTGCAGGTGCCCGCAGGGACCAGCGTCGCCGCCGCCCTGGCGCAGCAAACGCCAGGCACCACACGCACCTCTGTCACCGGCGAGGCGCGGGCACCGCTGTGTGGCATGGGGGTGTGCCACGAATGCCGGGTCCGCATCCACGGCCGCACACGCCTGGCGTGCCAGACGGTCTGCACCGACGGCATGTCGATTCATACCGATGTCGGCACAGCACCCGGGAGCGCCACGCCATGAACCAGCCCGTGACCCCATCCATGACCGAGCAACACTCGGCGCACGAGCACTGCGACATCCTCATCATCGGCGCAGGCCCTGCAGGTTTGGCGGCCGCCCTCGCTGCCGCGCCCAGCGGGGCAGCGATCACCATCGTGGACGACAACCCGCAGCCCGGTGGGCAAATCTGGCGCGACGGCCCCCAGGTGGTCTTGCCCGCCCTGGCGCAACAGCACCGCGCGGCGCTGGCCCGGCACACCAACATCCGCCTGCTGCCTGGCACCCGCGTGGTGGGCCTGGGTGATTCCCAACCCAGCGACAAGGCCCCTACCCTGCTGCTGGAAGATGCAGACCGGGGCTGGACCCAGCACAGCCACCGCATCATCCTGTGCACCGGAGCCCGCGAGCTGCTGCTGCCCTTTCCGGGCTGGACGTTGCCCGGTGTGACGGGTGCAGGCGCCTTGCAGGCCCTCATCAAGGCAGGGCTCGACGTGCGCGGCCAGCGCATCGTCATTGCAGGCACAGGCCCTCTGCTGCTGGCCGCTGCCGCCACCGCCAACAAAGCGGGTGCCACCGTGGTGCGCGTGGCCGAGCAGGCGCCGTGGAGCGCGCTCGCTGGCTTTGCAGCGCAACTGCCGCGCTGGCCTGCCAAGGCGTTGCAAGCCCTCACGCTGCTTCACCCACAGTTGCGCGCCAGCAGCCATGTGCTGGAAGTCCAAGGCACCACGCAGGTGCAAACAGTGAGGCTGCGCAAAGGCCAACACGCCGAAGAAACCATGGCTTGCGACCGCGTGGCCTGCGGGTTCGGGCTGGTGCCCAACACCCACCTGGGGCAGATGCTGGGCTGCACACTGGGCGGGCCGCTGAGCGGTGGCCAGGGCCTGGCTGTCGATGCACAGATGCGCACCAGCGTGCCCGGTGTGTTCGCCGCGGGTGAAGCCACCGGCTTTGGCGGCAGCGAACGTGCACTGGTTCAGGGCGCCATGGCAGGACATGTGGCAGCGGGACAGGTGCAACAGGCCCAGGCGCTGCGCCCGCAACTGGCACGCTGGGAGGGCTTTGCGCAGATGCTGCAGGCTTCTTTCCCGCTGAACGAAACACTCAAGACATTGGCGCAACCCGGCACCCTGGTGTGCCGCTGCGAAGACGTGCCCTACGCTGCACTGGCCGATCGCGACGGCTGGATCGAGGCCAAGCTCCACACCCGCTGTGGCATGGGCGCCTGCCAGGGCCGCATTTGCGGCGCGGCCACCCAGCACCTGTTTGGCTGGACGCCTGCGCCCCCACGGCATCTGCTGGCGCCCACACGCATTGGCACGCTGGCAGCCTGCACGCCCGCGCCCACCACCAGCGCTCAGCGCGAGCTCGCAACTCCCTCGGGCTGACGCGCGCGCAGCCGTTTTTCCCCGTCCTTCCTTTCAGGGCTTACCCGCACCCAGCAGGCATCCATCTTGCTTTTAAATATATTTGTTAGATATTAAAAGACACAAGGCTTTCTCTTTCATCGCCGCGCCTCCTCCCCAGGAACCCCATCATGCCCACGCCCAACAGTCCACCCGCCCCGCAATCTCCGGCGCCCCGCGCTCCCGTCCGCTGGGTGCTGGCGCTGTCCACGCAGGTTCTGCGCATGGAGCGGCATCTGCTCACCGCCCTCATGACGTTGCTAGTGCTGCTGATCCTGCTCAACGTGGTCACGCGCTACACCGGCATGCCCATCTACTGGGTTGACGAGGCGGCGGTCTACACGGTGGTCTGGCTGACCTTTGTGGGCGCCTCGGTCATGACGCGGCTGCGCATGGACTTTGCCGTGACCATGCTGACCGACCACCTCGGCGCGCGGGGCGCCAAGACATTCAAGGTGGTGGCCACGTCCGGCGTGCTGCTGTTTGGCCTGGCCATGCTGGTGATGTGCTGGGTGTGGATGGACCCCATCGGCATTGCGCGCTACGGCTTTGACGCCAAGGAGTTTGCGGCCGAGAGCTTCAATTTCATCTACACCGAGCGCACCCAGACGCTGAACTGGCCCACCTGGGTGCTGCAACTCATCCTGCCGATCTTCTCGGCCACCTTCAGCGTGCATGCACTGGCCAACCTGCTCGAAGACATGGGCGCTGCAGAGCGTGTGCAGCACGCGGGCTTCGACGTAGTCAACGCCGACGCCGTGAACTGAACGCCCCTGCGCCCGCAAAACCCACCAGAGCCCGACCATGATCACCACCCTGTTTTTCCTCGCCGCATTGATGGTGGGTGTGCCCATCGGCGTATGCCTGTGCCTGTCGGGCGCGGTGTACATCCTCAGCATCGGCAGCCCGGTGCTGTTCCAGTCGTTCCCCATGCAGATGTTCGGCGGGGTGGACAGCTATGGCCTCATCGCCATCCCGCTGTTCATCCTGATCGGCGAGATCATGAACAGCGGCGGCATCACGCGGCGGCTGGTGGACCTGTCCATGGCCTTCATCGGTTCGGTCAAAGGGGGGCTGGCCTACGTGAACATCCTGGCCAACATGCTGGTGTCGTCCATCATCGGCTCGGCCACCGCGCAGGTGGCCATCATGTCGCAGGTCATGGTGCCCGAGATGGAAAAGCAGGGCTACGACAAGACCTTTGCGGCCGGCCTCACGGTGTACGGCGGCATGCTGGGGCCCATCATCCCGCCCTCGGTAATGTTTGTGGTCTACAGCGTGCTGGCCCAGGTGGCCGTGGGCGACATGCTGATTGCAGGCATCCTGCCCGGCGTGCTGCTCACCGTGCTGTTCTTTGTCGTGATCGCGCTCATGGGCTTTGTCTACAACTACCCGCGCAGCGAAAAGCGCACGCTGGCCCAGCGCGCGCGCACCGTGGTGCAAGCCAGCCCCACACTGCTGATCCCCATCATCATCGTGGGCTCCATCCTCAGTGGCCTGGCCAACCCGACCGAATCTGCCGCCGTGGGTGCGCTGGTATCGGCGCTGGTGGGGCGCTATTTGACCAAGGAGTTCCGGTTCAGCGCCATGCCCGCCATCCTGCTGCGCTCAGCCATTTACTCCGCCATCGTGCTGTTTTTGGTGGCGGCAGCGGCCGTGTTCTCGTGGTTGCTGATCTACGGCAAGGTGCCTCAGATGGTGGCCGCCTGGGTGCAGACCGTGGCGCACGACCCGGTCACCTTCTTGCTGCTCACCAACGTCATCCTGCTGGTCATCGGCACGGTGATCGACGGCATCCCCGGTCTCATCATGACCGCGCCCATCCTGCTGCCGATTGCCACCGAGGTCTATCACATCGACCCGCGCCATTTTGGTGTGGTGATCGTCGTCAACCTGGTGCTGGGGCTGATGACCCCACCCGTGGGCCTGAGCTTTTTTGTCGCGTCAGCCGTCACCGGGGCCAAGCCCGGAAAGATGTTCATAGTCACGTTGCCGTTTTTCATCATCAGCTGCGTGGCGCTGGTGATGTTGTCGCTGTTCCCCAGCCTGTCGCTCGGCCTGCTCAAGTAGCGGGGCATGCCGTCCGACAGATCCGTCTCCCTCCCAACGTTCTTTCACACGGAGTTCACCATGACGAACCAGCCTGCCAACACCAGCACTGTCACCCGCCGCCATTTCATCCAGCGCCACGCCGTGGCCGCTGCCACCGTCACGGGGCTGGGCTTTCCAGCGCTGGTGCGTGCCGCCGACGCCAAGGAGTTTCGCCTGGGCCTGATCACGCCCGCAGGCCACTCCTGGAACCGCGCCGCACTGCAGTTTGGCGAGGCACTGAAGAAGGAAACCGACGGGCGCCTGAGCGTCACCGTCTTCCACTCGGGCCAGTTGGGCAACGAGGCGGCCATGATGCAGCAGCTGCAGTCCGGTGCTCTCGACATGGGCTGGATCCAGGCGGCCGAGCTGGGCTCGCGCGTGTCCAGCATCGCGGCCATCAATGCGCCGTACCTGGTGCGCTCCACGCCCGCCGTGGCCAAGCTGGTCAAGCACCCAGCCGCCACCAAGCTGCTGGAGGCGCTACCCCGCGAGACCGGCACCATTGGCCTGGGCTGGGGCATCACCGGCATGCGCGCCGTGTTCTCCACCAAGGACATCAGCGTGCCCACCGACATCAAGGGCATGAAGCTGCGCATCAACCCCACGCCCGTGTACCGCGACTTTTATCAAATGCTGGGCGCAGCGCCCACGCCCATCCCCACGCCGCAGGTGTTTGATGCCATGAGCAACGGCCAGGTCGATGGGCTGGAGGCGGATATCGAGTTCTCCTGGAACCAGCGTTTCGACAAGGTGGCCAAGACGCTGCTGCAGATGAACGCCCTGTTCATGCCGTTCGCTCCGCTGGTCTCCGGCCGCATCTGGCAAGGTCTGGATGCCAAGGACAAGGACATCATCCGCAAGCTGGCGGCCCAGTCGCTCGACGCGCAGATCAACGACATCGTGACCACCGAGGCCGGGCTGATCGAGAAGTTCAAGGGCACGTCCATTGCCTTCAAGACGGCATCGTCGTTCAACCCGGACGGCATCATCCAGGAGTTCGACAAACTGTGGCTGCCCAAGGCACCGCAGATTGCCGAGCTGCGCAAGGCGGGCGCAAGCCTCTGACAGTCCGCAAGGGTCACCGGGGCCGCATCCCATAAGATGCGGCCTCCCGCAACGTCCTTCACGCCCGATGACACTCCGCCGCCCCTCCCCCCAGCAAGACCCCGCGCCCAAGCGGCGCGCGGCGGACGTGGCCTACGACGCCATCGAGACCATGATCTCCACGCTGCAGCTGCAGCCCGGCAGCCCCGTGGTGGAGGCCGAGATCGCCGAAAGCACGGGCCTGGGCCGCACACCGGTGCGCGAGGCGCTGCTGCGCATGGTGTCCATCGGGCTCATCGTGCAGCAGCCCCGGCGCGGGCTGCTGGTGTCGCACATCGACCTGGCCGACCACCTGGACGTGATCCAGACCCGCCGCGTTCTGGAGCGCCTGCTGGCCTCCAACGCCGCACGCCGCGCCACCGCGCCGCAGCGCCAGGCCATCGTGCGCTGTGCGGAAAACATGGTGCAGGCCGCAGCGCGCGGCCACCTCGACGACTACATGCTGGCCGACCATGAGCTGGACCTCGTCACCCACCAGGCCAGCCAGAACCACTCGGCCGTCAAATGCGTGCAACCGCTCATCGTGCAGTGCCGCCGCTTCTGGTACGCCTACCAGCACGAGGGCGAGGTGTCAGAGGGTGCCCGCGCGCACATGCAACTGGCGCAGGGCATTGCCAGTGGCGACGAGGCCCAGGCCGTGGCGGGCGCGGAGCAGCTGATGGAGTACCTGGAGCGCTTTGCGCGGCGCATCATCGACCGCTAGGGACCCTCTGCACGAATCTCGCTGGCCAAGTGAGCGCAGCGGATCGGGAGGGGTTGCAAGGCGCAAAACGCAGCAATAGCCGTAGCTATTGCGAGTATTTGCAACGCTGCAGACCGCCCGAGCCCGCTGATGCACACGACGCGGTGATTCGTGCAGAGGGTCCCTATGGAGCAGCCCCCCCGGGCCACGGGCAGTTGCGTCAATCACTATCTATTTAATAGCAATCCAGGCATATTGCACTAGCGCATCCGCCCCAAAACGCTTCAAACCGCGTACTCAGGTCAGGGAACTGCCCTGTTCCGCCACCTGCTGGCCCATCTCGATGCGCTGCTCCAGAAAGCGCCACATCCGCTCGTCCTGGCTGAACGCCACGTTAAACCGCAGCCAGCCCGTAGGCCGTGGCTCCACCAGAAACAGCTGACCCGGCCCGAGCATGATGCCCGCACCGGTGGCCTCTTTCGACAGCTCGGCACTGTCGGGCAGGTCGGGGTGCCGGGCCCACAGGTACATGCCCGCCTCGGGCTCGTGGAACAGCTCGAACCCCAGGTTCAGCAAGCGCCGCCCCACCGTACGGTGCGCCTCGGCCAGGCGCTCGCGCAGGGACTTGAGGTGCTTGCGCCAGCGCCCATCCGTCACCACACCAAACGTGATGCGCTCGGTGATCTCTGACGAGGTCAGGCCCGAGATCATCTTGAGCTGCACCAGCTCGTCGAGCAGGTCACGCCGCGCCGCCAGAAAGCCGGTGCGCAGATTGGGCGAAATCGTCTTGGAGAAGCTGCCCAGGTAGATCACGCGGTTGAGCTGGTCCAGGCTGGCCAGCGAGGGGCGCACACCGGGGTCCATGTCGGCGTAGATGTCGTTCTCCACCAGCATGAAGTGGTGCTGCTCGGCCAGTTGCAGCAGCCGGTGCAGGTGCGCCACCGATGCCACCGAGCAGGTGGGGCTTTGCAGGCGCGGCTGCGTGAAGAACACCGTGGGCTGGCGCTCGGCCAGCAGGGCCTCCAGTGCGGGCAGGTCGTAGCCGGTGGCGGTGCGCGGCACACCCACCACTTGCGCTCCCGCAAAGCGCAACATGAACAACAGGTTGGGGTAGCCGGGGTCGTCCACCAGCACCACATCGCCAGGCTTGACGAGGCGACGCGCCACCAGGTCCAGCGCCTGGCTGGAGCCCTGCGTGAGCAGCACCTGGTCGGCGTCCACCGCCAGATGGTGTTCGGCCAGCGACTCGGCCACCACCATGCGCAGCGCCATGTGGCCGTGCGGCAGGCCATAGCCGTCCAGCTCGGGCCCGTCGGACGACAGCTGGCGCATGCTGCGTTTGACCGCATCGCCAAACAGCCAGTCGTGCGGCAACCAGCCGCAGCCCGGTTTCATGGGCAGGTTGCGGTTTTCAAAAATTTGTTTGAGGTACCAGCGCGCATCAAAACGGGGCACGGCCCGCTCGGGCGCACCAGTGCCGGGCGCAGCGCCCTCGTCGCCCCGCCGCTTCACAAAAAAGCCCGCATTGGCCCGAGACACCAGCCAGCCCTGCGCCACCAGGCGGTCGTAGGCCTCGACCACGGTGAACACGCTCACGCCGTGCGCAGCGGCAAAAGCGCGGATGGACGGGAGTTTGCTGCCGGGTTTGAGCACCTGCCCGGCGATGAGCCCCCGCAGACCATCGACGATCTGGCTGACCAGAGGTGTCTGGAGGTCGGGGCTGAGAGTGAGCATCAGGGGAGCAAAAAAGGGGGCGAATTGTGCACTGGGTTGGCGCACACCAAATCAGGGATTGCCTGTACAGGATTCTAGACCTGCACAGTGCGCGCCAAACAGCGCTGCGCTGTACATGGACGGGCCGTGGCGTGGATTCCAGAATTCTCCCCATTCCTGGTTTTCATTCCCTTTTTTGTCCTTCACAGCCACCGCCCACACCATGCAGCAAGACCGCCATTTCACCAACGCCGCCCTCCTGACCCGCCGCCACGCCGCCGTGGCCCGGGGCGTGGGCCAGGCCCATGAACTCTTCATCCACAAGGCCCGCAACGCCGAGCTGTGGGATGTGGAGGGCCGCCGCTTCATCGACTTTGCCGGCGGCATCGCCGTGCTCAACACCGGCCACCTGCACGCCGGCGTGATTGCCGCCGTCAAGGCCCAGCTGGACCTGTACACCCACACCTGCTTTCAGGTGGTGGCGTACGAACCCTACGTGGAAGTGTGCGAGCGCCTGAACACGCTGGCCCCCGGCGCGTTTGCCAAAAAGAGCCTGCTGCTCACCACCGGCGCCGAGGCCGTGGAAAACGCCATCAAGATCGCCCGCGCCTACACCAAGCGCCCTGGCGTGATCGCCTTCACGGGCGGCTACCACGGCCGTACCAACCTCACGCTGGGCCTCACCGGCAAGGTCGTTCCGTACAAGGTGGGTTTTGGTCCGTTCCCGGGTGAGACTTACCACGCGCTGTTCCCCAACGCACTGCATGGCGTGAGCGTGGAGCAGGCCCTGCATTCGGTGGAGCTGATCTTCAAGAACGACATCGAGCCCGAGCGCGTGGCCGCCTTCATCGTCGAGCCCGTGCAGGGTGAAGGCGGCTTCTATGTGGCCCCGCCCGAGTTCATCACCGGCCTCAAGGCCCTCGCAGACCGGTACGGCATCCTGCTGATTGCCGACGAAGTGCAGACAGGCGCGGGCCGCACGGGCACGTGGTTCGCCTGCGAACAATGGCCGGTGGCCCCCGACCTCATCACTACCGCCAAGTCGCTGGCGGGCGGCTTCCCCCTGTCGGGCGTGGTGGGCCGCGCTGACGTCATCGACGCGCCTGCAGCTGGCGGCCTGGGCGGCACCTATGCGGGCAGCCCGGTGGCCTGCGCGGCAGCCCTGGCGGTGATCGATGCGTTCGAGCAGGAAAACCTGCTGGCCCGCAGCCAGGACATGGGCGCGTTGCTGGTCAGTGCCCTGAAAGCAATGGCCGCCAAAGTGCCCGCCATCGGCGACGTGCGCGGCCTGGGTGCCATGGTGGCGATCGAGCTGTTTGAAAACGGCGATGTACACCGCCCCGACGCCGCACTGACCAAAAAGGTCGTGGCCGAAGCCGCGCGGCGCGGGCTCATCCTGCTGTCCTGCGGCACCTACGGCAACGTGATCCGCATCCTGGTGCCCCTGACGGCATCGGACGAACTGCTGCACGAAGGCCTGGCCATCCTGGCCGACAGCTTCGCAGCTGTGGGCTGAATCCCTTCTCCCTTGATTGCCCCCACCACCATGAACCACGCAGAACCCCTGGTCCGCTTCAGCGGCGTGCAAAAAACCTACGACGGCGAACAGCTTGTGGTGCGTGCGCTGGACCTGGACATCCAGCGCGGCGAGTTCCTGAGCCTGCTGGGGCCTTCGGGCTCTGGCAAGACCACCACGCTGATGATGCTGGCCGGCTTCGAGTCGCCCACCGCGGGCGACATCCTGCTCGATGGCAAGCAGATCACGCGCACGCCGCCGCACAAGCGCAACTTTGGCATGGTGTTCCAGAACTACGCGCTGTTCCCCCACCTCACCGTGGGGCAGAACGTGGCCTACCCGCTCACCGTGCGCAAGGTGCCCAAGGCCGAGCAGGCCGAACGCGTGAAGAAGGCGCTGGACATGGTCCGCCTGTCGGGCATGGCCGACCGCCTGCCCGCACGCCTGTCGGGCGGCCAGCAGCAGCGCGTGGCGTTGGCCCGCGCCTTGGTGTTCAACCCCCAGCTGGTGCTGATGGACGAGCCCCTGGGAGCCCTGGACAAACAGCTGCGCGAGCACATGCAGATCGAGCTGAAAGAGCTGCACCGCCAGCTGGGTGTGACCTTTGTGTACGTGACCCATGACCAGGGCGAAGCCCTGACCATGAGCGACCGCGTGGCGGTGTTCAACGAAGGTGTCATTCAGCAGTTGGCCGATGTGGAGTCACTGTACGAGACCCCGTCCAACCGCTTTGTGGCGGGTTTTGTGGGCGACAGCACGGTCATCACCGGTACGCTGCAAGGCAGTGGTACGGCGTGGGCACTGCAGTTGCCTGACGGCCAGCGCCTGCCCGGCCTCAATGTGAACCACCTGGCACCCGGCGCCCCGGCCGAGGCCTGCATCCGCCCCGAGCGCATTGCGCTGCATGCCGCCAGCGCCACGCCCCAGGCCCCCGCCCTGCGCGCCACGGTGGCCCGTGCCATCTATTACGGCGACCACCTGCGCCTGATGTGCGACATCGGCGCCGGCCAGGCGCAGGCCACCGCCAAGCTGCCGCTGACCCGCGCCGACGCCAACCCGCACCCCGAACCTGGCGATGCGGTGCTGCTGGAGTTCCCCACGGAGTCCGTGCGCATCTACGCCCCGCCCAACGTTCACTGAACCGTATTTTTTTGTTCCCCGTCCCCCTCCCTCAACCCCTAGGAAACCGCACCATGAAAAACAAGAGCCTGATCGCCTGCGCTGCCCTGTCTGCCTGCCTGGCCCTGCCCAGCCTGGCGCAGCAGCAACTCACCGTCGTCAACTTCGGCGGTGCCAACGCCAATGCACAAAAGAAGGCCTTCTACGAGCCCTACGAAAAGGCCGGCAACAAGATCGTGGCCGTGGAGTACAACGGCGAGCAGGCCAAGGTCAAGGCCATGGTCGAGGCCAAGAAGGTGACCTGGGACGTGGTCGAGGTCGAATCGCCCGACGCCGCGCGCGGCTGCGATGAAGGCCTGTACGAAAAGCTGGACTACAGCAAAATCGTGCCCAAGGCCGACCTGCTGCCCGCTGCGGTGAACGAGTGCGCTGTGGGCATCTTTGTGTGGTCCACCGTCATGGCCTACAACGGCGACAAGCTCAAGACCCCGCCGACCAGCTGGGCTGACTTCTGGGACACCAAGAAGATCCCGGGCAAGCGCGGCATGCGCAAGGGCGCGCGCTACAACCTCGAATTTGCGCTGCTGGCCGATGGCGTGAAGCCCGCCGACGTGTACAAGGTGCTGGCCACCAAGGACGGCGCCGACCGCGCGTTCAAGAAGCTGACCGAACTCAAGCCCAACATCCAGTGGTGGGAGGCCGGTGCCCAGGCGCCCCAGTTCCTGGTCGCAGGCGATGTGACCCTGACCACGGTGTTCAACGGCCGCATCGACGCCGCCAATCGCGAAGGCCGCAACCTCAAGATCTACTGGCCCGGCGGCATCTACGACCTGGACTACTGGGCCATCCCCAAGGGCACACCCAACAAGGATGCTGCTGTGAAGTTCATCGCCTTCACGATGCAGACCCCACAGCAAGCCGCCTATGCACAGAACATTGCCTATGGCCCGGCCAACACCAAGGCCCTGGCGTCGCTGGACAAGAAGGTGCTGGACGACCTGCCCACCTCGGCCACCAGCGCCAAGGAGGCCCTGCAGTTCAGCGTGGGCTTCTGGGCCGACCAGGGCGAGGCGCTGGAAAAGCGCTTTGCCGCCTGGGCCACGCAGTAAGCCTGCGCCCGCCCGCCTGAGCCATGAGCCCACACCAGCAGCAGACAGAGCCCACCACCATGCAAGCCCACTCCGGCGTGATCGCCATGAACGCCCCTGATATGGCCCCGCACCGCGCACAGGACAGCCACGCCCCCGGCGCTCTGCACAAAGCCTTGGCCCGCGCCGAAGTGCGGCGCAAATGGCGGGCGTTCAGCCTCACGCTGCCCTTGCTGGTGTTTCTGCTGCTCACGCTGCTGGTGCCCATTGCCGCGCTGCTGCAGCGCGCGGTGGAGAACCCCGAGGTGGCCAACGCGCTGCCCGGCACCATGCGTGCCCTGGACGGCTGGGACCGGCGCGACGCACCACCGGCGACGGCCTACGCCGCGCTGGTGGGCGATCTCGCCCGCCTGCCCGACCGTTCGGACGCTGGCGCCCTGGCGCGCCGGCTCAACTCTGAGGTGCCGGGCGCACGCTCCATGGTGATGGGGGCCTACCGCGACCTGCCTTTTGAAGGTTCTGCCGACGCCATCAGGGAGCGCCTGCTGGGCGCCGACCCCCGCTGGGGCGAGTCTCCCTTCTGGCGCGCCATAGCCAAGAACGGCGCCCGCTGGACGCCCGACTACCTGCTTGCATCGGTGGACCTGCAGCGCGACGCACTGGGCCAGGTCGAGCGCATGCCCGAGGAGCAGCGCGCCTTTGGGGGCATCCTGCTGCGCACGTTCCACATCAGCCTGGTGGTCACACTGGTGTGCCTGCTGGTGGGCTACCCGCTGGCCTGGTGGCTGGCCTCATTGCCTGCGCGTTCGGCCAACGTGCTGATGATCCTCGTGCTGGTGCCTTTCTGGACCTCGATCCTGGTGCGTGTGGCCGCTTGGATCGTGCTGCTGCAATCCGAAGGCCTGGTCAACCGGGGCCTGATGGGCCTGGGCCTGATCGAACAGCCGCTGGCACTGCTGTTCAACCGCACGGGCGTGGTGATTGCGATGGTGCACATCCTGCTGCCGTTCATGATCCTGCCGCTGTACAGCGTGATGAAAAGCGTGCCGCCCACCTACCTGCGCGCGGCGGTGTCGCTGGGCAGCTCGCCGATTGCCGCGTTCTTTCGGGTGTATGTGCCGCAAACCTACCCCGGCATTGGCGCGGGTGCGCTGCTGGTGTTCATCCTGGCCATTGGCTACTACGTCACGCCCGCACTGCTGGGCGGGGCCGATGACCAGATGCTGAGCTACTACATCGCCCGCTACACCAATGTGGAAGTGAACTGGGGCATGGCCTGCGCGCTGGGTGCCCTGCTGCTGGCTGCCACGCTGCTGCTGTACGGCGTGTACCGCCGCATTGGCAAAGCCGAATTGAGTCTGGGCTGATCACTCCCTCCAAAGCTGAAAGTCGCTGCCCATGTTTCGCCTGCCCCAATTCCCCCTGTACGCCACGTTGGCCGACAAGCTCGGCTGGTGGGCCGTGCGCGCGCTGTGCGTGTCCGTGCTGGTGTTCCTGCTGGCCCCCATCCTGGTGATGGTGCCGCTGTCATTCTCCGAAAGCTCGTTCCTCGCCTACCCCATCCACGGCTGGTCGCTCAAGTGGTACCGCAACCTCTTCGAGTCGGCCGAATGGGCCCGTGCCACGCGCAACAGCTTCATTGTGGCGCCCGCAGCCACGCTGATTGCCACTGTGCTGGGCACCCTGGCCGCCGTGGGCCTGTCGCGGGCGGACTTCCGGTTCAAGGGACTGCTCATGGCCATCCTGATTGCCCCCATGGTGGTGCCCATCATCGTGGTGGGCGTGGCCACCTACCTGTACTTCGCGCCGCTGGGCCTGGCCGACAGCTACTTCGGCCTCATCATCGTGCACGCAGCCCTGGGCGCACCCTTTGTGCTGACCACCGTGCTGGCCACGCTGGCGGGCTTCAACCACAACCTGGTGCGCGCCTCGCTGAGCCTGGGTGAGACACCGCTCAACACTTTCTTCCGCGTGACGCTGCCGGTGATTGCGCCGGGCGTGATCTCCGGCGCGCTGTTTGCGTTTGCCACCTCCTTTGATGAAGTGGTGGTCACCCTCTTCCTGGCCGGGGCCGACCAGTCCACGCTGCCGCGCCAGATGTTCAATGGCATCCGCGAGAACATTTCGCCCACCATTGCCGCAGTGGCCACACTGCTCATCCTCTTCACCACCAGCCTCTTGCTGGCGCTGGAGTGGCTGCGGGGCCGGCGCGCATGAGGGCGCAAGCCGTGTTCAACCATGCACGCATCCGCACCCATGCCCCTGTTGCCCGTGCCACTTTGGCGACGCATGGCGCAGCCTCGCCCATGCTAGCCTTTGGCTAGACGTATGCGGGCTCTTGGCCCCCGCGCTGCGCCCCTTCCCTTTTCCTCGCCCTTCGTTTCGTCACCTCTCCCGGAAGTATTCCCATGGACATGAAGACATCTCCCCTCGCACTGCTGAACGACCCCACGCTGCTCAAGACTGACGGCCTCATCAACGGCCAGTGGGTGGCGGGCAGCAGCCGCTTTGACGTGAACGACCCAGCCACGGGCCTGAAGCTGGCCGACGTGGCCAATCTGGGCCCGCAGGATGCCGAGGCCGCCATTGCCGCCGCCAACGCCGCCTGGGGCCCTTGGAAGACCAGGACCGCCAAAGAGCGCAGCATCATCCTGCGCAAGTGGTTTGACCTGCTTATGGCGAACCAGGACGACCTAGGCCGCATCATGACCGCCGAGCAGGGCAAGCCCCTGCCAGAAGCCAAGGGCGAGGTCGCCTACGGCGCGAGCTTTGTGGAATGGTTTGCCGAAGAGGCCAAGCGCATCAACGGCGAGACCCTGCCCCAGTTTGACAACAACCGCCGCCTGCTGGTGCTCAAGCAACCCATCGGCGTGTGCGCGGCCATCACGCCATGGAACTTCCCGCTGGCCATGATCACCCGCAAGGTCGCGCCTGCGCTGGCTGCGGGCTGCCCCGTGGTCATCAAGCCGGCCGAGTTGACGCCGCTCACCGCCTTGGCCGCGGCCGAGCTGGCCATCCGCGCAGGCATCCCTGCCGGGGTGTTCAACATCCTGCCCGCCGACAGCGACAACTCCATCGCCATCGGCAAGGTGCTGTGTGCGAGCGACGTGGTGCGCCACATCAGCTTCACGGGCAGCACCGAAGTGGGCCGCATCCTGATGGCGCAGTCGGCCCCCACGGTCAAGAAGATGTCGCTGGAGCTGGGTGGCAATGCGCCCTTCATCGTGTTCGACGACGCCGATATCGACAGCGCCGTGGAAGGTGCCTTTGCCAGCAAGTACCGCAACGCGGGCCAGACCTGCGTGTGCACCAACCGCTTTTACGTGCAGGAAGGCGTGTACGACGAGTTCGTGGCCAAGTTCGCCGCCAAGGTCAAGACGGCCAAGGTGGGCAATGGCTTTGAAGCCGGTGTGAACCAGGGCCCGCTGATCGAGGAAGCGGCTCTGGCCAAGGTGCAGCGCCACGTGGACGACGCGCTGGCCAAGGGCGGACAGGTGGTGGCTGGCGGCCAGCGGCTCAAGAGTCTGGGCTCCGGGCAGTTCTTCGAGCCCACGGTGGTGGCCAATGCATCGGCCGACATGCTGTGTGCCCGCGAAGAAACCTTTGGCCCGTTTGCGCCCGTGTTCAAGTTCAAGACCGAGCAGGAAGCCATCGACGCAGCCAACAACACAGAGTTCGGCCTGGCCAGCTACTTCTACAGCCGCGACGTGGGTCGCATCTTCCGCGTGACCGAGGCGCTGGAATACGGCATGGTCGGTGCCAACGTGGGCATTCTGGCCACAGAACACGTACCCTTTGGCGGCGTCAAGCAGTCGGGCCTGGGCCGCGAAGGCTCGCACTACGGCATGGACGACTATGTGGAGATCAAGTACCTGTGCCTGGGCGACATTCAGAGCGGCCAGTGAGCGGATGCCAGGGGGCTGCCGCTTCGCTCTGCCGGTGAATAGCTATAATTTTTATAGCTTTACAGGCAGATATTTCTAGCGCTTCGAGCCCAAAATGTCTGAAAGCGCAGGTGGATTGCGTCCCTGCGCGCTTTGGCGCCCGAAGTCTCTTGCGCGTCTGCAGCGAGGGGCTTACACGCAGCGGTAGATCACTTCAAAGCGACTGACCTGGGCCGACAGTTCTGCCCCCAGGCCATATCGTGCGCAATGTTTTTCGGCCGCATTGAGGGCTCCGTCAGGGCCCAGCGTTGAATTTTCCCAGTTGATGGATACCGACTTCTCGTTGCCAACAACAATGAACGGCGCGGGGGGTGAATAAGCGCAGCCACCCACACTGGTGGCCAAAACCGCCAGCCGGAGCCAAGCCA
Organism: Acidovorax sp. GW835-FHT14G06; assembly: GCF_058793595.1. Lineage (NCBI taxonomy): Bacteria > Pseudomonadati > Pseudomonadota > Betaproteobacteria > Burkholderiales > Comamonadaceae > Acidovorax > Acidovorax sp. GW835-FHT14G06. The sequence goes on from NZ_JBXAGA010000001.1 coordinate 53,911, forward strand.
TCAGGGTCATCGTTTTCGTGTGCGCGTCCATGCGGAGCGCAGTGTATCGGATGGGCCTGCGCGGCGGTCTTAGAGCCTGTTGACGATCTCCCAGAGGATCGTCAACAGGCTCTTAGCGTTGCTGTAGCCCCCTGCTCAGCCACAGCCGCTTGATCTGAAGACCAGCCCACAGCGCAAAAAATACGGCCAGCCCAAACACCCAGCCCGACAGCGCACCCGCCATGCCGCTGGACAGCAGCGTGCCAATGGTGCAGCCAAGCCCGGTCATTGCCCCCCAGCCCAGCAACACACCGCCCGACAGCCCCCTCACAGCATCGCGCCACGTGGGCCAGCGCGCCGCAAACTGGCGGCTGGCCAGGGCAGCTACCAACGCCCCCACCACCAGGCCCACCAACAACAAGGCATTGGGGGTAAACCAGGTGGGCTGCGGCACGGTCGCACAGCCCGCAAAGCCATCGAGCCATCCAGCCGATCGGGAATCCAGCCCTGCCCCTGCGCCCACTGGCGTGCCGCACTGCCCAGCGTGGCTGTCACGCCCAAGGGCCGCATGCGCACGATGGCAAACGTGCCAATCAGCCCAACAGCCAGCCCGCCAACCCAGTATCGCCAGCGCCCGGTCCACAGGTTGCGCCACACAGCGCGCAGTCCAGGCACGGCAAGCACGGCACCCGACGCGGACGCGGAAGCGATGGCGGACTCCCGCGCAAAGCCACGCCACAGCTAGGCAGCCAACAGGGCCAACCAGCCCAGTTGCACCAGCAAGGCACCGGCATACCCCAGGTGGGCAGGCAACCAGATCACGGGCGCATCCGCCACGCCCAGGCTGTACAAGGGGTTCCAGGTCTTAAAACCCAGGATGAAGCCCAATGCCGATCCAACCAGCGCAAACGGGGACACCATGGACCCCTCAGCCAGCCGGTACCAGTGCGCGCTGATGCACGAGCCCGACACCACCATGCCCGCGCCAAACGACAGCCGCGTATCGCGCGTCTGGAGTGACATGTAGAGACTCTTTTGATTTAGGTTTTTCTGGTGCAACTTGGGCAGCGACCAGCGGAAAAACCAGATACCTGACTTGGCGTCTTTAACCAGCCGTGGCACGGGTGCTCGCATGAAAAAAGGCTCCTTGAGCCAATTTTTCGAGCAACTTGTGGGTGAGAGTTGTGGGTTGAATAACCCGTTTGCTTTAAAAAATTCTTATGAATCAAGACCTTAAAACACTTGGAGCGGGTGAAGGGAATCGAACCCTCGTATGAAGCTTGGGAAGCTGCCGTTCTACCATTGAACTACACCCGCCTTGTGTAACCCGTTGATGGAAAACGGGATTTCAGTCTGGCGATTGGCACCGCTACACAGCTTACGCCATTTAGGAGTTCCAATGAGCACTATTGTAGCCACGCCAACGCGCTTCCCGACCGCCCCCCCGGCAATGGTTCTGATTGGGAGTTTTGGCATCGTCAGCAAACGCCCAGCCGAAAGCAGCACAATAAAGGGTTAACCACTCCCAGCGAAAGAAGGAAAAGCTCCATGCAACTGAGCGACGACCGCACACAGGCCACCCTGGCAATCAACAAGACCCTGACGGCACCCGAGATCGAAAATCTGATCCGAGAACTGGCCACGTTGCGCTCTCAGATGACGCCCGAAGTCACAACAGCTCCCAAAGATGACAACGGCGACGGAGTTCCCGTGATGCGGCAGGACAACCCCACTCTCGCCATCGAATACCCATTGGAAGAGGCCTACGTCACCGTGTACCTGCGAAGCTTGGGGCTGGGCTGGACAGCGTGGCGCCTTCACCCCGACGTACAACGGGGACTGGCCGGCTTTTTCAACTCGCGGCTGCCACAAGCAGCGCCGTCGCCCGCCAAACCCATTCCATTTCGGTGATCAGCCTCCAAACCGACACGTTACTGAGAACAACAGGCGCTCAACACCAGAGTCGGTGACAACGATCCCATAGCCACCGCAGGGGTCAGCGCAGCCCCTCGCCGCCGCCCAGGTTGAACCGTGCAATGGCCTCCACCATCTGCTGCGCCTGAGTGCGCAGGCTGCTGGCAGCAGCGGCCATTTCCTCCACCAGCGCCGCGTTCTGCTGCGTGGTCTGGTCGAGCTGTGTGACAGCCTCACCCACCTGGCCAACTCCGGCGGTCTGCTCGTTACTGGCCGCGCTGATTTCAGAGACCATGTCGGCCACGCGCTGGATAGAACTGACGACTTCCTGCATCGTGGTGCCCGCCTGATCAGCCAGCACCGAGCCCTGTTGCACCATGGCGCTGCTGGCACCAATCAGCTCCTTGATGGCCTTGGCTTCAGCAGCCGTGCGCTGGGCCAGATTGCGCACCTCGGCGGCCACCACCGCGAAGCCGCGACCTTGTTCACCCGCGCGTGCCGCCTCGACCGCCGCGTTGAGTGCCAGGATGTTGGTCTGAAAAGCAATGCCGTCGATCACGCCAATGATGTCGGCAATCCTCTGGCTGCTGTTGTTGATGTCCTGCATCGTGCGGACCACTTTGGACACCACCTCACCACCCTGCTGGGCAACCCGGCTGGCTCCCACGGCCAATTGGTTGGCTTGGCCTGCGCTGTCGGCGTTGTGGCGTATGGTGGCGCCCAGTTGCTCCATGCTGGCCGCCGTCTGCTCCAACGCACTGGCCTGACTTTCGGTACGGCCCGATAGGTCCTGATTGCCCTGTGCAATCTCCGTACTGGCAGCAGATACGCTGTCGGCACTGATACGCACCGTGCCCAGACTTTCCACCAACCGGACGCGAAAACCTTCCATGGCCTGGGCCAGAGAGCCGATTTCATCACGCGACCGAACGGACACAGCGTGCGTGAGATCCCCCTGCGCCAGATAGCCAAGGGCCGTACTTAGCTGCTGCACGGGGACACCCACCAGCCTGCGCGTAGCCACCAACAGCACCGCAGTGAGCAACGCGAGTGCCACCGCCACACCCAGCCAAAGCCAGGTGAGCACGCCGCGCGCTTCACTCATCATTTCTGTCAAAGGTGCCTCGGCAACGATGGCCCAGCTCCAAGGTTTATAGTGCTCAACCGCCACGTAGCGGGTGGCGGTATCGCTCTCGCCGTTGCCACGGGGCGACCAATCGGACTCCAGATCGCCAGAGGGCTGGACCGCAGCCAACGACGCCAGCCAAGCCTTGGCGTTGGCGTCCTTGTCATCCAACTTCAGGGACTTGCCAGCGCCGGGCAACCCGAAAACACTGCCCCGTGCGGGGCCCGATGAGAGATTGACGGCATACACAGCACCCGAGGTAAACAGTTTTTGTCCTGCCATCACGGTGTCGAGCTTGCCCAGAATGGCACCCATGTCGGAGCCAATGAACAGGATGCCAATGGTGCGAGTCCCATCACGGATGGGCTCATAAACGGTCATGTACTCACGGCCAAACAGACTGGCACGGCCAATATAGGTTTTGCCCTCATTCATGAGGGCATAGGCAGGGTGCTTACGGTCCAGCAAGGTCTTGTAAGCGCGCTCGCCGTCCTGCTTTTTGAGCGACGTGGTCACACGAATGAAATCGTCGCCAGTGCGCGCGAAAATCGTGGCCACGGCACCCGTGCTGTCCTTCGAGAATCGGTCCACCACTTCAAAGTCGCCGTTGACGGAGGCCCCTTGGAACGACAGCACAGCCTCGGGCTTTCCATCGGCCCCAGGCGACTCTGCCACGGTGAATTGACCTGGGAAATTCGCCTTGAACAGGGTGAAGTCGCGCTTGGCCTGCTCCTGTGCCGTTTCATCAAAAGTCTGGACCAAAGTGCGTACCTGGGCGGCGTATTGCATGGCATCACCACGCGCGAGGCGGCCGAAGTCTTTCCAAAGCAGGGTACTGACGATGCCCATCGTGGCCAACAAAACCGCCAACAGACTGAGCAAAGCCGTCAAAGACAGCTTGAAGGCGACGGAATGGCGGGTGCTTGAGGGAATCATCTGGTGCTTTTTGGTAATTTATGCATCAACATGCATACGTAGAATCAAGTTACCCGATCTCGCGCAAAAACAAAACCAACGCCAGCGCAATGGCCTTTCCAGGGATAGGGAAAACCCTTGCAAAAATTCCCCGCAGCAACAACTCGCTGTTGCAAACACAGAAGTCGTCATGCAAGCCTGCGTCGAGGTCCCAGCGCGTTCAACGCAGGCTCAGCGCCTGCCTGCTTTCAAAAACCCTGTGCTCTCCGGTAACTGGATCCACAAACGCCAGAGACCGCGCCAGCAGCTGCAGAGGCCGCGAGTAGTCGCCTTCGGGCGGGTCGTTTACGATGGGATAGAAAGGATCGTTGCGCAGTGGCAGCCCCAGGGCTGCCATATGCACTCGCAACTGGTGGCGCTTGCCAGTGACGGGCGACAGCATGTACCGAGCCCAGTCGCCAGCGACCTCTAGCACTTGGATATGGGTGTAGCTATTGGGCTCACCCGACACCTCCTGCATGCGAAAGAACTGCGGACTCTCCTCCAACCGGCTGCGATGGTCACGCGGGAAGCTCAGGTCGGCGCGCCACGGTGCAACGGCCTCGTAGCGCTTGATGATCTGGCGGTCGCGGAACAGCGCCTGATACGCCCCGCGCGTTGCCTGATGCACTGACAGCATCACCAACCCAGCGGTATCACGGTCAATGCGGTGCAGTGGCGAAAGCTCAGGCAACCCCAACCGGCGTTTGAGGCGTACCAGCAAGGTGTTGTGCAGATACCGGCCTGAGGGCGTTACCGGCATGAAGTGCGGCTTATCCGCCACCACCAGGTGCTCGTCCTGGTACACCACCGTTTCACTGAACGGCAAGGCGGGCTCGGCCGGAAGGCTGCGATAGTAGTACAGGCGCAGCCCTCCCTCGAAAGGCCGATCAGGCAGCACGGCATGCCCGCGTTCATCCACCACGACACCCGCCTTCATGCGCTCATGCCACCCTTCACGGGACACGGCCGACAGTCGCTCTGCCAAAAAATCCAGAATGCTGCCGTGCCCGCGCGAGGGCAGCACCAAGCAGCTGGGACTCACCCCATCTCGCACAGGCAGTACTTGGGGATGGCGGGGGTTGTGCATGGCGTGCGAATTCTAGGGGGATCGACGGGCCATCAAGGCAAAAGCCAGTACCGCGAACCATGGAGCCAATTGGACGCACCACCTGCGACGCATCTGCCTTAGTCACTGCACTACTGTAGGACAAGCACGCCAATAGGCTATCACGCAGGGCAGAACGGCCAAAAAACACGCACGGCGGACTAGCATGGTCTATCTATGACAGAACCTCAGACTGATTCCACCACCACTCCAGCACCAACAACATCAGTGACCAAGCCACGACCTTGGTTTCTCTGCGCGGGGGCGCGCGTGGCACTGGGCGTAGCGGGTGGCGTTGTGGGCTTGCTGCTGATCGGCGCCGTAGTGATCAGTCATTGGAACTGGAACCGTGCCAAACCCTGGCTCAACCAAACCATCAGTGAGGCGACCGGACGGCTGTTTGCGGTGGAGGGTGACCTGTCGGCCTCTTGGCACTGGCCTCAGCCGCTCGATGAGGGGTGGCATCGGTGGATACCTGGAGTTACGGTGCAAGCCACGCAATTGGTCATGCAAGACCCGCCGGGGTTTGTCCGCCCTGGAAAGGCCGCCGAGCCACGCCACACCGTAAGAGCCGAGATGGCGCGCGCATCAATCAAACTCTGGCCCCTGTGGGCGAGGGAGGTGGCCATCGATACCCTCGAACTCGCAGGCCTCGATATCGCTTTGGTCCAGCTGCACAACGGTAACAACAACTGGACACTGGCGCCCCAGCGAGCCCCCGACAACGCCACGCCCCGCTGGGCGGTCGACGTTGGTAAGTTGGTGGTTCGCAAGGGACAGTTGGCCTACGCCGACGCAGCCCAGGACCTGGACCTTACCGCCCACATCGACACCATAAACAAGGATCCGCAAGACCCGAGCCCACAGGACCCACCATCGCCTGCCTCCGACACCGTCAGCGCTGCTGGCGCCCCTGTCTATGGAATGCGCTTCGACCTCACGGGCACGCTGGGCAAGGCGCGCATAGAAGGTCAGGGCAAGGCCGGCTCTGTTCTCACGCTGCGCGACAAGGAGGTGAACTACCCCCTGCAATTCACCGCCAAGGCAGGCAATGTAGAAACAGCGGTTGAAGGCATTCTGGCCAACCCGGGCGCGCTGTCTGGCATGGATTTTCAGGTCATGCTCAAGGGGGCCAGCATGGCGGATCTATATGCGCTCACGGGTCTTGTCCTGCCCAACACGCCCCCGTTTCAAACCCAGGGTCGATTGCAGGGCAGCTTGCAACCAAGCCGTGCAGTGTGGGACTACCGTGACTTCACAGGTACGGTAGGCCAGAGCGATCTCCATGGCAATTTGCGCTTCGTGTCGGGTGCGCCACGCGGCAAACTTTCGGGTGCCATCACATCCAATCAGTTGCGCCTTGTAGACCTGGGTCCAGTGCTCGGTACAGCTACCACAGCAAGTGCCCAGCCTAGCAGCAATGGCAAGGTACTGCCCAACGCTGCGTTTGCCACCGAACGCTGGAGCACGATGGATATGGATCTGAAGTTCACGGGGCAGCGTGTGATCCGGCCCAACAGCCTGCCGCTGGAGGACCTTAGCGTGCATGCAGTATTGGACGGTGCCGTACTGCGACTGGAACCCTTGCACTTTGGCGTAGCCAAAGGCCAGATCGAATCGAAACTGGTGCTGGACAGCCGCAACCGACCGCTGACGGTACACATGGACACCCGCGTGCAAAACCTGCGGCTCGCTGCGCTGTTCCCCGAGGTGGAACTGACTCACAAAAGCCTGGGGCGGCTCGATGGCGCCATGGCGCTGAATGGTCAGGGGAATTCAGTGGCGCAGTGGCTGGGCACCAGCAGCGGCGAGGCGCGCTTGTATGTGCGCGACGGCACTTTGAGCCGCGAACTGCTGGACCGCGCTGCGCTCAACGTTGGCAGCATCGTGGTGGGCAAACTGTTTGGCAACAACAAAGAAGTGCAACTGCGTTGCGCGGTGGCAGATCTGACGGTGCGTGAAGGCCTTGCCACTGTCCGTACCGCCAAGCTGAGCACCAACGAGGCGGTAGTGGATGTCACGGGTACCATCGACATGGGAGAGGAGCGTCTGAACCTGAGCGTGAAGCCTGCCTCGCTGGAGTGGAAGTTCTTGTCCCTGCGCACTCCGCTTTACGTGCGCGGCACGCTAGGCAAACCCGATGTGGGCATAGAACCCGGCCCCCTGCTGTTGCGCGCAGGTGCAGCCATCGCCGCTGCGGTGGCCGCGCCTGCAGCCTTGGCATTGCTGCCTGTAACGGTACCAGGCGCTGACGACGACGCGCAATGTGCTCCCTTGCTAGCGCAGGCCACGCAGCCGGTCAAGGCGGGGCGTGCTGGCGCACCTGCCGCCCGCACGCCTACACGTTAGGCCCCCTCCACAGAACACCAGCGATGCGCAAGCCCCCTGCGACCGCTGCAAAATAAAAAAGCCCACGGCATGAACCGTGGGCTTTTTGCTGAACTGAGGGGAAACTGGGGTCAGTCGGCGGTCGCCTCTTCTGGCTCTGCAGGCTCGGACTTCGCTGAACGCTCCTTCTTGGGCAAGGGCTGGATGTCCAAAAGCACCTCTGACGTTTCCACACCTTTGTCGTCCTTCTTCATCTCGATATCCACCGTCAGGCGCCCGCCTTCCGTCAGGCGGCCAAACAGCAGTTCGTCGGCCAAGGCGCGGCGAATGGTGTCCTGGATAAGGCGCTGCATAGGGCGAGCCCCCATCAGTGGGTCAAAGCCTTTCTTGGCCAAGTGCTTGCGCAGGGCGTCGGTGAAGGTGACCTCCACCTTCTTCTCGGCCAGCTGCGTCTCCAGCTGCAGCAGGAACTTGTCCACCACGCGCAGGATGATTTGCTCGTCGAGCGCCTTGAAGTTGACGATGGCATCCAGCCGATTGCGGAACTCGGGCGTGAACAGGCGCTTGATGTCGCCCATTTCGTCGCCCGCCTGGCGCGGGTTGGTAAAACCGATGGTCGCCTTGTTCATGGTCTCGGCGCCCGCGTTGGTGGTCATGATGATGAGCACATTGCGGAAGTCGGCCTTGCGGCCGTTGTTGTCGGTCAGCGTGCCATGGTCCATGACCTGCAGCAACACGTTGAAGATGTCCGGGTGCGCCTTCTCGATTTCGTCGAGCAGGAGCACCGCATGCGGCTTCTTCGTGATGGCTTCCGTCAGCAGACCACCCTGGTCGAAACCGACGTAACCTGGAGGCGCGCCGATCAGGCGGCTGACGGCGTGGCGCTCCATGTACTCGGACATGTCGAAACGTATCAGCTCGATGCCCATGATGTAGGCAAGCTGCTTGGCCGCTTCGGTTTTGCCGACGCCGGTGGGGCCGCTGAACAGGAACGAGCCAATGGGCTTGTCACCCTTGCCCAAGCCCGAACGCGCCATCTTGACCGCGCTGGCGAGCACTTCCAGGGCCTTGTCTTGGCCGAACACCACACTCTTGAGATCGCGCTCCAGAGTCTGCAGCTTGCCGCGGTCGTCGTTCGACACGTTCGCTGGCGGAATGCGGGCGATCTTGGCCACGATTTCTTCGATCTCGGCCTTGCCGATGGTCTTCTTGCGCTTGCTCGGCACCATGATGCGCTGCGCTGCACCTGCCTCGTCAATCACGTCGATAGCCTTGTCGGGCAGATGGCGGTCGTTGATGTACTTGGCGCTCAGTTCTGCCGCAGCCTGTAGGGCAGCGGCAGCGTACTTCACGCTGTGATGCTCTTCAAAGCGAGACTTCAGCCCCTTCAGGATGTCGATAGTCTCAGCCACGCTGGGCTCCACCACGTCCACCTTTTGGAAGCGGCGCGACAGCGCTGCGTCTTTTTCGAAAATGCCCCGGTATTCCGTGAAGGTCGTCGCGCCAATGCACTTGAGCTGCCCGCTGGAAAGCGCTGGCTTGAGCAGGTTAGACGCATCCAGCGTACCGCCCGAGGCGGCGCCCGCACCGATCAGGGTGTGGATCTCGTCGATGAACAAGATCGCATTGGGCTTGTCCTTGAGCGACTTGAGCACGCCCTTGAGGCGTTGTTCAAAGTCACCCCGGTACTTGGTACCCGCCAGCAGCGCGCCCATGTCCAGGGAGTACACCGTGGCCTCGGCCAGGATCTCCGGCACATCGTTCTGTGTGATGCGCCAGGCCAGGCCCTCGGCAATCGCCGTCTTGCCCACACCGGCCTCGCCCACCAGCAGAGGGTTGTTCTTGCGGCGGCGGCACAAGATTTGGATCGTGCGCTCGACCTCGTAGTGGCGCCCGATCAGCGGATCTATCTTGCCGTCTTTGGCCGCCTGGTTCAGATTCTGGGTGAACTGCTCCAGCGGCGAGGCCTTCTCGCTGCGTTCACCACCTCCGGTCTCCTCGCCTTCAGCCTGGTTTTCGGCCTTGGCGGGCTCGGGCGGCTCGCCCTTCTTGATGCCGTGGGCAATGAAATTCACCACGTCCAGACGCGTGACTCCCTGCTGGTGCAGGTAGTACACGGCGTGCGAATCCTTCTCGCCGAAGATGGCTACGAGCACGTTGGCGCCCGTCACCTCTTTTTTGCCGTTGCCCGTGGACTGCACGTGCATGATGGCGCGCTGGATAACGCGCTGAAATCCGAGCGTGGGTTGCGTATCCACCTCATCGGTACCAGCGACTTGGGGGGTGTTGTCCTTGATGAAGTTCGACAGCGATGAACGCAGATCATCGATGTTAGCCGAACATGCGCGCAGCACTTCCGCTGCGCTGGGATTATCGAGCAATGCAAGCAACAGATGCTCCACGGTGATGAACTCGTGGCGCTGCTGACGGGCCTCAACAAAGGCCATGTGCAAGCTGACTTCCAGTTCCTGGGCAATCATGTGAACTCCTTTGTGCTTGCGTGGAAGGGATGACTTTAGATCGGGACAAAAGACCTGTTATTCAACAGGCTCACTGACACATTGCAGTGGGTGGCCCGCCTTGAGGGCGGCGTCAAGCACTTGCTCTACCTTGGTGGCTGCAACATCGCGCGAATAAACGCCGCAAACGCCTTTGCCATCAAGGTGGATCTTCAACATGATCTGGGTGGCTGTTTCGCGGTCTTTGCTGAAAAACTCCTGCAGAACCACGATGACGAACTCCATGGGCGTGTAGTCATCGTTGAGCATGACCACTTGGTACATCTGCGGCGGCAGGGTCTTTTGGGTGCGCCTCTCGAGCACGACCGAACCGCCATCATCCCGCGCAGGCCGGGTCACCGGCGGCGCGGTGGGGGGTGAAGGTGGTTTTGTTGCCATGAAAATCATTCTAGCGACCCGAACAGGGTGCCACTGCAGGAGAAGCTGGTTGTTGACCAGGTATTTTTCAACCCGGGGGTTCCAGAAACTTCCGCAGGTAACTCAATCACTCGTACACCACATTGGCGGCTCCTGCCCCCACTTGGGCTGTCCATGCCGCCAGGGCTGCATCACTAGGGTAGAAGCGTGCGTTCTCACCCAGCTGCAACTCTGCCACTGCAGCAGCGTCGTCCGACTCGCAGCGCACGCCCATGCGCACGCGCAGTCCGTGCACCAACTCTCCCTCGGCGACCTCTTCGCGCACGGGCGGAAACTCGCGTACCAGGCGCGGCACGTCCGGCACTTTTTCGCTCACGGTCACATGCAGGTATTTGCCAAACCGACAACGCGCGCCCGCCAAGTCCCATACCTGCTGCACCTTGACGCGCAGGCCACCGCTGAAGTGGTCTAGCTGCAACCGCCCCATCATCACTACAAACTCATCTTCCTTGAGCTGATTGCGGTAGGTGTTGAGCAACGCCTCATCGGCAGAAGCCTCAATCACGGCGGACTTGTCGTCCAGCTTGAAGAGCCCCAGCCTGCCGCGTTGCCCGTTAATGACCCGAAAGTCGCTGATGATGCCGGCCAGCACCTGGGGCTCGCGGCTGTCGAGCAGCTCATCGATCTGGGTGCGTACAAAGCGGCGCACCTCCGTGGCTACTTCGTCAAACAGATGGCCGGACAGGTAGAACCCGACGGCGGTCTTTTCCAGTGTGAGCCGCTCCTTGATGCCCCATGGCGTTGAGTCGACCAGATCGGGCTCCTGGGTGCTGGAGCCATGGGCATCATCACCCATCATGTCGAACAAACCGCCCTGGTTCACGTTGGCGAGTGTCGCGGCTGCAAAGTCAAAGGCCCGATCAATGGATGCCACCAGAGCCGCCCGGTTGAGATGGATCGAATCAAAGGCCCCTGCCTTGATCAGAGCCTCGACCGTACGCTTGTTCATGCGGGCCTTGTCCACGCGCACACAGAAATCAAAAAGGCTCTTGAAGGGCCCCTTGGTCGAGCCCTGAGGTCCTTCACCTCGCCCTTCACGGGCGGCAACGATGGCTTCGATCGCTTGCTGGCCCGTGCCTTTCACAGCCCCCAGGCCATAACGGATGACTTTGTCGGTGACTGGCTCAAACCGATAGAAACCCCGATTCACATCCGGTGGCTCGAACGACAGGCCCATCTTTTGTGCGTCTTCGAACAACACCTTGAGCTTGTCGGTGTCATCCATTTCCACCGTCATGTTGGCGCAGAAGAACTCGGCCGTGTAGTGCACCTTGAGCCAGCCGGTGTGGTACGCCAGCAGGGAGTAAGCAGCGGCGTGTGACTTGTTGAAGCCATAGCCCGCAAACTTCTCCATCAAGTCGAACACCTCGTCGGCCTTCTCCTGACTGATGCCCTTCTCGGCCGCGCCCTTGCGAAAGATGGCACGGTGCTCGGCCATTTCCTCGGCCTTCTTTTTACCCATGGCACGCCGCAGCATGTCGGCGCCGCCCAGGCTGTAGCCGCCCAGCACCTGGGCGGTCTGCATCACCTGCTCCTGGTACACCATGATGCCGTAGGTCTCGGCCAGCACCGGCTCCACCAGCGGGTGGGGGTAGATGACCTCTTCCTTGCCATGCTTGCGGTTCACAAAGCTGGGAATCAGGTCCATAGGGCCCGGTCGGTACAACGCATTCAGGGCAATGAGGTCTTCCAGCCGGCTGGGGCGCGCCTCTTTCAACATGCCCTGCATGCCGCGGCTTTCAAACTGGAACACTGCTTCGGTCTTGCCCTCGGAGAACAGGCGGTAAGTGGGCCCATCATCGAGGGGGATATTCTCGAACGCAAAGCTCTCCTGGCCCTTGTGGCGCTTCATGATGAACTCGCGCGCAATCTCCAAAATGGTGAGTGTGGCCAGGCCCAAGAAGTCGAACTTCACCAAGCCGATGGCTTCCACATCGTCCTTGTCGTACTGGCTCACCGCAGACTCGCTGCCCGGCTGCTGGTAAAGCGGACAAAAATCGGTGAGCTTGCCGGGTGCGATGAGCACGCCCCCGGCATGCATGCCGATGTTGCGCGTCATGCCTTCGAGCTTTTGCGCCATCTCGATGACGGTCTTGACGTCTTCTTCCTTGCGCACGCGCTCGTAGAGCATGGGCTCCAGCTCCAGCGCATAGTTGTTCTTGTCGCCTTCCTTTTTCACCTCGGGCGGATAAGCCAGGGTGTAGGACATGCCGGGCTTGCCGGGCACGAGCTTGGAGATGCCATCACAAAATGTGTAGCTCATGTCCATGACCCGGCCCACGTCGCGGATTGCCGCCTTGGCGGCCATCGTGCCGAAGGTGGCAATCTGGCTCACGGCATTCTTGCCGTACTTGTCCTTGACGTAGTCAATCACCCGGTCGCGATTCGACTGGCAAAAATCGATGTCGAAGTCGGGCATCGACACGCGCTCGGGGTTCAGGAATCGCTCGAACAGCAGGTTGTATTGCAGCGGGTCCAGGTCAGTAATCTTCAGTGCATACGCAACCAACGAACCAGCGCCAGAGCCACGGCCCGGCCCCACCGGGCAGCCGTTCTGCTTCGCCCACTGGATGAAATCACCCACGATCAGAAAGTAGCCCGGGAACCCCATCTTGAGGATGGTGCCAAGCTCGAACTCCAGACGCTCGACATAACGCGCGCGCTGCTTCTCCCGCTCGGCCTCGTTAGGGAACAGGTGCTTCAGGCGATCCTCCAGCCCCTCGAACGATGCATACCGGAAATACTCGTCGATGGGCATGCCGTTGGGCGTCGGGAAATCTGGCAGCTGTGGCTTGCCCAGCACCAGGGTCAGATTGCAGCGCTGCGCAATCTCGACTGTGTTGGCGATAGCCGATGGCAGGTCGGCAAACAAGGCCTCCATCTCTGCCGAAGACTTGAAATACTGATCGCGAGTGAACTTGCGTATCCGGCGCGGGTTGGCCAGGATTTCTCCCTCGGCGATGCAGATGCGCGCCTCATGCGCCTCGTAGTCATCAGGCTCGGCAAACTGAACGGGGTGGGTCGCCACCACCGGCAGGTTCAACCGGGCAGCGAGCTGAGCGGCTGCCACCACATGGGCTTCATCGTCGTTTCGGCCGGCCCGTTGCAGCTCGATGTAAAACCGGTGCGGAAAAATACCCGCCAAGCGCAACGCAATGTCGGCGGCACCTGACTCATCCCCCTTCATCAGCGCTTGCCCTACAGGGCCCGCCTGCGCGCCAGACAGGGCAATCAATCCCTCTGACAGCTCTTCCAGCCACGTCCAGGTGCTCAGCGCTAGGTTCTTGACGATATTGCGCGTCCAGGCCCGGGCCAGCAGCTCCGACAGATTCAGATACCCCTGGCGACTCTGCACCAGGAGAATAAGGCGCGATGGGGCGCCTCCCGCCTCGCCTTCAAGAAAGATTTCTGCACCCAAGATGGGCTTGACTCCTTTACCCCGCGTTTCCTTGTAGAACTTGATCGCCCCAAAGAGGTTATTGAGATCGGTGATGGCCAGAGCGGGCTGGCCGTCCTTGGCGGCCGCTTTGGCCACCTCGTCGATGCGATTGGTACCGTCAACGACGGAGAACTCGGTGTGCAGGCGCAAATGAACAAACATGCAGGCATTGTAGAAACCCTGGCGACTCGCCTACTGGACTTGCGTCGGCAGCGCCTTGGCGCTGCTGGCGCCACCAGTACAATGCTTTTTCGTGCCTGAAATGGCGCCGGAGGCTTCCGTGACGAGTACGCCGAGCGCACTCCCCTACGGCTAAACCCCCAGGCCTTTCTTTGTGCACCTTTTTCCTTCTTTGCTGAAAGCTGCTTGCGATGCTGCGTGCCCCACTGCCCCTTGTTTCCGCCCTGCTGCTGGCTGGTTTGCTGGTGGGCTGCTCCAGCACCACAGTTGATAAAACGGCTGGCTGGAGCCCCAATCGCATCCACTCGGAAGCCCAGGACGAAATGAACAGCGGGGCGTATGACAAGGCCGTTCCTCTGCTGGAAAAGCTGGAAGGCCGTGCGGCAGGCACGCCACTGGCACAGCAGGCCCAGATTGACAAAGCCTATGCCCACTACAAGGCGGGCGAAAAGGCGCAAGCCGTCGCAACGCTGGACCGCTTCATGAAGCTGCACCCTGCCAGCCCTGCATTGGACTATGCGCTGTACCTGAAGGGCCTGGTCAACTTCAACGACAACTTGGGCCTGTTCTCATTTATCTCGCGCCAGGATCTTTCAGAGCGTGACCAAAAGGCGGCCAAAGACTCCTTTGAAGCATTCAGCGAACTGGTCACACGCTTTCCTGAGTCCCGTTATGCGCAGGACTCGCGCCAGCGCATGACCTACATCGTCAACTCGCTGGCCCAATATGAAGTGCATGTGGCGCGGTACTACTTCCAGCGTGGCGCCTATGTGGCTGCCATCAGTCGCGCGCAGGTCGCATTGGCAGACTACCAGGGCGTGCCCGCGCTGGAAGAGGCGTTGTACATTCTGATCCAGTCGTACGACGCGCTCGGAATGACCCAGCTGCGGGACGATGCACGCCGCGTGATGGACAAGTCCTACCCTCAAAGCACCTATCTGAATGGCGGCTTCAAAGGCAAGTCGGATCCGTGGTGGAAGGTTTGGTAAGCGCCATCAGCGTAGACTCAAACTCTTCGGGCGATTCCAGCCTGCGCATGGGGGGCAAAGCTGCCAGCAAGCGCTTGCCATAGCCCATCGTGATGAGGCGCGTGTCGCCCACCACCAAAATACCCCGATCCGCTTCATGCCGGATCAAACGCCCGGCACCTTGCTTAAGTGCCACCGCCGCCTCTGGCAGAGCGTAGGCAGTGAACGCTTTGCCACCGGCCATTTCGATGTGTTGGGTGCGCGCCTCCACCAACGGATCTCCAGGGGGCGGAAAAGGCAGCTTGTCGATAACCACCAGTTGCAGAGCATCGCCTGGCACATCAAACCCCTCCCAGAAGGAAGCCGAAGCCACCAGCACACAACCCGGCCGCCCGTGCGATGCCCCCTCGCGAAAACGCTCCATCAGGCGCCGCTTGGGCCACTCGCCCTGCACCAGCACCTCCAACGTGCCTGAAGCCTGCCAACGTGCTTTGAGTGCGTCGCCAATGGTGCGCAAGGCCTTGAGCGTGGTGGTCAGCACCAGCGTGCGCCCGCCCAGCGGGTCAGCGGCCAGTGCAACCCAGTCCGCCACACTACGGCTGTGGGACGGATCTGCAGGCGACGGCAACTGGCGCGGCACATACAAAGCCGCCTGCCGCGCATAGTCGAAGGGGCTGGCCACCCGAAGGATGCGAGCATCCGTGAGCCCAGCCCGTTCGGTGAACCAGGTCAACGCCTCGTCCGCACCGAGGGTCGCAGAGGTGAAAATCCACGCCCTGCCCGCGTTTGCGCTAGGCTCCTCGGGCCACGCTTCGCCGTCCGAGCTTTCAGCGGGCGACGCCAGAATCCGGGTGCGCATAGCGTCTGCAATGTCCAGCGGAGACTCGATCAGACGCAACTGGTTGCCCACATCGAGCCAACGCACCGCATCGGCCTGGCACGGGCCTGAAAACCTGGCGAGCCGGGCCAATAGTGCACTGCCCCGTTCGTACAGGCGCTCCAGATCGGGGGACATTTCGCTCACGGTGTCCAGGGCCTCCAGCGCCTGTGCACACGCCGAGGCCAATGCGCGCAACGCGGATTGCCATGCAGCGCCCGAGACACCTTCGGGAGCCTCCTCCGTCCAGCGCAATCGGCCCCCTGCTGAAATTCCATTCAGCCCCTGGAAAGCAGCGGTGCCCACGGCCAGACGGAGGTCCCGAGCAGACAACTCCAGAAGCTGCGCCAGACCTGTCCAGTCAGCCAGACCGCGCGCATGCTGCAGCCCGGCTGTCAAAATGTCGCGGGCAAAGTCCATCCATTGCCCCGTAGAAGTCTGCGTACCCAAGAACTGCACGCCTGTCTCATTGATCTGGTGGGCCTCATCGAAAACCACCACACGCACCGTCGGCAGCAACTCGGCCATTCCCGACTCACGCACAGCCACATCGGCAAAGAACAGATGGTGATTGATGACCACGATATCAGCCGCCAGTGCCTCGCGCCGAGCGCGATGGACATGGCATTCCCGAAAACGGGGACACGACGAGCCCAGGCAGTTCTCACGCGTCGAGGTGACCAGCGGGATCACTGGCGAGCGCTCATCCAGTCCCGTCAACTCCGCCAGATCGCCCGATACGGTGTGACGCGACCAGTCTTCCACCTTGGCGAGCACACGCGCCAGTCCGCGCTCCTCGGCCAGAACATCCAACCGTGCCTGCTCCATGCGGTGCAGGCATAAATAACTGGCGCGCCCCTTGAGCAGGGCCATGCGGACAGGCAGCCCCAGGATTTGCGCCAATCGGGGCAGGTCTCGAGCAAACAGCTGGTCTTGCAAGGCCTTGGTCGCCGTGGACAACAGCACGCGCTCGCCGCTAAGCAGTGCCGGAACCAAGTACGCGTAGGTCTTGCCCACTCCCGTGCCCGCCTCCACCACCAGCGCACCACCCTCGACAATGGTTTGCGCCACAGCAATGGCCATCTGGGTCTGACCGTCGCGCGGTTGAAAATGCCCATCCGCACGTGCCAGCACACCATCGGGGGCAAAGACTTCCGGCACCATCGCCACCAGCGACATCAGGCGGGCTCTTGCGGTTGAAGTTGCCGCTCCAGCCGCTCCATCGCGTCACGCAACACGAGTCGGCGCTTTTTGAGACGGCGCAGGGTGAGTTCGTCGGGTGCCGCTTCGGGCGTGCACCGGTCGATGAGGGCGTCGAGATCGGCATGTTCCATGCGCAGCTCGATCAACTGACGGTGGGGAGAGTGCAGGCTGGGTTTCAAGGCAGGAGGCCATGGGCATGGCAAAAATGCCACAGGCGGGCGGATAATACGCGCTTGGCCCGCTTTCCACGACAGGCGTTCGCATGGGCGCCCCCACAATCTGCAGCATGACCAAAGCGTTTCGCCTCATCGCCTCCACCGGCATCCACAAGGGTGACCGCGAATACCAGCAAGACCAGGTGGCCCTGATCTCCCACGAGCGGCACAACGGCTGCGTTCTGGGTGTGGTTGCCGACGGGATGGGCGGGCGCAGCGGGGGGCGCAAGGCATCAGACCAGGTCATGATGACAGCACGACAACTGTTCGAGCGGTACTCGCCTGACACCGATGACCCGGTGGCAATGCTCAAGAACATGGTTGAAGAGGCCCACATCGTCATCCGGTTGACGGCCATATCGGCAGAGCAAGAACCCCACAGCACCATTGCGGCGTTTCTCATCAATCCCCGGGGCGACTGCCATTGGGTGCATGCGGGCGACTCGCGCATTTATCACTTCCAGGGTTCCCGGCTGGCGTTTCGCACCAGCGACCACTCCTATGTGCAAGCCCTGGTGGACCGGGGAGAGCTGACGGAAGCCGAGGCCAATAACCATCCTCATTCCAACATTCTGGTAGGTTGCCTTGGCACAGAGAGCGACCCGCCCATCACTACCCACGTCATTCCGCAACTTCAGCCGGGTGATGTCTTGCTGGCCTGCAGCGACGGGGTTTGGCACTACTTTTCTCCCACCGAACTGGCATCGGTGGTCGATTCGCTGTCGCCCCGCGAAGCGACGGAGTTCCTGATTGAAAAAGCCCGCTCCCGGGCACGCGGAGGCGGCGACAACCTGTCGCTGGTGGTCGTCAAGATCGAAGCGCTGGCCGAAGAGAAAAAGATTGCACGCCTGACGCCGCTGGACACGGGTCGGCCCTGAGGGCATTGTCCGCACCACCCATCGGTGTATCGACGGGTGAGCGCGAACCCATCGAGAAACAGCAGGTGGTCCCTACCACTCTATCGGCAGCCACTCAGCCACTGATTGCTTGGCTCAGCGGCCCTTCCAAACTCAACGAGGCGCAGAAGCAGCAGGCGCTGGCAAGGGCGCTGCAGGCTTGCGGCCCTGAGCCAGGGCATCGGCTTGAGATTTTTCGATCCGCACGCGACGCTCCTGCGCCGCCTGGAGCGCCTGGGCATGTTTGGCGCGCGACTGGGCCGCGCGATCGGCGGTCGCTGCAGCGCGGGCGGCCTGTTCACTGGCCTGAACCTGGGCACGGCTAATTTGTTGCTGCGCGCGTTGGTGTGCGTCCTGGTCCCGCTGTGCCTTGGCAACATCCGGATCGGCGGATGGCTTGCGAACCTGCGCGTCAGCGCGTTTGCCTGCAGGCGGTACGGCCATTTGTTTGTCTTCAATGGCCCGCAGACGCTGTGCGGCTTTCTCCCTGCGCTCGGCATCATTGAGTTCAATTTCCTGCGCACGCAATCGGTCATGGGACTCCCGTGCCTTGGCACGTACGCCGCGCAAGCAATCCTCCACTGCAAAGCGTTGGTAGCACACCGCCTCATCCTGCTGCCGCCGGGCCGTCAGTGCCTCGCGCTCCACTTTGATTCGGTCACGCTCCACTTTGCGATGCGCAGCGGCCGACGAGGATGCGGGATCTACTTCCACCCCCGTCGCGGCGCAGGCCGGGGCGACCAGCACAGGCGCTATTGCGCCTGCCAGTGCCAACACAACCGCAACCAGTCTCCCTTTGGTCCTGCTCATGTCAGCCCCGTATCCACGGTACGACGCTCCAGCGCCAGGAACTCCTTCGACTGCATCTCGTTGAGCCGGGACACCGTGCGCGGAAACTCGTGGGCCAAAGGCCCTTCGGTATACAACTGCTCGGGCGGCACAGCCGCCGACAGGATGAGTTTGACCCGGCGGTCATAGAGCACATCCACCAGCCAGGTAAAGCGCCGCGCAGGCGACGCCATGCTCACAGGCATGTAAGGAACATCGGACAGCAACACCGTGTGGAACTGCGTCGCAATTTCCAGGTAGTCATTCTGCGACCGAGGACCACCACACAGTGTCTTGAAGTCAAACCACACCACCCCGCCTGCCTTGCGGCGGGCGCGGATCTCGCGCGCCTCGATGTGCAGCACGGGGTCTTCGTCGTGCACTTCGGCGATTTGATCAAACGCCTGGTTCATCTCGGCATCCGCCTCTGCGCCCAGTGGCGTGTGATAGAGCTTCACGTGCTCCAAGGTACGCCGGCGGTAGTCGGTGCCGTTGTCCACGTTGACCACTTCCAGCCGCTCGTTGAGCAAGGCAATGGCGGGCAAGATGCGGTCGCGATGCAAGCCACCGGGGTACAGATCGTCAGGCTTGAAATTGGAAGTGGTCACGAAGCCGACGCCGTTCTCGAACAACGCCACCAGCAATCGGTGCAGGATCATCGCGTCCGTGATGTCCGCCACATGGAACTCATCAAAACAGATGAGCTTGTAGCGTTTGGCAATGCGCTCGCCCAGCACATCCAGCGGATTGACCGTGCCCTGAAGGGCAGCCAGTTCGCGATGCACCTCACGCATGAATTCGTGAAAGTGCAGGCGCACCTTTCGCTTCAGGGGAACAGCGTCAAAAAAGCACTCCATCAAAAAGCTCTTGCCGCGCCCCACCCCGCCATACATGTAGACACCGCGGGGAATCTCCGGGCGGTTGATCAGCTTTTTGATCGCGTTAGAGCGCCGAGCCTTGTACTGGGCCCACTCGTCCGCACAGCGCTGCAGGGCTTCCACTGCTCGCAGCTGGGCGGGGTCGCTTTGATAGCCTTTGGCGGCCAGCTCGGCCAGGTAAGCCTGTTTGACGGTCACTTTGCGGATGCTCTGATACTACAAAAATAATAGCTACAGGCGCATGTAGATCATGTACCTGTAGCTGATTGAGGCCTAAATCAGAAGTTCAGCGTGCGCTTGTCCACCGCCAGCGCTGCTTCCTTGGTGGCCTCGCTCAAGCTGGGGTGCGCATGGCAAATGCGTGCGATGTCTTCGCTGCTGGCCTTGAATTCCATGGCCACAACGGCCTCGGAGATCAGCTCGCTGGCCTGTGGGCCCACGATGTGCACGCCCAGGATCTCGTCGGTCTCGGCATCCGCCAGCATCTTGACCATGCCGGTGGTGTCGCCCAGCGCACGTGCGCGGCCATTGGCCAGGAACGGGAAGCTGCCCGCCTTGTACTTGACCCCATCGGCCTTGAGCTGCTGCTCAGTGCGGCCCACCCAGGCGATCTCGGGGCTGGTGTAGATGACCCAGGGGATGGTGTTGAAGTTGACATGACCATGCTGGCCGGCAATGCGCTCGGCCACGGCAACGCCCTCTTCCTCGGCCTTGTGGGCCAGCATAGGGCCGCGCACCACGTCGCCCACCGCCCAGACGCCGGGCAGATTGGTCTTGCAGTCAGCATCCACCACGATGGCGCCGCGCTCGTCGAGCTGCAGACCCACCGCTTCGGAGTTCAGGCCAATGGTGTTGGGCACGCGGCCGATGGAGACGATGAGCTTGTCCACGTCCAGCGACTGGGCTTCTCCCTTGGCGTTGGTGTAGGCAATGCTCACACCCTTTTTGCCGGTCTTGATCTCGCCGACCTTCACGCCCAGCTCGATCTTCAGGCCCTGCTTGTCGAAGGCCTTCTTGGCTTCCTTGGCGATCTGCTCATCCACCGCGCCCAGGAAAGTGGGCAGACCTTCGAGGATGGTGACTTCAGCACCCAGGCGGCGCCAGACGGAGCCCATTTCCAGGCCGATCACGCCCGAGCCGATGAGGCCGAGCTTCTTGGGCACGGCGCCAACGCGCAGCGCGCCGTCGTTGGACAGCACCAGTTCTTCGTCAAACGGCGTGCCGGGCAGCGCACGGGCGTTGGAGCCGGTGGCGATGATGATCTGCTTGCCGGTCAGCGTCTCTTCAGCGGCACCTGCCACTTTGATCTCGTAGCCGCCTTCGGCAGCCTTCACGAACGAGCCACGGCCGTGGAAGAAGCTGACCTTGTTCTTCTTGAACAGGTACAGGATGCCGTCGTTGTTCTGCTTCACGACGGTGTCCTTGCGGGCAATCATCTTGGCCACGTCCATCTTGACGCCAGTGGCGGTGATGCCATGCTCGGCAAAGTGCTTGTTGGCATGCTCGAAATGCTCGGACGACTGCAGCAGTGCCTTGGAAGGGATGCAACCGACATTGGTGCAGGTGCCTCCGGGAGCAGGGCCGCCCTTGTCGTTCTTCCATTCATCGATACAGGCGACATTGAAGCCCAGCTGGGCGGCGCGGATGGCGGCGATGTAGCCGCCGGGGCCACCACCGATGACGATCACATCAAATTGTTTGCTCATGGGAAATCTCGTTCAGTCAGTTGGAGAAAGACCCACCGGCGGGCAGGACCAGAGGCCGGGCCACGCGGGTGGGTCGATACAGTCAGGGGATCAGATGTCGAACAGCAGGCGCGATGGGTCTTCCAGCGCGTCCTTCATCGCCACCAAGCCCAGCACGGCTTCGCGGCCGTCGATGATGCGGTGGTCATAGGACATGGCCAGGTAGTTCATCGGGCGGATCACGATCTGGCCGTTTTCGACCACGGCGCGGTCCTTGGTGGCGTGCACGCCCAGAATGGCCGACTGGGGCGGGTTGATGATGGGGGTGGACAGCATGGAGCCGAACGTGCCGCCATTGGAGATGGAGAACGTGCCACCGGTCATTTCTTCAATGCCCAGCTTGCCTTCGGCAGCCTTCTTGCCGAACTCGGCGATCTTCTTCTCGATGTCGGCGAAGCTCATTTGGTCTGCATTGCGCAGGATGGGCACCACCAGACCACGGGGCGAGCCCACGGCGATACCGATGTCGAAGTAGCCGTGGTAGACGATGTCGTTGCCGTCCACCGAGGCGTTCAGCACAGGGTACTTCTTGAGGGCATGCACAGCAGCCTTCACGAAGAAGGACATGAAGCCCAGCTTGGTACCGTGCTCCTTGGTGAAGCTGTCCTGGAACTTCTTGCGCAGGTCCATCACCGGAGCCATGTTCACTTCGTTGAACGTGGTCAGGATGGCGTTGGTCGATTGCGACTGCAGCAGACGCTCGGCTACGCGGGCACGCAGGCGGCTCATGGGCACGCGCTGCTCGGGGCGGCCGCTCAGGTCTTCCTTGCCAGCGGGCGCTGCCACCTGGGGCAGCGCCTTGGAGGGCACACCGGTGGGGATCACGCTGGGGGCTGCCACGGCGGTCTTGGCGCCACCGGCCACAGCGGCCAGCACGTCGCCCTTGGTCACGCGGCCATCCTTGCCCGAACCGGCCACGGCAGACACAGACAGGTTGTTGTCGGCCAGTAGTTTGGCAGCCGCAGGCATGGCCACGTCACCCTTGGAGCCACCGGCAGCAGCGGGGGCGGCAGCAGGCGCTGCTGCGACAACGGTAGCAGCAGCTGCTGCTGGAGCAGGAGCTGCCGCACCGGCCTTGCCTTCGGTGTCGATCTTGGCGATGAGCTGGTCGGCCACCACCGTGGCGCCGTCGCCCTGAACGATTTCAGCCAGCACGCCAGCGGACGGTGCGGGCACTTCGAGCACCACCTTGTCGGTTTCGATCTCGATCAGGATTTCATCCACCGCCACGGCCTCACCGGCCTTTTTCTTCCAGGTCAGCATGGTGGCTTCGGCCACGGATTCGGACAGCTGGGGCACTTTGACTTCTACGATAGCCATATCAATTCTTTCGGAATGGGGTTTTGTTCTGTTGTCGGGTCGCAACTGGCCTTACTTGGTCAGGACAAAACCCTTGAGCTTGGCAAACGCGCCGTCCACCAGCGCCTTTTGTTGTTCCTGGTGCAGGTGCGAGTAACCCACGGCTGGCGATGCGGAAGCAGCGCGGCCGGAGTAGCCCAGCTTCTGGCCTTCGAGCATGTTCTCGTGGATGTAGTGCTGCACGAAGAACCAGGCGCCTTGGTTCTGTGGCTCGTCCTGGCACCACACCACGTCGGTGGCGTTGGGGTACTTCTTGAGCTCAGCGGCAAACGCCTTGTGCGGGAAGGGGTACAACTGCTCGACGCGCAGGATCACCACGTCGTCGGCTTCCTTCTCTGCGCGCTTCTTCACGAGGTCGTAGTAAACCTTGCCCGAGCATGCGATCACACGCTTGACCTTGGCTGCCTTCTTGACGATGGATTCATCCTGCTCGGGAATCACCGTCTGGAAACTGCCCTTGGTGAACTCGGACAGCGGCGAGGTCGCATCCTTGTTACGCAGCAGCGACTTGGGTGTCATGATGATCAGCGGCTTGCGCAGATCACGCACCATCTGGCGACGCAGCACGTGGAAGATCTGGCTGGCCGTGGTGGGCTGCACGATCTGCATGTTGGCGTCGGCAGCCAGCTGCATGAAGCGCTCCAGACGGGCCGAGCTGTGCTCTGGGCCCTGGCCTTCGTAGCCGTGGGGCAGCATCAGGGTGATGCCGTTCACCCGGCCCCACTTCACTTCGCCGGAGGCGATGAACTGATCGATCACCACCTGGGCGCCATTGGCGAAGTCGCCGAACTGCGCTTCCCAGATCACCAGGGTGTTGGGGTCGTTCGATGCATAGCCGTACTCGAAGCCCAGCACCGCTTCTTCAGACAGGATGGAGTCGATGACCACAAAGGGGGCCTGGTTCTCCGCCACGTTCTGCAACGGCACGTAGGTACCAATGTCCCACTTCTCGCGCTTTTGGTCATGGATCACGGCGTGACGGTGCGTGAACGTGCCACGGCCGCAGTCTTCACCGGACAGGCGCACGGGATAGCCGCTGGCCACCAGCGAGGCAAATGCCATGTGCTCACCCATGCCCCAATCCACCGGGATGTCACCACGGCCCATGGCCGCGCGGTCGTCATACACCTTCTTCACCAACTGATGCGGCGTCACGCTCTCGGGGATGGTGGTGATCTTCTCAGCCAGGCGCTTCCACTCTGCCAGAGGAATAGCCGTGTCTCCAGCATCGGTCCACTTCTTGCCCAGGAACGGGCTCCAGTCCACCGCGTACTTGCTCTTGAAGTTGGTCAGCACGGGATCGACCGTGTGCTTGCCCGCATCCATAGCAGCGCGGTAGGCCTTGACCATGTCATCGCCCAGTGACTCGCCCAGACCCTGCGCTGCCAGCTTGTCGGCGTACAGCTTGCGTGTGCCAGGGTGTGCGCCGATCTTCTTGTACATCAGCGGCTGGGTCAGAGCCGGGGTGTCCTGCTCGTTGTGGCCCAGCTTGCGGAAGCAGATGATGTCCACCACCACGTCTTTCTTGAACTCCATGCGGAACTCAAGAGCGAGCTGAGTGGCCAACACCACGGCTTCCGGATCATCACCGTTCACATGCAGCACAGGCGACTCGATCATCTTGACGATGTCGGTGCAGTAAAGCGTGGAGCGGGTGTCACGTGGATCGGACGTGGTGAAGCCGATTTGGTTGTTGATGATGATGTGTACCGTACCGCCCGTGTAGTAGCCACGGGTCTGGGCCAGCGCCAGAGTTTCCTGGTTGACACCTTGGCCTGCAAAGGCTGCGTCACCGTGCACCAGCACGGGCAAAACCTGCTTGCCGTGTGGATCGGCACGGCGGTCCATGCGAGCGCGCACGGAGCCTTCAACCACGGGATTCACGATTTCCAGGTGAGAAGGGTTGAACGCCAGCGAAAGGTGAACAGGACCGCCAGGGGTGGTCACGTCCGAGCTGAAGCCCTGGTGGTACTTCACGTCACCCGCGGGCAGATCTTCAGGAGCAGTGTGATCGAACTCAGCGAACAGGTCCTTAGGCATTTTGCCCAGCGAGTTGACCAGCACGTTCAGGCGGCCGCGGTGGGCCATGCCGATCACGATTTCTTGCACGCCCTTCGCACCGGCGGACTGGATCAGCTCGTCCATGGCGGCGATGAAGCTCTCGCCACCTTCCAGCGAGAAACGCTTTTGGCCAACGTACTTGGTGTGCAGGAAGCGCTCCAGGCCTTCAGCAGCAGTCAGGCGGTCAAGGATTTGCTTCTTCTTGTCAGCACCAAAGCTGGGCTTGCTGCGAATCTTTTCCAGCTTTTCCTGCCACCAGCGCTTCTGGTTCTGGTCGGTGGCATACATGTATTCGGCGCCGATGGAGCCGCAATAGGTCTCGCGCAACGCATTGATCAGCTCACGCAATGTCATCGACTCTTTGCCGAAGAACGTGTTGCTGGTGTTGAACACAGTTTCCTGATCAGCATCGCTGAAACCGTAGAACGAGGGCTCCAGTTCAGGAATCGCGGGGCGCTCAGTGCGCTTCAAAGGATCCAGATCGGCCCAGCGCTGGCCCACGTTACGGTAGGCAGCGATAAGTTGCTGAACGGCGGTGCGCTTGCGGCCCAGCTCAGAGTCCGCGCCGGTGGCAACCACGACCTTGGTACCACCTTGCTTGGCACGCTCGGCAAAGGCATTGATGACGGGGAGGTGCGGGACGTCTTTGGCGTTGCTGCCATCCACTGCGGGAACGTGCTGCAGCGCATCAAAGTACTCGCGCCACGTATCGGGCACGCTACCGGGATTGGCGAGGTAGTTCTCGTACATCTCTTCGACATAGGGCGCATTGCCGCCGAAGAGGTAAGTGTTGCCTTGGTAGGCTTGATAGACGGATGTCGTATCGCTCATATTCCGCTGACCTCCGCTTTCCTTGGGAAAGCATTAGCTGGTTGAGAAACCTTCCGCGACACGGCTGAACCGGTTGGCGGATGCGACTGTGGCTGGGGAAGGGCCTTGGTACGGGCGCCATTGTGCCACCGAACCGAAGTCCGCCCCCAAAAAGTGGATCCAGGCCATCACTGCACGGCGCAAAAAACTGCACCGCTCAGCACCTCGCGTACATTGCAGGTATCCCATTGCAACCCCCACTCCATGCCGCATCACCAACTTCAGGACAAAGTCTTTTTGCTGCTGCTCGCCCTTGTCACCGTCGCGTTCGGGGCGATCCTGTGGCAGTTTCATGGTGCCGTTTTCTGGGGCGTCATCCTCGCCATTCTTTTTGCTCCGCTGCACCGCAAATTGCTGAGGCAAATGCCCAAGCGGCCCACACTGGCCGCACTGTGCACGCTCGGTTTGTGTCTTGTGGTGGTGATTTTGCCCATGACGGCCATCACGGTGTCGCTGATTCAAGAAGCCACCGCCATCTATGAAAGGGTGCGCTCCGGCCAAATCAATTTCGGGCTGTATCTGCAGCAAGTCATTGCCGCACTCCCCACCTGGGCTGCCAGCCTGCTCGACCGCCTGCAGCTGACCAGCGTGGGCGAGCTGCAACAAAGGCTTTCATCCTTTGCGGTACAGGCCAGTCAATTTGTTGCAACACAGGCGCTGAGCATCGGTCAAAACACCCTGGAGTTCATCGTCAGCTTCGGCATCATGTTGTATTTGTTGTTCTTCTTGCTACGCGACGGCGCCAG
The DNA here is from genome assembly GCF_058793595.1 of Acidovorax sp. GW835-FHT14G06. NCBI lineage: Bacteria > Pseudomonadati > Pseudomonadota > Betaproteobacteria > Burkholderiales > Comamonadaceae > Acidovorax > Acidovorax sp. GW835-FHT14G06. The sequence goes on from NZ_JBXAGA010000001.1 coordinate 80,521, forward strand.
TCTGGCGGTGCGTATAGGCCAAGCCACCCCCCTGGAAGACACCCATAAGCGCCAGTTGGTCAGCAAATTCACCACCGTGATCCGGGCCACGGTCAAAGGCAACATCGTGGTGGCTGCATCTCAGGGTGCGCTGGGCGGCATGATTTTCTGGATTCTGGGCATTCAGGGACCGGTACTGTGGGGAGTTCTCATGGCCTTCCTGTCGCTCTTGCCGGCCGTAGGTGCTGGGCTGATCTGGGTGCCTGTGGCGATCTACTTTCTGGCTACGGGGGCTGTATGGCAAGGCGTGGTGCTGACTGCGTTCGGCGTCTGCGTGATCGGACTGGTGGACAACATACTGCGTCCCATCTTGGTAGGCAAAGACACCAAGATGCCCGACTACATCGTGCTGATTTCCACCTTGGGGGGCATGGCCTTGTTTGGCCTGACAGGGTTCGTGATCGGCCCGGTGATAGCCGCACTCTTCATGGCCAGTTGGGATCTTTTCGCGCCGCCGCCAGCCACAGATGTACCAACCCGGTGACGCCGGTACTATGAGTCACTCCGCGGATATCCATACTTCCGTCTACTGCGGGGTAAAGACAGTAGCAACTGCCGTAGACAACGCCGAGGAGATGCTCGGGCGCGCTCTTCAGGAACTCGCTGACACCTAGACGTAGTCCAGTAGATCGCTGGCCAGGATCGCTGACCTACTCATAGACCGACGCCAACTGCTACACATCCAGTCCCTGCAACGCAACCCAGAAACAACGCACTTCGCTGCCCTGTAAATTGCCGAGAAGCCGAGCCGTTGAGAGCTCCGAACACTTGACCAACGACATCGTCCTCGACTGCGCTCTGCATCACGAAAGCCAACTGACCTTGCCTCTGTGTAGTGGAGTTCTGAACCCACGGTTCACGCGGCATTTTTGCGCTGTGTGACCAGTCCTGAATTAAGTTGACGCCTGGGACGGTGATTCAAGTCGGCGAATACCGACCAAGGACGCGCAATGCACCGCATCGGGCGTTTGCATTTTCAACGATAGATGCGGCCGCTCGGCGTTGTAGATCTGGACCGACTGGCGCACCATATGCCGGGCCTGCTCCAGATCGGCGGGCCGCTGCAGCAGCAGCGCTGCTCTTGAGGATGCCGTTGACCCGCTCGGCCATCACATTCTGGTAGCAGTCGTAGCCGTCGGCTATCGAGCATTGCAGGCCGTGCCGATGGTGGATGGCCTGGTAGTAGCTTGAGTTGTATTGCCTGTCTCGGTCCCTGTGAAATATCAGCCCAGGTAGTGGACGGCGACGCCACCACGCCATGGTCAGCGCGCCCTTGACTGGGCTGGCCTGCATGTGCGACTGCAGGCTCCTGCCCCAACCTGACGGTTGAACAGGTCGATGACGGCGGCCAGGTACAGCCAGCCCTCGTCGGTGGCGATGTAGGCGATGTCACCACTCCAGCGCTGATTGAACTGCTCAGGGTTGAAGCGCAGCTGCAGCAGGTCCGCAGTCACCGGCAGGCTGTGGCGGCTGTCGGTGGTCACCACGAACTTGCGTTTCGTCTTGGCCTGGATGCCGTGCTGCGGCATGAGCTTACGAACCCGGTCTTTACCCAGCCGATTGCTGCCAATCAAGCCAGAGACGTCTGCCGTTTTGTAGCCCGCCAATTCCATTCAATGAAAATCCCGACTCCCCTGCAGTGCCTGCCCCATGCGGCCCAGCAGTGGTGTCAGGTCCTTGAAGCGCTGTGCCACCAGGTGGCGCACCACGGCCGTGCTGCCGGGTGGGCCGGCGCTGCATTGCCACACCCCTTCCACCGCCAGCAGTTGTGACCGCAGCAGCGCATTGCGCCACACATCCACCATCGCAGGCCAGACGATGACGTTGACGGGGCCGGTTTCGTCCTCCAGCGTGACGAACATGGTGCCCTTGGCGGTGCCAGGGCGCTGGCGCACGGTGACGATGCCACAGGCGCGCACCTTGCGGCCGTTGGCTGCGCTGTGCAGTTGCAGGGCGGTTTGCAGACGCCAGCGTGCTAGGCGGGGGCGCAGCAGGGCCAGGGGGTGGCGGCGCAACGTAAGACCGGTGGCAGCGTAGTCGAACAGGATCTCTTCCCCCTCTGGGGCCTCGGGCAGTTGCAGCGGGGCCTCGTGCACGGGCACATCGCGCCAAAGGGGTGGCGCGATGTGCTGTGCGGCGGCGTCCCACATCTGCTGGCGCCGGTGGCCCGACAGGCTGGCCAGGGCGTCGGCAGCAGCCAGTGCCTGCAGGTCTTGCTGGCTCAGTTGCGCACGCAGGGCCAGGTCTTCGGTGGTGACAAAGGCGGGGCCTGTGGCGCGGGCGTGCAGCAGGCGCTGGGCAGCGTCTGCGTGCAGACTGCCGACCAGCCGCAGGCCTAGGCGCACGGCGGGCTGCGGCAGCGGCGGCGTGCCCAGGCCGCGTGCGGGGCGCAGCGGCTCTGCGTTGCCCTCCAGGGTGCAGTCGATATCGCTCACGGTCACGTCGATGGGCAACACGCGCACGCCGTGGCGGCGGGCGTCCTGCACCAGTTGCGAGGCGCTGTAAAAGCCCATGGGCAACGAGTTGAGCAGCGCGGCCAGAAAACACGCGGGCTCATGGCACTTGAGCCAGCTGCTGGCGTAGGCCAGCAGCGCAAAGCTGTGGGCGTGGCTCTCGGGGAAGCCGTATTCGCCAAAGCCCAGCATCTGCTGGAAGATGGCCTGGGCAAACTCGGTGCGGTAGCCGCGCGCCTCCATGCCGCCGATCAGGGGGCGCTCGAACCGGTGCACACCGCCCTTGCGCTTCCAGGCAGCCATGGATCGGCGCAGATCGTCGGCCATACCGGCCGAGAACCCGGCGGCCACCATGGCGATCTGCATCACCTGCTCCTGAAAGATGGGCACGCCGAGAGTGCGCGCCAGGGCAGCCTCCAGCTCGGGTTTTTCGAGTTGCAGAGGCTCGCCCCTGCGCCGGCGCTCGCGCGCCTGCAGGTAGGGGTGCACCATGCCGCCCTGGATGGGGCCAGGCCGCACGATGGCGACCTCGACCACCAGGTCGTAGAACTCGCGCGGCTGCAGGCGGGGCAGCATGCTCATCTGGGCGCGGCTTTCGATCTGGAACACGCCCACGGTGTCGGCAGCGCAGATCATGTCGTAGGTGGCGGGGTCTTCGCGCGGGATTTCCTTGAGCCCCCAGCGCTCGCCGCGCAGGGCTGCGCGCAGGTTGAGGCAGCGGCGCAGCGCGCTGAGCATGCCCAGGGCCAGCACATCGACCTTGAGCAGGCCCATGTCATCGAGGTCGTCCTTGTCCCACTGGATGACGGAGCGGTCCTTCATGCTGGCGGGCTCCACCGGCACCAGCCGCGTGAGCTTGCCCTGGGTCAGCACAAAGCCGCCCACATGCTGGCTCAGGTGGCGCGGAAAGTCCTTCAGATCGGCCGCCAGTTCCAGCCACAGCCGGGCGGTGTGGCGGTGCAGGGGTGTGCCCAGGCTTTGCGCCAGTTCTTGCAGGCGGTCGGATGCAAATTCTTCGTCAAACCAGTGGTGGTCTTTGGCAAACGCATCGACCAGCGCGGGCGCCACGCCCAGGGCCTTGCCCACGTCGCGCAGGGCGCTGCGCGTGCGGTAGCAGGTGACCACGGCAGCAATGGCGGCGCGGTCGCGGCCGTATTTGTTGTAGATGTACTGGATGACTTCCTCGCGCCGGTCATGCTCAAAGTCCACGTCGATGTCGGGCGGCTCGCTGCGCTCCTTGCTGATGAAGCGCTCAAACAGCAGGTGGGATTGTTTGGGGTCCACTGCCGTGATGCCCAACACATAGCAGACCACCGAATTGGCGGCCGACCCGCGCCCCTGGCACAGGATGCCCACGCTGCGCGCAAACCGCACGATGTCATACACGGTGAGAAAGTACATCTCGTACCGGCAGTACGCGATCAAGTCCAGCTCCTTGCGGATCTGCGCGGCGATCGCCTCGGGCACTCCGTCAGGGTACAGGCCTGCCGTGTTGGCATCGACCAGCCAGGCCAGGCCCTGGGCGGGCGTCATGCCCTGGGGCACGGTCTCCAGCGGGTACTGGTACTGGATCTCACTCAGGCTGAAGGTACAGCGCCCGGCGACGGTGAGTGTGGCCGCCAGCAAATCGGGCGGGTAGAGGCCCGCCAGCCGCACGCGCTGGCGCAGGTGGCGCTCGGCATTGGGCTGCAGCGCAAAGCCGCACTCGGCCACAGTGCAACCGAGCTTGACGGCCGTGATCACATCCTGCAGCGGCTTGCGCGAGCGGGCGTGCATGTGCACATCGCCCGCCGCCACCAGCGGCAGATGCAGCGCAGCGCCCACACGCTGCAGCGTGGCCAGCCACAGACTGTCGTCGGGGGCCATGTGCAATTCGACCGCCAGCCACACATATTGAGCCGTTTGAGGGCCCAATTGGCTTGTAGCGCTAGTGATACATGCGCTGAGCGCTACAAAATCAGAAGCATCAAAGTGCTGGCGGCATGGCGCCAGCAGCAACTCGCACCCTTGCAGCAAATGCCAGGGGCTGCCCACACCCACGTGGTAGCGCCCCTTGGGTGCGGCGGCACGGGCGGCAGTGATGAACTCGCACAGGTTGCCCCAGCCCTCGGCATCGCGCGCCAGCGCCACCAGCCGCAGGTCGCCCCACAAAAACTCACTGCCCACGAGGAGATGCAGGCCACATTCCTTGGCCGCACCCCAGGCACGCACCACCCCGGCCACCGAGCATTCGTCCGTCAGCGCCAGCGCCTGGTAGCCAAGCTTGGCAGCGCGTGCCACCAGCTCTTGCGGGTGCGATGCGCCCCGCTGAAAGCTGAAATTGGACAGGCAATGCAGCTCGGCATAGTCTGGCAGCTCGGCAGCGCCCGCCAAGGGGCCTGGCACCGCAGAGGCCTGTGAAGGGGGTCGATGCGTCAAGCCCATGGACAACCGCCCTGCCCGCTTACCCAAAGATCCCGTGCAGAAACCAGCGGTGGGGGCGTGCCACCGTCGCCGTGCCATCCAGCGCAGGCGCCAGGCGCTCGCGAAACACCCACACCAGCCCCGCCACATTGTTGTGGGCTACGAAATAGTCGCGTAAGGCCAGGCCGGCGCAGGGGTGCGCCGGGTCCACCGCGTCGTCCGTGGCAGACCACCAGCCCACCTCAAACCGGTGGGGCCCGGCCAGCAGGCGCAACAAGCCGTGGTGGCAAGGCCGGTTGCCCTGCACTGCCAGCCGCCGGGGCGGGTTCAGCAGCCAGGTGGGTAGCAAGGGGGCATCTGGGGCAATGCCCTGCAAAACATCGTCCGCACGCGCAGAAGCAGGACTGGCGGGTGTACGCGTGGCAGCGGAGGGCGTACCCAGCATTTCGGTGGCCGGGCGCCATTGCTGCATGCGTTCGGGCCGGTGGTCGGCCAGCAGCACCGGGGCCACCACATGGTCGGCCCCCAGGCGGGCCGACAGGCGCTCCAGCAGTTGGTGCAGAGCCTCGCCTGGGGTACCTGCCGGATCGGCGCTGCCATGGCTTGCAAAGCTGCGCCCCCCCACCTCCCCCGGGGGCAGCAGGCTGGCACTGCGGTGCGGCAGCGGGGCCGCGTCGAGCAGTCGCAGCGTGATCTGGTTGACCGGCGCGGCCAGCGTGGTGCGCGCCAGGTTTTCGGCCAGCAAGCGCCGCAGGTGCGCCAGGTCGTGGGTGGCCTGGGCTGTGCGCACCTGCAGCGCCTGGGTGGGGGGCAGCACCACGCCATCGATGCGCCGCAAGTCGTGGCGCCATGCCAGCTCCAGCGCCAGTATGCCCTGCTGGCGCGCCTGCAGCCAGGCCTGCAGGGCCGTGAGGCTGCGGTTGGCGCTCCACAGCAGTGCGTCGGCCGACGCGGCCAAGGCGGGCAGCTCGGTGGTCAACACAAACTGCTCGGGCAGTTGCAGCCAGGCATGGGCTTCAGGGGCATCGCCCAAGGCCTGGTCCAGCACCCGCAGCACACCCGCCCCCAGGCGCCGCGCCACGCCCGCGCGCGGCAAGGCCCGCAGCGCCCCCCAGGTGCGGCACCCCATGCGCTCCAGGCTGGCCACATGGGGGCGCAGTGCTGTCAGCGTGTGCAAAGGCAGGTTCTCTGCCCTGTCCTGCGGCGGGCAGATACGCCCGGCCAACGCCATACGCAGCCTGGCCTGGGCGACCAGGGCGGTGGGGCCTGTGCCCCACACAGTCGGTGCGTGGGACAGCAAAGCCGTGGTCGATCCGCAGGAATGGACAGGGTTTTCAGTGCTGCTGGCGGCTGGATGGACAACGCTATGCCCTTCGCATGAGACGGACGCATCGGCCCAGGCTTGCAGCACCAGCGCCTGCAGCGCCTCGCGCCCGCCCCACAGGCGTTCGGTGGTGGACACTTCCAGCAACACCGCCTCGCCATCGGCCAGCGCCACACGCGGCGTAAAGCACAAAGCCCACCAGCCTGCGGCGGAGTTCAGCGCTTCGGTACTTCTATTGGTGTCTGTACCCGCCAAGGCGGTGGCCTCATCGCACCAGGGCAATGGCAGAGCGATCCAGTGCATGCCTGCTCCCTTCTGGTCTGCCCCCCGGTGCATTGCGCGCCAGCAGGGCACCGGAGCCCCCAGCCACCCGCATAGCCACAGCCTGGCGGCCCGCCACCAGGGCACTCGCCGCCTCCTGCGCCGCACGGCGCCGCTCGGCCTGTGCCAACAGCACCTGCGCCAGCTGAGGGTGGCAGCCCGGGAGATGGAGCACTTGCGCCAGCGGAGGCCCCCGGCGTTTGAGGATCTGCACCTGCATGCCAGGGGCTTCTGCGGCATCCCCTGGCAGGGCCAGCCCCTGCACTTGCAGCCGCAACTGGGCCGGCGACGCCTGAGACACCTGTGATGCGGGCCATGAGGCATCGACCGGACGAAACACCCACAACAATTGCTGCTGCTGGGCCGCCGCCCATTGCAACCGCCGCAGGGAGGCAGGCTGTGCCTGGGGCAGCCAGGCCATGACGGCCAGCACGCCTTGGCAGCGCAGTGACTGCTCGGCCGCCCACAAGGCGACCATGGGCGAGTCGGCATGCACCACACACACCCGCTCTGCCCGCAACCCCTGCGACTGCAGGGCCGGGCCAAAAGGCTCGCACGGCGGCGCCACCAGCACCACCGCCCCGCTCTGCCTGGCCGTGGCCTGCACCAGTGCGGGCAGCACCAGTTGCCATTCGTGCAAGCCCGCCAGAGGCTGAAGCACTTCGCTCAGGGCCCCCACGGGCCAGCCGCCACCCGGCAGCTGGGCGTCCAGCGCGGCATGGCCCGTAGGCAGGACGCGCTGCGTGCTTGTACCCAGCGCGTCGGCATGCCACACCCCAGGTACGGCAATCGGCAAATCGGACGCAACCCGCAAAGAGGGGTGTGGCGCAGGCATGGTGGTGGGAGAGGTTCAGTCAACACGAATACTGTAAATATAACCAGTATTTTGCCATATGGGGGAACCTGCGGGTGAAGCCTCACCAAAGAGGTCGGTCTGAGGGGATAGGCGCGCGCTGGCAAACGGCATACGCGTTCAGGGCAGCGCCGATGGGCGCCAGCAAGCACCGCCAGCGGCGGGGAACCACCGAAGGGGCAACCAGCGCACCGGCAGGATCGATATGGCCAGGGATGCTCTGCACGAATCATCGTGCAGAGCATCCCTAGAGCGAGCGCATCGCCCAGTCGCACCAGTCCGCCACCGCCGCATCGGCAGGCGTGGCACGGTCCGAGAGCTGGGGCCAGCGGCGGTGGCTGGCGTTCAGGATGCTTTGCAGTTGCCACAAGGCCTCGCGCCCCACCAGAGCGACCTCCGCCATGCCAATGGCATCCCCTTGCAATTGCGCCAGCAACTCCCCCTGATGCCGGGGGTGTGAGCCCGCTTCTATCAAGGCTTTTTGTAATGCTAGGAGGCGGGAATCGGTAAACGCAAAGGCGCTGCCTGCAGGAGACTTGGCCGCCGTGTCTGGGGGCAAGGCCGCCTTGAGCTGGTCCCAATAGGCAAAGGCTTCGGCCAGCAATTCGATCTGGCGCGGTGCATCGTTGCCCAGGGGCATCAGGGCTGATTCGCGGGCCACTTCCTCCTGCAGCAGCGGCAGGATGAACGCCACCAGTGCCGAAGGAAACTTGCGGTGGTTGAGCCGCAGCACCAGCGACAGCCGCTGTGCGGGCATGTCGTCGTATTTTTCGTAGAACGCTGCCACCACTTCGGCCAGCAGCAGGATGCGGCCCATGGGTGTGATGTCCGCCCCCAGCAAGGCGCGCGGGTAGCCACTGCCGTCCATGCGCTCATGGTGCTCCAGCACGGCCACTTCGGCAGCACGTGGATAGGCCTGCGTGTCGCGGATCATGAGCATGGCCGAGATGGGATGGGCCACCAGGTGCTTGCGCCCTACCCCCACCACCTTGTGGTCCGGGTCGTCCCAGGCCGGGTCCATGTGCAGCACCCCCAGGTCATGCAGCAGCGCAGCTGCCGCCACCGTGCTGCAATCGCGTTCGCTCAGCCCGCTTTTGACCGCCAGAAATACCGCCACGGTGGTCATCACCAGACTGTGCTGGAACAGCGTGGGCCGCTGGTCACGCATCACGGTGAGCTTGCAGGCCATGGCAGAAGGCAACGGCAGGGACCGCAAGGGCGCCAGCAACCGGGCACCTGAGCCCAGGGCCTCAGCCAGCATGGCGGGCAGGGTTTCCTGCTCGATGAGCGCCTGGCCCAGAGCCAGCAGGGCCGGCACGTCCACCGGGTTTTCAATCGACAGATGGCGGTCAATGGGTTCGCGCAGCTTGTGCTGTACCAGGCGGTCATACAGGCGGCTGTCGATGCGCGCCCCCTTCTCCACCAACTTGATGCCGTTGTCCGTGTAGATGGCAGCACCGGCAACGACTGTGCGCCGGTCGGCCATGTCGGTCAGCGCACGCAAGTAGTAAGGACTGTCAGCGTCCTCGGTATCCGCTGAAAGAAGAATATCGGTCATGCAAGCAACACAAATCGTTGCTTCGCACTATATGGGGTTCTCTTGCAAGGCACTGACTCGCATGACGCGATACAGACACACAATCTTGATGCACATCAAGCAGCACGGGCTGCTGCAAGCCCTTGTTTTTGCCACATGACGCGCATCGCACGTCCAGATGCCCCAAGCCAAGGCCTTGACCAGCCGGCCTTTACGGAGTGTCCAAGCCCCCTGTCACCCCAATGTCATTGTTCCAAATAGGAATCAGGGTTTTCATTAGGCGATGCCGTTGAGGGTCCACTTTTTGACCACCCTCGCCAGTCAGGCTTGGGTAAACCCTGAAAAGTTCCGCCTCGATTGTTCACAATACTGGAACAGTTAGTTCGCGACCCGGTGGTTTTTCTCTGTACCCCATCGGCGTACAGTTCATCCCATCGATGAGCCGAACCCGCAAGGCGACTCACCGAATCCGGTTCAGGAATGGTTTTTGACCCGGCTTTTTTGAGACGCTTCTTTAACTTCAAGGATTTTCATCATGAACAACACCGCACGTTTCCTGTCTATCGCCGCTGTCGCCGCTTTCGCTTCCTTTGGTGCCCAGGCTGACGAAGCCGATGCTTCGCAGTTCGCCACCAAGTTTGAAACCAACCGCACCCGCGCTGAAGTGGCCGCCGAAGCTGCTACCGTGGCCCAGACCCGCTCCATCGAGCCCGCCGGTTCGCGTGTGGTGACTTACAAGTCCACGGCTGACCGTGCTGCTGTGCGTGCCCAGGCTGCTGAAGCTGTACGTACCGGCCAGATTTCTTCGGGTGAGCGCGGCTGATTCACCAGGGGCGGCTGAATCCGCTGCCCTTGTTGTGCCGTATTGCTAAGTACCTCTTCCTCATTTTTTGAATTTTTCGGAGTTTCACCATGAACAAGTCTGTCCGTTTTCTGTCCGTTGCTGCTGTGGCCGCTTTTGCCGCTTTTGGTGCCCACGCTGATGAAGCCGATGCTTCGCAGTTCGCCACCAAGTTCGAAACCAACCGCACCCGCGCTGAAGTGGCTGCTGAAGCCGCTACCGTGGCCCAGACCCGCTCCATCGAGCCAGCAGGTTCGCGTGTGGTGACCTACAAGTCCACGGCTGACCGTGCTGCCGTGCGTGCCCAGGCTGCTGAAGCTGTGCGCACCGGCCAGATCTCTGCTGGCGAAATCGGCAACGCGATGTAATTGCCAGAGGCCCCATGCGGACTGCATGAGGGTTTTGTGAAAAGTGCCAATGCAAAAGGCCGGGGCCCTGTGAGGGGCCCCGGCCTTTTTTGTGTGGCCACTCCACTGCAGGGGTGGCTCAAATGCTTATGGGATCAGCTTGACGCCGGTCTTGGCCTGCAGGGCCTCAAAAGTCACGCCGGGAGCCAGCTCCACCACCTTCAGGCCCTGGGGCGTCACGTCCATGACGGCCAGGTCGGTGATGATGCGGTCCACCACGCCCACGCCCGTCAGAGGCAACGTGCACTGGGGCAGGATCTTCAGGTCTTCGGTGCCATCCTTCTTGCGCGCCACATGCTCCATGAGCACGATCACGCGCTTGACACCAGCCACCAGGTCCATCGCGCCGCCCATGCCCTTGACCATCTTGCCGGGGATCATCCAGTTGGCCAGGTCGCCCTTTTCGCTGACCTGCATGGCGCCCAAAATCGACAGATTGATCTTGCCGCCACGGATCATGGCAAACGACTGGTCGCTGCCAAAGATGGACGAGCCCTTGATGGTGGTCACGGTCTGCTTGCCGGCGTTGATCAGGTCGGCATCCACTTCGTCTTCGGTGGGAAACGGGCCGATGCCCAGCATGCCGTTTTCGGATTGCAGCCACACCTCTTTGTCGGCAGGCACAAAGTTGGCCACGAGCGTGGGGATGCCAATGCCCAAGTTCACATAAAAGCCGTCTTCGAGTTCATGGGCGGCACGGGCCGCCATTTGGTCTTGACTCCACGACATAGATACTTCTCCAGCTTGTTCTGTACGGTTGTGCGGCAGCGGCTCAAACGCCCGCTTTTTCGGTGATGGTGCGCTTTTCAATGCGCTTTTCGGGCGTGGCGTTGTGCACGATGCGGTGCACATAGATGCCGGGCAGATGGATCTGGTCGGGCGCAATGGCGCCGGTTTCCACCACCTCTTCCACCTCCACGATGGTGATCTTGCCGGCCGTGGCCGCAGCGGGGTTGAAGTTGCGCGCCGTGAGACGGAACTGCAGGTTGCCCGACTTGTCGGCACGCCAGGCCTTGACCAGCGACACATCGGGCACCAGCGAACGCTCCATCACATAGGTCTCGCCATCGAACTCGCGCAGTTCCTTGCCCTCGGCCACGATGGTGCCCACACCGGTCTTGGTGAAGAACGCCGGGATGCCAGCGCCGCCAGCGCGCAGCTTTTCGGCCAACGTGCCCTGGGGGGTGAACTCCAGCTCCAGCTCACCGGCAAGGTACTGACGCTCGAACTCCTTGTTCTCGCCCACATACGACGAAATCATTTTCTTAATCTGGCGCGTCTCGAGCAGCTTGCCCAGGCCAAAGCCGTCCACGCCCGCATTGTTGGAGATCACGGTCAGGTTCTTCACGCCCGAATCGCGCAGCGCGTCGATCAAGGCTTCAGGAATGCCACACAACCCGAAACCGCCTACAGCCATGAGTTGGCCATCTGCAACCACGCCCTTCAGGGCTTCGGCTGCGGAGGGGAATAACTTGTTCACCACGATCTCCTTATGAATGGGATGCGCTACGATACTACGTACTTAAATAAGTAGTTTTCCGTAAAGATTAGCACTATGGACGTTGATTACCGGCTTGCCTTCGACATGGCCCCTGTGGGGCTTGTGCTGTCGCGCAACCGCACCATGGTCGATTGCAACCGCCATGTCTGCGACATGTTCGGCGCTTCGCGCGAAGTGCTCATCGGCCAGTCGTTCCAGATACTTTATCCGAGCGCCGACGAGTACGAGCGCCTGGGCGCGCACATGGAGCCCATCCTGAACGCCAAGGGCCACTACGCGGACAACCGCATCATGAAGCGTGCCAACGGCGAGGTCTTCTGGTGCCACGTGTCTGGCCGCGCACTCAACCGCAATGCCCCGCATGAGTCCGGCATCTGGAGCTTTGAAGACCTGAGTTCGCAGCGCACCGTGAAGGCGGAGCTGACGGGCCGCGAGCGCGAGGTGGCCGCCCGCCTGCTGGAGGGTTTGACCTCCAAGGAGATCGGCCGGGCCCTGGAGATCAGTCACCGCACGGTAGAGATTTACCGCGCACGTCTCATGCGCAAATACAACGCATCCACCGCAGCTGACCTGGTGCACAAGCTGCTGGCGGGCGGCTGAGAAGCATCAAACCGCGTCAGGTTTTTTTAGGCCCGTCGATCACTTCAGCGGCAGTACGAAATGCATCCACCGCTGCAGGCAGCCCGCAATAGATACTGGCGTGCAGCAACACCTCTTGGATTTCTGCCGACGTGGCACCGTTGTTGAGCGCACCACGCACATGGCCCTTGAGCTCATGCTGTTTGCCCAGCGCCGTCAGAAAAGCCACGGTGATGAGGCTGCGCGTCTTCATGTCCAGCCCCGGCCGCTGCCACACATCGCCCCAGGCATTGCGGGTGATGAACTCCTGAATCGGCTGGGTGAACTCGGTGGCATTGCCAAAGGCATTGGCCACAAAGTCCTCGCCCATGACGTGCTTGCGCGTGGCCAGGCCTTTGTCGAAGTCCTTGGTGGACGGGGGTTGCTGTGTCATGCGGGCTCTCCTGTTGGTTTGACGCCGCGATGGTAGCTGCAGCACAACGCCCTTCGCCCCTCTGCCTTCTTCTACGGCTACAACGGAGACACTGCCGCAGCAATCGCACAGCCCAAGCCAGGACGGCCGCGCAAGGGCCGCCCCGCAGCGCTGGTGGTATCCCCCTTCCCTCATTGCGCAGCAATTCGAGAGAAGGGGGAAGGCGCGAAGCGACTCAGGGGGTTGTCACAAATCAAACCGGTCCAGGTTCATCACCTTGGTCCACGCCTTGACAAAGTCCTGCACAAACACCGCCTGTGCATCGCTGCTGGCATAGACCTCGGCCAGCGCACGCAAGACCGAGTTGGAGCCGAACACCAGGTCGGCCACGGTGCCAGTCCATTTTTTGATGCCCGTGCTGCGGTCCACTCCTTCCAGCACACCCGCTGCACCTGCCGACTTCTGCCATTGGGTGCGCATGTCGAGCAGGTTCACGAAGAAATCATTGCTCAGCGTACCAACTCGCTGTGTAAGGACGCCATGAGCCGCCTGGCCCACATTAGCACCCAGCACGCGCAGGCCGCCAATCAACACCGTCATCTCTGGCGCAGTCAGGGTCAGTTGGTTGGCACGGTCCACCAGCAACTCGGCCACAGCCCCCTCCAGCCCAGGGCGCAGGTAGTTGCGAAAACCATCGGCCACAGGCTCCATCACCTCGAACGAAGGCACATCGGTCTGCTCTTGCGAGGCATCGGTGCGGCCAGGGCTAAAGGGCACGGTCACATCCTGTCCAGCCTTCTTCGCCGCAGCCTCCACGGCAGCGCCACCGGCCAGCACGATCAGGTCCGCCAGCGAGATCTTCTTGCCGCCCGTCTGCGCGGCATTGAAATCACGCTGGATGGCTTCGAGCTGACCCAGCACCTTGGCCAGTTGCGCAGGCTGGTTCACTTCCCAATCCTTCTGTGGAGCCAGACGGATGCGCGCGCCGTTGGCGCCGCCACGCTTGTCACCGCCCCGGAACGTGGAGGCAGAGGCCCAGGCCGTCGATACCAGTTCAGAAATCGACAAGCCCGATGCCAACACCTTGGCTTTGAGTGCTGTGATGTCTTGAGCATTCACCAGGGCATGGTCGACCGCCGGAACCGGGTCTTGCCAGACCAGCACTTCAGCAGGCACATCAGGCCCCAGATAGCGGGCACGCGGACCCATGTCACGATGCGTGAGCTTGAACCAGGCGCGCGCAAACGCATCGGCAAACTGCTCGGGGTGGGCCAAAAAGCGGCGCGAAATCTTTTCGTAGGCCGGGTCAAAGCGCAGCGACAGGTCGGTAGTGAGCATGGTGGGCACCAGCTTTTTCGACGGGTCGTGTGCGTGCGGGATCGTCGCCGCCGCACCCTTGGCCGTCCACTGGTGGGCACCCGCCGGGCTCTTGGTCAGCTCCCACTCATAGCCGAACAGGTTTTCAAAATAGTTGTTGCTCCACTGCGTGGGCGTGGTGGTCCAGGTGACCTCCAGGCCGCTGGTGATGGTGTCACCGCCTTTGCCAGAACCATGGCCGCTCTTCCAGCCCAGGCCCTGGTCTTCAATGCCCGCCCCCTCTGGCTCCTTGCCCACCAGCGCAGCATCGCCCGCCCCGTGGGTTTTGCCAAAGGTGTGGCCGCCCGCGATGAGCGCCACGGTCTCTTCATCGTCCATGGCCATGCGCGCAAAAGTGTCGCGGATATCGCGCGCGGCAGCGATGGGGTCAGGGTTGCCGTTCGGGCCTTCAGGGTTCACATAGATCAGGCCCATCTGCACAGCAGCCAGCGGGTTGGCCAGGTCGCGTTCGCCGCTGTAGCGCTTATCGCCCCCCAGCCAGGTGGATTCGGCACCCCAGTACACGTTCTCATCCGGCTCCCACACATCGGGGCGACCACCGGCAAAACCGAAGGTCTTGAAGCCCATGGATTCGAGTGCCACGTTGCCGGTCAGAATCATCAGGTCGGCCCACGAGATCTTGCGGCCATATTTCTGCTTGACAGGCCACAGCAGGCGGCGGGCCTTGTCAAGGTTGGCGTTGTCGGGCCAACTATTGAGTGGCGCAAAACGCTGCTGCCCTGCCCCTGCACCACCGCGCCCGTCGGCCAGCCGGTAGGTGCCCGCGCTGTGCCACGCCATGCGCACAAACAGCGGTCCATAGTGGCCAAAGTCTGCGGGCCACCAGTCTTGCGAATCAGTCATCAGCGCGCGCAGGTCGGCCTTCAAGGCGGCAAGGTCGAGGCTCTTGAATTCTTCGGCGTAATTGAAGCCGTCTCCCATCGGGTCGGTGAGCGGGGAGTTCTGGTTCAGAGGGCGGAGATTGAGCTGGTTGGGCCACCAATCGGCATTGCGGGGGCCCGTGGGCACGGCCTTGGTGTGGTCAAAGGGGCACTTGGCTTCTGTCGTCATGGGTCATCTCCTGTGAAAGCGCGTCGGCAAAACGTATCGACAGGACAGATGGTAGGAAGCAAACCATGACAGGTAAATTGAATCGATTGAATCTCATTAATAGCCAATTTCAATAAAACACCTTCACTCCATTGATTTCACTGCGCCCCATGGATTCATCAAACAGGAGGCCGCTTTAACGCAAGTGAGCCAGCCGCAGTCCAGGTGCCCCCATGTCAGCCCGCAGGATGCGGCCATGGGTCGAGTCGGTAACATACACCGTGGTACGCCCTGCCCCGCCAAACGCCAGGTTGGTGGTGGAGCTGCCCGGTGCGCCGCGCAACACCTGCACGGGCTCGGCCCGGTGGTTCAGCACCCACACGTAGCCCAGGCCCGGGTTGGCCACCAGCAGGTGACCCTCGGCATCCACGGCTAGGCCGTCGGGGCCGCTGGGGCCATACGAGGTGAAGAACTGGCTGACCTTGGCCACGCTGCCATCGGGCAGCAAAGGCACGCGCCACACGCAGTTGCCGCGCGTCACGGCCAGGTAGAGCACGCGGCCGTCAGGCGACAGGGCCACGCCATTGGGGCTCGGTACGTTGTGCAGCAGCAGATCCAGTTGGCCATTGGGGCGCAGACGGTAGAGGCGGCCGCTTGGGTCGTGCAGACCGCTCTGGCCCTGGTCGGTGAAGTAGAGGTTGCCTTCGGCGTCAAAGATCAGGTCGTTCACGCCCTTGAAGCGCTCGCTGTTGCGGCGCTGCAGGTACGGGGTGACGGCGCCCGTGGCCACGTCCAGCTGCATCAGGCCGTTCTTGTAGTCGGTGATGAGCAGCGTGCCGGGCTTCAGGAACTTGAGGCCGTTGGGCTCGCCGTCGTACTCGGCCACCAGCACCCACTCACCTTGCGGGTTGATGCGAAAGACCCGGCCCCAGGGGATGTCGCTGACGTAGAGGTTGCCTGCGTCGTCGAACACCGGGCCTTCCAGGAACGAATCGGTGATGGTGCCGCCCCGGTTGGCGTCAGCCCAGTCGCTGCGCTCGCGGCGGCGAAATTGCTCGGGCATGGAGGTGAACAGGTCGAGATCGCGGACCTCAGGGGCTTGCAACAAAAACATGGTGGGGTCTTTCCAATTCGTTCATGCGGCGGGAACGGCATCGAAACCATACAGCCGTGCCGGGTTGTCGACCAGGATGCGGTCCATGGCCGCATCGCTGCCAGCCCAGGCCTGCAGCAGATCCATCAAGTCGGCATCGTTCACAGTGCCGGGCGCCTCGGTGGTGTGCGGCCAGTCGCTGCCCCACACCAGGCGATCCGGCGCGGCCTGCACCAGGGCCTGGCCCAGCGGCAGGGTGTCGGCGTAGCTGGGGCCGTGCACGGCTGAGCGCATGTAGGCGCCCGAGAGCTTGACCCAGGTGTTGCCACCATCGAGCAGGCCGCGCACCACGCCGTAGGCCTCTGCGGCCGGGCCTTCGGCGGGATCGATGCGGCCCAGGTGGTCGATGACCAGGGGCACGGGCAGGGTGTGCAACTGGGGGGCGAGCGCGATGAGTTGCTCCGGCTGCGCAAAGATCTGGATATGCCAGCCCGCACACGCCGGGTGCTCGGCCACCTTGCGCGCGAGCGTGGCCAGCATGGCGGGCGTGGTGGTGCCCCACGATTGGGGCGAGACGAAATTGACCCGCAGCCCGCGCACACGGCGCGCAGCCAGGTGAGCCAGTTCATGGGCACTCACGTCCTCGCCCACCACGGCCACGCCGCGTGCAGCGTCGCCCAACTGATCCAGCGCATCCAGCGTGCAGGCGTTGTCGGTGCCATAGGTGGATGGCGTGACCACCACTGCGCGCGTGATGCTCAGGCGCGCCTGCAGCTGCCTGTACACAGCCACAGGTGCCACCGGCGGCGTGCGCGGCCAGTGAACTGACGGCGCAAAGCGCGGGTCAAAGATGTGCATGTGGCTGTCGCACGCACCGGACGGCAGCTGGCGCTGCGGGCGGTTCAGGCCCACCGAGTGCGGTACGGGCGTGGTCAGCGCTGGCAAAGGCATGGGTCAGTCGAGTTTGATATTGCCCTTCTTCACGACCTCGCCCCACTTCGCGTCTTCCTTCTTCAGGAAGGCGGCAAAGTCTGCGGGCGTGGAGCCGATGGGCTGGGCGCCCAGGTCGGCCAGGCGCTGCTTCACTTCGTCTTCCTTCAACACCTCTTGCAGGGCCTGCTGCAGTTTGGTGGCCACGTCGGCAGGCACGCCCGCTGGCAGGAACACGCCGTTCCACTCATAGGCCTCATAACCGGGGATGGCCGCCTCGGCCACCGTGGGCACATCGGGCAGGCGCTTGGAACGCTCAGGCGCCGACACGGCCAGCGCACGCAGCTTGCCGCCCGACACATGGGGGTAGGTGGCGGCCACCGTGCCGAACATGAAGTCCACCTGGCCCGCGATCACATCGGTGATGGCGGGGCCGCCGCTCTTGTAGGGCACATGCACCATATCGAGGCCCAGCTTCTGGGCCATCAGCTCCGCCGCCAGGCGCTGCACCGTGCCGCTGCCGCCTGAGGCAAAGTTGATCTTGCCCGGCTGCGCCTTGGCCTTGGCAATCAGCTCGCCCACGTTTTTGTAGGGTGCATCGGCCTTCACGATGAGCACGTTGGGCGCCAGCAGCACCAGCGACAGCGGCTGCAGTGCGGTGCTGGCATACGGCATCTTGGGGAACAGGTGCGGGTTGATGGAGTACGGCGTGGCGTCGTACAGCATGGTGTAGCCGTCTGCCGGAGCCTTGGCCACAAAGCTGGCGCCAATGGTGCCGCTGGCACCGGCCTTGTTGTCCACGATCACACTACCGCCGAGCTTGGCGCCCAGGCGGGTGGCGACCACACGGGCCACAGCATCGGCCGCGCCACCGGGTGCGTAGGGCACGACGATGGTGATGGGCCGCTCGGGGAAGGCGGCGTGGGCCACGCCAGCGGCCAGGGCGCAGGCGGCGATCAGGGGTTTGAGGAAGCGAAACATACGTGTCTCCAATCAGTGCTGGGTTCTACAACAGGACGGCTCAATCTGCTTTGAGATCGAGCGCCTTGGCAATCTGGCTATAGGTGGTCACTTCACGGGCCACACGGGTCGCAAAGGTATTGCCACACACCGATTCGGCATCCATCCCCAGGCCGCGCAGCTTGTCAGCTGCCGATTCGCTCTTGGCAAAGTCGGCGGCCGTGCGCTCCAGCGCCTGGGCGATGGGCTCGGGCAAGCCCGCCGGGGCCAGCACGCCGTACCACACGTCGGCAGCGTAGTGGCCACCGCCCGCCTCGGCAAACGTGGGTACCTCGGGCACCAGGGCCGAGCGCTGGGGCGCGCCCACGGCCAGCGCGCGCAGCTTGCCGCTCTTGATCTGCGGCAGCACCGAGCCCAGGGTCGCGAAGGAGCTGTCGAGCTGGCCGCCCATCAGGTCCGTCACCACCGGTGCCGCACCCTTATAGGGCACGTGGTTGAGCTGCAGGCCCTGGGCGCGGGCAAAGATCTCGGTGGCGAAATGGCCTGAGCTGCCCACCCCGGCCGTGCCCGCCGTCACGCGGCCAGGCTCGGCGCGGGCCTTGGCCTGATAGTCGGCCAGGGTCTTCACCGGCAGGCTAGGGGCCACCACCAGCACCGTGGGGCTGCTGGCCACCGTGCACAGGGGGCGGAAGGACTTCACTGCATCAAACTTGACGCGGGCCTGGTACAGCGCCGGAATCATGGTGTGGTTGGTGGCACCAAACAGCAGCGTGTAGCCATCAGCCGGAGCGCTGGCCACAGCCTGGGCGGCAATGATGGTGCCCGCACCGGGCTTGTTGTCGATGATGAACGGCTGGCCCAGCGCGCGGCTGGCGTGGTCGGCAAATGCGCGCGCCACCACGTCGGTGGGGCCGCCCGCCGCAAAGCCCACTACCAGTTTCACGGGCTTGGTGGGATAGGCCGTCTGCGCATGCGCAGAACAGAATGCTACTAAAAATATAGCTGCCAGCGCATGATTGACTAGCGCAAGAGGCCTATTTTTCTTGAAATTGCGTGCCATGGTCTGTTGTCTCCTGTGCGGCCGGGCGCAGTGCCCGGCCATGTTCTTAGGGCAGGCGCGGCGCTCAGACCGCGGCTACTGCGTCCGGTGTGCGGGCCAGCACGGCCAGTAGATTGCGGGCGGCGCCTACGCCCATGTTCACGTAGGCATCACTCGTTACGCCACCGATGTGGGGGCTGAGGACGAAGTTCTTCTCGCCCTGGAAGGGGTGGCCTGCTGTCATGGGCTCCACCGCAAAGCTGTCGAGCCCCGCCGCCATCACCTGGCCCGAGCGCACGGCGGCCAGCAGCGCGGCCTCGTCGATCAGGCCCCCGCGTGCGGTGTTCACCACGATCACGCCGCGCTTGCATTGCGCCAGCGTGGCGGCGTTGAGCATGCCTCGGTTGTCGTCGGTCAGCGGGCAGTGCAAAGACACAGCATCCGACTCACGCCAGATGGTTTCCAGATCCACCGCCTGCACATAGGCAGGCAGGCTCTTGGCAAACGGGTCAAAGCCGATCACGCGCATGCCCAGGGCGTCGGCCATCTTGGCAAAACGCAGGCCGATGGCACCCAGGCCCACCAGGCCCACGGTGCGGCCGCCCAGCTCCAGGCTCTTGTGCGTGGCCTTGTCCCAGTGGCCAGCGTGCATGCGCGCGTCGAGCTGCACCACCGATTTGGCGCAGGCCAGCAGCAAGGCCAGGGCCTGCTCGGCCACGGCGGCGGCGTTGGCGCCCACGGCGGCCACCACCTCAATGCCGCGGGCTTGTGCGGCCACCTTGTCGATGGTGTCGGTGCCGCTGCCGTGCTTGGAGATGACCTTGAGCGCGGGGGCCGCGTCCATCACCGAAGCGCCCACCTTGCCGTAGCGCACGATGATGGCCACGGGGTTGTGCGCACAGCACAGGGCCACCATGTCCTCTTCCGTCGGTGTCTTGCCTGCGTAGACGATCTCGTAGCCTATGAGCAAATCCAGGGCTTGTTGCGCCAGGTCGGCGCCCGTCACGATGATGGTTGGGTTCACAGCGATTCCCCTTCCTTCAAAACACCCGCAGCGCGCAGGGCGGCAGGCAGCCATTTCGATGCGGTGTCACCACGGGCGATGGCTTCGATGCGGGCGGCTTCGTCGGCCACCTTCTTGCCGGCCAGGGCCAGCATGGCGGGGGCTTTTTCGCGCTCGATGACGACCACGCCATCGGCGTCGCCCACCACCAGGTCACCCGGGTTCACCACCGCGCCACCGGCGCTGATGGGGTGGTTGATGCGGCCGGGCACGTACTTGGTGGGCCCTGCGGGGTTGAAGCCCGCGCTGAACACGGGGAAGTCCAGCTCCAGAATTTCCAGCTTGTCGCGGATGGCGGCGTCCACGATCACACCCGCCAGGCCGCGCTTCTTGCAGGCGCTGAGCATCAGCGTGCCCATCAGCGCCGCCGTCTGGTCGCCCTTGCCGTCAATCACCAGCACATCGCCCGGCTGGGCCAGGGCGATGGCGGCGTGGATCATGAGGTTGTCGCCGGGGCGCACTTCCACGGTGAAGGCGGGGCCAGCCACCTTCATGTTCTGGTGCACAGGCGCCACGCGGCCATGCATGGTGCCGCGGCGGCCCGCCACGTCGGCCAGGATGGCGGCTTGGTAGGTGGCAGCTTGGGCCACGACGTCGGCGCTCACGCGGTCGATGGTGCGGATGATTTCAGGGAGTTGGCTCATGGGAAGGGTCCGATTGAGGTAATGAAAACGAGGAAGCAGCGGTTTGTTTTTTGATAGGTGGTGGATCGCGGGTAGCAGTCGGCCTTGATGTTTCCGTGTCTGATCACCTTGGCCCACTTGGCCGAGTCGGCCTTTTGCAGGTCGCCCAGTTGCTGGGGCGTGCCACCCACCAGCGTCACGCCCAGCTTGTCGGCCAGGGCCACGAGGGCGGGGTCTTTCAGCGCAGCGGCAATCTCGCAGTTCAGGCGCTGCACGATGGCGGTGGGTGTCTTGGCGGGGGCAAACACGGCCTGCCACTGCTCCACCACAAAGTCCTTGAGCCCCGTCTCGCTCATGGTGGGCACGGCCGGCAGGGCCTTGAGGCGTTGGGCCGATGTGACGGCCAGGGCGCGCAACTTGCCAGACTGAACATGGGGCAGTGCTGCGGCTGCGGGGGCAAACATGAACTGCACCTGCTCGGCCAGCGTGTCTTGCAGTGCAGGGGTGTCGCCCTTGTAGGGCACATGGATGAAGCGCGCGCCAGTTTGCTGCTGCAGCAGCTCGCCCTGCATTTGCAAGATGGCGCCGTTGCCGCCCGAGGCAAACGCCAGCTTGCCCGGCTGGGCCTTGGCGGCTGCCAGCAGGTCGGCCACCGTCTTGAACGGCTGGTTGGCGCCCACCACCAGGATGTGCGGGATGGTGCCCACGGTGATCACGGGCTCAAACGCCGTGATGTGGTCGTAGGGCAGCTTGGCCATCAGGTGCGGGGCAATCGCCTGCGGGCCGATGGACGTGCCCAGCAGCGTGAGCCCGTCGGGCGCCGCCTTGGCCACGTAGGCCGCGCCAATGGTGCCCGTGGCCCCGGCCTTGTTGTCCACGATGACGTTGGTGGACAGGGCCGCGCCCAGCTTCAGGGCAATGTTGCGGCCCAGCACATCGGTGCTGCCACCGGCGGGGTAAGGCACCACCCAGGTGATGAGCTTGCCCGCAGGCCAGTCGCCTTGCGCCCAGGCGGGTAGCCCCATCCCCACACCTGCGCCCGCAAAGGCCAGGGTGGTCAGCAGGTGGCGGCGCTGGGCGCCGTGCGTTGAAAGGGGAGATACCAAAGAGGTCATGGTGCAAGGCCCTCAGACAGGGTTGGGGAATGAAAAAGTCGAGACCGGCGGGAAGCCGTAGAGCGCGGCAGGGTTGGCAACCAGCACGCGGCGCAGTGCATCCGCACCGGCCTGATCGCACCAGCGCGCCAGGGTGTCGATTTGCAATGCGTCGTCCGGCACGGGGTGCAGGCCAGCGCTGGCGGTGGCGTGGGGCCAGTCGCTGCCCCACAGCACGCGCTCTGGTGCGGCACGCAGGTAGCTGACGGCCAGTGCATCGAGCGCCGGGTCGTCCACCGCGTGGGTGGCGCTGACGATGTAGCCGCCCGAGAGCTTGACCCAGGCCCGGCCCTCGCCCATCAGCTGCAGCAGCAGTGCGTGGGCCGGGTGCGTCCCGGCTTGCTCGGGTGCGATGCGGCCCAGGTGGTCGAAAACCAGCGGCACGGGTACGCTGCGCAGCACATCGCCCAGGCAGGCCAGCACATCGGGCGCCATCAGCAGCTGCAGGTGCCAGCCCCAGGGGGCAATGCGCCGGGCCAGCGGCAGGATGGAGTCCACCGAGCCGGTGACGCCCAGCGACAGGTTCAGCCGCACGCCGCGCACGCCCGCGTCGTGCAGGGCTTGCAATTGGACATCGCTCTCGCTGCCATCGATCACGGCCACGCCCCGGGCCTGCGTACCCAACGCGGCCAGGCCCTGCAGCATGCAGCGGTTGTCTGCACCGTAGGTGGATGGCGTGACCAGCACCGTGCGCTCGGTACCCAGGCGCTGCTGCAGCGCGCGGTAGTCACTTGCCGACGCATTGGGCGGCAACAACTTGGCACCGGGCGCAGCGGGAAAGCGCTGGTCATACACATGCACATGGCAGTCGCACGCCCCCGCAGGCAGCGCGGTGCGGGGTGCCGTCGTTCCCAGCGAGAACGGTACAGGCGTGACAAGGCGATCGCGGGTCATGGCGAAGGGCAGTCAGCGGAGGGATGAGCGGTGCGGCTCGATCAGTCCGTCAATCGATCAGTCCAGGCTGGCGCCAGAGTCCTTCACGATCTTGGACCAGCGGGGCACTTCGGTGCGCAGCAGTGCCGCAAATTGCTCGGACGTGCCCCCGAGGATGTCGCCGCCTTCAAAGCGCAGCTTGTCCGCCACGTCCGGTTGCTTGAGGGCCTGGTTGATGGCCTTGTTCAGCTGCGCCACGATGGCTGCGGGCGTACCGGCTGGGGCCAGCACTCCGAACCAGGTCACGGCCTCAAAGCCCTTGAACCCGGACTCCGCCAGCGTGGGCACATCCGGCAGCTGCGCCGAGCGCTGGGCCGAGGTGATGGCAATGACCTTGAGCTTGCCATTGCGCACATGGCCCAGCAGCGTGGGCACGGACGACATGTACAGATCAATCTGCCCGCCCATCAGGTCCGTCATGGCCTGGGCCGCGCCCTTGTAAGGGATGTGGCGCAACTGGATGCCAGCAGCGTTCTCTGCCAGTTCCCCGGCCAGATGGGCCACGGTGCCGTTGCCCGAATAGCCCAGCGTCAGGGCATCAGGCTTGCCCTTGGAGGCAGCCACCACATCGGCAAAGGTCTTGAAGCGCGAGTTGACCGGCACCGCCATCACGATCGGCGAGGACGACACCAGCGCCACCGGCGCCAGGTCCTTGAGCGGGTCGTAGGGCAGCTTCTTGTACAGCGTGGGGTTGATGGCGAGGTTGCTGGTCTGCCCCATCACCAGCGTGTAGCCGTCAGGGTCGGCCTTGGCCACAGCGTCCACCCCCAGGTTGCCACCGGCGCCGGGGCGGTTGTCCACGATCACGCTCCACTTGTTCTGGTCGGCCATCTTCTGCGCCACGGCGCGGGCAATCATGTCGGTACCGCCACCGGGCGGGAACGGAACAATCAGGCGGATGGCCTTGGCGGGGTAAGCCGTCTGCGCCTGCGCAGCGCCGTGGGGCACGGCTACGGCCGCAAGGCCCAGGAAAGCGGCGCACAGGCGCGCACTCAAAGAACGTGAAAGCGATGAAAAAGCGGTCATGGATTTGTCTCCGTTATGGTGGTTTGTCTCGCCGGTCTGCAAGGGCCTGTTCGGGCCTGGCGCCGTGGAGTGCGAATGTACGCACGCGTTTCAGCCCATACAATGCAGTTGCACACAATGAAACGAATTGCGCCATGAGCAACCCACCCTCCTCGCCTGTGCGCCCTGCCCCGCACAAGGCCACCACACCGGTCGTCACCACCCCGGTGGCCGATGAGAGCGCAGATGCGCAAGTCAACGCGACGGCCAAGGACAGCGGCGGCGTGATCGCCGTGACGCGTGCCCTGCAGGTGCTGGAGGCCTTTGCGCTGGGCGAATCCAGCCTGTCTCTGGCAGAGCTGAGCCGCCGCTGCAGCCTTCACAAGACCACAGTGCTGCGACTGGCCCGCACGTTGGCGCAGTCCGGGTTCATGGTGCAGCGCGAGGACGGCGACTGGCGCCTGGGCCCGGCCGCAGGCTGGCTGGGTGCGCGCTACCAGGCAGGCTTTGACGTGCAGAACGTGCTGGAGCCCGCGCTGCGTGAGCTGACCCTTGCCACCGGCGAAAGCGCTGCGTTTTACGTGCGTGAAGGCAATGTACGCACCTGCCTCGTGCGCGTGGAAGGCCCGCAGGCGCTGCGCCACCACGCCCGCATGGGCGAAGGACTGCCGCTGGACAAGGGCTCGCCGGGCCGCGTGATCCTGGCGTTTTCGGGCGAGCCAGGCAAGGCCTATGAAGAGATCCGCAAGAAGGGCTACCACTGGTCCATTGGTGAACGGGAACAGGGCGTGGCCACCGTGTCGGCGCCGGTGTTTGGCATGCACTGGCGGCTCATGGGCTCAGTGTGCATCTCAGGCCCGGCCTCGCGTTTGCCCGCAGAAAAGCTCGAAGCGCTGGCGCACACCGTGATCGCTGCAGCGACACAGTTGTCCTACGCGCTGGCAGGGAGTTCGGCTGCGCCTGCCCATGCCCCCGTGCGGGCGACGCAATGGCATCCCTGATACTTGCATCCGTTATCCACCACGCACAAAAACCGAGGAGACCACCGTGAGTCGCTACCCCTTCCCCGACCTGAACACCCTGCCCGAGGACATCCGCGCGCGGATTCTTGAAGTGCAGGAGAAGGCAGGGTTCATTCCCAACGTGTTCCTTGCGTTTGCCCGCCGCCCGGCGGAATGGCGTGCATTCTTTGCGTACCACGATGCGCTCATGCTCAAGGAAGAAGGCAGCCTGACCAAGGGCGAGCGCGAGATGATCGTCACCACCACCAGCGCGGCCAACCAGTGCCTGTATTGCGTGGTGGCGCATGGCGCGATCCTGCGCATCTACGAGAAGAAGCCGCTCATCGCCGACCAGGTGGCGACGAACTACCGCAAGGCGGACATCAGCCCGAGAGAGCGGGCCATGCTCGACTTCGCCATGAAGGTGTGCCAGAACGCCCACGAGATCGACGACACGGATTTCGAGGCCCTGCACCCCCATGGCTTCGATGACGAAGACATCTGGGACATCGCAGCCATTACTGCTTTCTTCGGGCTGTCCAACCGCATGGCCAGCTTTGCAGGCATGCAGCCCAACCCAGAGTTCTATCTGATGGGGCGTGTGCCCAAGGCCAAGCCTGCGGCCTGATCAAAACCATGCGCGCCGCACGAACGATCTGGCTGTGGGTGCTTGCATCCCCTGCAGTGCAGGCCGCAGGGTTTGGGCCACCGGAGGGCATGCTGCCCAGTTACCCGTTATCTGTGGCTGTGCCCGCTGGCGCGCTGTCCCCGTTGCGATCCTCCTCGCTCTTCCGAGAAGAGTCCAGCACCGGGGCGGCGCCCACTTACTACATCGGCACCGGCGTTGTTGGGTCGCGCCTGCCTATTCCGGACACTCCGGGTGCTAGTGCCTGGCAGGTGGTACCCACCGCTGATTGCGCGCGCCTGGAGCCCGTGCCCACCACACTGCTGCGCACTCCCGCTGTGCAGGCCGTGGTGGTGCAACAGAACCCCCTGCCCATGGAGTGCGCTGCGGCCTTTGAAGGGAGCTGCACCAGCCGCGATGGAGAACTACGCATCACCACGGCTTTCGAGGGCCGCCGCCGCGCCGCGCGGGTGGGCGGCGGCTTTTTCGGCACCGAAGGCACCATCGACACCACGTTCTATACGGGCGTGCGCACCCTCAGCATCGAACACCTGCCCAGCCGTCTTGTGCTGCGCATGCAAGAACGCCTGAACAACACCAACGGCTATAGCGCTCCGCAGACAGCCATCCGCTACTTGCCAGAGCTGCAGCGCCTTTTGCTGCTGGGAGCCTCAGAGGCGCAGGGCATGCCTCTGGCGCAATGCGTTGTACTGCCCTCACGACAAAGGCCATGCCACTGCGACTCCGCTGACCAGCACCCGCCCTAGGCGGTGCGACGGATAGGCCTACGGGCCTCAGGCCGGCAAGTCTGCGTCAGTCTCGCGCACCCAGGGCTGCTGCGCCCGCCACTGGTCCAGCCAGTCCGGTACCTGCTGCGCAGGCATGGGCCGCGCGATGCCATAGCCCTGGCCCAGCACACAGCCCATGGCCAGCAGCTTGCGACCGTGGGCCACGGTCTCCACACCTTCGGCAATCACCTTGCGGTTGAACGCTTTGGACAGGCCGACCACACCCTGCACAATGGCCAGGTCGTCGCGGTCTTCGAGCATGTCGCGCACAAAGCTCTGGTCGATCTTGAGCAGCTCTGCAGGCAGTTTTTTCAGGTAGGTCAGCGACGAATAACCGGTCCCAAAATCGTCCAGCGCAAAACGCACGCCCAGCTCGGCACACGCGTGCATCAGGCCAGACACCTGGGCCATGTCCTGCAACGCGCTGGTCTCCACAATCTCCAGCTCCAGCGCCGACGAAGGCACCGAGGGATGCGCGGCCAGCGCCTGGCGCAGCTTGTGCACAAAGTCCTCCTGCTGCAGCTGCTTGGAGAACACATTGACGCTGACGGGCATGTGCAGCCCCGCCGCGAGCCACTGCGCCATCTGCGACAGGGCCATGTCCAGCACCCGCTCGCCAATTGCAATCGCCATGTCGTGGTCTTCAATAACCGGCAAGAACTGCCCCGGCGCCAGCAGGCCCCGCTGCGGATGCAACCAGCGGACCAGCGCCTCCATGCCCACCACCTCGCCAGTCTGCATGTTGACCTGGGGCTGGTAGTACAGCACCAGTTCCCGCCGCGCAATGGCAGTGGCAATCTGCTCCAGGCTTTCGCGCTTGATCCGGATGGCCGCATCGCTGGCCACATCGAACAGGTGGAACCGATTCTTGCCCGCCTGCTTGGCCAGGTACATGGCCTGGTCGGCATGGCGGATAAGCTGCTCCGAACTGGAACCATCCTGTGGGTACATGGTGACGCCGATGCTGGCAGACACCTGCAGGGACTGCCCGTTCACCATCACCGGCTCAGCCGCCACCTGCAACAGCCGCAACAACAAGGGCTCGCAGTCGTGCTCGGCCGTCAGGTCAGTCATGACGGCCACAAACTCGTCGCCACCAATACGCGCCAGCGTGTCGCCATCGCGCAGCGCTGACCGCAGACGCTTGGCAATCGCCACCAGAAACTCGTCGCCCGCTGCATGTCCATGCCGGTCGTTGACGTCCTTGAAACCGTCCAGATCCAGAAAGGCCACCGC
This sequence comes from Acidovorax sp. GW835-FHT14G06, assembly GCF_058793595.1. NCBI lineage: Bacteria > Pseudomonadati > Pseudomonadota > Betaproteobacteria > Burkholderiales > Comamonadaceae > Acidovorax > Acidovorax sp. GW835-FHT14G06. The sequence continues at coordinate 108,047 of NZ_JBXAGA010000001.1, forward strand.
CAGCGACTTGCTACGGCGCACACAGTGCGCCATGGCCTGCTGCAGCCGGTCGGCCAGCAGCACGCGATTGGGCAGGTGGGTGAGTATGTCAAAGTGCGCCACCTCGGCCAGCTGCTCGTTGATACGGCGCATCTGCGCATTGGCAGCCTCCAGCTCGGCCTGGCTGCGCAGGCGCTCGGTCATGTCGCGAACGATCATGCTGCTGTATTGGCGGCCCTCGCTGTCCCCATAGATGCTGGAGCTGATCTCGGCGGTGAAGTGGCTGCCATCGCCCCGTACCATGGTCAGCAGCCCAACCGCCTGCCCGGCCTGCTGGCGCCGGGTCAACAGCTCCTGCAACCGAGGGTCGGCAGGGTCGGCCAGCCCCGTGCGGCCACGCGCAATGATCTGCGCCTCGCTCAGCCCAAACAGTCGGCAGGCTGCCTGGTTCACCGTCAGCACCGTGCCATCGGGCGAGGTCAGCAACACGGCGTCCATGCTGTTGTCAAACAGCGCTTTGAACTTGAGTTCGCGGTCCTGCAGCTGAGATGTCAGCTTGCGCCGCATGGTGATATCAACAAAAGTCACCACAATTTTATCGATCCCGCCGTCCGGTTTGAACCAGGGGTCTGCTCGGCACAGCACCCAGCAGATATCCGCGTCTTTGGAGCGGACGATGCCCACCACAATGCCTTTGACCGGCTCGCGGGTGGCGACCACGCGCGAGGCGGGGTAGTCAGACACCGGCATGGTCTCGCCTTCCTCATTCAGGAAGGACCAGGCCGGGTCAATCAGCTGTTTGCCGGTCATCTGATCAAAGCTCAGGCCCAGGAGATTGCTGGCCTCAGCGTTGCAGCGCACCACAGCACCCGTCGCATCGTGGATGACCAGACCCGTCATCAGGTTGTCGATGAGCGACCGCTGCTCGGTTTCGCTGTCGCGTAGCACTTGTTCCACCACCAGTCTTTGCTGCTCGCTTTCGCGCTCGCGGCGTGCCAGGCGCAACGACACGAACTTGATGAACGCCAGCAACAGCGCCGTCAGCGCCAGCGGCGTGTCGATGCTGCGGGCCCAGACCTGCCAGAACCGGAGCTCAGGCTGCCCCACAAACACCGTCACCGGGAGCTTGTCGAGCCGATGGAACAGGTTGATGAAGTTCTGGCCGTTGAGCAGCGCATTGGGCCCTTCCACACGCCCTTGTACCGGGAACTGGTGCTGCGTGAGGTGTTGGCTCAGCGCGCCGTCACGGCGCGTGCCATAGACCTCGTCCTTGGTGACTGCGGTGGGCACCGGGTAACGGGTCATCAGGTAGCCATCGTCACGCAGCACGCCCACCGTGAGCTGCTGCACCAGCGGCGCGTCTTTCCAGAGCGACTCCAGAAAATCGATGAGAAACACATCGGTCAACACCGCCCGCGCCTGGCCTTGCGGGTCCCGCAGAACATAGCGCAGGGTGAAAACCCAGTCCTTGTTCAGCGCATCGCGCTGTGGCCGCCCCAGGTAGATGTCGCGCAGGTCCCGTGCGTCGCGCGCAAAGTCCTGAAAGCTGGGTTGACCGGCCAGACTGGTGAGGCCCTGCAGGCTGGGCGTGTGCGACGAGGCCAGCAATTGGCCGTTCATGTCGCTCACATAGGTCTGGCTGACTTCGGGGCGGTGTTTGCGGTAGTCCACCAACAACTGCTGCACCTGGGCCAGGTTGTCGATGCCACCGGGCGAGATCGCAATGGTCTCCGCCAGGCTGAGCATGCCTGCGCGTTTGGAGAGAAAGAAAGTATCCAGCGTCCGCGTGAGCAGCACCAGGTTGGACTGCATGTGCTCCTCTTCACGGCCCTTGACCTGCCCCCATTCGTCAAAGGCGTACAGACCAAACATGAAGAGAACCGACGCGATGACCAGATTGGTCACCTTGTTGATGCTATTGGCTGCTGCGCTTGCTTGGATGGTTGAATTCATTCAGAAAGCACAAAACGGCACGTCGGTGCAGTGTTAGAAATCCCCTCCCCGGCTTTATTCGCTTTCTTCTCTCATCGCCTGAACCATCCTAACAGGTAACAAAAAGAACGAGGAAGTGAAGGAGAAGGCGCTGCGTAGGGGCGGCGGTATGAACGCGGTACGCCGCGCCTCGGTACCCAGGGGCTGGATCTGCTGGCTGCCTCAGGCGCCAATACTATATTTTTGATAGCAAACCAGGCATATATCACTAGCGCTACCAGCCGAATTCTCCCAATAATATTCCGCCAGCCCCACCAGAGGGCTCAGGAGCCAGGGCGGAGGGTCAGCTGGCGGTAACCAGCGCCCGCATCCAGTCGGGCAGCGGCGCCGCCTTCTGCTGCGGAAAGTCCACCCAGATCGTGGTGGCCCCGCCGGCCGCGCAAATCACGCCCGGCTGGTCCACGCGCTCCATCGTGCCCCAGGTCTCGAACGTGGTGCGGCCCGGGTCACTCACGTAGAGCTTGAGCAGTACGTCGGCCGGGTATTCGAGCTGCTTGTAGAAGTTGCAGAACGCATTGACGATGACCGGCCCCTGCCCGCGCGGGTCGGGGTTGCAGCCCACGGACACCATCCACTCGATGCGGGCAGTTTCCAGATAACGGAAATACACGGTGTTGTTGACATGGCCCATCGCATCCATGTCGCCCCAGCGCACCGGAAATCGCATCTCGAAAACCAGCTTCTTGACCTCGGGAATTTCGATCTTCATATCCGCCAGCGTCCCGTGAATCAGACCGCAAACCCGTCGTCGGCAGCGATCACCGCGCCATTCACAAAATGGCTCTGGTCGCTGGCCAGCATCACCAGCAGCGCGTCCAGGTCCTGCGGCTGGCCCACACGCTTGCGCGGGAGCATGTCCATGAGCTTCTTGCCCTGCTCCGTCTGCCAATGGTGGTGGTTGATTTCCGTGTCGATGTAGCCGGGGCAGATGGCATTCACATTGATGCCGTACCGGCCCCACTCCAGTGCCATCGCCCGGGTCATCTGCACCACGGCGGCCTTGCTCATGCAATAGGCGCCGATCTGCGGCAGCACCTTCAGGCCCGCCATCGAGGCGATGTTGATGATGCGCCCGCCCGTGAAGCTACCCGGTGCCGCGCCGCGCGAGCGGGCCAGCATGCGCTTGCCTACCTCTTGTGCCACAAAGAAGGCGCCCTTCACGTTGGTGTCGAAAATGAAGTCGTAATCCTCGGGCGTCACGTCCTGAATGCGCTGAGTGGTGCTCACGCCCGAGTTGTTCACCAGAATGTCGATGGAGCCCATTTCGGTCTCGGCGTGCGCCACGGCGGACTTGATGGAGTCATGATCGGTCACATCCAGCTCGATCACATGGGCGTCACCGCCCTCGCCTTCAATGCGCGCGCGCAGCTCCTTGAGTTTTTCCACCCGGCGGCTGGCCAGCACGACGCCTGCGCCCGCGCGGGCCAGCGTGCGGGCAAACTGCGCGCCGAGCCCGCTGGAGGCGCCCGTGATGAAGGCCACGCGGCCGGACAAGTCGATGCTGTATGCCATTTAGAGTCTCCCTACTGATCAAAATAGAACGGTCGTTCGATTGTCTATATTCCGTGAATACAATCAGTCGCCAGACAGACAGGGCGCGGTCGGCGCTCTGTAGAAAATAATCCATTATCAAACGCCCGACGAGAAGCCCATGACCAACGAAGAAATCCTCGCCCAATACGGCCCCCGCGAATCCATGGAATACGACGTGGTGGTCGTTGGCGGCGGCCCTGGCGGCCTGGCCACTGCGATCCGCCTGAAGCAACTGGCGGCTGAAAAAGGCCAGGATGTCTCAGTGGTGGTGCTCGAAAAAGGCTCTGAGCCCGGTGCGCACATACTCTCTGGCGCCATCATGGACCCCAAGGCGCTGACCGAGCTGATTCCCGACTGGAAAAAGCGTGGCGCGCCCCTGAACCAGCCCGTCACCGACGACGCCTACATCTTCCTGTCGGAAAAGTCGGGCTTTCGCGTGCCCAACATGTTCCTGCCGCCGTTTGCACACAACCATGGCAACTACATCATCAGCCTGGGCAACCTGACCAAGTGGCTGGGTGAACAGGCCGAAGCCCTGGGCGTAGAAATCTTCCCCGGCTTCACTGCAGCTGAAGTGCTCTACAACGACAACGGCTCCGTCAAGGGTGTGGCCACCGGCAATCTGGGCATCGGCAAAGACGGCGAGCCCACCGAGAACTTCCAGCTCGGCATGGAGCTGCTGGGCAAGTACACCGTGTTTGCCGAAGGCGCACGCGGCCACCTGGGCAAGCAACTGATTGCCAAGTTCCACCTCGACAAGGACCGCGACCCGCAGAGCTTCGGCATTGGCGTGAAGGAACTGTGGGAGATCGACCCCAAGAAGCACCAGCCCGGCTTTGTGATGCACACCGCCGGCTGGCCCATGGAGAACGACACCTACGGCGGCGCCTTCCTGTACCACCTGGAGGGCAACAAGGTGGCGCTGGGCTTCGTCACGGGGCTGGGTTATGCCAACCCCTACCTGAGCCCGTTCGAGGAGTTCCAGCGCTGGAAGACACACCCCAACGTCCGCTACTACTTCGAAAATGAGAAGGGCGAGATCACGGCCAAGCGCCTGTCCTACGGTGCACGTGCCATCAACGCCAGCGGCATCAACGCCCTGCCCAAGACCGTGTTCCCAGGCGGCGCCCTGGTGGGCTGCAATGCGGGCTACCTGAACGTCGGTCGCATCAAGGGCAGCCACGCCGCCATCAAGACCGGCATGCTGGCCGCCGAAGCCGCCTACGACGCCGTGGTGGCAGGCCGCCAGCACGACGAGCTGACCGCCTACCCCGAAGCCTTCGAAAAGAGCTGGCTACACACCGAGCTGAACAAGGACCGCAACTTCAAGAACTGGTTCAAGTACGGCCTGACCACGGCCACGCTGATGAACGGTTTCGAGCAGTTCGTGCTGCGCGGCCACATCCCCTGGACGCTGCACCGCGACAAGCCCGACCACGCGTACCTGAAGCCCGCCGCCGAGTGCAAGCCCATCGTCTATCCCAAGCCCGATGGCAAGCTCACGTTTGACCGCCTCTCCAGCGTGTTCATCAGCAACACGAACCACGAAGAGAACCAGCCCGCCCACCTCACGCTCAAGGACCCGAGCGTGCCGGTCAACATCAACCTGGCCAAATACGCCGGCCCCGAGGCGCGCTATTGCCCGGCGGGCGTGTACGAGTTTGTGCCCGACACGACCAAGGGCGGTGATGCCCAGCGCCTGCAGATCAATGCGCAGAACTGCGTGCACTGCAAGACCTGCGACATCAAGGACCCCACACAGAACATCGTGTGGGTCACGCCGGAAGGCGGCGGTGGCCCGAACTACGCGGGCATGTAAGCTTCTTCAAAATTCATAGCGCCTTGCGCTTGAAGGGCCTGCACTGCAGGCCCTCTTTTATGGAGATCAGCCCGATCTACAGCGAAACGTCCGTCACGCGGCGGCGCGCGTGAGTTGAAACTGTCCCATCGCACCCGCCAGCCGGTTAGCCTGGTCCTTGAGGCTCTGTGCCGCTGCGGCGCCCTGCTCCACTAACGCGGCGTTCTGCTGTGTCATGTGGTCGAGTTGGTCCACCGCCTGGCTCACCTGGCCGATCTGCGTGCTCTGCTCGCTGCTGGCCTCGTTGATCTCGGACATCAGCGTGGTCACACGCTCCACGCTTTGCACGATGTCGCCCATCGTGGAACCTGCGGTCACCACCAGCCGGGCGCCGTCACTCACCTTGTCCACGCTGGTGGAGATCAGCGCCTTGATCTCGCGCGCCGCATTGGCGCTGCGCCCGGCCAGGCCCCGCACCTCGCTGGCCACCACGGCAAAGCCGCGCCCCTGCTCGCCCGCACGGGCGGCTTCGACGGCCGCATTGAGCGCGAGGATGTTGGTCTGGAACGCAATGCCATCGATGATGCCCACGATGTCGGCAATCTTCTTGCTGCTGGCATTGATCTCCTCCATGGTCTTGACCACCTGGCTGACCACTTCGCCGCCTTTGCTGGCCACCTCGGTGGCGTTGAGCGCCAGCGCATTGGCCTGGCGGGTGCTGTCGGCATTGGCGGCCACCATCTGCGCCAGCTGGGCAATGCTGGCCGCCGTCTGCTGCAGGCTGCTGGCGGCGTGCTCGGTGCGCATGCTCAGGTCGGTGTTGCCCGCTGCTACTTCGGAGCTGGCCACATGGATGGATTCGCCCGAGTCACGCACCTCGGTCACCACGTAGTGCAGCGACTCGACCATCTTGTCCAGCGCCGTGAGCAACTGGCCGATCTCGTCGGTACGCTGGGTTTGCATACGCACTGTGAGGTCGCCCCGCGCCACCACAGCGGCCGCCTCGGACGCCTGGCGCAGCGGCAGCACGATGGAGCGCCGCAGCAACCAGCCAAACAGCACCGACAGCGCCACCACCACCAGTACCGCCACAGCGCTGACCCATTGCGCACGGGACGCGTCGGCAATCATGCTGTCCCCCGCCTTCAGGGAGGACTGCTCGGAAGCTGCGAGCAACTGGTCGATGGACCGCAGGTATTGGGTCAACGCGGCCGCGTGTTCCTGCAACTCCTTCTGGCTGATGATCTTGGCTTCCAGGGCGTTTTGCACCAGCGCGTCCCGCAGCACTGCATATTTCTGGCGCTCGGCCTGGGCCTGCGCCCACAGCGGCCTCGCGCTCTCGCTGGAGGACGCCTGCGCCAGCGCGTCATCAATGCGCTTGCGCAATACAGCTTCGGCGTCGATCTGGTTGCGCATCTCCGCCACCAGGGGGAACACATCGGACGACAACGTGGCCCGCAATGCAATCTGGCCGATATAGACCGACTGGGTTTTCCAGTCGCGCACGGTGCGTTCGATGGGCAGTTGCTCCGTGGTAAGCAACGTGGCCTGACGGCTCGTGTCCTGCCCTGTGAGCCAGGTGGTGGCCCCCAGCAGCGCCACCGCAAAGCCCAGAATGCCAAAGCTGGCCGCCAGTTTTTGTCCCACGCTCAGAGTCCGGCGGTGCCGCGCAGGTGCAGGGCTCTGAGCGGCAGCGTCTGGCACGGCACGGCGGAACTCCGCGTCGGCCGGTGCGGCGGAGAAGGCGGCGCCGCCAGGCGCCCCGGATGTGGCGGGCAAATAGTTCATGAGCGTTCTCCTGTTTCATTTCCCGCACCGTGCGGGGGTCGAAGTCGGTGGTGACCAGCGCCGTGCGCCATGCACCGTGCGCCTCTAAAGGCTCACAGCACACAACACCTGCCCCACCGGGGTCAGCGGGCCATCAAGTCAGGACGTGACACATTCGCCAAAGCCACCACCGCCGGGGGTGGCGATCTCGAACACATCGCCGGGCTCCATCAGCGCTGCGCCAATGTGGCCCAGCTCCTCCACCTGACCGTTGGCACGCAGCACGCGGTTGGCACCAGGCCTGCCCGGCTGGCCGCCCGCCATGCCAAAGGCGGGGTTCAGTCGCCCGTTGGACAAGATGCTGGCCGTCATCGCCTCCAGGAAGCGCACGCGCCGCACGCCGCCATCGCCACCCGCCCAGCGGCCTGCGCCGCCCGAGCCGCGCTGGATCTCGTAGCTGTCGAGCACCACCGGGAAGCGGAACTCCAGCACCTCGGGGTCGGTGAGGCGCGAGTTGGTCATATGGGTCTGGACCACGCTGGTGCCGTCAAAGCCGCGCACCGCCTGGCCCGACGCGTCTAGCACCGCACCCGCACCGCTACCACCGGCAATGGTTTCGTAGTACTGGTACTGCGCATTGCCGAAGGTGAAGTTGTTCATGGTGGGCTGGCTACCCGCCATCACGCCCAAGGCGCCAAACAGCGCGTTGGTGATGCAGGTGGAGGTCTCCACATTGCCCGCCACCACCGAGGCCGGCGGGTTGGGGTTGAGCATGGAGCCTTGCGGAATGTTCACCTGCAGGGGCTTGAGGCAACCGGCGTTGAGCGGAATGTCATCGTCCACCAGCGTGCGGAACACATACAGCACGGCCGCCATGCACACGGCACGGGGGGCGTTGAAGTTGTTCATCTGCTGCGGACTGGTGCCTGCAAAGTCGATGACCGCACTGCGCTCGGCCACATTGACCTTGACCGACACGCTGATCTGCGCGCCGTTGTCCAGCGGCAGGGTGAAGCTGCCGTCTTTGAGCTGCGTGATCACACGGCGCACCGACTCTTCGGCGTTGTCCTGCACATGGCGCATGTAGGCCTGCACGACATCCAGGCCAAACTGGTCCACCATCTTCGAAAGTTCTTGCACGCCCTTCTCGTTCGCAGCGATCTGTGCGCGCAGGTCGGCCAGGTTCTGCTGCGGATTGCGGCTGGGGTATGGCGTGGTGCCGCCGCCCGTGGCCAGCAGGGTGCGCACCTCCTCTTCCAGAAAGATGCCCCGGTCCACCAGCTTCACGTTGTTGATCTGCACACCTTCTTCATCAATGCGTGTGGAGAACGGTGGCATGGACCCCGGCGTGGTGCCGCCAATGTCCGCATGGTGGCCCCGGCTTCCCACATAAAACGTGGGTTCGTTGCCCTCGGCCACGTACACCGGGGTGATCACCGTCACGTCCGGCAGATGGGTGCCGCCGTGGTACGGGTCGTTGAGCATGTACACGTCGCCCGGGTGCATCTTGCCCGCGTTCTCGCGGATCACGGTCTTGATGCTCTCGCCCATGCTGCCCAGGTGCACGGGCATGTGGGGCGCGTTGGCGATCAGGTTGCCGGCCGCGTCGAACAGCGCACAGCTGAAGTCCAGACGCTCCTTGATGTTGACCGAATACGCCGTGTTCTGCAGTTGCAGCCCCATCTGCTCGGCGATGTTCATGAACAGGTTGTTGAAGACCTCCAGCAGCACCGGGTCCACCGTGGTGCCTGCGGCGTACTGCACCTTGCGGGCCGTCACGCGGTCCAGCACCAAATGGTCCAGGTCGGTCAGGCGCGCAGACCAGCCGGGCTCCACCACGGTGGTGGTGTTCTTCTCGGCAATGATGGCGGGGCCGGGGATCACGTCGCCGGGGTGCAGGTCCTCGCGCACCACCAGGGCCGCATCGTGCCATGCGCTGCCGGAGTACATCTTGACCACCTCGCGCTGCGGATGCTTGCGGTGCGAGTGCACGGGCAAGCGCGGCTCGGCGGGGGCGTCACCGGCAATCATGGCCTCGACCGACACGGCCTCCACCACCAGGCCCTTGCCCGCCATGAGGAAGGCAAAACGCTGGCGGTAGGCGGCCTCAAAGGCCGTCTGGATGCTGGCCATGTCACCAAACGGCACGACCAGGGCCGAGTCCGTGCCCTCGTAGCGCACATGCACGTTGTGGCGCACCTGCACGGGGTTGGTGCTGACCTGCTGGCGCTCCAGCTCAGCCTGCGCGGCAGAACCCAGCATATCCAGGCGCTCGGCGATCAAGGGCAGAGATTCAGCCGCCAGCGGCATCTCCACCGCCTGCTCGCGGATCACGGTCTGGTCGGCCAGGCCCATGCCATAGGCGCTGAGCACCCCCGCCAGCGGGTGCACGAACACGCGCGACATGCCCAAGGCATCGGCCACCAGGCAAGCGTGCTGGCCGCCTGCACCACCAAAGCACTGCAGGGTGTAGCGCGTCACGTCATAGCCGCGCGCCACGCTGATCTTCTTGATAGCGTTGGCCATCTGCTGCACGGCAATCTGGATGAAGCCTTCGGCCACTTCCTCAGGCCTGCGCTGGGTCTGCACAGCAATTTCCTCAAAGCGGGCGCGCACCGCATCGGCGTCCAGCGTTTCGTTGGCTGCGGGACCAAACACACTGGGGAAGTAACGGGGCTGCACCTTGCCCACCATCACATTCGCATCGGTCACGGCCAGCGGGCCGCCCCGGCGGTAGCTCACGGGGCCGGGGTTGGCACCGGCGCTCTCGGGGCCCACGCGAAAACGGGCGCCGTCATACGCCAGCACCGAGCCACCGCCAGCCGCCACCGTGTGGATGCTCATCATGGGGGCGCGCATGCGCACGCCCGCCACGTGGGTCTCGAACTCGCGCTCGAAGGCACCGGCGTAGTGGCTCACATCGGTGGACGTGCCGCCCATGTCGAAGCCAATGACTTTTTCGTGCCCAGCCAGGCCCGCTGTGCGCGCCATGCCGACAATGCCGCCTGCAGGGCCGGAGAGAATCGCGTCCTTGCCCTGGAACGTGCCCGCATCAGTGAGGCCCCCCGAGGACTGCATGAAGAACAGCTTGACGCCCGGCATCTCGCTGGCCACCTGCTCCACGTAGCGGCGCAGGATGGGCGACAGATACGCATCCACCACCGTGGTATCGCCCCGGCTCACGAACTTCATCATGGGGCTGGTTTCGTGCGAGGTGCTGATCTGCGTGAAGCCCACTTCCTGGGCGATGCGCTTGGCCGCCTGCTCGTGCTGCGTATAGCGGTAGCCGTGCATGAACACAATGGCCACGCTGCGCAGCCCGCGACCATAGGCGGCCAGCAGGTCACCGCGCAAAGTGGCTTCGTCCAGGTTCTGCAGCACGCCACCATGGGCGCCCATGCGTTCGCGGGCCTCGATGACTTCGGTGTAGAGCAGCTCGGGCAGCTGGATGTGGCGGTCAAACAGGCGCGGGCGGTTCTGGTACGCGATGCGCAGTGCATCGCGAAAGCCGCGTGTGGTGACCAGCAGCGTGGGCTCGCCCTTGCGCTCCAGCAGTGCGTTGGTGGCTACGGTGGTGCCCATCTTCACGCACTCCACCAGCGCGGGCGTGACAGGCTCGCCGGGCTTCAGGCCCAGCAGGTGGCGAATGCCTGCCACGGCGGCATCCTTGTACTGCTCGGGGTTCTCGGACAACAGCTTGTGGGTGGTCAGGGAGCCATCGGGCCGCTTGGCCACGATGTCGGTGAAGGTGCCGCCCCGGTCGATCCAGAACTGCCAGCGTGGGATGTGCGTTTGGGGTGTCATGGTGGTCATGTGTAGTGGCTCCGAGATAAAAAATGGAAAGAGGTGGTGGCTGTGTGGCTAGGCGACGGCAAGGTGGGCGGGGGCCAGCCTTTGCATGACCTGCCACACGGCAGGAATGGGAGGAGCGGTGGCCAAAGCCCGCTCCACAGGGCACCAGGGGCCTGCCAGCGAAACGGCCCAGGCCATCACGGGCAAGATGTCTACCGGCGGGAGGGTCTGCATGGTGTCGATCACGATACGAAGCTCCTGCGCCAGGCGGTTGCCAGGGGCAAATCGCCAGTGGTATTGGCCGCCAGTCACGCACACGGCGCGGTTGTCCTTGGCCGTCATGGCAGACAGCCACAGGCAGTGAAAGTCTGTGCAGGCCGGTGCCGGGGGATCGGTCAGGCAAAAGGTGTAGGCGTTTTCATAAGCACGGCCAAAGTTGCGCACCAGCGTCTCGGCAATGGCCTCGCGGCCCAGGGTGCAGGCCAGGGCCTGCCCTTCGCCCTGGCGCATCTCCATCTGCAGCAGCGCGCCGCCGGCAAAGGCTTGCGCGATGAGGTGCGGGCGATTGAGGTCCTTGGCGCGCAGGTACATCTCTATGGTGTCCGAGGGCGTGTGCATGATGCTTCTCCTGAAAGACGTGCAGGAAAGGTCAGCGCTGCGTGTAGTACGGGATGAAGATCTGATTGGCCTCACTGCCCACCGAGCGCACCCACTCGCGCGAGAACCGTTCGCCCAGGCGCTTGAGCTCGGCATCAAAATCCGCCGGCGCACGATCCACCTTGATGCCCTTGCGTTGCAGCTCAGCCACCGACTCTTCGGCCACTGCAGCACTCATTGCCCAACCCCGAGCCTCCGCCTCGGCGGCAGCCTTGGTGACCGCCTGGCGTGCGGGTGCAGGCAATGCATCGAAAGCCTGCTGGTTCACAAAGACGATGTTCTTGGGAAACCAGGCATTGATGCCGTAGTACTGCTTGATCTGTCCCCAGACCTGGTTCTCGACCCCCGTGAGGGCCGAAGTGATCATGGAATCGAGCTTGCCGGCCGACAGAGCCTGGTTGACTTCGACCATGGGCACATCCACGGGCGTGGCGCCCAGCAATTCGGCAATGCGCACGGTCCCGGGGTTGTAGGTGCGCATGCGCGTGCCCTTGAAGTCGGCGGACGAGCGCACGGGGTTGATCGAGAACAGCCCCTGCGGCGGCCAGGGCACGGCGTACAACGCTTTGAGCCCCTTGCTGGCCATGTGCGACTCGATCAACGGACGCTGTACGTCCCACATGCGCCGCGCGTCCGCGTAACTGCGCACCACGAACGGCACAGCATCCGCCCCGGCGATGGGGATGTCCCGCACCAGGTTGGTCATGATGGTCTCTCCCGCCTGGGCCTTGCCCTCCTGCACGGCCTGGTGGATATCGTTCAGCTTGAACAAGGCGTTGTTGGCATGGACCTCGATGCGCAGAGCGCCTGCCGAGGCACGCTCCACATCCTGCGCAAACTGCACGAGATTGCGGGTATGAAACGACTCCGCGCGGTAACCCGTGGCCAGCTTCCACTGGGTCTGGGCGTGCACCACCGGGGCCACGGCGAGCGCGGCCAACAACACCAAAGTTTTCATGGGGAACTCCTGCGCGGACGTTTCAGGCGTGGGTGCTGGGGGTCAGCCCTGCATCTGGCGTGGTAGCCAGAGCACGACATCGGGCACGAAGTACGTCATCACGACGGCCACAATCATCAGAGCGAACAGAGGCAGCGCCGTGCGTGCAATCCAGGTCACTTCGCGCCGCGTCATGCCCTGCAACACGAAGAGGTTGAAGCCAACAGGCGGCGTGATCTGCGCCATCTCGACCACCAGCACGATGAAGATGCCGAACCACACCAGGTCAAAGCCTGCGGCCTCCACCGTGGGCAGCAACACCGCGATGGTCAGCACCACCATGGAGATGCCGTCCAGGAAGCAGCCCAGCACAATGAAGAACACGATGAGCAGCAGCATCAGCGCAAAGGGCGACAGGTGCAGCGCGCCTATGAACTCGGCCAGGTGCCGCGGCAGGCCAATGAAGCCCATGGCCAGAGTGAGGAACGCGGCACCCGCCAGGATGAGGCCGATCATGCAGTACACGCGGCAGGCGGCGACCAGCCCTTCCTTGAAGCGCTCCCAGTTCAGCGAGCCCTCGATCTTGGCCAGGATCAGCGACCCGGCCACACCGAGCGCGGCAGCTTCGGTGGCGGTGGCAATGCCGCTGTAGATGGCGCCCAGCACCACGACGATGAGCGACACGACGGGAATCAGGTGGCGGGAGGCATACAGCTTTTGCACAAAGCTGAGGCGCGCGTCAGGCGCGGGCACCTTGTCTTTGTTGAACAGGGCCCACACGATGATGTAGCCCATGAACAGCGCAGCCAGCATCAGCCCCGGAATCACCCCTGCCAGGAACAGCTTGGAGATCGAAACGTTGGCCGCCACGCCATAGACGATCATGATGATCGACGGCGGAATCAACAGACCCAGGGTGCCCGCACCAGCCAGCGTGCCCACGGAGATATCTTCGGGATAGCCGCGCTGCTTGAGTTCAGGCAAGGTGATCTTGCCGATGGTGGCGCAGGTAGCGGCCGACGAGCCCGAGATTGCGGCAAAGATGGTGCAGCCCACCACATTCACATGCAAAAGGCGGCCTGGTAGGCGCTCCAGCCACGGCGCCAAGCCCTTGAACATGCTGCTTGACAGCTTGCTGCGGAAAAGGATCTCGCCCATCCACAAAAACAGCGGCAGAGCCGTCAGCGTCCAGCTGGAGGTAGACCCCCAGATGGTCAGCATCATGCTGTCTCCCACTGGGCGGTTGGTAAAAAACTCCATGCCGACCAAAGCCACTGCCAACAGTGACAGGCCGATCCACAGGCCCGATCCGAGCACTGCGAACAGCACCAAGATCAGGCCCAAAGCAATGATGACGTCCATGATGATGTCTCCTGGATCCAGTTATTCGGAACGGGCTGCTTCGGACACAGCCATGAAAGCCACACCCTGAAAGCGCAGCACCAGCGCATGGGCAAACGCCAGCGCAAAACCAATACAGCCCATGGCCATGCTGATCTGGGGAATCCACAGCGGCGAGGCGTCGGCTGCGGGCGAGATGTCGTGGGTGATGTAGGAGATCCACACCGATCGCACGGCATAGCAGGCGATGTACACCGAAAGCACCAGCGCGCTGACCAGGCAGAACCACTCAAAAGCGCCGCGCCAGCGTGCAGGCAAACGGTCAAGAACCAGAGTCACGCGGATGTGGTCGCCGTTTTGCAGCGTGCTGGGCAGCGCAAAGAACAAGGCGGCTGCAATCGCGTATCCCGCATAGGCGTCGAGTCCGTCGATATTGAGGTGGATGACTTCGCGGGCAAAAACGCCCAGCGTGACTGCGCCGAACGCAGCCAGCATCGACAGGCCGGACAGCAGCATCAGCAGCCTGTAGAAATTTCGGACGAGTTTGTCCATGGCGTACTCCTGTAACGCTGAAAAAAGAGGGGGAGCGGAAACGAGAATGTGGGGGTAGCGCGCGCTGCGCTACCCGGCCCCGTGGGGGCCAGGGAACGCGACTACTTCTTGCGGTAAGCGTCGATGATGGCCTGCCCATCGGCCCCGGCCGATTTCACCCAGTCGGCGGTCATGGATTCGCCGATGCTCGCCAGCTCCTTCTTGATGCTGTCGCTGGGTTCGGCCACCGTCATGCCTTTGGCCGACAGTTCCTTGATGAACTCCTTGTCCACACGCTCGCTGGTGGCCCAGCCGCGTTCCTCGGCGGCAGCTGCAGCCTTGAGCACAGCGTCCTGCAGGGGCTTGTCGAGGGCATCGAAGGCCTTCTGGTTCACCACCGTGGCGTTTCGGGGCAGCCAGGCGCTCACGGGGTAGAAGTACTTGACCTGCTCATACAGCTTGGACTCCACACCGCTCGCGCTTGATGTCAGGAAGTTCTGCACTGTGTTCGTAGCCAGGGCCTGGCCCAGCTCCGACAGCTGGATGGTCACCGGCTGCGCCTTGAGCAGCTGGGCAATGCGCGTGGTGGCGGGGTTGTACGCGCGCATCTTGGTGCCCGCAAAGTCTGCGGGCGCGCTCACCGGCTTGAGCGAGTACAGCGATTGGCCAGGCCATGGCACCGAGAAAAGCACCTTCACGCCCTGTGCTGCGAGCAGCTTCTCTTGCGCAGGCTTGGCGGCCAGGTACAGGCGCTTGGACTCTGTATAGGTCGTCGCCAGGAACGGGACTGAATCCACGCCAAACAGAGGGTTCTCATTGGTAGCGCCCGACAGAATGAACTCTGCCGAAGGCACCTGACCGGTCTGGACCGCGCGCTTGATCTCGTTGGCCTTGTACAGCGAACCACCGGGGTGCAGGGTGATCTTGAGCTTGCCGCCGGTGAGCTTGTCCACTTCATCGGCAAACTGCTGCACGTTTTGCGTCTGGAAGCTGTTGGCGCCATAGCCTGTGGGCAGATCCCACTTGACCTGGGCCTGTGCCGCGCACACGCTGAGTGCGGCTGTCATACACAGTGCAAATTTTTTCATGGGGAGACTCCTGGGGGTAAGCCGCTTAGAAGCTGGCGAGTTGGTGGTTAAAAAGATCGGTGACCAGCATGCAACCCGGGGCGTGGGTGATGCAGAACGCCGGTTGGGCATTGAGGATGGCGGACTGCGGTGTGACACCACAGGCCCAGAACACGGGAATTTCATCGGGCAGCAGGGCCACGGCGTCGCCGTAGTCGGGCTTGCCGATATCGGCAACGCCGATAAGTGCGGGGTCGCCGATGTGCACCGGAGCTCCATGCACATTGGGATACCGCGAGGTGACCTGTACTGCACGGATCACATCGGCGGCGCGCATGGGTCGCATGGAGACCACCATGGCACCGCCGAACGGCCCCGCTGCTTCGGTGGCAATGCTGGTGCGATACATGGCCACGTTCTTGCCTTCGTTGATGTGACGCAGGCTGATGCCAGCCTCTTGCAGCGCTGCTTCGAACGAGAACGAGCACCCCAGCACAAAGGTCACCAGATCATCGCGCCAAAGGTCGCCAATGTCGCCCACCTCCCGGACCATCTCGCCGTGGCGCCAGATACGGTACTGCGGCAGGTCACTGCGAACGTCGATATCCTCACCCAGGGTGGGTAGCGTGAACTGGCCTGGCTCGCTAACAGCCAGCGCAGGACAGGGCTTGGGATTGCGCTGGCAAAAGCGCAAAAAGTCTCCCGCCAATACCTCGGGCAATATCACCAGATTGCCCTGCACGTGTCCGTGGGCCAATCCACTGGTATGCGACGACCAGAACCCTTGGCGTATGACGCTGCGCACATGGCGAGGGTCGTTGATCCCTTCCGAACCAAACACTGCGAGCGCTTTGTGTTGAGCTGAATCCACCGTTTTTCCTTGCATTGAGAAATGTCAATTGCATGACGTTGGGCAGATTGTGTTGGGGGGTGACCGCCCCTGGCAAATTCAAAAAATTTCTATCAGCTCATCGATTTTTTCCATGCACTTCATTGGGGAGAAGCGAACCAACTTGGTGCCAAGGGAAAACCCTGAGGACGAATTTAGGTGTAAACCCTTAGACCCAGGATGCGCCCTGGTGAGGGAATTTCGAAATGCATGGTGCGCGGCCCGGCACACAGTGTCGGGCCGCGCTGATGTGAGGGCTCAGGCTTTGCGCGGCTTGCGGGCTGGTGCAGCTTGTTGCTGCTCGATGAAGTCGAGGGCTGAACGTACGACAGCCTCCATGGCCGGAGACGAGGGGTCTTCGCGGTAGCTCACATGGATGGGTAGCGGCCGCAGTGCGGTGTCGCAAGCCAGCGCACGCAAGTCCGGAAATGCGAGCAGGCGCTGCACAGCCAGGCGCGGTAACGTGGCCACACCAAAGCCGCCCTGCACCAATTGCACCATGGCAGAAATCGACGAGATGGTGTGCACACAACGCGGCTCCACCTGGGCCTGGCGCAGCGTGTCGAGCAGTGATACGTGCGGTTGCGAGCCGCGCTGAAAAGTCAGGATATCGGCGCCAGCAAAGTCTTCCAGCGCATAGCGTCGTTTGCGATGCGTCTTGCTGTTACCCACAAACACCATCTCCATGGGCGTCACAGCCTGGCTGCGTATGCCATCAGCCGACACAGGCAATGCGGCAAACACGGCATCGAGCGTGCCCCGGCGGATCTGGTCAAGCAACACGGGCGTGGTTTCTACCGTCAGCTCCAGCTCCAGCAGCGGGTTGTCCTTGCGCAGCTGCTCTACCCACGGAATGAGCCACGAGTGCAGTACCGATTCGATGGCACCCAGGCGAATCGATACTTCCAAAGGGCCGCCTGATCCCATCTCGGTTTTGAGCTGGCGCTGCAGCTCCAGCATGCGCTTGGCATACACCAGAAACCGGGCACCGGCCACCGTGAGCTTGAAGTGCTTGTCGCGCCGGTCCAGCAACAGCACGCCCAGCTCTTCTTCCAGCGCAGAGATGCGGCTGGACATGGCAGACTGGGTCAGGAACAGCTTCTCGGCGGCGCGCGTCACGCTTTTGAGAGAGGCGACCCAGTAGAAGGCTTCGACAAAACGCAGATTCATGGTTTTCTTCGGGGGTCTCTGTGCCCAGGGGGGGCTTAGCGCACCGCCCAAACGGGTGCACTGCGATGGTGCGCAGAACCGGGATCGCCCGTTTTCGTCCGTTCTGCCATCAGCGCGATGGGAGCCATTGTGCCGCCGCATTTCAACTGCATAACGCCGACCGGCACGCTTGTAGTGCAAGCGCTAACCACGCGTCGCCAGCTTTCTGCAAGGAAGCTGCAACACCCAACCAGGCACCAGAAAACTGCTCTACCCCGTGAACAGAGGCAAGTCCGCCTTCTTCAGGGTGCGTAACACGAAACTGGATCGGCTGTGCCGTATGCCTTTGATCTTGTAAAGCTTCTCGCGCAACAAGCGCTCGTAATCACGGGTGTCCTTGACGACGATGCGCAGCAGGTAGTCGTAGTCGCCAGAGACCAGATGCGCCTCGATCACTTCGGGAATGCTGGCCAGTGTCTCGCCAAATTTTTCGAGCGTGTTGTCCGAATGGCTATCGAGCGTGACCTGTACCAGTACAGTGTCGGCCAGGTCCAGCGACTGAGGATTGATGCGCACCGTATAGCCCTGGATGACCCCCGCCTCTTCCATCTTTTTGATACGACCCCAACACGGTGAAGGGCTCAGGCCCACGGCCTGCCCGATCTCTTGCAGGCTGGCGCGCGCGTTGGCTTGCAGCACAGCGAGAATTTTCCTATCCAATCGATCCATCGGTCTGATTATTCATTAAATCTCGTAAAGTCAGAAAATTATTCTGCCAATGCAGAATATTGCGCCAAATTCAGCAAATTCATCCACAGTACCCGGCGCATACTTCTTCCATCAAGGCGCTCTTACCGGAGCGCACAAATTGACAAGGCCCCGGCTGGTTACCGCCAGTACGGGGCCCTTGGCATTCCAAGCCCCCATCGACACAGGCGATCAGTAGCCAAGGCGCGGGCACTGACGCCAGCCTGCGGCAATGCGGGCTATTTGCTACCGTGGACACGCTCAACACCACGGGTGTCGCCAATGCAACTGCAAACGCCTGTCTGCCCAGTTAATAAGCACGCTTACCAGCACAAACCCCGATGCATGTAGCCTGACGGGCGCACCATAATTTGAGCGAGGTCAGGGAAGGCTCCGCAAGGGGTCGCAGCGCACACATCTCCCCTGACCCACCACCAACAGGAGACACCATGCAATTGACCAAACTCGTCGTTGGCCTGAGCCTCGCGCTCGGCTTTGTGGCCACCGCTGCCGCGCAGACCACCATGCGCATCAGCATCTCGACGGCCCAGAACTCCCACCAGGGCGTAGCCATCGACACGTTTGCCAAAGAAGTCGAAAAACGCACGGGCGGCCGCTACAAGGTGCAGACCTTCTACAACGGCGCCCTGGGTGGCGAGCGCGAGTCGATTGAAGCCGTGCAGCTGGGGACACAAGAGCTGGCATTCAGCTCCACCGGCCCGGTGCCCAACTTTGTGCCGGAGACCAAGATCCTGGATGTGCCCTTCCTGTTCCGCGACAAGGCGCATGCCCGCGCCGTGCTGGATGGCCCCATCGGTCAAGACCTGCTGTCCAAGTTCGATGCCAAGGGCTTCAAGGCGCTGGCCTGGGCAGAGAACGGCTTCCGCCACATGACCAACAGCAAGCGCGACGTGAAGGAGCCCGGTGATCTGAAGGGCCTGAAGATGCGCACGATGGAAAACCCAGTGCACATCGCCGCCTATAAGGGCTTCGGCATCATCACCACGCCCATGGCCTTCCCTGAAGTGTTCACGGCGCTGCAACAAGGCACGGTGGACGGTCAGGAGAACCCGCTGTCCGTCATCATCTCGGCCAAGTTCGATCAGGTGCAAAAGCACCTGACGCTCACCGGCCACGTGTACTCGCCCTGCATCTTCGTGATGAACAAGGCCGCATTCGACAAGCTCTCGGCGGCGGACAAGCAGGCCTTCATCGATGCCGCGAAAGAAGGCACCAAGGCCAACCGTGCACGCGTGGACGAAGACGACGCCAAGGGCGTGGCCGACCTCCGCGCCAAGGGCATGACCGTGATCGACAACGTGGACAAGGCCAAGTTTGTGGCGGCACTGGCCCCCGTCAACGCCGAGTTTGAAAAGCAGTTCGGCAAGGCTGCCATCGACAAGATCCGCGACGTCAAATAATCCTGTTCATTGCTATTACCTTTGTAGCTTATAACGCCCGTAGCCATTGCGCTATCGGGCGTTTTTATTCTTGAACGATCGATGGTTCTAATCACCCCCCACCTACCCATGGTTGGCACCGCCCCATGAAAAACGCTTTTCTTACCTTTGAGCGATGGACCACCTTCATCGCCATGCTGGGCGCTTGCGCCATGCTGACCCTGGCTTCGGCCCTGGGCATGTTCCAGATCGTGACCCGCTTTGTGCTGGAGCAGCCTGCTGAATGGACCGAAGTACTCATCCGTTTCAGCCTGATCTGGATGGTGTTCCTGGCCATTCCGGCCGCGTTTCGCCAGGGCGCGATGGTGAGTGTGGACGTGCTGTACCGCTGGAGTCCGCCGCGCATCAAACGGGTGCTGGACTGGGTGGTGACACTGGCAGCCCTGGTCCTCATCGGCATCATCATCTGGTATGGCTGGGACTATGCACGCCGGGGCGGCGTGCAAAGCATGGCCGGGCTGGAATCCATGTCCATGTTTTGGGCTTACCTCGCCATGCCTGTGGGTGGCCTTTTTTGCGTGGTCGGCATCATCGGCAACCTCATTGATCCCCTGCGTATGGAACTGGAGACTGCTCAATGAGTTTGGTCATGATTTCAACGATGGTGCTGTGCTTTGCACTCACCGTCTCAGTGGCTGTGTCCATCGGTTTGGCTTCCATCCTGGGCATCCAGGCCTCCAATGCGAACATGCTCATCTCCGTCAAGGAGATGTTCGGAGCCATCAACAAGTTTCCTTTGGCAGCCATCCCATTCTTCATCCTGGCAGGCAACCTGATGGAAACTGGCGGCATCTCGCGCCGTCTGGTGGAGTTTGCCAAGAGCATCGTCGGCGGCGTGCAGGGCGGCCTGCCCATGACCTGTGTGCTGACCTGCATGATCTTTGCGGCCGTGTCGGGCTCGTCGGTGGCCACCACATTTGCCATTGGCGCCATCCTGATCCCTGCGCTGATCAAGCATGGCTACCCCACGAGCTATGCGGCCGCGCTACAGGCCACCAGCGCCGAGCTGGGCGTGATCATCCCGCCCTCCATCCCCATGATCCTTTACGGCGTGAGTGCCGAGGTGTCGATTGGCGAACTGTTCATCGCAGGCTTTGGCCCGGGGCTGCTGATCAGTGGCGCGCTGATGCTCTTTGTATGGGCGTACTGCAAGTACAAGGGCTGGGGCAAAAACGACGGCGATGGGCGCATGCCCTTTGGCAAGGCCACGCTGCAGGCTGGCTGGGCATTGCTGATGCCAGTGATCATCCTGGGCGGCATCTACGGCGGCGTGTTCACCCCCACCGAGGCATCGGCCGTGGCAGTGTTCTATGCGTTGATCGTCGGCGTCGTGATCTACCGCGAGATCAAGCTCAAGGACCTGTTCGCCATTCTGCGCAAGTCGGCCATCTCGTCGGCGGTGATCATGTTCATCATTGCCAACGCCGGGTTGTTTGCGTTCCTGATCACGCGCGCTGGTGTGCCAGATGCCATCGGCCGCTGGCTGGAGGCTGTGCTGCAGTCCCCTGCCCTGTTCCTGCTGGGCGTGAACGCGGCGCTGTTCGTGATTGGCATGTTCATCGAGACCAGCGCGGCGATCATTGTGCTGGCCCCCATCCTGGCGCCTGTAGCGATGCATTTCGGTATTGATCCGGTGCACTTCGGTCTCATCATGGTGGTTAACCTTGCGCTGGGCATGATCACGCCACCTTTTGGGGTCAACCTGTTCGCGGCATGCACCGTGGCCAGAATCTCGCTGGACCGGATCATCAAGCACCTGCTTCCCTTTGTCGGAGTGATTCTGGTGTGCCTGATGATCATCACCTATGTGCCATCGATCTCGCTGGCACTTCGGGATCTGGTCTACGCAAAGTAGTTAGAATCGCCGGGTCAGGAGAGAGTGCTCCGTCTTGTCCTCAGGACGCGCAGCACCGCCGAAGGCGCAGGCACCCGCCGAACGCTCAGGCAAAAGGACTGACAACCGCCCGCAGCGATGCGGGCGTTCCCTTGCTGGAGAGAGATGGCCCCACAGTAAAACTGTGTGCAGGCCATCCACCGAAGGAGCAAACCGCACGGCCAGCCAAGGCGCTGCGGTGAATCTCTCAGGTAAAGCGGACAGCAGGGCAAATCCCGTGACCATCTTGGTGGTCGCGGCCCCCATTTGCCCCGGAGTCCGCCATGTCAGCCACCGTCCCCCTGCTCACCACGCCCCTGAACGCCCTGCACATCGAACTGGGCGCCCGCATGGTGCCGTTTGCAGGCTATTCCATGCCCGTGCAATACCCCGCTGGCCTGATGGCCGAACACCAGCACACGCGCAGTGCTGCGGGCCTGTTCGATGTCTCGCACATGGGCCAGCTCAAACTCATCGGCGCCGGTGCCGCTGCAGCCTTTGAAACCCTGATGCCTGTAGACGTGATCGACCTGCCCGTGGGCAAACAGCGCTACGGCCTGCTGCTGACCGATGAGGGCACGATCATTGATGACCTGATGTTCTTCAACCAGGGCGTGGTGAATGGCGAGCCCACCCTGTTTGTCATCGTGAACGGTGCTTGCAAGGTGGCCGATATCGCCCACATTCAGGCGCGCATCGGCCAGCGTTGCAAAGTGGTGCCCATGCCAGACCACGCCCTGCTAGCACTGCAGGGCCCACAGGCCGTCACCGCCCTCACCCGCCTGGCCCCCGGCGTGGAAAAGCTGGTGTTCATGACCGGTGGTGACTTCACGATTGCTGGCTGCGACTGCTTTGTGACCCGCAGCGGCTACACCGGCGAAGATGGTTTTGAAATCTCGGTGCCCGCCGCACAGGCCGACACCCTGGCCCGCGCCTTGCTGGCCCAGCCCGAAGTCAAACCCATTGGCCTGGGAGCGCGCAACTCGCTGCGTCTGGAGGCTGGCCTGTGCCTCTACGGCAACGACATCGACACCACCACCACGCCCCCCGAGGCCGCACTGAACTGGGCGATCCAGAAGGTGCGTCGCACCGGGGGTGCGCGCGCTGGCGGCTTCCCTGGCGCAGACAAGGTGCTGGCGCAAATCGACAACCCCGCCAACCTGCCCCGCAAACGTGTCGGCCTGGTCGCGCTGGAACGTGTGCCCGTGCGCGAACACACCGAACTGCAAAGCACCGATGGCCAGAAGATCGGCGAAGTCACCAGCGGCCTGCTGGGCCCCACGGTGAACGAACCTGTGGCCATGGGCTATGTGGCGCCCGCCTTTGCGGCCATTGGCACCCGCGTCAATGCCATCGTGCGCGGCAGGGCCGTGCCCATGGAAGTGCGCGCCATGCCGTTCGTTCCAGCCAACTACTTTCGCGGTTGATTTCGCGGGCGGCAGCGCACAGATGCGGTCCGCGCCCGCTACATTGCTGATTCCTTTATTTATCCCGTTTGCTTGAGGAGCTTCCCATGACGATCAAATTCTCCAAAGACCACGAGTGGATCAACGCCGCTGATGCCAACGCCTCGGTGGTGGGTATCACCGTTCACGCGCAGGACGCGCTGGGCGATGTGGTGTTTGTGGACCTGCCCGAAGTGGGCAAAAGCTTTACCCAGGGCGAAGTGGCCGGTGTCGTCGAATCCGTGAAGGCCGCCGCCGACGTGTACATGCCCGTCACCGGCGAAGTGGTGGAAGTGAACGAAGCCCTGCGTGCCGACCCATCGCTGGCCAACAGCGACCCGCTGGGCGCTGGCTGGTTCTTCAAGGTCAAGCTGGCCGATGCCAGCCAGCTCGACGCCTTGCTGGACGAAGCCACGTACACCGAGTTCGCCAAGAACGCCTGACACCGATCGTTCTCCAGGGCATGGCGCCGTGCCATGCCCTGCCCTGCCTGCGCACTACCCATGTGCAAGCGCCCTACCCCGGCACTGCCCCCAACCCGCTGCGACCTACGAGACTGCCCCATGCTGATGCAATCCGCCACCCCCCTTGGCGCGCTTGAAAACGCCACCGAATTCCTGCCACGCCACATCGGCATCGACGCAGCCGACGAAGCGCACATGCTGTCGGTGATCGGCGAGGCCTCGCGGCGCGCACTCATCGAATCCATCGTGCCGCGCTCCATTGCACGCAGCCGGGGCATGGACCTGCCTGCGCCCCTTACCGAGGCCGCAGCGTTGGCAGAACTCAAGGCCATCGCGGGCAAGAACCAGCTGCTCAAGAGCTTCATCGGCCAGGGCTACTACGGCACGCACACGCCGGGCGTCATCCTGCGCAACATCCTGGAAAACCCCGCCTGGTACACCGCCTATACGCCCTACCAGGCTGAGATCTCCCAAGGCCGCATGGAGGCCCTGGTCAACTTCCAGACCATGGTGTGCGACCTGACGGGCATGCCGATTGCCAACGCATCCATGCTGGACGAAGCCACCGCAGCCGCCGAGGCGATGACGCTGGCGAAGCGCTCGGTCAAGAGCAAGAGCAACGTGTTTGTGGTGGCAGGCGACGCCCACCCGCAAACCATTGAAGTCATCCAGACCCGCGCCAAGCCCCTGGGCCTGGAGGTGCGCCTGGCCAATTCGGCCGAGGAATGGAACACTCTGCTGAATGGCGATTACTTTGCCGTGCTTGCCCAGTACCCCGCCACCAGCGGCCGCATTGACGACCTGCGCGCCGATGTGGAAAAGGCGCACGCCAAGCAAGCTGCCTTCATCGTGGCCGCCGACCTGCTGGCCCTCACGCTCATCACCCCGCCCGGTGAACAAGGTGCAGACATCGTGGTGGGCACCACCCAGCGCTTTGGCATGCCCATGGGCGCTGGTGGCCCGCATGCCGCCTTCATGGCATGCCGCGATGAATACAAGCGCAGCCTGCCCGGCCGCCTGGTGGGCGTGAGTGTGGACGTGCATGGCAAGCCCGCCTACCGCCTGGCACTGCAGACGCGCGAGCAGCACATCCGCCGCGAAAAGGCCACGTCCAACATCTGCACGGCCCAGGTGCTCCCGGCCGTCATCGCCAGCATGTATGCCGTGTACCACGGCCCCGAAGGCCTCAAGCGCATTGCACAGCGCGTGGCCAGCTACACCGCCATCCTCACGCAAGGGCTGCAGCAGCTGGGTGCGCCTGTGAGTGCACAGGCCGCGTTCGACACCGTGAGTCTGCATACTCAAAACGCTACACAATCCATAGCATCCAAGGCAATCAGCCTCGGCGCCAACCTGCGGATTTACTTCAAAGAGTACCTGTGCATCTCGCTGGACGAGACCACCACGCGCGCCGACATCGAGCTGCTGTGGAAGATCTTCGCCAAGGACGGCCAGGCGCTGCCCACCTTCGATGCGTTTGAAAAGGGCGTCGAGTCGCTGATCCCCACCGAGCTGCGCCGCACCAGCAGCTACCTCACGCACCCCGTCTTCAACACCCACCATTCCGAAACCGGCATGCTGCGCTATATCCGCCAGCTCTCCGACAAGGACCTGGCGCTGGACCGCAGCATGATCCCCTTGGGCAGCTGCACCATGAAGCTCAACGCCACCAGCGAGATGATCCCCATCACCTGGCCCGAGTTTGCCAACGTGCACCCCTTCGCCCCCGCTGACCAGCTGGTGGGCTACAAGGAGCTGGACGAGCAACTGCGCGCCTGGCTGTGCCAGGCCACCGGCTATGCGGGCATCAGCCTGCAACCCAACGCAGGCTCGCAAGGCGAATACGCCGGCCTGCTGGCCATCAAGGGGTACCACGAGTCGCGTGGCGAAGGCCACCGCAACATCTGCCTCATCCCCAGCAGCGCGCACGGCACCAATCCCGCCAGCGCCCAGATGGTGGGCATGCAGGTGGTGGTGACTGCCTGCGATGCCAATGGCAACGTGGACCTGGTAGACCTGAAAGCCAAGTGCGAACAGCACAGCGCCAACCTGGCGGCTGTGATGATCACCTACCCCAGCACGCACGGCGTGTTCGAGACCAGCGTGAAGGAGCTGTGCGCCCTGGTGCACAGCCATGGTGGCCGCGTTTACGTGGACGGCGCCAACATGAACGCCCTGGTGGGTGTGGCAGCCCCCGGCGAATTTGGCGGCGACGTGAGCCACCTGAACCTGCACAAAACCTTCTGCATTCCCCACGGCGGTGGCGGCCCCGGCGTGGGCCCCGTGTGCGTGGTGCAAGACCTGGTGCCCTTCCTGCCCGGACACGCCACAGCAGGCGTGGCGGGTGGCGTGGGTGCCGTCAGCGCCGCCCCGCTGGGCAATGCCGCCGTGCTGCCCATCAGCTGGATGTACATCCGCATGATGGGAGCTGAAGGACTGCAAGCAGCCACCGAGACGGCCATCCTGAGCGCCAACTACATCAGCGCCCGCCTCAAGGACCACTATCCCACGCTGTACGCCAGCGAGGGCAAGGACGGCAAGCCCGGCCACGTCGCCCACGAGTGCATCCTGGACCTGCGCCACCTCAAGGACACCAGCGGCGTGATGGCCGAAGACGTGGCCAAGCGCCTCATCGACTATGGCTTTCACGCGCCCACGCTGAGCTTCCCGGTGCCCAACACGCTGATGGTGGAACCCACCGAAAGCGAAACCCTGTCCGAGCTGGACCGCTTCATCGACGCGATGATTGCCATCCGCGAAGAGATCCGCCAGATCGAAAACGGCGCGCTGCCGCAGGACAACAACCCGCTCAAGAACGCGCCGCACACCGCAGAAAGCCTGCTGAGCGGCGAGTGGAACCGCCCCTACACCCGCGAAGCAGCCGCCTACCCCGTGGCTGCTCTGCGCCAGTCGAAATACTGGTCGCCCGTGGGCCGCGTGGACAACGTGTGGGGCGACCGCAACCTGAGCTGCAGCTGCATTCCGGTGAGCGACTACGCCTGACCCTACGGCGAAGGCCACGACGGCCTTGCCATTCAAAGCCCTGGTGCTCAACCGCCCAGGGCTTTTTCGTTGGACGGCCCACACAGGCAGATGCATGAACACGAATAAGATCGCGGCTTGCGTTGTGATTCACACCTTTTAGGAGCCCCCTTTGCGAAACCTCTTGTGCCTTTTGCTTGCCAGCGCCGTGATGGCTCCCGCCGCCATGGCCCAGTCCTCCAACCCCGTCACCACCGCCAGCGGCCTGGTCTATGAATCGCTCAAAGACGGCACGGGCGAATCGCCCAAGGCCAACGACACGGTCAAGGTGCACCACAAAGGCACGTTCCTCGACGGCAAGGAGTTCGACAGCTCGTACAAGCGCGGTGAACCGACGTCGTTTCCGCTCAACGGTGTGATTCCTTGCTGGACCGAAGGAGTGCAGCGCATGAAACCGGGTGGCAAGGCCAAGCTGACCTGCCCCCCAGGCATTGCCTATGGCACACGGGGTGCAGGTGGCGTGATCCCACCCAACGCCACGCTGAACTTCGAGATCGAACTCATCTCCGTCGGCCGCTGAAAGGAAGCACCCTGAGTCGCCTGCGGTGCCTTCCCCCAGGGGGGACACAACCCTCGCTGCGGGGCGGCCCTTGCGCGGCCGCCATGGCATGAGCGGCGCCAGTGGAGTCGTTCAGTGAAAACACAAAATGCCTCTCGGGAGTCTCTGGTGTTGTTAAAGGTCGGTGACCTCGCGCGGCGCACCGGCCTCACGGTGCGCACGCTGCACCACTATGACGAGATCGGCCTGCTCAAGCCCTCGGGCCGGTCTGAGGCGGGGTATCGCCTGTACAGCCAGGCCGATGTGCAGCGGCTGCATGCCATTCAGACCATGCGCCAGATGGGTCTTGCGCTCAGCGACATTGCCGAGCTGCTGGCAGGCGAAGGGGTGGCGCCCCAGCGCATCATTGGCCAGCAGATCCGTGCGCTGGACCAGCAGATTGCCCAGGCCACCGAACTGCGCGGGCGGCTGACCATGCTGCGCGACGGCCTCATGGCCGGTGCTGAGCCCGACATGGGCAACTGGCTGGAAGCGCTCGCGCTCATGACCACCTATGGCAAGTATTTCAGCAGTGCAGAACTCAAGCAGATCTTCACGAACTGGGGCCTGATCGAGGGCGACTGGATCGTGGTCAAGGACCTGGTGCGCAGCGCCATGGACCGCCAGTTGCCACCCGACTCCCCAGAAGTCCAGGCACTGGCCTACCGCTGGATGGCACTGATGCTGCACTGGATGGGGGGCGATCTGGACCTGCTGGACCGGTGGGGCCACATGTTCCGCACCGAGCCCAGCACTCAGGGACGCAACCACGCGCCACCCGGCGACATGATCGAATACGTGGAAACGGCCATCAAACTGCGCCTGGCCTTGCTGGAGAGGTACCTGACCCGCGACGACCTGCGCATGCTGGGCCACGTACCGCACACCGCATGGGCGGCGCTGGAACGCGACGTACAACAGCTACTGGCCCGCCAGATACCCACGAACCACCCCGACGCAGCGGCGGCAGCCCTGCGCTGGAACACGCTGTTCGACCAGCTGACCCGCAGCGATGCGCAATTGCGCCAGAAGCTGCTCACCGCGTCGGCCAACGAGCCGCTGCTGCAGGCGGGCTCGCCGCTGAGCGCGCCCGTGCGCGCCTACCTGCAGGCGGCGCTCGCGCTAGCCACACCCACTCCCGCCATCGCTGCGACAGTCTCTGCGCGCCGCTGAGACACTCACACCGTCTGCAAAAAAACCACTGAAAAGTGCTTGACCCTCACGCAACGTGAGGCCCCACAGTCGACCCCCATGAACGGATCGACGCACTCTCCCAACCCCTCCGCCCCCACCCGGCGGTTGCACGCCCTGGACAACCTGCGCGCCACCATGATGTGGCTGGGCATCGTGCTGCATGTCTCGGTCGTCTACATGAGCCGGCCTTCGCCCCTGCCCTGGCACGACGACCAGTCCAGCCCTCTGGCAGACCTGTTGGTGGCGGTGATTCATGCCTTTCGCATGCCCTTGTTTTTCATCCTCGCCGGATTCTTTGTGGCGGCACTGGTACACCGCCATGGGCTGACCGGCATGGTGCGCAACCGGCTCCGCCGTCTGGGCCTGCCGTTTGTACTGTTCTGGCCGCCGCTGTTCGTCGCTTGCGCGCTGCTCGGGCTGATGTTCCTGCACCGCATGGCCTATGGCACCTGGGGTGTGGACCGCAGCCTGTTGCCCCGAGGCCCCAACGTACCCCAGGGCCCGGCCACCATGCACCTGTGGTTCCTGTGGATGCTGCTGTGGCTCGCAGTTCTGACACCGGTGGCATGGACCGCCGTGCGCGCATTGCCCGCAGGAGTGCAGCAGGCCCTGCAACGCTGTGCCCTCTGGCTGGGTGGTACCCCTGCAGGCCTGGTGTTGCTCACGCTGCCGCTGGCCTGGATTGGCGCCAGCTACGACCATGGCATCGTGACGCCCAGCGGGTCCTTCTTGCCGCCGTTGGCGGAGTGGATACACAACGGGCTGTTCTACGGCTTCGGCCTGTGCCTGCATGTGCACCGCAAGGCGTTGATGGAGCGCTACGAACGGCACTGGCCTGCGCTGGTGGGCCTTGGGCTGGTGGGCTTTCTGGTCACTGCGCTGCTGTCGGAAGTGCTGGCACAGCCGGAAGCATCGGCCTTTGCACTGGTGCTGGTCACCGGGGCATTTACCGACCTGCTGGTCGCGCCGGTGTCTGCCACCCGTCACCTGCAGTTCTGGATGGCGCTGGCCTACAACAGCGCATCGTGGCTCTGGAGCTTTGCGCTGATCGGGCTGTTTCTGCGCCATGTCGGCCAGCCCCGCGCCTGGCTGGCCTACCTGGCCGACAGCTCATACTGGGTGTACCTCGTGCACCTGCCGCTCACGATCGGTCTGGGTGCGCTGCTGTACGGCCTGCCCGTTCCGGCCCTGGCCAAGATGCTGATCAATGTGCTGGCCACGACCGCCCTGTGCCTGGCCAGCTACCACCTTTGCGTGCGTTTTACCGCTGTGGGCCGCTTGCTCACGGGGCGCACACACACCCGTCAATCTTTGGGAGACCTCGTTCATGCGACCTGACACCTCACCCCGTCCCGCCCACCCACCCGGTACGGGCCCCGCAAGCCCATCCTCAGACCCGCGCGCCGCGCTGATGCAGGACCGCAACTTCCGCTGGATGATTGGCGGCTCGGCCCTGTCCATGCTGGGCGACCAGTTCACGCTGATCGCACTGCCCTGGCTGGTGCTGCAAATGACTGGCGATACCCTGGTGCTGGGCACCGTGCTTGCCCTTATCAGCGTGCCCCGCGCACTGTTCATCCTGATTGGTGGCGCCCTGGTGGACCGCCATTCGCCCAAGCAGGTGCTGATGATCACCAAATACGTCAACCTGGTGCTGCTGGCCGCACTGGCGGGCCTGGTGTTTGCGGGCACGCTGTCGTTGTGGATGGTGTACGCGCTGTCACTGGGCATTGGCCTGGCCACGGCCTTCAGCATTCCGGCGGGCACGGCCATGATGCCGTCCGTGGTCGCGCGCTCCCAGTTGCAGGCCGCCAACGGCATCAGCCTGGGCCTGCGGCAGCTGACGATGTTCCTCGGACCCTTGCTGGCCGGGCTGTTGATTGCACTGTTTGGTGCAGGCGACGCAACCAGGGCGGCCACCGATGCACCGGCCCATGCCAACGCCACCGGCATCGGTCTGGCCTTTGCGCTGGATGCGCTGAGCTTTGCCGTATCGGCGTGGACGCTCTCCAAGGTGCAGACGCATGCAGTCATGTCGGCACCCGCAGCCGCGCCTCAGGCCGTGCTCGCCTCGGTCGCGCAGGGCCTGGGTCACTTCTGGCGCGACAGCGAGCTGCGCACCTGCTTTTTGTACTGGAGCGCCATTGCGCTGTTCATCATGGGTCCGATCCACATCGCCATCCCCGTGCTGGCTAGCAACAGCCCGCAGCTGGGTGCAGCCGCCTTCGGCATCATCTTGGGCGCCCATGGCGCGGGCACGCTGCTGGGCATGGTGGTGTCGGGCATGGTGCCCCGACTGCGCTTTGGCAGCCTGGGCATGACCATCCTCGCGTTCGACGCCATCATCGGCGCTCTCTTCATGCCCATGGGGCTGATCACTGCCATATGGCAAGGTGCGGTGCTGATGCTGGTCATCGGCCTGCTCGGCGGCTTCATGCAGGTGAGCGTGTTCACCTGGATACAGCACCGTGTCCCCTCCGCCCTGCTGGGCCGCGCGATGAGCCTGTTCATGTTCATCTTCATGGGCCTGGCGCCGATCTCCGCCGCCGTGACGGGCTGGGTGATGAAAAGCATCACGCTGACCCAGCTGTTTGCGGCCAGCGGGGGGACGCTGGTGGTGCTGGCGGCACTGGCTTTTGTGCTCACACCCATGCGCCGCGTGACGGATGCGGCACCCGCCACACGCTGAGGCTCCACACGCAAAAAAGGCCGGACCACTGTCCAGCCTTTTTTGTGCCTGAGGAGGAGATCCTCAGACTTCGGTCACAAACTGCTCGCGGGGGCGGCGCACCTTCTTCAGGTTCACCAGCCAGTCGCCTTCGTCGGCGCGGTAGCCCAGCGGCAAAATCGCCACGCTGCGCAGGCCGCGAGCCCGCAGGCCCAGGATTTCATCGAGCGCGTTGGGATCGAAGCCTTCCATCGGCGTCGAGTCCACTTCTTCAAAGGCCGCGGCGATCAGGGCCGCGCTCATGCCGATGTAGGCCTGGCGGGCTGCGTGCTGGAAGTTCACTTCGGCATCGCGCTGGGGGTAGCTGGCCAGCAGCATCTGGCGGTAGTTTTCCCAGCCTTCGTTCTTGAAGCCACGCTGGTCATTGGTCAGGTCGAACATCATGTTGATGCGGTCGGCCGTGTAGTTGTCCCATGCAGCAAACACCAGCAGGTGCGAGCCGTCTGTGATCTGGGCCTGGTTCCACGCGATAGGCTGGATGCGGGCGCGCACGGCGGGGTCGGTCACCACGATGATCTCGAACGGCTGCAGGCCGCTGGAGGTGGGCGCCAGGCGGGCGGCTTCAAGAATGCGCTCCACCTTCTCTTGCGGCACCTTCTTGGCAGGGTTCATCTTCTTCGCGGCGTAGCGCCATTGCAGCTTGTTCAGCAAGGGTTGGGCGAGAGTGGTGTCAGTGGTCATGGCAGGGTCCTGATAGAAGTTGTGGATCGAGGGATGTGTCGATGGTGGAACTGTAGGCACCCCACAGTGGTTCGGTAAGCCCTGCCAAAGAAACGGATTGTTCGCAATTCATCAACAATCGACCCAAACGCGCGTTGAAATCGCAATTTGATGGTGCCACCGCCATCGCGTGGTGCCAGATGGGCAGGCGTACACTTGAGAGAGCCCGGGCACGCACCCGGCTGACCGCGCCCCTTCATGAGTGAACCCGACCTGTCTTTTCTGGACCCTGCAGGCCGCCAGCCCGCAGCCGCAGAGCACATGCCCCGCCCGCCTGCCCCCCACTCCCGCACGCCCGGTGCCTCTGCCGATGGCCTGGTGGCGGAGCTGCGTGCTTACCAGGCCGAGCTAGAGAACCAGAACAAGGTACTGCGCTACAGCCAGGCCGTGGCCGAGAGTGCGTACGAACGCTTCGAGACTCTGTTTGCCAGCGTACCGCTGGCCCTCATGGTGGTGGACGATCACGACATGGTGGTGCAGGCCAACTCGATGGCACACCGATCGTTCCAGCCCACCGAGCGCGACCGGCCGCTGACTGCGCTGATGCCTTTTGTGTGCCCACAGGATGCCGCCCGCGTGCGTGAGGCCTTTGCCCAGGCGCAGGACCTGGGGCACAGCGAGGTCAAGGAGGTGGTGTTCACCATCAGCAATACCACGCGCATCACCGGCGACCTGCACATTGCCCACATCGATGCACCGCAGACCAGCGGCCCGCCGCTGTCGCAGTTCTTGTGCGCGGTGATCGACCAGGGCCCGCTGCTGGCCGAGCGCCAGGCCTTGCAGCAAAGTGCCGAGACCCTGCAGCAGCGCAATGAGCAAATCCGCGCCAGCGAAAAGCGGCTGGAGGCCGTCATCAACTCCGCGCTGGACGCCATCATCTGCGTGGACCAGCACCAGCGCATCACCGTGTTCAACCCCACGGCGGCGGCGCTGTTCCAGTGCAGTGCCAGCGACGCGCTGGGCAGCACGCTCGACCGTTTTTTGCCCGACGCGGCGCAGGCGCTGACGTTTGCCCAGCTCACCACGCAGGCCCTGCTGGGCGAGATGACCGCGCTGACTGCCAGCGGCAAAGAGCTGGCCGTGGAGGTGAGCGTGTCGTTCGAGCGCCATGCCGACGGCGAGACCACTACCGTGTTTGCCCGCGACCTGACAGGCCGCAAGAAGGCCGAGGCGCACCGCAATGAGCTGGAAGCCCAGCTGCGCGAGTCGCACAAGATGCAGGCCGTGGGCACCATGGCCGGCGGCATTGCGCACGACTTCAACAACATCCTGGGTGCCATCCTTGGCAATGTGGAACTGGCCAAGGCCGATTGCGCCACCCACGCGCCGGGCTCTCCCGTGCTGGAGAGCCTGCTGGAGATCGACAAGGCCGGCCGCCGCGCGCGCGACTTGGTGAGGCAGATCCTCACCTTCAGCCGCAACGAGCCCCCGCAGCGCTCGGCAGTGTCGCTGGCTGAGGTGGTGCACGACACCGAGCGCCTGCTGCGCGTGACCCTGCCCCCCGCCATCGAGCTGCACATGCAGCTGCAGGCCGGCCTGCCCCCGGTGCTGGCCGACGCCACGCAAGTCGAGCAGGCCCTGCTCAACCTGTGCACCAACGCCGTCCACGCCATCCAGAGCCAGGGCACCGAACGCGGCAGCATCCATGTGGAAGCCGCGACCGTGCAGCCCGACCAGCGGCTGAGCGAACGACTGGGCCTGGCCCCCGTGGACTACGTGGCACTGACGGTGCGCGACAGCGGCCCGGGCATGGACGCCGCCACGATGGAGCGCATCTTCGAGCCCTTTTTCACCACCAAGCCCGTGGGCCAGGGCACGGGCCTTGGCCTGGCGGTGGTGCATGGCGTGATGCGCACGCACGAAGGCGGCGTGGACGTGCAGAGCACCCCCGGCCACGGCAGCAAGTTCACGTTGTATTTCCCTGTCGCCCACAGCGCCGCGCAGAGCCCCCTGGATGCACAACCCCCTCAAGCCGTGCAGGCCGCGCCAGCATCCGCCGCGCCTTCGACGCCTGCCGCCGCCGATGCCCCCGGCAGCGCACCGCGCAAAAAACACCACGTGATGTATGTGGACGATGACCAGGCCCTGGTGTTTCTGGTACAGCGCCTGCTGCGCCGCCGGGGCTATGAGGTCAGCGGCTACACCGACCCCCACGAGGCCACGGCCGCGCTGCGTGCCGCCCCGCAGAACTTTGACCTGCTGGTGACCGACTACAACATGCCGGGCTTCTGTGGTGTGGACCTCGTGCGCGAAGCCCGCCTGATCCGCCCCGACCTGCCCGTGGCCCTTGCCTCGGGCTACGTCACGGCCGAAATCGAGCAGGCTGCGCTGGCCGAAGGTGCGCAGGCACTGATCCACAAGCCCAACGACGTGGAAGAACTTTGCACCACCGTGCAGCGCCTGGTGGGCGGCGACAGCCATGCCGCAGGCTGAAACCAACGCGCTTGCTGCGTCCGTGCGGTCCAAGGAACCCACAGAAGCCAGCGAGATCGTGCGCACCACAGACACGGCAAACCGCCCGGCCCCGGTGGCACTGCATGAGGACGCCGACCTGCTCGTACTCTGCAAACCTTCAGGACTGCTCTGCGTACCAGGGCGCGGCCCCGACAAACAAGACTGCCTGAGCGCCCGCGCCCAGTTGCGCTGGCCAGGCGCACTCATCGTGCACCGGCTGGACCAGGCCACCTCAGGCCTGGTGCTGATGGCCCGTCATGCCGACGCACAACGGCGCCTGAGCCTGGCGTTCGAACAGCGGCAGATTCACAAGCGCTACGTCGCGATCGTGCAAGGACTGATGCATCTCCCCCCCGGCACCTGGGCAGACATCCACCTGCCCATCGCCGCCGACTGGGAGCGGCGCCCCCTGCGGGTGATCGATGCAGAACACGGCAAGCCCAGCCACACCCGCTGGCGCACCTTGGCCCACAACACGGCGGCCGACACCACCCGCGTAGAACTGGAACCCGTCACCGGCCGCACGCACCAGCTGCGCGTGCACCTGGCCTCCCTGGGCCACCCGATCCTGGGAGACGCGCTGTACGCTGACCTCGCCACCCAGGCCCAGGCGCCACGCCTGCTGCTGCATGCCGGGGAACTGGCCCTGGCCCACCCCGCCACCGGCCAGGCCATGCGGTGGGAGCTGGCTGCTGATTTTTGAAGTGTTTTTGCCACCCAGCGCTTGAGGGGCGTCATTGATAGCTATACATTTTATAGCAAATCATGCTCAGTAGCTGGGCAGCAGGGCCGTCACCGAATGGCTCATTTGCTCCTGCCAGGGCAATGCATCCACCACCGTTGACAGCAGCTCAAGGTTCTTGTGCCACCCCGTGTCGTTGCCCGTGGAATACACCAGCATGACATTGCTGCGGGGCTGGCCCAGCCGTGCCCAGGCAAAGGGCCGCTGCGCTGTCCAGAGACTGATGTGCCAGTCCCAGCCAATGGAAACCACGGGGCACGACGCGCTCACCCATTCGGTGTAGCCGCTGATGGTGGTTTCGCAGCCGCACACTGCGGTGCGTGGCACCACCAGATCCAGACACAGATCCACCGCCGACATCAGATGGTGGATGGGCAGGGACAGCAACTGATCCATCGACAGGCGCACCAAGCCATCCGGCGACACCTTCATAGCGTTCACGCCCGCCCCCCACAGGCCGCCCAGGTTGCGGCCCCACCGAGCTTCGCGCAGTCGGGCGGGACGCGAGGGCCTGCACCGCCAACGGGCCTGCGCATCACCCCAGCAGCCCCAGCATGGCGGCGCGCACGGTGGCAGCCGTCTTGTTGGTGGTTTGCAGTTTGGTCACGGCATTCTTGACGTGGAAATTCACGGTGTTTTCCGACACGTCCAGCAGTGAGGAGATGTCTGCAGAGGTCTTGCCATCGGCAGTCCATTTGAGCCCCTCGATTTCTCGGGCCGTCAGGTTCGGCTGCATCTCTTCGGCCTGGCGTGTCGTGAAGATGCGCGACAGGATCAGGTGCGCAATGTGCGCCAGCCAGCGCATCTTCATCTCGCTGTGGGCCACCTCATCGGATGTCAGCGTGTCGGCCGAACGCGCCAGCGTCAGCATGCCGCGCACCCCGCCGCCGTCAATGCACGATTGCGCCCATCCAAACCGCAGGCCAAACGAGCGCGCGTCCTCCCAGAAATCCTGGGCTGAGGCAAACACGTCGTCCGACCAGACCAGCGGAGTGTGCTTGCGGCACCCATGCTGCACCGTAGGGTCCACCTGCACATAGCCCTGCCGCACATACCGCTCCTGCCACGCCTGCGGATAGTTGTTCAAAAAAATGGTCTTCGGGTTGGAAAGGGGCATGGGTACCAGCAGGCCATAGGCGCAGTACTCGAACCCCAGGGCGTGCGCAGCAAGCTCGATTTTGCAAAAAACCTCTTGCTCAGACTGCGCGCGGTCCATCACCCCAAAAAGATCTTCTTGCCAGCTTGTCATAGGACTCCAACACCGAACAGCATTTCACAGAGACCGACCATCCGCGTGCGACTACGCACCACCAACCATTGTTACGTTTGCGCACATTCTGGCGGCATTGAAGACCTTTGGCGAATTCATTTTTATCAGGGCCGCGCCGCACGACACCTACCAGAGTTGGTAGTTACAAATATTTTCTTCTGATTTTCTAATGGGGAAAACTCATGAGGGAATCTCCGATGCGCATCACCTCTGGCTGCTCTGCGGAACTGCATCCACCACTGATGACCCGCATGGCACGGTACCGGCACCGCGTTTTTGTGGAAAAACTGGGCTGGCAGCTGCACTGTCGCGATGCCCTGGAGCTTGACCAGTTCGACCGGGACGACACTGTCTATGTCATCGCCCAGAACGAAGATGGGGAGGTCATCGGCACCGCCCGGCTGCTGCCCACCACCCGGCCCTATCTGCTCGCCGAGGTGTTCCCGCAGCTGCTCAATGGCGCGCCGGCTCCCGACGCGCCGGAGGTGTGGGAACTGTCCCGCTTTGCTGCCATGGATTTTTCGGGGCCCACGGGCTCAGCGCTCGACCAGTTTTCCTCGCCCATTACCACGGGCCTGCTGCAAGCGGCCAGCCGGTGCGCTATGGCACGCGGGGCCCAGCGCATGGTCACTGTTTCTCCCTTGGGGGTGGAGCGCATGCTGCGCCGCATGGGTTTCGAGTCGCACCGCCTGGGCGCGCCCACCGTGGTCCAGGGCCATCCGCTTTTTGCCTGCTCCATACGGTGCAAGTGACTGCACGAACAAGCTCTCTGCCAGCAGCCTTTGCCGGATCTGACCATGCCGCTCCCCTCCCCCCTCCAACCATCCCTGGCACCTGCGGCGGCGGCATCCAGCTTGGCGCCCCAAGGCCTGCGGGTGGTGATACCGCACGCTGGCCGGGTTACCGCCCCCTTGCGGGAGGAACTGCTGCAGCAACGCGCGGTCACGGTCTGGCTGACAGGCCTGAGCGGCGCAGGCAAATCCACCCTGGCCTATGCGCTGGAAGAGGAGCTTCACGCCCTCGGATTTGCCAGCTTTGTGCTGGACGGGGACAACCTGCGGCACCGGCTCAACAGTGATCTGGGTTTCAGCGCCGCCGAGCGCTCGGAGAACATCCGGCGCGTGGCCGAAGTGGCGGCCCTCATGAACGACGCCGGGCTGATGGTGTTCACCGCCCTCATCTCCCCCCAGCGCAGCGACCGCGCCATGGCCCGCACGCTCGTCGGGGAAGACCGCTTTCTGGAGGTGCATGTGAGCACCCCGCTGGACGTGTGCGAAGGGCGCGATCCCAAGGGCCTCTACACCATGGCGCGCACTGGAAAGATCCCCCAGTTCACAGGAGTTTCCGCCCCTTACGAAGCCCCTGAAGCACCCGATTTCAGTATTGACACTGCCCACCTGGCACTGCCCGATGCCTGCGCGCAGGTGCTCGCGCTGCTTCGCCAGCGCGGGTTTATCCAATAAGGGCGCTCTTTCGCGTTGCTTGCCATGCCCACCGATACCGAGACCACCCCCACCCCGGCGGCTGCCACAGCCTCCCATGGAATGCAGGCCTATGACCTCTTCAATGGTGATGCCGACGGGTTGTGTGCGCTGCACCAGCTGCGCCTGGTGGAGCCGCGCGACAGCGTTCTCGTCAGCGGCGTGAAACGGGACATTGCCCTGTTCGACCAGTTGCCCTCTGGGCGACCACTGCAGGTGACGGCCCTGGACATTTCGTGGGACCGCAACGCGCAGGGCGTATGCCGGGTGCTCAATGGCGGTGGCGAAGTGACCTATTTCGACCACCACAGCGCAACAACCCTTTTCAGGCACCAGCGCCTCGTCGCACACATCGATACCGACCGGGACGTCTGCACCAGCATTCTGGTAGACCGCCACCTGGGAGGCATCTTGCGCCAGTGGGCCATTGTGGCGGCCTATGGCGACAACCTGGACGCAGTGGCCGACCGCATGGCGCGCGAGCATGGCTGCACTGCGGCCACACGCGGGGCGCTGGCACAACTGGGCTACTTGCTCAACTACAACGCCTATGGCGAAAGCCGCGAAGACCTGCACTTTTGCCCTGTGCAGCTGTACCGCTCGATGCACCGCTTTGAAAGCCCGCTCGACTTCATGGCGAAGGCCTACGAGTTCCGACGCCTGCAAGAAGGCCACGCCAGCGACCAGCAGGCCGTGCAGGAGCTGACCCCCTACACCACCAACGACCGGGCCACCGTCTACGTACTGCCCGACCGCGCGTGGGCTCGGCGCCTGTGCGGCACCCTGGCCAACCAGCTGGTGGCGCGCAACAACGGGCGTTCGGTTGCCGTGCTCACGCCCCGTTCGGACGGCGACTTTCTGGTCAACCTGCGCATCGGCAGCGCCAGCGCCAGCCGCGCCGACACCTTCTGCAGCCGCTACCCAGCTGGCGGCGGGTGCCATCGCGCGGGCGGCATTGACCGACTCCCGGACCAGGACATGGACCGCTTCATCAAAGAGTTCTTCGCGCACTTGGAGTCAGACACGCCATGAACCAACCACTCCGCACGACGCGCCCGCTTCCGCTGCTGATGATTCCGCTGCGGCGCTGCGGCAGCCACGCACTGCGCCTGCGCCTGAACGCCAGCCCGCAGTTTCACTCGCCGTACCCCCTGCACATCGTGGACTTCATGCCACTGGTGCCGCTGTACGGAGACCTGCGCGACGACAGCGCCTACCGCCAGATGGTCAAGGATGTGGTGGGACTGCAGCAGGCCAGCATGGTGCAGTGGCCGGGAGTGCAGTTCCACGCCGGGGATATCTACAACGCAATTCACGAGGAACCCCGCAGCGTTCACCGCATCGTGTGGGAACTGTTGCTGCGCAGCGCCGAGCAGCACGGGGCCAGCGTGGCCATGGACAAGTCGCTCGACAGCGTGCAATACGCCCACGAACTGATGGCCCTGTTCCCGCACATGCGCTTTCTGAACGTGGTGCGGGACCCGCGGGCACAGGTGGCCTCGATGAACCGGGCAATCATTCACGACTTCGACACCACACTCAACGCCCTGGCCTGGGTCAAGGCCCACACCACAGGGCGCGCACTGGCGCAGAGCCACCCGGACCGCGTGCTCACCATCCGCTACGAAGACTTCCTGAGCGACCAGGAAACCACGCTGCGGCGCATCTGCCACTTCATCGGCATCGAATTCCTGCCCCAAATGCTGGACATCGCGGCATCGCAGGAGGCGCAAGACCTGTCACGCATGTCCGCATTGTGGGAGTCCAACTGCTTTGCCCCCCTGCCGGCCAACAAGGACAAGTTCAAGACCCAACTGCAGCCCCACGAGATAGAGACCATCGAAAGCCTCGCCTGGGAAACCATGCGCCACTACGGCTACGAATGCATGACCGAAGCCCAGGCGCCACACCCCACACCCGTGGTGCTCGCGCAGTGCCGCCAACAGTCGGAAAAAAAACGCAGTGAGGCCTGGGAGCAGCTGCAACGCAATGCACCGCACGACTACGCGGCCCGCCGCGTGCGCGCTGACTACCTGGAAAAGGTGCGTCAACGCCTGCAAGGCCACCGGGCCCACGCGGCACAAACCCAGACTACCTCCTGAATCGCACCGGATGGCACCGTTGAGGAACCCGCCCCCAGCGAATGCCCTGCACCTCTCAAACAACCTTTGCCATAACCCCAAGGAGTGACCATGCGCATCAAAGACCTCAAACTGGGTATCCGACTCGGAGTGGCATTCGGCATACTGCTGCTGATCACCACCGTCATTGCCGTGCTGGGCGTGATCAGCGTGACCGCCCTGCAACGCAGCAATGAAGAGATCGCCACTTCAGAGCTCAAGCGCCAGAGCATCGTGCGCCAGTGGAACACCGATATCCAGATGAACTGGCTGCGCACGGAGGCGTTGCTAAAGAACAGCGACGCGGCCTACAGCAACAAGCTCAAAAAAGACCTGTCTGCCGTGGTCGAGGTACAGAGCAAGCGCATGGACGAAGTGCGCAGTTACCTCTTGCCCGGCAAGGAACTGAAGCTCTACGAACAAGCCATCGCCGCACGTGACGCCTACCGCGTCAAACGCGCCGAACTTGTCAAGGCCAAGGACAGCGGCCAGGACGTGGCGGAGCAGGTTGATGCGGTGCTGGCATCTGTCTTTCAAAACTACGCCAATGTGCTGCAAGACTTGACCTTGACGCTGGACGAAAGCGTGGCCACCACCCTGAAAGAAACCACACAGCAGGCGCAAAGCAGCACGATGTGGGTGAGCGGCAGCACGGTGCTGGCCATACTGGTCGGCTTGGCACTGGCATCCTGGACCACGCACTCCATCACTGCCCCTGTGCGGCAGGCCGTGCAAGCCACCACGGCCATCGCGGCGGGCGACTTGGCCACCCCGATTCCCCAGGGCGCGAAGGACGAGCCAGGCCAACTGCTCACAGAACTGTCCCACATGCGTGCCAAGCTGGCCGACATCGTGGCCAACGTGCGACAAAGCGCCGAAAGCGTCTCCACTGCCAGTGCGGAAATCTCGCAGGGCAACCACGACCTCTCTGCCCGCACCGAACGCCAGGCCAGCGCGCTGGAGCAAACCGCAGCCTCTATGGAAGAGCTGGGCTCGACCGTGAAGCAGAACTCCGACAGCGCCCACCAGGCCAACCAGCTCGCCCGCAAGGCCAACGACGTGGCGGTGCAGGGCGGCGAAGTGGTGGCCCAGGTGGTGGAGACGATGAAGGGCATCAACGACAGCTCCAAGAAGATTGCCGACATCATCAGCGTGATTGACGGCATTGCCTTCCAGACCAACATCCTGGCCCTCAACGCCGCCGTGGAAGCAGCGCGCGCGGGCGAACAAGGACGCGGGTTTGCCGTCGTGGCCAGCGAAGTCCGCGGGCTGGCGGGCCGGTCTGCCGAAGCCGCCAAGGAGATCAAGGAACTCATCTCCGCCAGCGTGACCCGCGTGGAGCAAGGCACCCTCCTGGTGGGCAAGGCCGGACAGACGATGACCGATGTCGTTCAGTCCATCCGGCGTGTCACGAACATCGTCAGCGAGATCAGCGCCGCCAGCGCCGAGCAAAGCGACGGCGTGAGCCAGGTGGGTGAAGCCGTGACGCAAATGGACCAGGCTACGCAACAGAATGCCGCCTTGGTCGAAGAAATGGCCGCAGCGGCCAGCAGCATGAAGAGCCAGGCCCAGGAGCTGGTCCAGTTGGTGTCGGTGTTCCAGCTGGATGCAGCGGGCAGCACCCCCCCCTTGCCCGCCGCCAGCCGGGCGCCCACGCCATCGGCCCTCGTGGCCCTCAAGCCAGTTGCGCGGGTGAAGGCGCCCCGCGCCATCGCCACCTGAGGGGCGGCCGGGCAAGGCGTAGTCAATGGTCTTTTGAGCCCCTTGCGCTTGATGGGTCTCATTGTTAGCTATACAAAATATAGCGAATACTCACCCACCAGGCGTGACAAAAGAGCCCCCTACACCGACCTCAACATCACCCACTGCACCGCCAAAATGCTGCCTAACACGACCAGCATGCCCACCAATGCCACACCGGTCATCGACTGCCCCAGCAGCCCCCAGCCCAACAGCACCGTCCTGGCACCACTGAAGGCCGCCGATTTGGCCGCGCTCGACGCACGGCTGGCACTGCTGCTGGCCACGCTCGAGTCCCCCACGGGCTAGGAATAGCGCCCCGCGCCGTGTACTGCGCAGTAACATGGCGGGATGCCTCAAAACCACCTCTACATCCTCACCGGCGCATCGCGCGGCATGGGCCTGGCCATGGCCCAGCAGCTTTTGCGCAGCGGCAACACCCTGATCTGTATCGCACGCAGTACCAATGACGACCTGGCGGCCGAGGCCCGGGCCGCAGGCGTCGCCATCGAACAGTGGCAGCAAGACCTGTCGCAGGGCGAGCAGGCGGCCCACAAGCTGCAAGCCTGGCTGTTGGCCCAAGGCCCGCAGGCGTTTGCCAGCGCCACCCTCATCAACAACGCGGGCATGATCCCGCGCATCGCCCCGCTGTCGGCCAGCGACGCGGAAGACCTGGCCACCGCCCTGCGCGTGGGGCTGGAGGCGCCCATGCAGCTCACCGCTGCTTTCCTGGGCGCGACGGACACCTGGACGGTGCCACGCAAGGTGCTCAACATCTCCTCAGGCCTCGGCCGCCGGGCCATGGCCTCGCAGGCCGCGTACTGCGCCGCCAAGGCGGGCATGGACCATTTCACCCGCTGCGTGGCGCTGGACGAGGCCATCAAGCCCCATGGGGCCAAGGTATGCTCACTGGCTCCCGGTGTGATCGACACCGACATGCAGGTCCAGCTGCGCGGCGCCGACCCGGCCGCCTTCCCGGACCGCCAGAATTTCGCCAACCTCAAGACGGGTGGCCAGCTCACATCGCCTGCCGACGCCGCCACCCGCGTGCTCGCCTGGCTGGAGCGCGCAGACTTCGGCACCAACCCGGTGGCCGATGTGCGCGAGGCGTGAGCCCATTTACTCCTACTTTGATAGCTGCAACCGCATGATTCACTAGCGCTTTCAGCCGTTTTGACCTGAATTTCTCTGAAAGGACCTCCCCATGACCCGTGAAGTCGTCGTCGTCAGCGCAGTGCGCACTGCCATTGGCACCTTTGGTGGCAGCCTCAAGGACGTGCCTCCCACCGAACTGGGCGCACTCGTGGTGCGCGAATCGCTCGCCCGCGCCAACGTGGAAGGCAAGGACGTGGGCCATGTGGTGTTCGGCCATGTGGTCAACACCGAGCCCAAGGACATGTACCTGTCGCGCGTGGCAGCCATCAACGGCGGCTGCGGCGAAGGCACGCCCGCCTACAACGTCAACCGCCTGTGCGGCTCGGGCCTGCAGGCCATCGTCAACGCCAGCCAGTCCATTTTGCTGGGCGACACCGACGTGGCGATCGGCGGCGGGGCCGAGAACATGAGCCGCGTACCCTTTGCCAGCCTGAACATGCGCTGGGGCGCGCGCATGGGCGACACCAAGATGGTGGACATGATGATCGGCGCGCTGCACGATCCCTTCCACAACATCCACATGGGTGTGACGGCAGAGAACATCGCCGCCAAGTGGGGCATCAGCCGTGAAGACCAGGACAAGCTGGCGGTTGAAAGCCATAACCGCGCAGAGCGCGCCACGCAGGCCGGCGTGTTCAAGGACCAAATCGTGCCCGTCACCTTGAAGAGCAAGAAGGGCGACGTGCAATACGCCACCGACGAGCACTTCCGCCCCGGTGCCACCATGGAAGACTTGGCCAAACTCAAGCCCGTGTTTATCAAGGAAAACGGCACGGTGACTGCCGGCAACGCCTCCGGCATCAACGATGCCGCCGCTGCCGTGGTGCTGATGGAAGCTGGTGCCGCCAAGGCCCGTGGTGCCAAGCCCCTGGCCCGCCTGGTAGCCTATGCCCACGCGGGCGTCGACCCCAAGTACATGGGCATCGGCCCCGTGCCCGCCACGCAGCTGGCGCTGAAGAAGGCGGGCCTCACCGTCAACGACCTGGACGTGATCGAGGCCAACGAGGCCTTTGCGGCCCAGGCCTGTGCCGTGACCCGCGACCTGGGCCTGGACCCCGCCAAGGTCAACCCCAACGGCTCGGGCATCTCGCTGGGCCACCCCATTGGCGCCACCGGTGCTCTCATTACCGTCAAGGCCATTCATGAGCTGCAACGCATCCAGGGCCGCTACGCGCTGGTGACGATGTGTATTGGTGGCGGCCAGGGCATTGCCGCGATTTTTGAACGCCTCTGACCTGCACGCGGGTGCGCAGACTGCCATCGCCACCCGCGATGCTGCCACCCGCTATTGGCAACGCGAGCGCCGCGGTCGATCAGCGATCATTGACGCCCGCTGACCCAGATCAGCCGAGCCGCTCCAGCCGCACACAGCGGTCTGGCGGCGGCCCGCACACCACTGAACCGATGGAGACACCTCTCACCATGATGCGCACCCTGCTTTCCTTCACCGCCCTTGCCTTCGCCCTGGGCGCCACGGCGCATGCTCAGGCACCCGCGCCCGCTGCGGCATACCCTGCCAAACCCATCCGCCTGATCGTGCCCTTCCCGCCCGGCGGCGGCACCGACATCCTGTCGCGCCTGGTGGCCACCAAGCTCACCGAAAGCGCCAAGTGGACCGTGGTGGCCGACAACCGCGCTGGCGCAGGCGGCACCATCGGCATTGGCGAGGCCGTCAAGGCCGCGCCCACGGGCTATGACCTGGTCATGGGCCAGAAAGACAACCTGGTGATCGGCCCCTGGCTGTACAAGAACCTGCCCTGGGACCCCACCAAGGACCTGACCGCCGTGGCCCATGTGG
This sequence comes from Acidovorax sp. GW835-FHT14G06, assembly GCF_058793595.1. Taxonomy (NCBI): domain Bacteria; kingdom Pseudomonadati; phylum Pseudomonadota; class Betaproteobacteria; order Burkholderiales; family Comamonadaceae; genus Acidovorax; species Acidovorax sp. GW835-FHT14G06. The sequence continues at coordinate 152,450 of NZ_JBXAGA010000001.1, forward strand.
CCTACACGCCTGTGGTCATTGCCACCAGCGCGAACTCCAAGTTCAAGACGCTGGCCGACGTGGTGGCTGCCGCCAAGGCAGCGCCCGGCACCGTCACCTACGGGTCGCCCGGCAACGGCACCTCCATCCATCTGGCGGGCGACCTGTTCGAGAAGGCTGCGGGCATCAAGCTCAGCCACATCCCCTACAAGGGCTCCAACCCCGCGCTGATGGATGCGTTGTCGGGCAATGTGGACCTGCTCATGTCCTCGGTGCCGTCGGCCATGGCCCAGATCAAGTCGGGCAAGCTGCGCCCGCTGGCCGTGACCTCGGCCAAGCGCAGCTCGTCCATGCCCGAGGTCCCTACCGTGTCCGAATCGGGCTTCAAGGACTTTGATGTGAGCACCTGGTACGGCGTGTTCGCTCCCGCTGGCACACCCGCCGCCGTGGTGAATGTCGTCAACGCAGAAATCAACAAACTGTTGGCCACCCCCGAAATGAAAGCCGCCATCCATGCCCAGGGCGCCGAGCCCGAGGCCATGTCGGCCGCCCAGCTCAATACGCTGCTCAAGGCCGACTACGCCAAGTGGAAGGGCATTGTGGAAGCCTCTGGCGCAAAGATTGAGTAGCCCCCCTGAGTCGCCTGCGGCGCCTTCCCCTGGGGGGACGCACCCGGTGGCCTGGCAGAGCCAGATCCAAGGGTGCACTGGCCTGGGGCGTGCCTGTCCCAAGCGCAGATGGCTACGGGTGGTGCGCAGCGTCATCGAGAACTGAAATAAAAAACGGCTCCTTTCGGAGCCGTTCTTCATGGGGGAGCGTGTTCAGTCCCTCACAACCAGCACGGGGATGTGCACCACACCCAGCACACGCTGCGTGACGCTGCCCAGCACCAGCTTTTCCAGGCCGCGGCGGCCGTGCGAGCCCATCACAATGAGGTCGGCGCCGGTGCTCTCCAGTGCACGCAGGATGCCATCGTGCACCGCATGCCCCTCGCCCACCACGGTGGTGACCTGCACGCCCGCATCGGCCATGGCCTTCTTGGTGGCGTCCAGCGCGGCGTTGGCCTCGGACGTGGCGGCGCTGATGTACTGCGCCTGGCCATAGGCAAAGTCGGCGCCCACGCCCGTGAAGGGATAGGGGTCGATCACATAGACCGCCGTGACGGCGCTGCCAAAGGTCTTGGCAAGACCTGCGGCCTTGGATACGGCCAGCATCGAGGTCTTGGAACCATCGACAGGAACCAGAATGTGCTTGAACATGGTGCTACTCCTTGGGTTGAACGGTGTGACGGGCTTGTGGCCCCACAGTGACCAGTGTGAACGCCCACCATACCGCGCATCTTGATTCGCATCAAATCCGGTGCACTCCCGTTCAAGCCCCCGAGGGTGCCGGCCCCACCACATCCGCGCCCTGGAAGCTGTCCCGGCGGCAGGTCACCACCAGAGTGTCGCGGTATCCCCCTGCAGCCAGCGGCTGGATAGGGGTAGATTCGTGGATCATGCGCGCATCGTCCAGCAGCAGCAGCGACCAGGGCTCGGTCAGCGTAAAGCGCTGCCCGCTGGGGCCGGCCGCTTCAAACACCCGCGTCTCGCCGCCCTTGACGCCCTCGCGCCCCACCAGAAACACCGCCACCAGATCGACGCCGTCGCGGTGGGCGCCCTCGGGTGTGGGGCGGCCGATGCCGTCCGTGGTGTCGATGCGAAACTGGTGTGCTTCCACAAACCAGGGCACCGGTGCCTGTGGGACCGCAAACACTGCGTCCGACACGCTTGCTAGCGCGGCCAGTACTTGCCGCCACACAGGCAGAGCCACCGTGGCGGGCTCCATGGGTGCAAACCAGCGCTCCATGCCGCCATGCAGCGCGTTGTACTCTACCGGCTGCCAATGGGCGCGGTGCGGCACCTGCTGCATCTGACCGTCCTGCAGCACAAAGCAGGCATGGCGGCGGCGGCGGTAGCGCCCGCCGTCCTTCAAGAACTCATCGGGCGGCAAGGCGGCCCAGTCGCTGTTCAGGGCCAGCAGCGCAGACAGCTCGCAGCCAACCCACTCGGCAACGGCCGCAGGACTGAGCACGGCAAAGCCGCTGCTGCGCAGCTGGCTGGCAACGTCAGCCGGAGTGGTGAAAGGGGGAGAAAAGGAGACTTGGGCCATAGGGGCCCGAGCTTAACCGCAGGCGCTGGCGCGAGCTCTGCGATGGCACAAACATCATGTGCGGTGCAGGGGGCTGCGCCCGGCTCACTCTGCGTATACGACTGCAACGCCGGGTTGAGCAAGCCGTTCAGTCCCGGTTGCCATGGCCCTTGCCACGTCCTTCGCCCCGGCCATGTCCACGATCATGGTCACGGTCGTGTTTGCCGCCGCGCCCGCGGTCATCATCCCAGCGCTGGTCATCGCGCCCTCGCGGGCCTTGGTATGGGTTGCCACGGCGTGGGGGCGGCTCTTGCACAAAGTACACCGGCTGGCTGCAGGCGTTGTAGCGGGAGCAGTGTTTGCCCCAGTTCTTCGCATGGCCGGGCGGCACATACAGGTAGATGGGCGCACGTGGCACCACCACGGCAGGACGCTGGATGATGACAGGCTCTGCGTAGATCAGCGGCGGTGGTGGCGCGTTGCCGATGTTGATACGGCCATACACACCGGGTGCCAATTCCCCCCCTACGGTGGCGTTGACATAAGCCTGCGCATGTGCGCCGCCCGCCAAGCCAAGCAGCAAGGCAGCAGCCGCGCCAGAAAAAAGAAGACGGATCGCGGGAAGGATGGTGTTTTTCATGGATAGCTCCTGCTGTCTGCCACACCAAGTACGCAGACAGTGCACACATGCGGTGGGCGGCCCCATGTCGATCACAAGGCCTGCCACACCTTACACCCTTCACACGCTACAAATTGTCAGCCAATGGCGACAGTTGTCGGCTGCAGATGAGGTGGCGCAAAGCTGTGGACGTCCCGGCCCAGGCGCCGCGACCATGAAAAGGCGCTATGACGCCGCCGCACTGGCGGCCGCCGGCAACAGCGCCTCAGCCGGCCCCGGGCGCCCGAACAGGTAGCCTTGCCACATGTAGCACCCCAGCCCGGCCAGCATGTCGCGCTGCTCCTGGGTTTCAACCCCCTCGGCGATCACTCCCAGGTCCAGGCTATGCGCCAGGGTGACGATGGTGCGGGCGATGCTGGCGTCGTTGGCATCGGTGAGCAGGTCGCGCACAAAGCTCTGGTCGATCTTGAGCTGGTCCAGTGGCAAGCGTTTGAGGTAGCTCAGGCTCGAATATCCCGTGCCAAAGTCGTCCAGCGAGAAGCCCAGGCCCGATGCACGCAGGGTGTCCATGCGCTGTATGGTGTCCTCCACATCGTCCAGCAGCAGGGTCTCGGTCAACTCCAGCTTCAGCCGGTGCGGGTTGGCGCCGGTTTCTTCCAGCAGGCCCAGCACGTCATCCACAAAATGGCTGTGGCGGAACTGCCGTGCACTCACGTTCACCGCCAGGGTCCAGTGGGCGGTCTGCGGGTCGCGGGCCCACTCCACCAGTTGCAGACAGGCGGTGCGCAAAATCCACACGCCCAGCGGCACGATGAGGCCCGAGGCCTCTGCCACCGGAATGAACTCGGCCGGCGATACCAACCCGCGCTGCGGGTGCTGCCAGCGCACCAATGCCTCGGCGCCCACAATGCCTTGCTGCTGGTGGATCTGTGCCTGGTAGTGCAGCAAGAACTGCCCTTCGCGCAGCCCCTCGCGCAAACCCGCCTCCAGCAACGTGCGCGCCGTCACATTGGCCTGGGTGCGCGGATCAAAGAACCGCAGGGTGTTGCGACCAGCCCCCTTGGCCTGGTACATGGCCATGTCGCCGTGCTTGAGTAGTTCATCCACCGAGCCGCGCGCATCGGCATACAGCGCGATGCCGATGCTGCAGGAGCTGTGGTGTGCATGGCCTTCAAGTTGATAGCTCTGGCTGAGTGCTTGCAGCACCGTTCGCCCTACCGTCTCGGCCTGCGCGGCCGCTTCGTGCACCTGCGGGCTGAGCCCTTCCAGCAACACCACAAATTCGTCCCCACCCAGGCGTGCGACGGTGTCCCCCATGCGTATGCAGCCCCCCAGGCGCGCGGCCACCTGGCGCAGCAACTGGTCGCCCAGCTCGTGGCCCTGGGTGTCGTTCAGGTCCTTGAAGTTGTCCAGATCCACAAACAGCAACGCGCCGCCCGCGCCCGAGCGCGCACTGGCGGCCAGGCTGTGCTGCAGGCGGTCATTCATCAGCCGGCGATTGGGCAGCCCCGTGAGCGGGTCATAGAAAGCCAACAGCCTGATCTCTTCCTCGGCCGCCTTGCGGCTGGAGATATCCGTCTGCGTGCCAACGTAATGGGTGATCTCGCCGCGCGGCGAACGCACGGTGGTGATGGTGATCCAGGCCGGGTATTCGGTGCCGTCTTTGCGCCGGTTCCATACCTCGCCCTGCCACATGCCGGTGGAGCGCAAGGTGTTTTTCATGACCGCGTAAAAAGACGCATCCTGGCGGCCCGAGTGCAGCAGGCGCGGCGTCTGCCCCACCAGCTCGTCAACCGTGTAGCCAGTCAGCCGCGCATAGGCCTGGTTGGCCTTGAGGATGCGCTGGTCCGGCCCTGTGACGATCATGCCCTCGAACGACTCAAACACCGTAGCCGCAATCTGCAGCGACTCTTCAGCCTTGCGGCGCTCGGTGATGTCGGTCGAGATGCCGCATAGCGCATAAATGCTGCCATCTGCGTGGCGCAGGGGTATCTTGATCGACAGGAACGCGCGGGTCTCGCCCGTTGCGGCGGGCGTGTTCACCTCCTCTGCCTCCAGCGTCTCGCCCTCCTCCAGCACCCGCCGGTCATTGGCTCGCAGCCGTTGCGCCGTGGCCGTATCGAAAAACGCAGCGTCGTCATGGCCCAGCACCTCGTGCGCAGGCCTGCCGAAATAATGCAGCGTATGGTGGTTGGCGTACTGGTAACGGTAGTCCTTGCCCTTGATGTAGATAAACGCCCCCACACTGTCCAAAATGGTGGCGAGCTTTTGCTCGCTGTCCTGCAGGTGGCGCGTACGCTCTTGCACCTGGCGACGCAGGATCGCAACCAGCAACGCCGCCAGCAAGCTGAATGCCACCAGGCCCGCAAGCCCTCGCCACACCCAGGGAGAAATCTGTACTCCAGGGTCCTGCCCACCCCAATGGCGCATCACTTGGGCATAGGCAGGGTCGGCGCCACTGCGCCAGTCTTCGACGGATCGGTCAATGGCAGCCAGCACGTCGGCATTGCGCCCGGGGCCGGTCGCAAAGAACAGCGCAGCGGGCTGGAACACGATGCCCGTGTCCACCACGCCATAGCGGGCCGAATGAAAATTGCCGAACAGGTGGTTGGAGATGACCGCATCGGCTTCACCCCGCTGCACCATGGCAAACGCATCTATCAGGCTGGGCGCATCCAACAAGGTCACCTGAATGCCAAAGCTGTCCACCATGTTCAAGAACGTGGACCGCTGCACGGACCCCTTGAGTACCGCTACCCGCTTGCCTTGGAGGTCAAACAACGAGTAGATGTGCGCGTTCGATGCCCTGTAAATCTGCGACCAGCTGTGCAGCACTGGCAGGCGGTGAAAGTCGTACAGAATCTCGCGCTCTGGCGACCGGGCCACATCGGGCATCAGGTCGAGCTGGCCCTGGCGCAGCGCATCCAGGCAGTCCTGCCAGCTGCAGGGCACGTATTTGATGGTCCACTGCTCACGCGCAGCCACCAGTTGCAGCAGGTCCACAAAAATACCTGCAGCCTTGCCATCGGCATCCACAAACACCTTGGGCTCGTTGGAGTACACACCCACCCGCAGCTCGCGTGGGGCCGCAGCAATGCTGGCGCTGGCCGTCAAGACTGCCACCCACACAATGCCTTGCAAGCATGCCGCCCAAAGGCGCGCCGGCCAGTTCACGCCAGGTTTCACATCGGACCCCACAGGTGATGGTGGGCCCATGTTAACGAATGCTTGCAAAAACCTCCAAAGGTTAACTGCCGCGCTCCGGTTGGGTTAGCATGCGCCTATCCCCCCGCTTCGCCCAGGAGACAGCGATGCCCCATGAACGCCGCCACTTCGTCCGCGTCGGTTTTGATGCACCGGCCCTGCTGACCACCTCCACCGATGCGTTCAGCGTGCACGTGCTGGATCTGTCGCTCAAGGGCGCTTTGATCATGGTGCCCGCGCAGGCCGCGCTGGATCAAGGCACGTTGTGCCAGCTGACCATTCCCCTGGCCGACACGGGCAACCACATCGCCATGTCCACCGAGGTGGCCCACGTGCAAGGCCTGCACACCGGGCTGCTGTGCAAGGGTATCGACCTGGACAGCGTCACCCACCTGCGCCGCCTGATCGAGCTTCAGCTGGGCGACCCCGCCCTGCTGGAGCGGGACCTGGGCGAACTGACAATGGCCAGCTCGGCACACTAATCACCGCTGCAGCCCGGTCGAGACGGACCTGTCACTGCGCTTCCTGCTCCTGCAGCGCGCGCCACATCACCTTGCCGCTGCCACTCTTGGGGAGCGCGCTCACAAATTGCACGATGCGCGGCACCTTGTACACCGCCATGTTTTCGCGGCACCAGTCGATGATCTGCTGATCGGTCGTGTCCTTGTGGGTGGCGCGCAGCACCACTACCGCCTTCACAGTTTCGCCCCGGTAGCTGTCCTTGGCGGCGATGATGCAGGCCTCCTGGATGGCGGGGTGGCGGAACATCAGCGCCTCCACCTCGGCAGGCCAGACCTTGAAGCCACTCGCGTTGATCATGCGCTTGAGCCGGTCGGTCAAAAAGAAATAGCCGTCCTCGTCCATGCGGCCCAGGTCTCCCGAGCGGAAGAAGCGCTTGCCCTCGAACTCGATGAAGGCCGAGGCCGTGGCATCGGGCCGCTTCCAGTAGCCCTCGAACACTTCAGGGCCATGGATGATGATCTCGCCCTGCTCTCCCACGGGCAGCTCCTGCAGCGTGTCGGGGTCAATCACACGCGCATCCGTGCTCATGAACGGAATGCCCAGGCACTGCTGCTTGGGGTGGTCCGGCGGGTTGGAGTGCGACGGCGCCGCCGTTTCGGTCAGACCATAGCCCTCGGCATAACGCAGGCCATATTGCTCCAGCAGGCGCTGCGCCACTGCCTGCGGCATGGCTGCGCCGCCGCCGCCGATGTAGGCCAGGCTGGACAGGTCATAGCTGGCAAAGTTGGGACTGCCCAGCAGGTCGATGACCATGGTGGGAATGTTGGTCCAGGTGGTGACCTGGTAGCGCGATATCAGGCGCCCCGCCAGGTCGCGATCCCACCGGGGCATGATGACCAGCGTGGCTCCGCAGTAGATGGCTGTGTGCATCACGCTCACCATGCCGGTGATATGGAACATGGGCACCACCGCCAGTGTGACGTTGTCGGCCGACCCATTGCCCCACAGCGCACCCGCCACTGCGTTGTGCATGATGCTTTTGTGCAGGTGCATGCAGCCCTTGGGCAGCCCCGTGGTGCCGCTGGTGTAGGGCAGCAGCGCCAGGTCGGCGGGGCCTACCGACAGGGCGGGTGGCGCATCCGCACAGGCCAAAGCATCCGCCCAGGCGTAGGCCTGACCTCCGTCCATCGCAGGCAGCGGGTGGCGCGTGCCCAGCCAGTCCATCCAGGTCTCGGGCGGCGCGTCGATGCCGGTCACGTTCACATCGAATGCATCTGAAAACTGCGTGACCACCAGGTGCGCCAGGCGCTCGCCAGGGGCCAACGCATTGCTGGCCTTGGCCATCTCGGGGGCCAAGTCACCCGTGGTGATCGCCACCTTGGTGTCGGGGTCGGTGATGTAGTGCTTGAGCTCCTCGGCCCGGTTCATGGGGTTGACCGGTACCACCACCGCATTGGCCCGCAGGATCGCAAAGTGCGCCATCACGAGTTGCGGGCAGTTCTGCATGCACAGCACCACGCGGTCGCCCCGCTGCACACCCAGTTGCGCCAGCCGCGCGGCCAGGCGCTCCGCGCCTTCCATCAGCTGCCGGTAGCTGGTCGTGGCCCCAAAAAAGACTAGCGCCGCCTTGTCGGGGTAACGGCGCGCATTGATGGCCAGGTTGTCCCACAGCGAGGTGGCAGGCAGCGTGATGGCATGGGGAAGGCGGCGGGGCCAGAACTTGTGGTGAGGGCGCATGGGGCAGACAGACTCCTTGTGCCCTCCAGCCTAGATGGCCCACCAAAGCCAAGCAAGGGGGATGCCCCCATGATCGTCGCCCATGTGACGCGTGGTGGCCTGCCTGGGGCTGGGTCATCTGGTCCAGCACCCCATAACGATCCGAGCTGATTCAAGCTGATCCGCGCTGATTTGCTCAGCTCTGTATCTGCGCCCACAACTTGTCCAGCCGCTTCACGCTCACCGGCTGCGGCGTACGCAGCTCTTGCGCGAAGAAGCTCACGCGCAGTTCCTCCAGCAGCCAGCGCAGCTCTTGCATGCGCGCATCCACCGCCCCCTTGCGCTCGGCGACCAGGCGCCAGTAACGTTGCTCTTGCGGGCGAAGTTCGGCCAGCTTGGCGGCGTCGCGGGCGGGGTCGGCGCGGTATTTATCGAGCCGCAGGGTGATGGCCTTGAGGTAGCGGGCGTAGTGGGCCAGTTGCGCCCAGGGGGCCACGGCGAAGAAGTTCTTGGGCACCAGGCGCTGCAGTTGCTGCAGGGCGTCCGCTGTCGCGTCGGGCGCGTTCTTGGTGTCTTTGATCTTGCGCGCGGCGGCCGCGTATTCGGTGAGGATGGTGGCGGCCAGGCGCGCGACCTCGTTGGCTATCAGCGTGAGGCGGCCCCGGCCCTCTTCCACGCGGCGCTTGAAGGCATATTCGTCGGTGGGCAGCGGGTCGAGCAAAAAGGCGCGGTCCAGCGCCACGTCGATGATCTGGATGCGCAGCTCTTCCTGCGTGCCCAGGGGCATGTAAGCCACGGCCATCTTCTGCAGGTCGGGGATGTTCTTTTCGAGGTACTTGAGCGCGTCCTTGATCTGCAGCGCAAACAGACGGCGTAGGCCCGCGCGGTGTTTGGCGGCGGCCACCTCGGGTTCGTCGAATACTTCAATGGTCACGGCATCGCCGCCGTCGATGAGGGCCGGAAAGCCGATCAGCGTCTGACCGGCCTTCCTGATCTCCATGAGTTCGGGCAGCTCGCCGAATGTCCAGGTGGTGTAGCGCTGGCCTGCAGGGGTGGAGGGAGCCGCGGGTGTGGAGTGCGCGGCGCTGGCTGACTTGGCCGCTGGGCCTGGGCTATTTGCTCCTGGTTTGATAGCACTCTGGGCATGATTCTCCGCCGCTTGCGGCGCTTTTTGCTTCAAATCCGCAGTGTCGGCGGCTGTACCGCCCAATTTGAGCCCCGCCAGCGCCTGGAAGGCACCGCGCGCCTTGGCGCCCCACTCGGCCTTGAGTGCGCCCAGGTTGCGGCCGTGGCCGAGCTGGCGGCCGTGCTCATCCACCACGCGGAAGTTCATGAACAAATGCGGGCTGAGCATGTCGAGCTTGAAGTCGGCGCGCTTCACGTCGAGCGAGGTTTCGTCGCGCACCTGCTTGAGCAGCACATCGGTCAGGCTGCCCGTGCCAAAGCGTTCGGGTGCGCCGAGCAGCTCGGCCAGGCGTGTGGCGCTGTCGGGCAGCGGCACAAAGCGGCTGCGCGGGCGCTGCGGCAGGCTTTTAAGCAGCGCCTGGATCTTGTCCTTGAGCATGCCAGGCACCAGCCACTCGCAGCGCTCGTCGCTCACCTGGTTGAGCACAAAGAGCGGGATGGTCACGGTGATGCCGTCGCGCGCATCGCCGGGCTCGTGCAGGTAGCTGGCAGCGCAGTCCACCCCGCCCAGGCGCACCGTTTTGGGAAAAGCGTTGGTGGTGATGCCCGCGGCCTCGTGGCGCATCAGCTCTTCGCGGGTGAGCTTCAGCAAGTCGGGCTGCTTCTTGGACTCCTCGCGGTACCAGGCTTCAAAGCTGTGGCCGCTGCAGACATCGGGCGGCAGCTGCTGGTCGTAGAAGGCGTAGATGAGTTCCTCGTCCACCAGCACATCCTGCCGGCGGGATTTGTGCTCCAGCTCTTCCACCTTGGCAATGAGCTTCTGGTTGGCGGTCAGAAACGGCAGCTTGGTCTCCCAGTTGCCACCCACCAGCGCCTCACGGATGAACACCTCGCGCGCGGCGTGCGGGTCTACCTTGCCAAAATTCACGCGGCGGTTGTTGTAGACCACGATGCCGTAGAGCGTGGCGCGCTCCAGCGCGATGACCTCGGCAGACTTTTTCTCCCAGTGCGGGTCGAGCAATTGCTTGCGCAGCACATGCCCGCCAATCTGCTCCAGCCACTGCGGCTCGATGGCCGCAATGCCCCGGCCAAACAGGCGCGTGGTTTCCACCAGTTCCGACGCTACGATCCAGCGGCCCGGCTTCTTGTTCAGATGCGCGCCGGGGTGTTTGTAGAACTTGATGCCGCGCGCGCCCAGGTACCAATCTTCCTCGTCGCTCTTGGCGCCCACGTTGCCCAGCAAACCAGCCAGCATGGACAAGTGCAGCTGCTCATAGCTGGCGGGCTGGGTGTTGATTTGCCACTTGTGCTCGGTGACCACCGTGAGCAGTTGGGTGTGGATGTCGCGCCACTCCCGCAGGCGGCGGATGCTGATGAAGTTCTGGCGCAGCAGCTGCTCGTACTGGCGGTTGCTGAGCTTGTGGGTGGCGGCGGGGGCGGGTGCGGTGGCGGTAGCACTGGGCGGCGCCTCCACAGGGCTTCTGCCGCTGCTACGCTGCGCCACAGGCAAGAAGGCCTGCGACGGCGCTTTCTGCGCGGCCATGGCCTTTTGGGCACGGGCTGATGGCAGGCTGGGCGCCCCGCCCCGGGCCTCGTTGATCCACTTCCACAGCTTGAGGTAGCCGCTGAACTCGCTCTTGTCGTCGTCGAACTTGGCATGCGCCTGGTCGGCCTGCTGCTGCGCCTCCATGGGGCGGTCGCGCACGTCCTGCACGCTCAGTGCGCTGGCGATGATGAGCACCTCGTCCAGCGCCTTGCGGTCGCGCGCCTCGATGATCATGCGGCCCACGCGGGGGTCCAGCGGCAGGCGCGAAAGCTCCACGCCCATGGGGGTCAGCTCGTTGGCGTCGTCTACCGCGCCCAGCTCGGCCAGCAGCTGGTAGCCGTCGGCAATCGCGCGGCCCGAAGGCGCCTCGATGAAGGGGAACTGCGTGACGTCGCCCAGGTGCAGCGACTTCATGCGCAGGATGACGCCTGCGAGCGAGCTGCGCAAAATTTCGGGATCGGTAAAACGCGGGCGGCCATTGAAACCCGCCTCGTCGTACAGGCGGATGCAGATGCCGTTGGCCACACGCCCGCAGCGGCCTGCGCGCTGGTTGGCCGCCGCCTGGCTGACGGGCTCGACCAGCAGCTGCTCCACCTTGCTTCTAAAACTGTAGCGCTTGACGCGCGCTGTACCTGCGTCAATGACGTATCGGACGCCCGGCACCGTGAGCGAGGTTTCGGCCACGTTGGTGGCCAGCACGATGCGGCGGCCCGTGTGGCCGTCGAAGATGCGGTCCTGCTCCGCCTGACTCAGGCGCGCGAACAGCGGCAGCACCTCGGCATTGCGCATCACCGGCTGGTGCGACAGGTGCTTGCGCAGGTGGTCGGCGGCCTCGCGGATCTCGCGCTCGCCGGGCAAGAAGACCAGGATATCGCCCGCCGCATTTCCCTGCCACAGCTCATCCACACCATCGGCAATGGCCTCGTTCAGACCATATTCGCGGCTTTCTTCAAACGGGCGGTAGCGCTGCTCCACCGGAAAGGTACGGCCAGACACCATGATGACCGGAGCCGGGCCCTTGGCGCTTTCAAAGTGTTTGGCAAACCGGTCCGCATCAATCGTGGCCGACGTGACGATGACCTTCAGGTCCGGCCGGCGCGGCAGGATCTGGCGGATGTAGCCCAGCAGGAAGTCGATGTTGAGGCTGCGTTCGTGCGCCTCGTCAATGATGATGGTGTCGTAGTTTTTGAGCAGCGGGTCGGTCTGCGTCTCGGCCAGCAAGATGCCATCGGTCATCAGTTTGACGGAGGCATCGCGCGAGAGGCGGTCCTGGAACCGCACCTTGAAGCCCACCACGTCGCCCAGCGGCGTGTTCAGCTCTTCGGCAATGCGCTTGGCCACGCTGCTGGCCGCAATGCGGCGTGGCTGGGTGTGGCCAATCAGCTGCCCTTTCTGTCCCGGCTTGGCATTGCACTTGCCACGGCCCAGCGCCAGCGCAATCTTGGGCAGCTGGGTGGTCTTGCCCGACCCCGTTTCACCGCACACGATGATCACCTGGTGCTTGGTGATGGCCTCCATGATCTCGTCGCGCTTGCCCGACACCGGCAACGACTCGGGGAACGTGATGCGCAGCGGCGCTGGCGGCGCGGCGGGTGCAGGTACGGGTGCTGGAGCAGGAACGCGGGACGACGCAGGCAAACGCGGATCAGAAGAAGACATAGGCCCGCATTATCGATAGCAGCACCCTGCCCCCTGCGCTGCATCTGTGCTTTTGGCACGACATTTCGCTGCGTTTTCAGCGCTTTTCGTTGCCAAAGCCCGCCAGCGCCGCCAAAATCGCGCCCATTCTTCGCAAGCCCCTGTTCAGCGCCACCCTCGGCGCACGGCCCGAACGAACCCCTGGAGGTCCCCGACATGTCTGCCCTTTACGCCGCACCCGTCTGACCACAGTCCACCGCCCCGGCTGGACTGTGCACACACAGTTCAGCCATGGCAAATGCACCCGCGCACTCTTTCACGTGCTCCGCAAGCCCTGGCTCCATCGCCGGGGTTTTTTGTTTGTGGAGTACGTGCACACCATGAGTGCCAAAAAACTGTCTCGGGCCTTCGCCCAGGGTGAAATCAAGAAGCTGCGTCGCATGAAGCAGCCCCTGGTGCTGAAGCTCGAAGCCTCGGGCCCGCCCCGAAACCCTGTGGCCGCAGCGCTGGCCCAACGCAACCTGTCCAGCGCGGCAGGCAAGCACATCCGAACCCGTGGGGCCCAGCGCCGTGCGGACAACGTCGCCCTGCGCAAGGCGATCCAGAGCCCCTTTTTGAACGATTGACATGAATCCATTCAACAACCCACTGCCGCCACACCAGCGGCATCCCACCCCGCACCCGGCGCTGACCGGTGCGCCGACGCACGCGGCACACCCAGCACCCGTGCGTGCCCAAGCAGTCGGGTCTGCCACTGTACTCGCCAGCAGCGAAGAGCTGGCCCAGCGCCAGCAGGCCTTGGCCAACGCGGCATTGCAACTGAAGGCTGAGCTGTTCGGCATCGACGACGTGATCGACCGCGTGATCAATGCCATCCGCGCCTGGTACGTGCTGCCGCAGCTCATCACCCGGCCGGTCATCGTCTGCCTGTGGGGCCTGACCGGCACGGGCAAGACGCAGCTCACGCGGCGGCTGGCCCAGCTGCTGGGCTTTTACGACCGGTTTGTGGAAGTGCAGATGGACGGCTTCAGCCACGGCGCGAGCTACCGCAGCTCGTCCATCTCGGGCATGCTGGGCGACTCGGGCATTCACGAAGGCATGCCGGGCATCCTGGTGCTGGACGAGTTCCAGCGGTTTCGCACGGTGGACACCAAGGGCGCCGACGTGAAGGTGGAGCGCTACCAGGACGTGTGGACGCTGCTGTCCGACGGGCGCCTGCCACCCGCGTTGAGCGCACTGTCCAACATCGAGCGCAAGCTGGCCGATGCGCACTACGAGGCTGAGCGCGCCGAAGATGGCGACGACGATCGCGCAGGCAAGAAGCCCTACCGCTTTCAACTGGACGCCTGGGATGCGCAAGAACTCAAGCGCATGCTGAAGCTGCAGGAGCCGCTGTCCGCCATCATGCAGTGGCCGCCCGCCAAGGTGCAGGCGCTATTTGCCAGCTTTCAGCAGTCCAGCCAGGCGTGGGAGACCGACTACAGCAAGCTGCTTGTGTTTGTGTGCGGCAATCTCGACGAGATGTACCACGAGACCGCACAGCGTGTGGAAGACTGCGACACCGATGCCGACATCTTTCACCGCCTGACGCGCAAGCTGTCGCTCATCGATGTGAAAAAGGCGCTGGGCGATCGCTTCAAGCCCGAGCAGATCGCGCGGCTGGGCAATGAACATGTGGTCTACCCGTCGTTCAGCAAGGCGACGTATGAGCGCCTCATCCATAACCTGTGCACACGCTATGTGGACGACATCGCCGCGCAATGCGGCGTGAGGTTTGCCATCGGGCAGGATGTGCTGAGCGAGCTGTATGCCAACTCGGTGTTTCCTGCGCAGGGCACGCGGCCACTGTTCTCATCGGTGCATGCGATCCTGAGCGCCAACCTGGTCAACGCGGCGTTGTGGGTGGTGCAGGAGCAGCTCTCAATGGACCAGGAGTTCGCCATTCACCTGGCGCCCGACAAGCGCCACCTGCTGGTGTCGGGCGAGGGGCCGGAGGGCGCAGTGCAGGCCGCGTTTGCGGTGACGCTGGAGCTGAACCGGCTCAAGCAACGTGCCAATGCAGACTTTCGGGCCCTGCTGGCGGTGCACGAGGCAGGCCACGGCCTGGCGTACTGCGTGTTGTTCGGCCACGCTCCGCAAGAGGTGAAGATCAACATTGCCTCGTTCGAGGGCGGCTACAACAGCTTCTCCAGCCTCAAGGCCACTACGCGCCAGAACGCGCTCGACATGATGTGCGTAGGCCTGGCAGGCCGCGTGGCAGAGGAGCTGGTGTTTGGCGAAATGGCCTGCACCACCGGGGCCGAGCAGGACTTCAAGCAGGTGACGGCCGAGGCAGCGCGCTACATCCGCCACCATGGCTTTGGCGCGCGGCTGGCCCGCACCGATGTCACCGTGGAGATGGACAACCATGTCAACACCGACATCGGCCCGAGCAACGAGGCCATCGAGGCGCTGATGCAGCAGCAATACCAGCGCGCCCAGGCGCTGCTGACCACGCACCACGAGGCACTGGGGCGCACGGTGGACGCCTTGCTGGAACACGGCACCATCGCCCCTGCGGAGATGGTCGCGCTGCTCCAGGGCTGCGGCATTGCGCTGGCGCCCCCCTCGGATGCCGCAGGCACCCTGCCCGAAGAAGGCCTCGTGCTGGAGCCCTTTGGTGCCAAACTCAGCGCGTTTCGCGCGCGCTGGGCAGTATCCGCAGCGCCCCAGCTGGCGTAACCCCCAGCACGAAGGACCAAGGATCAACATGGCCAGCGGGTTTTCCGAGTTCGGTGACGGGCTGCACTACGCCGAGCACATCTCGGTGCCGATGCGCCTCTTTGTGGGCGCCATTGCGCTGGGCATGTTCCTGATTCCTGTTCCCTTTGTGATGCACGCCACGGCCCGGACCCCGTGGCTGCACCTGCTGTTGGCCGCCGCGTGTGTGATGGCGGCCTGCGCCATGGGCGCGCTGTTTTTGGCGATTGCTCTGGGGCGGGTGCTGACGCTACATTTCGACCCGGCCAGGCGCCAGGTGCGGCGCACCTCGCGCTGGCCGCTGGTGGGCCGCACTGTGCACATTGCGTTTGATCGCTTTGCACCACCAGAGGTGGTGGAACGCACCTCTGAAGACGGCCCCTACCATGTGCTGCGCCTGACAGTGCATGGCGAGCGCCCCATGCACCTGGGCGGGTTTGACCGGCGGGAAGATGCCGAACGCTGGCGCAGCCGCATCGCGGCGCTGTTCGTCGGTCACCCTGGCTGAGCGTGCAAATCCCTGCACCCGGTCGCTAAGGACACTTATCATTCGCTCCTCGCGCATTACCACCACTGCCCCACACACCCTCCTCCATGTCCGCCGTCTTCAATTTCACCTTCGTCCCCTGGTTCCGCTCGGTGGCGCCCTACATCCACAAGTTCCGCAACCAGACGTTTGTGATCGGGCTGACGGGTGAGGCGATTGCAGCCGGCAAGCTGCACAGCATTGCGCAAGACCTGGCACTGATCCAGGCCATGGGCGTGAAGATCGTGCTGGTGCACGGTTTTCGCCCGCAGGTGAACGAGCAGCTGGCAGCCAAGGGGCATGCGGCCAAGTATTCGCATGGCATCCGCATCACTGACTCTGTGGCGCTCGATTGCGCGCAGGAGGCCGCCGGGCAGCTGCGTTATGAGATCGAGGCCGCGTTCAGCCAGGGCCTGCCCAACACGCCGATGGCGGGCGCCACGGTGCGCGTGATCTCGGGCAACTTCCTCACGGCGCGCCCCGTGGGCATTGTGGATGGGGTGGATTTTCAGCACTCGGGCCTGGTGCGCAAGGTGGACGTGGCCGGCATTCAGCGCACGCTGGACATGGGCGCACTGGTGCTGCTGTCGCCGTTTGGCTTCTCGCCCACGGGCGAGGCCTTCAACCTGAGCATGGAAGAAGTGGCCACCAGCGTGGCCATCGAGCTGCGGGCCGACAAGCTGATCTTTCTCACCGAGGTGCAGGGCATCCGCACGTCGCCCACCGAGCCCGAGAGCGACGACAACCCCATCGACACCGAGCTGCCGCTGGCCGCCGCGCAAGCCCTGCTGGCCCAGCTGCCGCCTGCACAGCAGCCCACCGACACGGGCTTTTACCTGCAGCACTGCGTGAAGGCCTGCAAGGCGGGGGTGGAGCGCAGCCACATCCTGCCGTTTGCGGTGGATGGCTCGCTGCTGCTGGAGGTCTATGTGCACGACGGCATCGGCACCATGGTCATCGACGAAAAGCTCGAAGAGCTGCGCGAGGCCACGATTGACGATGTGGGCGGCATCCTGCAGCTGATCGAGCCCTTCGAGAAGGACGGCACGCTGGTCAAACGCGACCGCACCGAGATCGAGCGCGACATCGCCACCTACACCATCATTGAGCACGACGGCGTGATCTTTGGCTGCGCGGCGCTCTACCCCTACCCCGAGGCCAAGACCGCCGAGATGGCCGCGGTGACGGTATCGCCCCAAAGCCAGGGCACGGGCGACGGCGAAAAGCTGCTCAAGCGCATCGAGCAGCGCGCGCGCCTGCTGGGGCTGGACAGCATCTTCGTGCTGACCACCCGCACCATGCACTGGTTCATCAAGCGCGGCTTCTCGCCCGTGGACCCGGACTGGCTGCCCGACGCACGCAAGCGCAAGTACAACTGGGACCGCAAGAGCCAGGTGCTGGTCAAGAAGCTCTAAGAACGGGTGAACGTCTCACGCGCCGCCGCCACGGCCCGCGCCACCTGCGCAATCGCCGCGTCCCGCTGCTCGCCTGACCCCGTGGAGCGCGTGAGGTAACAGGTCACCAGCACCGGCGCGCCGCCGTCCTGCGGCCACAACACGCCAATGTCGTTGGCCGTGCCGCTGTCACCCGCCGTGCCCGTCTTGTCGCCCACCTTCCAGCCCGGCACACCGGCGCGCAGGCGCTTATCGCCCGTGCTCGTCTCCACCAGCCAGCGCTGCAGCCAGGCGCGGGACGTGGGGCTGAGCGTATTGCCCAGCACCAGTTTGTGCATGGTCTGCAGCATGGCCAGCGGCATGGTGGTGTCGCGCGGGTCGCCCACGGCTGCCTCATTCAGCGTGGGCTCGGTGCGGTCCAACCGCGTGACCTCGTCACCCAGCGAACGCACGAACGCGGTGAACCCGGCCGGGCCGCCGTGGCGCGCCATGAGCACGTTGGCGGCGGTGTTGTCGCTCAGGCTGACGGTGGCCGCGCACAGCTCACCCACCGTCAGCCCACCGCCATCGCCCGCGCGCGGGCCGCTGACGGGCGAGTAGGCCACCACGTCATTGCTGGCATAGCGCACCCGGTTGTCGAGGTGCTCCTTGCCGTGGTCCACCAGTGCCAGCATCCAGCCTGCCAACACCAGCTTGAAGGTACTGGCCATCGCAAAACGCTCATCCTGTCGCCAGCCCAACGCCAGGCCCGAACCGGTATCGAGCATGGCTACCCCCAGGCGGCCCTGGGCGTCCCGCTCGATACCGGCCAGCGCCTCGTTCCACTGACGGGCAGCAGCGTGTTGGCGGTCCGACACCCGGCTTGTGCCTGCGCACCCCCACAGCGGCAGGGCTGCTGCAGCGGCGATAAACCCCAAGGAAAACTGTCGTCTTTGCATGGAAAAATTCGAAGAAAGTTCAGTGAAGGTCTGAACAATAAGGGGGCTTTGCTGAAAGCACCATCGACCATAATTGCGATCAAACCCCAGAAAAACTTTTGCCTGCCATGCACCTGCCGCTCAACGCCCTGCGCGCCTTTGAGGCAGCTGCACGCCACCTGAACCTCACGCGCGCAGCACAGGAGCTGCACGTGACCCAGACCGCCGTGAGCCAGCACATCCGCAAGCTGGAGGACAGGCTGGGCAAACCGCTGTTCCGGCGCCTGCCACGCGGCCTGGCGCTGACAGACGAAGGCCAGGCCCTGCTGCCGGTGGTTGTGGAATCGTTTGGCAACCTGCAGCGCGCACTGGAGAAGCTGGGCGACACCCGGCCACGCGAGGTGCTGACCGTGGGCGCCGTGGGCACGTTTGCGGTGGGCTGGCTGCTGCCCCGGCTGCGCGACTTTCAGCAGGCCTGCCCCTTTGTGGACCTGCGCCTGCTCACGCACAACAACCGGGTGGACATGGCGGGCGAAGGGCTGGACTACGCCATTCGCTTTGGCGACGGCGCCTGGCACGGCACGCAGGCCGACCGCATCATGGATGCACCCATGTCCGTGATGTGCTCGCCCGCCTTGGCCCACGGCGTGCGCACAGCGGCCGACCTGGTGCGCCAGCCTTTGCTGCGCAGCTATCGCACCGACGAATGGACGGCCTGGTTCGAGGCCGCAGGAGCGCCCTGCCCCGTGGTGCGCGGCGCGGTGTTCGACTCGTCCCTGACGCTGGCCGAAGCCGCAGCGCAAGGTGCAGGCATGGCCTTGTTGCCGGTCAAGATGTTCATGCGCGAACTACAGCAAGGCCGTCTGGTGCAGCCCTTTGCACAAGAGCTGCACCGGGGCGCCTACTGGCTGACCCGGTTGCAATCGCGCACCACCACAGGGGCCATGACTGCGTTCCGGGACTGGCTGATGTCGCAGGCCAGCGTCACGGCAGGTGCGAGTGCAGAGGCTGAAGAAATTGGATGATTTTGATCGGAAGCGCTACTGAATCATGCGTCAGAAGCTATCAATAGCATAGCATGCGCACATCGTGATGCAATGGGGTGCGGCGGTGTCAAAACCCCATCGCCGGCACCTCCACCCCGTCCACCTGCCCCGCATCCAGAAACTGCTGGCCGTAGCGCAGGTACACCCCTTCGCGCACAAACACCTCGAACAGGTCGGGATCGATGTGCCCGTTGTCCCGCATCTTGCACATGATGGCGAGCGCCTGCGACAGGGTCATGCCGCTTTTGTAGGGCCGGTCTGCGGCCGTCAGCGCCTCAAAGATGTCGGCAATGCCCATCATGCGGGCTTGCAGCGACATCTGGTCGCGCGTAAGGCCACGCGGGTAACCCTTGCCGTCCATGCGTTCGTGGTGGCCGCCAGCATACTCAGGCACGTTCTTGAGGTGGCGCGGCCAGGGCAGCGTCTCCAGCATCTTGATGGTGGCGACGATGTGGTAGTTGATGGTGTCGCGCTCGGCCTGGTTCAGAGTGCCGGACCGGATGGTGAGGTTCTCGACCTCCTCGGCCGTCAAAAAGCTCGTCTGCACACCCTGCGGGTTGCGCCAGTGGCGCATGGCGGCGATATCGCGCACGCGCTGCTGGTCCTCCGGGCGCATGGCCTCGGTGCCGGTGTTGCTGCGACGCAGAAACTCGCGGTCTTCCTCGAGCGCATGGATCTCGTGCTGCAGTGCCTGCAGCTCCTGGCCTTCAACCCGCGCGTCCACCACCGGACGCAGCGCCAGCTGGCGGCGCAGCGCGGCCAGTTCGGCATCGCGCTTGAGCACCTCAAACCGCGTATCCACCAGGCCGATACGGTCGTAGATGGTCTGCAGCTTGGTGGCCTTGTCCACCACGTGCACAGGCGTGGTGATCTTGCCACAGTCGTGCAGCAGGCCCGCCATCTTGAGCTCGTAGCGGTCACGGTCGCTCATCTTGAACGCTGCCAACGGCCCCTCGCGGGTGGCATCCACGGCCTCGGCCAGCATCATCGTGAGGGCGGGCACGCGCTGGCAGTGGCCGCCGGTGTAGGGCGACTTTTCATCGATGGCCAGATTGATCAGGTTCACGAAAGACTCGAACAGGCGCTCCAGCTGCGTGATGAGCAACCGGTTGGTCAGCGCAATGGCCGCCTGCGAGGCCAGCGACTCGGCCAGGCTCTGGTCGGCTTGCGAGAAGGTGATCACATCCCCCGTCTCGGGGTCGCGCGCGTTGATCAGCTGCAACACGCCGATGAGTTCGAGGTCGTGGTTCTTCATCGGCACCGTCAGGAACGACTGCGACCGGTAGCCCGTGCGCACGTCAAACGCGCGCGTGCCAGAAAAATCAAACCCCGCTGCGCTGTACGCGTCAGCAATGTTCACCGTACGGTCATGGATGGCAGAGTGAGCCGCCACCAGCGAATCATTGGGCGCCCCGTCAGCATTGCGCAGCGGCAGCACAGGCAGGTCGATGGGCTTGCCCGTAGTTCCCCCCAGGCTGATGCCCAGCGAATCCGTGCGCAATATCTCGAACTTGAGTGCTGATCGGTCCTCCGTCACGCTGTAGAGCGTGCCCCCGTCGGCACCGGTGATGGTCTTGGCGGCCTCAAGGATGTTCTCCAGCAGCCGGTCGATGTCCCGCTCGCGCGAGAGCGCGGCGCCGATGCCGTTGAGCTGCTCCAGCCGACGGAACAGATTGAGAGTGGATTCCTTGCTCATGCGACCACCTTGCAAGCAGCGTTGGTAACCCCGCATCGTAACGAAAGGTGACGGCTATCATCACCCTTCCTGTTTCAAAAACGCCCATTCCGTGGACTCGGTCACACCCCGCTTTCTCACCGCCGCGCTCTACCAGTTTGTGGACCTGCCGGACTTTGCCGCGCTGCGCGAGCCCCTGCAGTCCCTGTGCGATACGAACGGCGTGCGCGGCATGCTGCTGCTGGCGCCCGAGGGCATCAACGGCACCATCGCGGGCGAACCGCAGGGCGTCCACACCGTGCTGGCCTGGCTGCGCAGCGATGCGCGTTTCGCGGCCCTGCAGCACAAGGAGGCGCTGGCCGAGCGCATGCCGTTCTATCGCATGCGCGTGCGCCTCAAGCGCGAGATCGTCACCCTGGGCGTGCCGGGCCTGAACCCCGCCCGCAATGCGGGCACCTATGTCAAGCCCGAGGACTGGAACACTCTCATCGACGACCCCGGCGTGGTCGTGGTGGACACGCGCAACGACTATGAGGTGGGCATCGGCACCTTCGAGCGTGCGATCAATCCGCACACCAAGAGTTTTGCGGAGTTTCCTGCCTGGGTGGCCGAGCAATCGCAGCCCGGCGGCGTGCTGGCCGACAAACCGCGTGTGGCCATGTTCTGCACCGGCGGTATCCGCTGCGAAAAATCCACCGCCTTCCTCAAGTCTCAAGGCTTTGACGAGGTGTACCACCTGGAAGGCGGCATCCTCAAGTACCTGGAAACCGTGCCCGAGAACTCCAGCCGCTGGCATGGCGACTGCTTCGTGTTCGACGAGCGCGTGTCCGTGGGCCATGGCCTCGCGCCGGGCCATCACCAGCTGTGCCGCTCCTGCCGCATGCCGCTGGGCGAAGCCGAGTTGCAATCACCGCACTACGTGCCCGGTGTGAGCTGCCCGTATTGCCACGGCACCCGCACACCCGAGCAGGAACGCGCCCTGGCCGAGCGCGAGCGGCAGATGCAGCTGGCACGGCAGCGGGGGCAAGAACACATCGGCGCGCAGCAACCTGGCCGCCCCGCACGCACTGTGGCCAGACACGCGGAGGACGACGGCGTGGATGGCACAACATGACCGCCCTGCCCGTCCTGTACTCGTTCCGCCGCTGCCCCTATGCCATGCGCGCCCGCCTGGCCCTGGCCGTGAGCGGCCAGGTTTGCGAACTGCGCGAGGTGGTGCTCAAAAGCAAGCCCCAGGGGTTGCTGCAGGCATCGCCCAAGGGCACGGTGCCCGTGCTGGTGTTGCCCAGCAGCCAGGTGCTGGAGCAGAGCCTGGACATCATGCTGTGGGCGCTGCGACAACACGACCCGGAAGGCTGGCTCACCCCCAGCCATGGCAGCCTGGAAGACATGCTCGCGCTGATTGCGGAATGCGATGGCCCGTTCAAGCAGACGCTGGACCGGTGCAAGTACCCCAGCAGATACCCGGACGCTGACATGGACGCGGAACGCGCCCAAGCCGTGGCCTGGTTGGTTGCGCTGGAGGCGCGTCTCTCACCAGATCAGCCTCACCTGTTCGGCACACACGCGGCCCTTGCCGACATGGCGATTGCTCCTTTTGTGCGGCAGTTTGCAGGCATTGATGCCGATTGGTGGACCACACAGCCGTGGCCTCACTTGCGAGCCTGGCTGGCGCAATGGCAGGCCAGTCCGCTGTTTGGCCAGGTGATGCCCAAACTGCCCGCATGGGTTGACGGTACGCAAGGTGTATCGTTCCCGCATGGCACCGCAATGCCAGACTGACGCTGCCGTCTGAGACCCGCTTGAGATTGGTGCTTTGGGTACCATCTCTTCTACAGAACACCACGCTCCGTGACGCTAGAGGTTGCCATGGAGCAACCCCTCTTCGCTTCATGCACAGCACAGCCTCCTCAGGGCTTTACCGCGCTGAGCCATCCCCAAGCCAACCCATCGACCCTGTAGCCCCTGCATGAAAATCATCGATGAAATGTTGAACCTGGACCTGCTCACCCACGAGCAGCACCTGCAAATCAGTGCATGGATCGCACGCTCCTCCTCGCCTGAAGAGATATTGCAAATGCCTGCGCCACTGTGGCAGGCCGTAGAACGCGCCAGCCAGACCATGGGCATCAACGAGGACCTTCTGCGTCCGCCATCGCTGGACGCAGGGGACGTGGTGCTTGGATAGCCAACCTTGTGCGCTTTCATGCAACCAGGTGGGACTGCGCTCGGAGCAGGAACACCGGCGCTGGCAGCCCTTCCCATAGCGAAAAAGGCGCTCCCTGGAGCGCCTTTTTCATGCAAGTCCATGCCTCACAGGCATCATGCCATCGAATAACCAGAGCCTCGCTTGTTGCCCCCCTTCAATGCCCGCACCAGCACAGCCAGCAGCACCAAGCCAAACCCCACAAAGCAGATGAACGACCAGTTGGCAATCGAGCCACCCAGGAAGGTCCAGTCGATCGCAGTGCAATCGCCCGAGCCCCGGAAGATCATGGGGATGGCGCGGCTGATGGGGTAGTTTTCGATCATGCCGTAGAAGTCGCGACCGCAGGTAGCGATCTCCGGCGGGTACCACTGCAGCCAGCTCTGACGAGCCGCCACAAAGGCGCCAAACCCGGCAGTGATCACGGCCAGCACCGCCCAGCTCATCCACCAGCCCCGATGGCCTCGCGCACTCGCCAGGGCCGTGAATACAGCAACACCAATGAGCGCATACCGCTGCACGATGCACATAGGGCAAGGCTCCAGGCCCACCACATGCTGCAGGTACATGCCAAACGCCAGCATCGCCACACAGGCCACGCTGATCAGCGCCAGCACGCGACGCGGGGCCTGATCAATCCAGTTCAACACCATCATCCTTATCCCTCATCCAACAGTAGCCGCCCAGGGCATTGCCCCTGAAACCGTCACAACCCAAACGCGCGGACGGCCAGCGAGGGCCGTCCCGCAGCAAGGGCCGTCGTCCACCCACAGGGGGAAGATGCGAAGCGGCTCAGAGGGAAGTCAAATTCCAGCGGCGTGATCCAGAAAAACGCGGGCGCGGCGCGGTGTCACCACCAGCGTTTCGCCCTCTTTGAAACCCATTTCCTTGAACTGCTGCGCAGGGATCTGCGCTTCGATCAGGGGGTCTGGGGACGCATCATTGTCCGCTGGTTTGTGATCACCCGAGGGAATAAGTTCCAGCCGCGCAATCGGCCCCACCACAATGGCGCGGCTCAGTTGGGCCACGATGCCACGGGGGCGGCCTTCGGCGTCCAGGCCCGCGCCCGGGGAGTAACGCTCCACGTCCAAGTCGTGCGGACGCACATAGGCAAAGGCCTTGGCGTTCTGCGCAGCCTGGTGCTCGGGCGAGTCGATCTGCATGCCATCCAGGTGCACCAGGCCCTCGTGAGCACGCCCATGGAACAGGTTCACATCGCCCAGGAAGCCATACACAAACGGGCTGGCGGGCTGGTCCCATACCTGCTGGGGCGAGCCACTCTGTTCGATGCGGCCCTGGTTGATCACCACCACACGGTCCGCCACTTCCAGGGCTTCTTCCTGGTCGTGGGTCACGAAGATCGAGGTGACATGCAATTCGTCGTGCAGGCGGCGCAGCCAGCGGCGCAGTTCCTTGCGCACCTTGGCGTCCAGCGCGCCGAAGGGCTCGTCGAGCAACAGCACCTTGGGCTCCACCGCAAGGGCACGGGCCAGCGCAATGCGCTGGCGCTGGCCGCCCGACAGCTGCGAGGGGTAGCGCTCGGCCAGCCAGTCCAGCTGCACCAGCTTGAGCAGGTCCATGACCTTTTTCTTGATCTGCGCCTCGCTCGGGCGCTCGCTGCGGGGCTTCACGCGCAGGCCGAAGGCCACGTTCTCGAACACCGTCATGTGGCGGAACAATGCGTAGTGCTGGAAAACGAAGCCCACGTTGCGTTCGCGCACATGCACGTCGGTGGTGTCTTCGCCGCTGAAGTGGATGGTGCCCACGTCGGCCGTCTCCAGGCCCGCGATGATGCGCAGCAGCGTGGTCTTGCCACAGCCCGAGGGGCCGAGCAGCGCAATGAGTTCGCCCGAGGCAATGTCCAGGCTCACATCGCGCAGGGCCTGGAAGGCTCCAAACTGCTTGCTGACGTTACGGATTTCGATGCTCATGTTATGTTTCCTTCACACGCCAGCGGGCGCGGGGCGCTCGGGCGGCAATTCGGCGGCGGCCTTCAGGGCTTGTTCGTTGCGGTGTTCGGCAATCGTCTTGATGACCAGCGTGACCAGGGCCAGCAAAGCCAGCAGCGAGGCTGCGGCAAACGCAGCCACCGACTGGTATTCGTTGTAGAGAATTTCGACATGCAGCGGGATGGTGTTGGTCTGCCCACGGATGTGGCCCGACACCACTGACACCGCGCCAAACTCGCCCATGGCCCGCGCATTGCACAGGATCACGCCGTACAGCAGGCCCCACTTGATGTTGGGCAGGGTCACGTACCAGAAGGTCTGCCAGCCGCTGGCCCCCAGCACGATGGCTGCCTGCTCCTCGTCGTTGCCCTGTGCCTGCATCAGCGGGATCAGCTCGCGAGCGATGAACGGAAAGGTCACGAACACGGTGGCCAGCACGATGCCCGGCACAGCAAAGATGATCTTGATGTCGTGCGCCTGCAGCCAGGGGCCAAACCAGCCCTGTGCGCCGAACATCAGCACGTAGATCAGGCCCGCCACCACGGGCGACACCGAGAACGGCAGGTCCACCAGCGTGGTCAAAAATGCCTTGCCTTTGAATTCGTACTTGGCAATGCACCAAGCGGCGGCCACGCCAAACACCAGGTTCAGCGGCACGGCAATCAGCGCGGTGATCAGCGTGAGCTTGATGGCCGACCAGGCGTCGGGCTCGCGCAGGCCTTCAAGGTACGCGCCAAAGCCCTTGCGCAGCGCCTCGGCAAACACGGCGGCCAGCGGCAGCACCAGGAACAGCAGCATGAAAGCCAAGGCGATGGCGATCAGCGTGTAGCGGACCCAGGGCGCTTCGGTCGTGCCCGCCTGTGCGCGGCGAATGGTTCGGGAGTTGTTGCCGCTCATGCTGGTGCCCCCGCGTGGCGGCGCTGCCAGGCTTGTAGCGCGTTGATGATGAGCAGCAGGATGAAGGAGATGACCAGCATCACCACGGCCACAGCGGTAGCGCCAGCGTAGTCGTACTGCTCCAGCTTGCCGATGATGATGAGCGGCGTGATCTCCGACACCATGGGCATGTTGCCTGCGATGAAGATGACCGAACCGTATTCACCCACCGCCCGCGCAAATGCCATGGCAAAGCCGGTGAGCAGTGCGGGCGTGATGGAGGGCAGGATGACCTTGGTAAAGGTCTGCAGGCGTGTGGCACCCAGGCAGGTGGCGGCTTCTTCCAGCTCTTTTTCGGCATCTTCCAGCACGGGCTGCACGGTGCGCACCACAAACGGCAGGCCGATGAAGATCAGTGCAATCACGATGCCTGCGGGCTTGAACGCGAGCTGGATACCCATGGGCTCCAGAATGCCGCCCACCCAGCCATTGCCTGCCAGCAGGGCGGTGAGCGAGATACCCGCCACGGCGGTGGGCAGCGCAAACGGCAGGTCCACCAGCGCATCGACGATCTTCTTGCCTGGGAACTTGTAGCGCACCAGCACCCACGCGATCAGCAGGCCGAACACCAGATTGACCAGCGCCGCGAGAAACGATGCGCCGAAGGTCAGCCGGTACGAAGCCATCACACGCGGCGCGCTGATGGCGGCCCAGAACTGCTCCCAGGTGAGTGTGAAGGTCTTGAAGATCAGTGCCGACAGAGGGATCAGCACGATGATGCTCAAGTAGAAAAGGGTGTAGCCCAGTGACAGCCCAAAGCCAGGCAGCACGCGCTTGGGCGCGCGCCGTCCGGCCGGGGCTGCGGCCACAGCGTTCGCAGTGGTCATAGATGCAGTGGTGAGTCGGGAAAAGCGCTGGACTTACTTACTTGGCGCCGGGCGTGTACAGCTTGTCAAACTGACCGCCGTCGTTGAAGTGCACCTTCTGCGCTTCGGTCAGCGAGCCGAAGTACTTGGCCACCGTGAACTGCTTGAGCGGTTTGAAGGTGTCGGCGTACTTCTTGAGCACGGCCTCCGAACGGGGGCGAATGGCGTGCTTGGCAGCGATCTCCTGGGCTTCATCCGAATACAGATAGTCGAGGTAAGCCTTGGCCAGCTGCGCCGTACCCTTCTTGGCCACTGTGCGCTCGACCACAGCCACGGGGTTCTCGGCCACCACACTCACCGAGGGGTAGATGGCATCGACCTTGCCCGCGCCGAACTCGCGGTCGATGGAGACGACTTCGGACTCGAAGGTGATCAGCACATCGCCCTGGTTGCGCTGCAGGAAGGTGGCGGTGGCATCGCGGCCACCCTTGGCCAGAATGGGCACGTTTTTGTAGAGCTTGCCCACGAATTCTGCGGCCTGCGCCTCCGTGCCACCCTTTTCACGTACGGCGCCCCAGGCGGCCAGATAGGCATAACGACCGTTGCCGCCCGTCTTGGGGTTGACCACGATCACCTGCACGCCGGGCTTGATGAGGTCTTCCCAGTCCTTGATGTTCTTGGGGTTGCCGTTGCGCACCAGGAACAGCATGGTCGAGGTGGTGGGCGATGCGTCGTGCGGAAACTTCTTGGCCCAGTCCTTGGCGACTACGCCGTTGTCAGCCAGAAACTGCACGTCGGTCGTTGTGTTCATCGTGACCACATCAGCCGCCAGGCCGTCATTCACGGCCCGTGCCTGAGCGCTGGAGCCAGCGTGCGACTGGTCGATCTTCACGTCCTGGCCGGTGGTCTTCTTGTAGTGCGCGGCGAAGGCGGCGTTGTAGTCCTTGTAGAACTCGCGGGCCACGTCATACGACACGTTGAGCAGCGAATTTTGAGCGGCAGCCATGCCGCTCGCGGCCAGGGCCAGAGAGGCCAGGAGGGTCTTGAGTTTCAGAGAAGTCATGGTGTGGTCGCCCAAAAATTGCTGGAGATTCCGCATTGTGCGGACCACCCCTTAAAACTCAAAAGAATATATTCTTGTTAATTAATCGAAAATTGGCATATGAACTCCTCGCAGGGCGTGCTGATGCCATGACTTCGAACCCCGCACCAGCTGCCTGGGCCCAGCATTTAGAGCCCTAAGGGCTTCAAGCGCTAGTCAGACATGCACCGATAGCTATCAATTAGATAGCAATCAGGCGGCGGCCGGAGAAACGTGCGAGTAACCAGCCGCTGGCTGGACGGTGCCGTGGTCGCCCTCCAGAGACTGCAGCAACGCCCAACCCAAAGGCCATTCACCGTGGCCCGAGTCGATGTTGATATGCCCTGCGTTCTGCATGCGCACAAACTCGCTGCCCCAGGCCCGCGCATAGGCACCCGCCAGGCGAATGGGGCAGAAAGGGTCGTTGCTGCTGGCCACCACGATGCTGCGGTAAGGCAGCGGGGCGTAGGGCACAGGGGCAAAGTCGCTCAGGATGGCGCGGCGCTCGGGGTCGGCCGGTGCCACCAGCAACGCACCACACACCTTGGCCGCAGCCTCCGGGCCCATGTGCGTAGTGGCAATACAACCAAGGCTGTGCGCCACGATCACCACGGGCTGGGGCGCAGCCAACACTGTCTTTTCCAGCTGGCTCACCCAGGCCGAACGGGTGGGCGTGATCCAGTCGTCCTGCACCACGCGACGGGCATGCGGCAGGCGCTCAGCCCACAGGCTCTGCCAGTGGCCGGGGCCCGAGTCACGCCAGCCGGGGACGATGATGATGGAAGTGGTGGTGGTCACAGAGCAGGCATTCTGCAGTCCATGCTTTAAAACCAAAACAACTTAATTTTTCTTACTTAATCGCCAAATCATCTAACACTGAGCACTTAGAACAGCCTCGGAAAACACCGACTATCGAGTGAATAACTTAAACCAAACGGTTTATTTATTTACCAGCGCGTACAATGTAACCAAATGCAAACACTTTGCCGTGGCACTCCCGCTTATGGGGCCGCCAATGCTTGTGGTTTGTATTGGCAACTTTGTCCCAAGACATCTTCAAGAGGCACTTTCAATGCACACATGGAAAATCAGCCAGCGCCTGATGGTGGGCTTCGGCCTGGTCATCGTGGCTTTGTTAGGAATGTCGGTCTACAGCGTGCTCATTGCACGGGGCATCGATGGCGCGTTGACCGCCAACGCCACGCAAAACGCAGTCATCCAGCGCGTTGCCATCAACTTCCGAGGCTCGGCGCATGACCGCTCCATCGCAGTGCGCGACGTGGTGCTGGCGCCGAATGACGATGCGCGCAAGAAAGAAATTGAGTCCATCGCACGACTGGCCGACTTTTATGCCAAGTCCGCCACACAACTCGACAACGTGCTGAAAACCGCCAAGGAGGTCCCACCCGAAGTGGGCCCCATGGTGCAGGCCCTCAAGGACATAGAGGCACGCACGGTGGCCACCACCGGCAAGGTGGTCGCACTGACGCAGGCCGGTGACCGCGCGGGCGCCGAAGCCCTGCTCTGGGCGGAGGCCAAACCCCAGTACGAGCAATGGCTGGCCGCTGCCAACAAACTCATTGACTACGAAGAAGGCCGCATCATCAAGAACAGCCAGGCGGCCAACCAGGACGCCAGCCAATTTACCGGCGTGATGCTCTCCATCACCCTGCTGGCCGTTCTGATCAGCGTGGCGGTGACGGTGCTGGTGTCACGCAGCATTGGCCGCGAACTGGGGGCCGAGCCCAACGAAGTGCGCGCCGTGGTGCAGGCCATCCAGCAAGGCAACCTGACGGCACATGTGCAGGTCAAGGCGGGCGACACCGGCAGCGTGATGGTGGCTGTGCGCGACATGCAGCAGCGCTTTCATGAGCTGGTGTCGGCCGTGCGCGACAACATTGCGCAACTGCGCACCACCAGCGACGACATCAGCAGCGGCAACCAGAACCTGGGACACCGCACCGAGCAAGCCGCCAGCAGCCTGGAGCAAACCGCGGCCAGCATGGAAGAGCTGACTGCCACCGTGCGCCAAAGCGCCGACTCGGCCCGCCAGGCCAACGCCCTGGCCACCACCGCCGCCAGCACCGCCACCAAGGGCGGCGAAGTGATGCAGCAGGTGGTGAGTACCATGCAGGACATCCACCACAGCAGCCAGAAGATCGCCGACATCATCGGCGTGATCGATGGCATTGCGTTCCAGACCAACATCCTGGCGCTGAACGCTGCCGTGGAAGCCGCTCGCGCAGGCGAACAAGGGCGCGGCTTTGCGGTGGTGGCCACCGAGGTGCGCAGCCTGGCGCAACGCAGCGCCGAGGCCGCCAAGGAGATCAAGGCGCTGATCCAGTCCAGCGTCGAAAAGGTGGACTCGGGCACCCAGCTGGTAGCCAATGCCGGCGACACCATGAACGAGATCGTGCAAGGCGTTCAGCGCGTGAACGGCATCATTGGAGAGATCAGCACCGCCGCTGCCGAGCAGAGCGACGGCATCTCGCAGGTCAACGTGGCCGTGACCCAGCTGGACCAGATGACACAGCAAAACGGCGCGCTGGTGGGCGAAAGCACCGCTGCCGCAGAAAACCTGCGCCAGCAGGCCCAGCGCCTGGCGGAGCTGGTGGCCGTGTTCCAGGTCAGTGGCAGTGCCACAGCGGGCATGGGCAACCCCGCCCCGCGCGCAATGGCATCCCCCCAGGGCAATGCCCTGCCAGCCTCCAGCGTGCGCCGCCTCGCGCGCTGAAGCTGCAGTGCGGACGACGGTTCCGCAGAGTTGCGGTGTGATGAGGCGCTGAAAAAATTCAGGATTTTTTCGGCTCCTCTCAACCCCATTCGCCCGCGCCATTCGTTTCACCCAGCACCACCACTTTTTTGATGGAGCTGCCATGAAACACCGTTCTCTCACCTTCCCCGCCCTCGCGACACTGGCCGCGCTGCTGGGTATGAGCCATCTACCTGCCCATGGCATTGGCCGCCTGGCCGATGTCACCATCGTGGACCGCGACACTGGCGCCACGCTGCCAGTGCACTACGCCCAAGGCGAATACTGGGTGGCCGGCCGCCCGGGCGCTCGGTATGCCATCAATGTGCGCAACCGGCTGGGCGAGCGGGTACTGGCCGTTCCTTCGGTGGACGGGGTCAACGTGCTCAGCGGCGAAACCGCTGCGTGGGACCAGGGCGGGTATGTGTTCTCGCCCTATGAGCGTTACCAGATCACCGGCTGGCGCAAGAGCAATAGCGAAGTCGCTGCGTTCGAGTTCTCGCACATTACCAACTCGTATGCCGCCCGCACGGGCCGCCCCGCTCACGTGGGCGTGATTGGCGTGGCGCTGTTCCGCGAACAGCCACCGGTGCCCTCACCCACCTTCGTACCCGAGCCATACAGCCAGCGCCGTGATAGCAGCAACGGGATGGCCAACAGCCGGGGGCGCTTGCGCGAAGAGCCGGCGCCTGCGCTGCCCTCGGCACAGTCGGCACCCGCACCGGCCGCCGCCGCGCCGTCGCCAGCGTCAGAGGCCGAGTCCTCGGCGCGCTCGATGTCTGCCGACAGTGCGGCCAAGGCGGCGCCTATCCCGTCGGCCAAGCTGGGAACGGCGCACGGCCAGCGCGAGACATCCGTTGTGTCGCACACCACTTTCACCCGGCTGCAACTCCGCCCCAACGAAATCATCAGCATCCGCTATGACAGCCGCGAAAACCTGATGGCTGCGGGCGTGATCCGCGAGCCCATCGCGCGGCCCCCTGTGCCCCGCGCGTTTCCACAGTCCGACAACCTGTCGTACGTTCCCGACCCGAGGTAGGCCTTGAGAGCATCTACCAGTACGCTGCCGCTGGTGCATGCGGGCCTCGCATAATCCGCGGGTGCCATCCGCCCCGCCCCACGACGATGCCGACGAGACGCTGATGCTGCGTTACGCCAGCGGCGACCTGGGTGCGTTCGACCGGCTCTACGCCCGGCACGAGCTGGCCGTGTGGCGGTTCGTGTTTCGCAGCGTGAAGGTGCAGGCCGTGGCCGACGACCTGCTGCAGGACGTGTGGTTTGCGGTGGCGCGCAACGCTGCCCGCTACGAGGTCAAGGCCAGGTTCCGCACCTGGCTGTTCACCTTGGCACACCACCGACTGGTGGACCATCTGCGTACCGCCAAACACCATGCCAGCCTGGATGCCAGCGACGACGATGCGCGCAGCCGGGCAGATACGCTGGTAGCGGACTCGGGCTTCGGGCCCGTGCGCCAATTGCAGTCGCGCGAGCAGGCCGCCGCGCTCATCGCCGCCGTGGAGCAGTTGCCGCCAGAGCAGCGCGAGGCCTTTTTGTTGCAAGCCGAAGGAGACCTGAGCGTGCAGGAGATTGCCGAGGCCACCGGCGTGAACTTTGAAACCGCCAAAAGCCGCCTGCGCTACGCGCGGGCCAGCCTGCGCCAGCACCTCAAGGAGTTTGTATGACCCGGCAGGATGACGAACTGGTCCGGCGCTACCACGAGGCCAGCGAACAGGAAGGCGCCCGCCCCGGCGTGCATGTGCGCGATGCCGTGCGTGCGCATGCACAGATGGTGGCAGCGGCTGCGGCATCGGCCACCCCGGTAGCAGCCCCTGCCGCCAACCAGGCCCGCTGGAAGATTTCTGCCCTGGCCACCTTGGCCGTGGTGGGGCTGACTGGCTTGCTGATGCTGCAGTTTGAGCGCGGCACGCTCGAAGAGCGGGACACCGCTTTCAGCCACCGCCGGACCGAGTCGCCTGCGCAGGCTCCCACGGTCCCTGCTCCTGCGGCCACACCGACGCTCCCGCCACCGGCAGAGCCCCCATCGGTCACTCCGCCTGCACCGGAAAGCGCGCAGAAAAGTACGCGGAACAGCGCCGGCCCGTCGGCCGACGCCATGCTCCCCAAGCCCGCCACGGTAGCCCCCCCCGCGCCTGCGCAGACACCAGCACCCGCCCAGCCCGCTCCTGTGTCGCCTTCCACTGAGCAGGAAGCCCTGTCAGCACCTCGCGCAGCCGGGGCCCTCTCCGGTTTCCCAGCGTCGCCCCCCCCGCCCTCGACCGCAGCCTCCCCTGCCGAATCTGGTGCCGAAAGGCGCGAACGCGCATCAGTCTCCACTGCACCAGCCCTTCAAGAAACCGCCCCGGCTGCCCCCGCCGCAGCAGCTGCACCAGCCACCCGCGCCCCGCTAGCGGACTCTGCAGCGCGCGACCACCAAGCGGCGGCTGCAGCCCCTGCCATGTCAAAAAATCTGGGCGCGGCCGCGCCCAACACCATCTGGGAGGCCGCCCGCTCGGGCCAACCCCAGCAGGTCGAAGCCCTCGTGCAACAGGGCACACCAGTGGATGCCCGCGACCCCGGAGGAAAAACCGCTCTGATGCTGGCGGCCATGAACGGCCACACCGCCACTGTGCAGCGGCTGCTGGCCTTGCGCGCCAACCCGGCGCTGGTGGACCGCGAAGGTCTGAATGCGGCACAGCTCGCGGCACAGCGGGGGCACACGCGCCTGGCAGAGCTGCTGGAAGCGGCCCGCTGAAAAGCGCACCGGCAGGTCTCGCAGTGCCCACGTCATGTCCGCAGGGGGCGGGCCTAGCTGCCCCGCTCGGCGGTAGCGGCGAGTCAGTTGCTCGTCGGAATCATCAGAAACGCACCGCCTCAAACGCGGGGTGCAGCGCGTCGATCCAGTGGTCCAGCTCGTCCTGCGTCACATGCAGGTGGTCCATGCAGGCTTGGCCGTGTTGGGTCCACTCGCGCGTGGGGGCCAGGCCGTCGTGCTGGTTGACCAGAAACTCGGCCAGCAACCCCAGCGCCACCAGGTGGCGCACGGTGGGATCAAACTGCTCGTCGTTCAGGCAGGCAAAGTCGTGGTGCAGCCAGATGGCCTGGGCCACGTCGCCCGGCAGGTGCCAGGTGCGCGCCACGATGGCGCCCATCACCGCATGGTCGGTGCGGTGGCTCGCGTTCTCGGTCTGGGTAAAGGTGCGGTCCTTGCGCGCCAGGGCCTCGGTCACGGTGCCCGCGTAGCCCCGCACCGCCTTCACCAGCACCGGCATGCCCACGTGGCAGAACAGCCCGAAGCTGTAACCCAGGCCCGGGTCCAGGCTGTAGAGCTGGTGGCCGATGTGCTCGCACGCAATGGCGCGGCGCTGCGAGCTTTCCCAGAAATGCTCCAGCAGCGGCGAGCGCACCTGCAGCGCGTTGCGCGTGATGAAGGCAGACAGCAGCTCCACGGCCGGCTGCAGCCCCAGTACCGTCAGCGCCATGCCCACGGTCTGCACCGGCTGGGCCAGGCCGTACAGCGGGCTGTTGGCCAGCCGCATCACGGCGGCGGCCAGGGCCACGTCGGAGGATGCCAGTTGCTCCAGCGCGGTCGAGTCCAGCTCGGGCGCCGCCACGATCTGCTGCAGGCGCAGCAACGATTCGGGGCACGGCGGGATCACGATGGCGCGCACGGCAGGGTGCACGCGGGCTTGCCGGATGTCTTGGTCGATGGGGTGTGGAGCGGTCACAAAAAGTCCCCGGGCCGCCGCGTGTGCCGACCACACGGACGGGCGCAGCCCGCACAGTTGCAATTCGTTGCATTGTGGCGCCAAAAAGCGCTTTGCCCACTGAAACAGTGCACAAGCACAGTATTTGAATTCAGCGACTCAGATGTTCGCGCCGTCGAGCCCCTGCAGGGCCTGCCGCGTGCTCAGGCTGCTGCGCCCGGGCATGGCCTCGCCCAGGTAGTCCAGAAACCGCCGCACCGCGGGCGACAGGCCCCGTCGTGAGGGGAACACGGCGTGCACGATGGCGGGTGCCGGTGCCCAGTCGGGCAGCACCCGCACCAGCTTGCGCTCGCGCATTTCTTCCTGGCACATGTAGTCGGGCATCCAGCACACGCCCGTGCCGGCCACGGCGGCGTACTTGAGCGTGAGCAGGTCGTCCGCCACATAACGCGGCGTGTGCTGCACCACCTGGTGCACGCCGCCCGGGCCAATCAGGTTCCAGGTGGAGCGCCCCTCGGGGGCCGACATGGCAATGCTGTCGAGCTTGGCCAGGTCGTCCAGCGTCTTGGGTGTGCCCTGGCGGATCAGCAGCTCGGGGCTGGCCACCAGGATCTGCGTGGTGTGGTCCAGGCGCTTGACGACCATGCTGCCGCTGTCGTCCACCGACGGCCGCACGCGCAGCGCCACGTCGATGCCCTCCTCCACCAGGTTCACCGCGCGGTTGCTCACCAGCATGTCGATGCGCACCTCGGGGTACTGGGCGAGAAACCGGGGCATCAGCTCGGCCACCACGGTCTGTGCAAGCGTCACAGGACAGCTCACGCGGATGGTGCCGCGCGGTGTGGTCTGCACCTGGGCCACAGTGTCGGCCGCCGCCTGGGCCGACTCGCGCATGGCCTGGCAATGGCGCAAATACGCCTCGCCCACTTCGGTCAGCGAGAGCTTGCGGGTGGTGCGCTGCAGCAGGCGCACGCCCAGCTGCGTTTCCAGGTCCGACACCCGGCGCGACAGGCGCGATTTGGGGATGCCGAGGGCACGGCCCGCAGCGGCAAAGCCGCCGCGCTCCACCACTTCGGCGAAATACAGCATGTCGTTGAGGTCTTGCATGGAGGGGTCCGTAACACACTTCAATCGTTCTATGGATAGAACAATTTATCGCAAGTTCACTACCTTATCAACAAATTGATCCATCCTCACAATTCATCCCATGGCCACACGCTGTGGCTCCGATCCACAGAACCCCAGGAGTTCCCTCATGCAACTGCTTCACGTCGACTCTGCCATCACTGGCGATCAATCCGTGTCCCGCCAACTGACTGCCCGCACCGTGGCTGCATGGCAAGCCGCCCACCCTGGCACCACCGTGCAATACCTGGACCTCGCCCAGCAGGCCCCTTCGCACCTGTCGGCCCAGTCGCTGGGGTTCCGCACCGGCCAGGCCGCAGCCACCGAGGTGGAACGCACTGAAAACGCGCTGTCCGAAGCACTGGTGAGCCAGTTCCTGGCCGCCGACGTGATCGTGATTGGCGCGCCGCTGTACAACTTCTCCATCCCCAGCCAGCTCAAGGCCTGGATCGACCGCCTGGCGCAAGCGGGCCGCACCTTCAAGTACACCGAGAAGGGCCCCGTGGGTCTGGCCGGTGGCAAGACGGTGATCGTGGCCTCCACCCGTGGCGGCGTGTACTCGACCAGCGAAGGCGGCCAGGCCATGGAGCACCAGGAGAGCTACCTGAAGGTGGTGTTCGGCTTCTTCGGCATCACCGACGTGCGCTTTGTGCGTGCAGAAGGCGTGGCCATGGGCCCGGACGCCAAGGCGGCCGCACTGGCATCGGCCGATGTGGAAATCACCACCCACACCAGCGTGGCCGCCAACCAGGCCCGCGTGTCGCAGGCCGCATAAGCGCTGCAAAAACGACGACGCGCAAGGCGCAAGCCCTGCGACGCCCCTGGAACCCGGCCCTGCGTCGGGTTTTGTCGTTTATGAAGAAAAATGGCCGGATGCGCTAGTGGAATATGCCTAAGTAGCTATCAATTTTGATATAGCACGCCCAGGCAACGCCGCCCCTACACCACACCGCGCCCACAGTCACTGCGCAGCGGGCAACCCCTGCCGCTG
This sequence comes from Acidovorax sp. GW835-FHT14G06, assembly GCF_058793595.1. Taxonomy (NCBI): domain Bacteria; kingdom Pseudomonadati; phylum Pseudomonadota; class Betaproteobacteria; order Burkholderiales; family Comamonadaceae; genus Acidovorax; species Acidovorax sp. GW835-FHT14G06. The sequence continues at coordinate 188,716 of NZ_JBXAGA010000001.1, forward strand.
CAACCATTGTTCGGCCAGTTGCTGGGGCGGCAGGGCCGGGGCAAACAGCCAGCCCTGAAAACGCTCGCAGCCCATGCGGATCAGGAACTGCAGCTGCTCCTCAGTCTCCACGCCTTCGGCCACCACCGAAAGGCCTAGCGTGCGGGCCAGGGCGTTGACGGTGGCGCAGATCTCGCGGTCGTTCACGTCCACCACGATGTCGCGCACAAACACCTTGTCGATCTTCAGCTCGCTCACCGGCAGGCGCTTGAGCTTGATGAGTGATGAGTGACCGGTGCCAAAGTCATCAATCGACAGCGCAAAACCCGCATTCTTCAGGTCGAGCGCGATGGCGTACAGAGACTCGTCCAGCAGCTGCGACTCGGTGATCTCCAGCACCAGGCCCGCAGGCTCCACACCGGCGCGCTGCGTCACGCCCAACAGGGTCTGGGTGAAACCCGGCTCGCGCAGCTGGATGGTGGAGACATTGACCGACACCACCGGCACCTGCCAGCCCTCGGCGCGCCACTGTGCCATCTGGCGACAGGCGGTCTCAAACACCCACAGCCCGATGGGCACGATCAGCCCGCTCTCCTCGGCCAGCGGGATGAACTCGTCGGGCGGCACCGGCTTGCCCTCCATCGACCAGCGCAGCAGTGCCTCGGCGCCCACCGTCTGGCGTTGCTGGTTGAGCTGGGGCTGGTACACCAGTGTGAACTCACCCCCTTGCAGCGCGCTGTGCAGGCGTCTGCGCAGCTCCAGCCGGCCACGCGTGATCTGCGTGAACTCCTCGATGTAGAAGCGGTACGAGCCCCGCCCCGCGCTCTTGGTGGCATGCAGCGCCGAATGCGCATGGCGCACCAGCTCCACGCTGTTGACAGAGTCATCCGGATACAGGCTGATGCCCAGACTTGCACCCATGTACTGCGCGCCCACCTCCGAAAGCTCCCAGGGCCGCGCCAGCCCCTCCACCAGAGAAGCCGCCAGCTGCGCCAGATCGGTACGCGATGCGGGGCGCAGCAGCATCACGGTGAACTGGTCATTGGCCAGCCGCGACACCAGGCCCTGCCCTGCCAGCAGCTGGGTGATGCGCTGGGCAACCTCGCTCAGCAGCGCATCACCCACGCGGTGGCCGTAGGTTTCGTTCACGCTCTTGAAGTGGTCCAGGTCAATCAGTAGCAATGCCACGCGGCGGTTAGTACTCTGCGTGTCGCGCGCAGCCTCGGCCACAGCGCGCTCCAGCGCGTCTTCAAAGTAGCGGCGATTGGGCAGGCCGGTGAGGGCATCAAAGTGCGCCACCCGGTACAGCTGCTCCTCATTGCGCAGCACGGCGGCCTCGGCGGTGCGCAGGCGGTTGAGCAGGCTCACCACAATGGTCTGGCGCATTGCGGCCAGCAGCAGCACCAGCAGGCAGCACACCAGGATGAGCACCTGCACCCCGGCACGCCCGTCGGGCGCGACAAACAGCAGCACCAGGGTGATGGCGGCTAGCGTCATCGACACCAGCGGCACATAGTTCATGGCCCGGTCACACTGGCGGCGGTAGTCGGCATCCACCGACATATCAAAGCGCAGCCAGCGCGCGCCCCACCCCAGTGCGAGCGCCGACAGGCTGAAGCTGGCGTTGAACCAGACACCCGGCTCCACCGTGCCGCTGATCACCATCAGGTTCCACTGCATCCAGCTCAGGCCATAGCCCAGCAGGCCCATCAACACCAGCAGGTGCGAACGCGCCACCCGCACCCCCACGGTAGGAATGGCCAGCGCCGTGACACCCGCCGCCGTGAGGAACCCCGCCGGGTACAGCACCAGCACCGTGCTCACCGCCAGCGACCCCACCCCGCCCGAGGGCAGATAGACCACCAGCGTGAACCCCAGCAGCGCCAACACGGCGCCACCAAAGTCGAGCGCCGCCGGGTAGGCACGGTCACGCGAGAGGCGGGCAAACGTGGCACGGATGACAGTGGCGGCCCACAGCGGCCCACCGGCCAGAAACAGCAGATCGGCGGGCGCCGGGAACGGGTTCCAGTCCAGCGCCACCTGCACGTTCCACACGATCTGCCCCACAGCCACCAGCAGGGCAAAGGCCAGCAGACCGGCGTGCAGCGTGCGGTCGGTGGGGGGCGCCTGCCGCCAACCGCGCCAGGCCCAGAAGGCCGACAGCCCAAACGCCAGTGTCCACGAGGCGTTGTCCAGAAACACCCGCACGCTGACGTCCGGCACCCACAGCGACGCAACGAACAACAGCGTGGTCGCACTCAACCAGACCGCTGAGAAGATTCGTTCCGCGAAGGGCATGGTGGAGGGGATGGTGTTACTGGACGTTACCCTCTCATTGTGTATGCAAGCGCCATACCGCAGTTTCCCCAGCACGACGCAGGGGAATGGGGCTGGCCTATCGCTATCATTTAGATAGCTTTTCGCGCTTTATGGATAAGCGCCAACAGCCAAAAATGCCTGGATATTTGACTTTTGTTGCAGTCGTTTTTCTGCCCTCTCTCCCTTTGCGGGAGAGGGAGCGAAGCAGCAGGTCACTCCGCAGAGCCGCAGCGCCCTGCATCGCAGGGCGCGTTTGCGATCAGCCTCAGAACCCGGGCAACACCGAGCCCTTGAACTCGGTCTGGATGAACTTCTTCACTTCTTCCGAGTGGTAGGCTTTCACCAGCTTGGCCACCCAGGGCTTGTCCTTGTCGGCGTCGCGCACGGCGATCAGGTTGACATAGGGGCTCTTGGCGTTTTCTTGCGCAATGGCGTCCTTGCCAGGGTTCAGGCCGGCCGACAACGCAAAGTTGGTGTTGATGGCCGATGCGTCCAGATCGTCCAGCGAACGGGGCAGCTGGGCCGCGTCGAGTTCAACAAACTTGAGCTTCTTGGGGTTGCTCACCACGTCCAGCGGCGTGGCCTTGAGGCCAGCGCCGTCACGCAGCTTGATCAGGCCCTTGTCCTGCAGCACCAGCAGCACACGGCCGCCGTTGGTGGGGTCGTTGGGAATGCCGAACTTGGCGCCTTCCTTCAGGTCTTCCAGCTTCTTGACCTTCTTGGAATACAGGCCGATGGGGAAGTTGACGGTGTAGCCCACCGACACCAGCTTGTAGCCACGGTCGGCCACTTGAGCATCAAGGTAAGGCTTGTGCTGGTAGCTGTTGGCGTCCAGGTCGCCCGCGGCCAGTGCGGCGTTGGGCTGCACATAGTCGCTGAACTCGACGATCTGGATCTTGAGGCCGTCCTTCTCGGCCACCTTCTTGACCTGCTCGAAGATCTGGGCGTGGGGACCGCCGGTCACGCCCACCTTGATGGGCTTGTCCTGGGCCATGGCGCCAGTGGAGAAAGCGGCGGCAGCAGCCAGGGCCAGGGCGGATTGCAGGAGAAGGCGCTTGTTGTTGTTCACAGGGAAAACCTTTCGTTGAGAGATGGCTCGCATCCTAGGGTTTCCCCGATAAAACTGGAACAACTAAGTTTTCATTTCATTACAACCCAATCGCATAACAAGCTGCAAAGCGGTTTCCTCAGCCCCGCAGCGCCACGTTGTTCAGCTTGTCCAGCCGCTCGGGCCAGGTGCCTTCCACCGTCGCGCCCTGCAGCAGGATACGCGTCCAGGCCACCCAGGCGTCCCACTGCACGCGTTTGTCCCACGCATTGCCCCAGGCGCTGAACAGGTGCAGCGCGCTCTCGGCGGCGGCCTTGGCGTCGTCCTTGCGGCCGGCGGACAGATACAACTGGGCCAGCACCATCTGCGGCTCACCCACCCACGGGTTGTGGCGCACGGCGCTTTCCAGCACGCCAGTGGCCACGTCCAGGTCCACCAGCGGCTGGTCTTGCTGGATGACGGACCAGTACAGTGACGTGGCCGCCGCCTCGTTGGCCGCAGACAGGTACTGCGAGCAGTGCGCAAACACGGGCGGCATGGGCAGCACGTCCTTCAGCCCCGGGTGCTGGAGCGCCTTGGCCAGCCCATTGATCTGGTGCACCATGCGCCCCGACGGCCGCATGGGCCCGGGCCATAGCGATGCGGCCCAGTGCGCTTTCTGGCTACGGTGCTGCACGTCCGGAAAGCGCGAAAAGATGTCGTCCTGCCAGCTGAACCACTGCTCGATGGTGTCGGCCATGCTCACGATGATGAAGGCCGCCACCTCATACGGCGTGAGCACGTGGTCCTGCCCATCTTTTTGCAGCACCAGGCTGCCGTCGGCCTCCAGCGAATGGGCCAGCACCTTTTGCACAAACTGCGTGCGTGACTGGGTGCAGAACAGATACACCAGGTGCTCGGCCGACTCGCCCGCAATCTCGCGCACCCGGGCGCGCTCCTTGGCGGGGTCGAACTTCACCAAGTCCACAAACGCATTGCCATACACGCTGTGCAGCAGACCCAGCAAACGCACATCGCGCGGCTGCTGCCACACGGTCAGGGTGCGCGTAACACCCACCAGGTGGTGTCGAAACGTGCCCGCCTTGTGCCAGTCCTGCCCCACATTGCGCGCGAGCACCGTGGGCAACACGGGCGCCAGTTCGGGGTCGCGGGTCAGCCACTCGTCGTCCAGCAGCGGCAACGCGCGGGCAAACAGGTCGGCGTCCAGGGGGTGAAGCGGCAGGGTCATGGTGTCTTGTCTCCGGCGTTGATGGGTGCAGGTAATGCAATGTACACACAGTATCTGCCGGCAACGCAGGTGTGCAAGCACAAGGGTGACCTGTCCAACACGACACAGAGAGCATTGGGCATCGGCCGATCGTTACGGCGTCTGCTCATCCCGCGCTGCTCCAGCCCTCATGCCGAACGCGGACCTGCGGGCCCTTCGGCAAATGCCCTCGCCCGCTGTGGCAGCCTTTCAGGCCCGTACCAGCCGCACTTCAAAGTACGCACCCTCCCCTTCCCCCAGATCCCGGAACCCTGCCTGCCGGGCTGCCACACTGGCCTTGCCCCAAGCCTTGAGCAGGGTGAGGTCGCCAGGAGAAACCACCTCGGGCGGTGACTCTTCCAGGCTCTGCATGGTGTCCAGGGCGGCGGCGACCTGTTCGGGCCCACCGAGCTGCTTTTCGAGCGCCTTGGCGTACCTGATTTCTGCGGCAATGCGCTCCTTGGCCGGGAGCTCCTCGGGATAGTCGCGCAGAGTGACGGCGAAAGTGGATTCGATGACTTGCATGGCGCTGCTTCTCCTGTGATTTGATACTGTATGAATATACAGTTTTTTCCACAAGAGTTCGAGTGCTGAAAGTTCAGACGTGAGCGCGGGAGGGTGGAAAGATTGTTCTCAATACTGGAACAGTTAGTTCGCGACTGAGTAGTTTTTCTCTGAACACCATCGGCGTACAGTTCATCCCATCGATGAGCCGAACCCGCAAGGCGACTCACCGAACCCGGTTCAGGAATGGTTTTTGAACCGGCTTTTTTGAGACGCTTTTTAACTTTCAAGGATTTTCATCATGAACAAGACCGCCCGTTTCCTCTCCGTCGCCGCCGTTGCCGCCTTCGCCGCTTTTGGCGCCCATGCTGACGAAGCCGATGGCTCGCAATTCGCCCTCAAGTTCGACACGAACCGCACCCGCGCTGAAGTGGCTGCTGAAGCCGCTACCGTGGCACAAACACGCTCCATCGAGCCCGCAGGTTCGCGCGTGGTGACCTACAAGTCCACCGCTGACCGCGCTGCCGTGCGTGCCCAGGCTGCTGAAGCTGTGCGCACCGGCCAGATCCCTTCGGGTGAATTCAGCGCCATGTAATTTGGCAGACCAACTGCTTGGGTTGGTTTGAAGCAGTTGCGGGACTTCCCATGGCGGTGGCACTTCGCGCGGTGCGGGTGCTGTTGCCATGGGGAGTGTTAACTGAACCGCAGGGGCGGGCAGGCAGAAAGGGCTCCCTTGGGAGCCCTTTTTGTTGGTGCCTGCCGCGCAGCCGCGCCCCGCAAGGGCGTCAGGCGCGCCTTTGCAATGTCGCTTACAGCGACGGGTCGATCAACACCTTGGCCCCGGTGTTGCGCGGGCCATAGAACGCAATGGACTCGGCACTCAGCGCCCCCGCCAGCGACACGGTGCGCGCGTAGTGGCTGGCGAACGTGGTCTTCAGCTCGGCCGCCACGCGCTGGCGCAGCGCCTGCGTGGCCTCTTCGCCGATCTTCTGCAGAAACGGAAACAGCAGCCACCCGCCCACGCCCCAGGCCATGCCAAAGGTACGCTGGATCTCGGTGGGGCGGGTGTCCAGGTGGCCATACAGATACACCTGCTTGTGCACGGCCGAACCATAGCGGCTGTATTCCTTGGCTTTGCGGTTGATGGCGGCCTCCATGCACTGCAGGATCTGACCGGCCAGCGTGCCACCGCCCGTGGCATCAAACGCAATGGTGGCGCCCGTGGCGGCCAGCGCATCGGTCAGCTCGGCCATGAAATTGGGCGCGCTGCTGTCGCACACATACTGGGCGCCCAGTTCGCGCAGCAGCGCCGCCTGCTCGGGCTTGCGCACGATGTTGACCAGGCCGACACCGTCCTTCTGGCAAATCTTGAGCAGCATCTGGCCCAGGTTACTGGCTGCCGCGGTGTGCACCAGCGCGGTGTGGCCCTCGCGCTTCATGGTCTCCACCATGCTCAGCGCCGTCAGCGGGTTGACGAAGCACGATGCGCCTTCAGCCGCTGTGGTCCCGGGTGGCAGCGGCAGGCACTGCGACGCAGGCATGGCGCGGTATTGCGCATACATGGCCCCGCCAATCACGGCCACCGTGCGGCCCAGCAGCGCCTGCGCGGCGGGCGAGCTACCTGCGGCCACCACCAGACCTGCGCCCTCGTTGCCCACCGGCATGCTCTGGCCCAGGCGTGCCGCCATGCCAGGCATGGCGCGCTCAGGGATGTGGGCCGTGGCCACCGGCCGCTCGACCGTGCCCGTGACCTGCACGGTGGACAGATCGGCGGGGCCCAGCAGCAGGCCAATGTCCGAAGGGTTGATGGGCGTGGCCTGCACCTGGATCAGCACTTCGTCGGGCCCCGGTGTGGGCACGGGCGTCGGCTCCAGGCTGATCTGCAAGGTGCCATCGGCTTGCACAAGCGAGCGCAACTGCAGCGCGGTGGTAGGGATGGAAGGGTTCATGGAGGACTCGCAGGTAAAAGATGGGACAAAGGGCCTATGCGCTGGACCGCGCAGTGTGGTGAAACAGTGCTGCACTCCACGGCGCCGCAGCACCACCAACCCGCATTCTTGACCAGGCTGCGCCAACGCGCTGTCCCCTCGGTGAATGGCTGGAAACCCCCATGCGCTTGGGCGAACGATGCACGCAGGGCGCTGCAGCTACGGGTCAGAAACGCTTTCACACACTCAGTCCAAAGTCCTGCACTTGCCGCTTGACTTAGAGTGCGCTCTAACTTTCAGAATCGTTCCCATGGCATCCCTCCTCACCATTGCCGAAGTCGCCAGACGCACAGGCCTGACCGCACATACCCTGCGCTACTACGAGCGCGCCGGTTTGATTGCGCCGGTAGCCCGTGCACCCGGTGGCCAGCGCCGCTATGCGGCGTCGGACATGGAGTGGATCGGATTCCTGCTGCGCCTGCGCGAGACCCAGATGCCCATCGGGCAGATGCAGGCCTTTGCGCGGCTGCGCAGCGAAGGGAACGCCACCGCCCCTGAGCGGCGCCAGTTGCTGGAACAGCACCTGGCGCAGGTGCTGGCAACGATCACCACGATGCAGCAAGCCGCACAGGCACTGCAAGCCAAGATCGCGCACTACCAGGGCCTGGAAGCTTCCCTTCGGTCCACCCCGTCGTCCACCCACCAAGGAAGCTCCCATGTCTCCCGAAACCCAACCCCGCTATCTCCAGGGCCTCACCAAGCTACGCGAAATCGACGGCCACGCGGGTGAGCGTGTCGTCGCCAGCCTGGCCGACATCGCCCCCGACTTTGCGCGCTACCTGATCGAGTTTCCGTTTGGCGACATCTATTCGCGCCCCGGGCTGGACCTGCGCAGCCGCGAGATTGCAGTCATCGCCGCACTGACCGCGCTGGGCAACGCCACGCCACAGCTCAAGGTGCATTTGCAGGCGGCGCTGAATGTGGGCGTCACCCGCGAAGAGGTCGTGGAGGTGCTGATGCAGATGGCGGTGTACGCAGGCTTTCCGGCCGCGCTCAACGGACTGGCCGCGGCACGCGAGGTGTTTGCAGCGGCCGACGCACAACCACAGGCCGCTTGAAGCGCCCTGCCGCCCCGCCCTGTCCTGCCGGATGCGGCTGCAGCGGGGCGATCGCCTATTTGGCGGCCCCCACCGGCATCGGCCGCACCAGCCGCACCGGCAGCTTGCTGGCCCGAGCGGCATCGCCGCGCGCCTCGCCGGTGGACAGGTTCACCGCCCAGCCGTTGATCATGGCCGCCTGCCGCGCGCCATCACCCGCCCGGCTCTGGGCGATGTTGCCGTAGGTGTACTGGTTGACGCTGGGCGCGCTCACGTTGGCGGTGGACGTCCAGTGCCACTGGCCCGGCGCCGCCGGGAACAGAAGGGGGTTGAGGCCCGGGGGCGACAGCGCCTTGTCCACCAGCCGCTGCAGCTCTGTCGCACGGGGCAGGCGCCAGCCCACACCCTCGGCCTTCCAGCGGTCAGAGGCCAGGGCCGTGGCCTCGGCACGGTCCAGCAGCAGGGGCTGGCCCGTGCAGGTTTTGCCGGTCCATTGCATGCCCTCCACACAGCGTGGCCAGGCCAGGCCGGCGCGCTGGTCCAACACATAAGCACCATCGGCGGACAGGGACCAATCGGCGGCCACCTGCGAATCGGCGGCCTGCGCAGGCCCGGCCAACAGGGCAACCAACAGCGGGGGGATGAGCGGCAACAATGTTTTCATGGGCAAAGCAGGGGCAATGAAAGCCAGGTACAGGTCCGGGGGGCAGAGAGGCATCACAGGATGCCTCGGCAACACCCTAACCCGGCAGCGGCCCGCGCGCCACCCACCAGGTCAAGAAACCCGCACGGCCCGCCGCTTGTCCGTGCGGCCACCCACGCCCACTCCCGCCAGCGTGCCTGACGCGGCCAATGCCCCGGCCAGGAACCCCACAAACGCCTGCACCCGCGTGGAGAACTGGTGCCGCTGGGGGTACACCGCATAGATGTCGGCCGCAGGCGTGTGGTACTGCGGCAGCACGGGCTCCAGCAGGCCCTGGGCCAGATGGCGGTTCACATCCCACTCGGCACGCATCACGATGCCGTGGCCCTGCAGCGCCCACAGCACAGCGATCTCGCCGTCGTTGGTGGTGAGGTTGCCGGTGATCTTGATCGACTCGGTGTGCGCCTTGCTGCCACGCCCGGTGGTCAGGCGCCACAGGCCGTAGGCCTCGTCGCCCTGGCGGATGCCGATGCACTGGTGCTCCATCAGGTCGCGCGGCACGCGGGGCCTGCCATGCTGCTCCAGGTAGGCGGGTGCGGCGCACAGCACGCGCCGGTTGGGCGCCATGCGGCGGGCAATCACGCGGCCGTCGGGTGGCTCGCCAAAACGCACGCACACGTCGTAGGCATCGTCGGTGATCGGTGGCGGGTGCACCGACAGCTGCAGCTGCACATCCACTTCGGGGTACTGGCGCACAAAGTCCGAGATCACGGGCGCAATGTGCATGCGGCCAAAACCCAGCGTGGCATTCACGCGCAGCAGGCCCTTGGGGCTGGCCTTGGACTGCACGATGAGTTCGTCCAGCGCATCGATCTCGCGCAGGATGCGGCGCGCGTGCTCCAGCAGCAGCTCGCCCTCGGGCGTAAGGCTCATGCGCCGGGTGGTGCGGTTGATGAGCACCACACCCAGGCGCTTTTCCATCTGCGCCAGGTGTTTGCTCACGGCGGCGGTGGAGACACCCATTTCGCGCCCGGCGGCGCTCAGGCTGGGACTGGCCGCCAGTGCCGAGAAGAAGCCCAGTTCTGCGGGCTGGATGGTGGAGCTCATCGCCACATTATCAACTGCAGATTAACGATGGATTCACTTGAGCGCCGTTTTTACAACGAGCGGATGCCTACAGTCGCTCTCACTGTTTTTGTTCCACCCGCTTTTTCGCGGCACGACATCCCCACAGGCCTTTCCCGACGCTTTCACACACCAAGACCAAAGACCTTCATGAAAACCTACCAAATCGCCACCATCCCCGGAGACGGCATCGGCAAGGAAGTGATTCCCGCCGGCCAGCGCGTGCTCGAAGCACTGGCCGCCCGCCACACGGGCCTGCAGTTCCAGTTCGAAAACTTTGCCTGGGGCGGCGACTGGTACCGCGCCCACGGTGTGATGATGCCGGCCGACGGGCTCGATGCGCTGCGCGGCAAGGACGCCATCCTGTTCGGCTCGGCGGGCGACCCGGACATCCCCGACCACATCACGCTGTGGGGCCTGCGCCTGAAGATCTGCCAAGGGTTCGATCAGTACGCCAACGTGCGGCCCACGCGCATCCTGCCGGGCATTGATGCGCCCCTGAAGCGCTGCACGCCCAAGGACCTGGACTGGGTCATCGTGCGCGAAAACTCCGAGGGCGAATACTCGGGCGTGGGCGGCCGCGTGCACCAGGGCCATCCCATCGAGGCGGCGACCGATGTGTCCATCATGACCCGCGTGGGGGTGGAACGCATCCTGCGCTACGCCTTCCGCCTGGCCCAATCCCGCCCCCGCAAGCTGCTCACCGTCATCACCAAGAGCAACGCGCAGCGCCATGCCATGGTGATGTGGGACGAGATTGCCGCGCAGGTGGCCACCGAGTTCCCCGACGTGAAATGGGACAAGGAGCTGGTGGACGCCGCCACGGCCCGCATGGTCAACCGCCCTGCCACGCTCGACACCATCGTGGCCACCAACCTGCACGCCGACATCCTCAGCGACCTGGCCGCCGCGCTGGCGGGCAGCCTGGGCATCGCGCCCACCGGCAACATCGACCCCGAGCGCCGATACCCCAGCATGTTCGAGCCCATCCACGGCTCGGCATTCGACATCATGGGCAAGGGCCTGGCCAACCCCATCGGCACCTTCTGGTCGGTGGTGATGCTGCTGGAGCACCTGGGCGAGGCCGACGCCGCCCGCGCAGTGATGCAGGCCATCGAACAGGTCACCGCCAACCCCGCCCTGCACACCCGCGACCTGGGCGGCACGGCCACCACGGCGCAGGTGACCGACGCCGTGTGCGCGCTGATCAGCAGCACGCAGTTGCAAAAGGCCGCCTGAGCTGCGTGGCCCCAACACACTGCGCCCTGCCCCACGACCCGATGAGCACGCACATCGACACCCAGGCTCGCCACTGGCTGCGCAGCATGTTCGACGCCGCCATCGCATCCGCGCAGCCCGCGATATGTCTGCCGCCGCACCTGCCTGCCCCGCCCCGGGGCCGCACGGTGGTGATCGGCGCGGGCAAGGCATCGGCGCAGATGGCGCAGGTGCTGGAGGCCCACTGGCCCACGCCGCTCTCTGGCGTGGTGGTCACACGCTACGGGCATGCTGCCGCCTGCCAGCACATCCGCGTGCTGGAGGCTGCCCACCCCGTGCCCGATGCGGCGGGCCTGGCTGCTGCGCATCAGATGCTGGCCGCAGTGGCGGGCCTCACAGCAGAAGACCTGGTGATTGGCCTGTGGTCGGGCGGCGGCTCGGCACTGCTGCCCTTGCCATTGCCGGGGGTCACGCTGGCCGACAAGCAGGCGCTCAACCAGGCCCTGCTGCGCAGCGGCGCCAGCATTGGCGAGATGAACTGTGTGCGGCGCCACCTCTCGGCCATCAAGGGCGGGCGGCTGGCCCTGGCCTGCAGCCCCGCCCGCGTGGTCAACCTGGTGATGTCCGATGTTCCGGGCGACGACCCGCTGGACGTGGCCTCGGGCCCCACCGTGGCCGACCCGACCACCCGTGCACAGGCGCTGGCCATCTTGCAGCGCTACCGCATTACGCTGCCGCCCGCCGTGCTGGGCGCACTGGACACTGCCGCCAGCGAAAGCATCAAGCCCGGCGACACCCGGCTGGGCCCCATCACCACCCACGTCATTGCTACGCCCGACCTGGCCCAGCAGGCAGCCGCCCAGGTGGCGCGCCAGGCGGGCATCGAGCCCACGCTGCTCGGCGATGCACTGGAGGGCGAAGCCCGCGACATGGGCACCGTGCTGGCCGGTGTCGCCCGCTACGCCGCCAAGGCCCCGTCACCACGGCACCGCGTGCTGCTGAGTGGCGGCGAAAGCACTGTCACCCTGCGCACACCGGCACCAGGGCAAGCCATGCCAACTCCGGGGCATGGCGGGCGCAATGTGGAATGCCTGCTGTCCCTGGCCCTGTCGCTCAAGGGCTTGCCCGGCGTGTACGCATTGGCCGGGGATACCGACGGTATCGATGGCCTGGAGCCCGTGGCAGGCGCCATCGCCACGCCTGACACGCTGGAGCGCGCCGCCGTGCTGGGCCAACACGCCACCGCCGCGCTGGACGCACACGACGCCCACTCCTTTTTTGGCGCGCTGGGCGACGCCGTGGTCACCGGGCCCACGGGCACCAACGTCAACGACTTCCGCGCGATCCTGATCGCAGCCACGGGCTGACGCCACGCACCCGCGTCCCCACCGGCCCTGCCCCCACAAGAACCACAACCCAACGGAGACAACCATGACACGCATTGCAACCCCGCACCACCCACCATCAACGCCGCCCACAACGCCCTCCACCCGTCGGCACCACCTGCTGGCGCTGGCCGCCCTGGCTGGCGCTGCCTGTGCGCTACCCAGCGCACCGGCGCACGCGCAGGCCTGGCCGGCCAAGCCTGTCACCATCGTTGTGCCCTTTGCGGCCGGCGGCACCACCGATGTGCTGGCCCGTGCGCTGGGCGAAAAACTGGGCACGGCCCTGGGCCAGCCCGTGATCGTGGAAAACCGGGGCGGCGCGGGCGCCACCATCGGTGCCGACTACGTGGCCAAGGCCCCCGCCGACGGCTACACGCTGCTGATGGGCGCGGTGCACCACACCATTGCAACGAGCGTGTACAAAAAGCTCAACTACGACTTTCAAAAGAGTTTTGCACCCATCACCACCGTGGCGCTGGTGCCCAACGTGCTGGCCGTGAGTGCGGCCACGCCCGCCAAGGACGTGAAGGAGCTGGTGGCGCTGATCAAGGCCACGCCCAACAAGTTCTCCTACGGCTCCAACGGCGCGGGCACGGCGCAGCACCTGATCGGCACGCAGTTCGCCACGTCCATCGGCCAGCCCCTGCTGCATGTGCCCTACAAGGGCAGCGGCCCGCTGACCACCGACCTGCTGGGCGGGCAGGTGTCGATGTCGTTCGACACCGTCACCCCAGTGCTGCCGCACATCAAGGCGGGCAAGCTGCGGGCGCTGGCAGTGACCACGGCCAAGCGCTCGTCCACCCTGCCCGACGTACCCACGCTGCAAGAAAGCGGCTTTGCGGGCTTTGACATCGGCACCTGGTTTGGTGTGCTGGCCCCCGCCCGCACGCCCGCCGATGTGGTGGCGCGGCTGAACACCGAAATGGTCAAGGTCATCCAGTCGCCGGACTTTCAAAAGCGCATGCACGACATTGGCGCCGAACCCATCGGCAACACCCCCGCGCAGATGGCCGAGCAGATTGCGGCCGACACCGCACGTTTTGCCAAGCTGGTGGCAGACAACAAGATCACCACCGACTGACCGAGTGGCAAAGAGGGGTTGCAAAGAGTTGTCGCACAGGGTGGCGGGCGAGGTGAATGGTCAAGGTGGGTTGGTATAAACCTGCGATGACCGACACCGCCGCCCCCATTGCCAACACCGCACCCGCTGCCCTCGTCCGCGCGCTGGAAGAGCGCGCCTTCAACGCCTGGCCTGCGCACCAGACGGTGTTGCACCGGGGCTGGGTGTTCCGGCTGTCGGGCGGCTACACCAAGCGCGCCAACTCGGTCAACGCGCTGGTGCCCGGCGCGCCGTTTGACGGCGTGCGCGAGGCGGCGGCGGCGCTGTATGCGCGGCATGGTTTGCCCGCCGTGTTCCGCATCTCCCCCCTGGCCCCGGCCGAGGCCGACCAGGAGCTGGCGGACGCGGGCTACCAGCATTTCGACCCCTCGCTGGTCCTGCACCGGCCGCTGGCGCCGGGCTCGGTGCCCCGGCCCGACGGCAGCACCGTGGTCAGCGCCTCGCCATCGCCCGCGTGGCTGGAAGGTTTTGCGGCGGCCAACGGCGTGGCGCCGCACCACCGCAACCTGCACCGCAGCATCCTCGACGCCATCGCCCACCCAGTGGGCTATGCGCTGCAACACGACGCCCAGGGCCATGCCGTGGGCTTTGGCCTGGCGGTGCTGGAACGCGGCGCGGTGGGCCTGTACGACCTGGCCGTGGCGCCAGAACACCGGGGCGGCGGGCGCGGGCGCGCGCTGGTGCAGGCGCTGCTGCACTGGGGCGCCGAGGCCGGTGCAACCAGCGCCTACCTGCAGGTGCGGGCGCAGAACACGCCTGCGCTGCGGCTGTATGAATCGATGGGGTTCAAGACGGCCTACGGCTACCACTACCGGGTGACGGGCTGAGGACCAAAAACTGCGGGCGGTTTTGACCTGCCCCCTCCTCCACACCTGCAGATGAAGGGCGGGACCAGCGCGGCAGCCCACGCGGTGCCTCCCCGCATGGTTCTGAAGCCAAACAGGCCGCAAGCGCTAGTGGATCATGCGCCAGCAGCTATTGATTCAATAGCAAACTATTCACCGCTCAACGGTGGCTCAGCTTGCGCACCGCCCAGTCGCCCAGGCTTTGCACGGCTTGCACAAAGAAGATCAGCACCAGCACCACGGCCAGCATGATCTCGGGCAGAAAGCGCTGGTAGCCGTAGCGGATGCCCAGGTCGCCCAGGCCGCCGCCGCCAATGGCACCGGCCATGGCCGAGTAGCCGGTCAGGCTCACGAACGTGATGGTCAGGCCCGCCACGATGCCGGGCAGAGCCTCGGGCAGCAGCACCTTCCACACAATCTGGCTGGTGGTGGCGCCCATGGCCTGCGCGGCTTCGACCAGGCCGTGGTCCACCTCGCGCAGCGCGGCCTCGACCAGGCGGGCCACAAACGGGGCAGCGGCAATGGTCAGTGGCACCACGGCTGCGGCCGTGCCGATGGACGAGCCGGTGATGAGCCGCGTGAACGGGATGATGGCCACCAGCAGGATGATGAAGGGCGTGGACCGCACGGCGTTGACCAGCCAGCCCACCAGCTTGTTGACGGGGCCGTTCTCCAGCACCCCGCCATCATCGGTCAGGCGCAGGAACACGCCCAGAGGCACCCCCAGCAAGCCGCCCACCAGGCCGGAGATGCCGACCATGATGAGCGTCTCCCACAGCGACGAAGCAAACAGATCCAGCATGGCTGGCGTGAAGTTGTTGAACATGATGTGTGCTCCCTATTAACCGGCCACGGCCACTTCTTCGACCTCGACCCCGCCCGCGCGCAGGTGCGCCACGGCGCCCCGCACGCTCTCGGCCTCGCCACTGGCGTACACGGCCAGCGAGCCAAAGGTTTCGTCCTGGATCTCGTCCACTTGCCCGTGCAGGATGCTCATGTCCACGCCAAACTGGCGGATCAGCTGCGACAGGATGGGCTGGTAGGCGCTGTCCCCGGCGTACGACAGGCGCAGCAGCTGGCCGGTTCGTCCTGCGCTCAGCTGGCCTGCCAGCTTGCGCACATGGTCCAGCACGCTGGCGGGCAGCTCTTGCGGCAGGATCTCGTCGATCAGACTCTTGGTGATGGCCTGCTGCGGGCGGGTGAACACGTCCAGCACCCGGCCCTGCTCCACGATGCGGCCGGCCTCGATCACGGCCACGCGGTCGGCCACCTGCTTGATGACCTGCATCTGGTGGGTGATCAGCACCACCGTCAGGCCCAGCTCGCGGTTCACCTGGCGCAGCAGGTCGAGGATGGAGCGCGTGGTCTCCGGGTCCAGCGCCGAGGTGGCTTCGTCGCTCAGCAGCACCTTGGGGCGGCTGGCCAGCGCACGCGCAATGCCCACACGCTGCTTTTGCCCGCCGCTGATCTGCGCCGGATAGCGGTCGGCCAGGGCCGACAGGCCCACCAGCTCCAGCAGCGGGTTCACACGCTCGCGGATGGCGGCCTTGTCCATGCCCGCCAGCTCCAGCGGCAGCGCGGCGTTGTCAAACACGGTGCGCGACGACAGCAGGTTGAAGTGCTGGAACACCATGCCGATCTCGCGGCGCGCCTCGCGCAGCTGCGCGTCGTTCAGCTGGGTCAGGTCCTGCCCGCCCACGATGACCTGGCCCGTGGTGGGCCGGTTGAGCAGGTTGATCACCCGCACCAGCGAGCTTTTGCCCGCGCCGCTCTTGCCGATGATGCCGAACACTTCGCCCGGCTGGATGGTGAGGTCGATGCCCTTGAGCGCCTCGACCGGGCCTTGTGAGCCCTGGTAGGTTTGGGTGATACCCCGGAGTTCGATCATGAAATGCAGCGGCTGCGCCCCACCCAAGATCCGTCAGGCCTTGGCGCACCGTGTCTAGAAAAGAAAGGTGCGGACTGTATCGACGAATCGTAAGAACACAAACTATCAAATAATCGAGTGTTTAGACAGCCTGGTTATAAAGAACAGCCACATCCATCATCATGCTATGAGTTAGAGAGCAATTGACCTATGCAGCACGGTCACCTGGCAGCAATTCCTGCAATAACCACTTGCATGCAGACGAGAGCCTGTTTGCAAACAGTCTGGGGCCGAAGGCCGATCAGAGCCACAGAGAGTCAGCGCTTAGAGCGGCTGCACCATGACCGCGTGCACTTTGCGCACCAAGGTTTGCGCGTCAAACGGTTTGACCAACAATTCCATGTGCTCCCCTAGAAACTGGGGCTTCATGGCGGCCTGCTCCGCATAGCCAGTCATCAAGATGATCTTGATCCCCGGAAACTTCTCGCGCGCATAGTCCGCCACCTGACGACCGTTGGGACCGGGCAGACCGACATCCGACACCAGCAGATCAAAATGCAGAACGCCCGACAGCAAAGCCATCGCGGCACTGCCACTGGAAGCTTCCATCACCTGGAAACCCATATCTCGCATTAACTCCACCGCCAAAGCACGAACGATGTCATCGTCCTCCACCACCAGGGCCGAGTCGGGGCGACGGGGTCCCGACAGGTTGGTCTCAGGCTCTGGAACATCGGTCTGCGGCGCTTGCACCGAGCGCGCGAAATACAGCGACACGGAAGTGCCCTGGCCTTTGGCACTTTCCAGTATGGCGATACCCCCCGACTGCCGCATGAACCCATAGATCATCGACAGCCCGAGGCCCGTTCCCTGCCCCATCGGTTTGGTCGTGAAAAACGGATCGAATGCTCTTGCGATCACATCGTCCGTCATACCAGTGCCGGTATCACGCACAACCACCCGGACATATTCCCCCGGCTCCAGCCCGGGCACAGACACATCATCCGCCCGCCCAACGCTCACATTGGCCGCCGAAATATGCAACGAGCCTCCGCCAGGCATGGCGTCGCGGGCGTTGATTGCCAGGTTGACCACGGCGCTCTCGAACTGGTTGGCGTCCGTCAGCGCAGGCCAGAGGTCATCAGGCAAATCCATGTGCAGTGCAATGTTCTCGCCGCACGTGGTTTTGAGCATGGAAGCAAGGCCCGTCAGCGATTCACCCAGGTCAACAGGTCGTGAATCCAGCGGCTGTCGGCGCGAGAACGCCAACAAGCGCTGCGTCAGCGCCGCTGCTCGACGTGCGGCAGCCAGACCCGACTCGATGTAGCGGTCCACCTCTTCATGGCGACCTTGCGCCATGCGCTGACGGATGATCTGCAGCGGCAGCATGATCCCTTGCAGCATGTTGTTGAAGTCGTGGGCAATGCCACCTGTCAGCTGACCCACAGCCTCCATCTTCTGGCTCTGGCGCAACAGATCCTCAGCGTTGCGCAGTGCCTCCTCGCGCTGGCGCTCCTCCGTGGTGTCGCGACCCACGGCCTGTATGAAGCCGTCGCTCGGCACCGCGGTCCAGGCGATCCACCGCTCTCCGCCATCGCGGTGCCGGCAGCGTGCCACAAGTTGCCTCCGGGTCGGCTCAGTGGCAAGCAGGTCGATGATTGCCGACACCTGCAAGAAATCATTCACATGCGCA
This sequence comes from Acidovorax sp. GW835-FHT14G06, assembly GCF_058793595.1. NCBI lineage: Bacteria > Pseudomonadati > Pseudomonadota > Betaproteobacteria > Burkholderiales > Comamonadaceae > Acidovorax > Acidovorax sp. GW835-FHT14G06. The sequence continues at coordinate 206,733 of NZ_JBXAGA010000001.1, forward strand.
AACGAAGCGAAAGGGCGACCCAGGGTTTCTTCCTCCGACCACCCCAGCGTGGCAGTCCAGGCCGGGTTCACGGCGGTGATGGTCCCGTCATAACGCGCCACAAGCAGCACGTCTTCGGACTGTTGCCACAGCCGGTTGCGATCGGCTGTGCGCTGCGCTACCTGCTGCTCCAGCGACACAGCAGCCTCTCGCCACTGGCGCAGCGCCAGGAACTTGCTGGTCGTCTCTACGACCGTGTCGAGCATGCCTCTCACGGTGCCCAACTCGTCGCGCAGCGGGCTGTAGCAAAAGGTGAAATATGCCAATTCGGGATGCCCGAACCGATTGATGTCCAGCTCCAAGTCTTCGATGAAGGTCGCCTCCCCGGCGTACGCTTTGTCCACCAGCGGCTTCAGTGCAGGCCAGACTTCGCTCCAAACCACCGACAGCGGACGCCCCAATGCCTCCGGCTTTGCACCCAACATGGGACGGTAGACGTCGTTGTACAACATGGTGTGCTCTGGCCCCCAGGTCATGCACGCTGGAAAACGCGAAGACAACATCGTCTCCACCGCAAAACAGAGCGCTTGCGGCCAGTTTCCAATGGGGCCCAGCGGGGTGTTTTCCCAGTCATGGTTGCGCACCTTGGCGCTCATGGCGCCCTCCGCACGTGGAAACTCCCGCGGTGTGGACAGGGATTGGGTCATGGTGATGGGCAGCACGATGGTGAGTGAGCCGCGCGAAGCCTCAACGGGCTCATCGGGTACTGCGCGCACAGTTGCCCTGTGTGGCCCTGGCTGCGCATGAGATGAGCACAGAGTCTACAGGTGAAAGCCGCGATGAAATCGCCGAAAACATGAGGCGCCTTCACGCACAGAAACGCGCCTTGGCCTTGCAGCAAAAACTACGCCGCCGACACCGGCGATCTCCCCTGCACCTTGCGCGACACCAGCGCGCCCAGCACCAGCACTCCCAGCGCCGCCACCGAGAACACGGGCGCAATCCAGCCCCGGTCCACACTGGCCGCCACCAGCAGCACGCCCAGCGATTGCCCCAGGAACAGCAGGCACGCAAACAGCGTGACCGCCGTGCCCCGGGCCTCGGGCGCCATCTGCGTGGCCTGCACCTGCAGCGTGTTGTGCAGCATGTAAAACCCCACCCCGGCAAAGAAGCAGCCCAGCCCCCCCCAGGCCGCCACCGGCCCCCAGGCCAGCAGCAACAGCCCGGCAGCGATCAGCGAGGCACCCATCAGCGCCAGGCCCCGCTCACCCAGCAGCGCCAGCCAGCGGCGCGCCAGCAGGCTATAGATAAGCCCGCCCACGCCATACAGCACCATCACCCCGCCGGCCGCCGAGGCCGACAGCCCAAACCCGTCCACCATGCGTGCGGGCACAAAAGCCAGCGTGCCAAAGGCCAGGGCGCCCTCCACCGCCACCACGGTCAGCACCCAGCGCACCCGGGGCATGCGCAGCAGCGCGGCCGTGTTGGCCAGGTAAGCCGACAGCGAAAACGCGGGCGGCACCGCACCGCCAGCCGCAGGTGCCGGGGTGCTGGCCGCCATGGCGCGGGCTTGCCGCCACAGCAGGCTCGCGGCGGTCAAAAACAGCAGCGACAGCACTACAAACGCAGCCCGCCAGCCCAACGCCTCGACCGCAAAGCCGCCAAACCACTGCCCGGCCATCATCCCCGACACCGTGGCCACCATCAGCTGCGCCAGGGTTTCCTGCCGCTGCTCGTACGGCACGTTGTCGCCAATCCACGCCATCGACAGCGGGATGATGCCTGCCGCCGACGCCCCCATGGCCGCACGCGACGCCACCAGCACCGGCAGCGTGGGCGCCAGCGCCGTCACGCCGCTGAAGAGCGCACAGGCAAACGTGGCGCCAATCACCACGCGCACCTTGCCCAGCCGGTCGCCCAGGGGGCCATAAAACAACTGCAGCACGCCATAAGACACGGCAAACGCCGCGATGACGGCCGACGCATCGCCCGTAGTGACAGAAAACTCGCGTGCCAGGGACACCAGCATCGGGTCGCAGACACGCATGGAAGCCATGCTGCAAAAGGCTGCCAAGCTGATCACCCGCAGCATCGTCGAAGAAGAGGTCATATGACCCGATTGTGGTGCGGCCAGAGCAAGGTTGCTGGCGCGGGGTGGCATGCACCCCGGTGGCTCAAGGTCAGGGAGGGGCGCGTTGGACACACCAGCGCGTTCCGTTGAAGCTTGCCGAACCACATCCAGCGCTTCAACCCGCCCAACGCCCACCGGGACGGACGAGCTGCAAACGGTGAATGCCGAACGGCGAAAGGTCGGGAGCAGCCGTCCTCAGCCCCTGCCCACATTGAAGCTGGTGTCGAACGTGCCCCGCACATCCAGCCGCTGCTTGATGAGGCCTGCCGCCAGATAAAAGTCGGCCGTCTTCTGCTGGTCGGCCAGCACCTGGGCGTCGATGTCCTGCCAGCGGGTGGCGCGGCGCTCAAACTGCAGCTGCGCCGCATCGGCCGGAATGCCCACGATGCGCGCCAGCGACTGGCCAAAAGGCTTGGCGTTCTGGTACGACCACACCTGCGCACGCGCCACGCGCTCCTTGAAGTCCGCCAGCGCCGCGCGCTTTTCTGCCAGGGCCGCATCGGTGGCGGCCAGAAAGCTCAGGCCCGACCACAGGCCCCGGCCGCTGACCAGCACGCGCGCATGGCCGCTGGTCTCGGCCAGCGCGGTGTAGGGCTCCCACGTGGCCCAGGCATCGACCGAGCCCTGCGTCAGCGCCAGCTTGGCGTCTGGCGGCGGGATGAAGCGCAGCTGCACGTCGTCGGCCTTGAGGCCCGCCGACTCCAGCGCCTTGAGGGTGACCAGATGGCCGATGGAGCCCCGGTTGGTGGCAATGCTCTTGCCCTTGAGGTCGGTCGCTGTCTTGAGCGGCGAGTGGGGCGCCACCAGCACGGCCGTGCCATAGGCATCTGACCGGCTGGCCGCAAACGCCTTGACCCGGCTGCCCGCAGCCAGCGTGAACAGCAACGGCGCATCGCCAATGGGGCCGAAGTCCACCGCGTTGGCGTTGAGCGCCTCGGCCAGCGGCGCAGCGGCCGGAAACTCGCTCCACTTGATGTCGTAGGGCAGGTTCTTGAGCTCGCCCGCTGCATCCAGCAGGGCCTGCAGCCCACCCTTCTGGTCGCCTGCGCGCAGCAGCACGCGCGACGAGGCTTGGGCATGGGTGAGGACGGGCGACAGGAACGAACTGGCAGCGACCGATGCGGTCAGAAAATGGTTGAAACGGCGTCGTTGGATGGTCATGGTGTTGATGCGGTGAAAAAGATCACAAGGGAATGCGGCCCATGGGAAAGCGGCAAATAGCCGTTGGCGCGTTAGCTGGGTCGTGGGGGGTGCGCATCACACACCCAGCGCTCGGCGCCCGGCGGCAATGTGTGCGCTGTCCTCCTGCGGGGTGTGCACACGGCCACACAACACATCGCGCAGGTGGCGCTCCAGCGGGTTTTTGCGTGCCAGGCCGTGGTTGCTGGACAGCTGCAACGCCGCCTGCACCACCTCGATGGCGTTCTGCGTGGCCACGGTTTTGACCAGGCCGCTGTCCACTGCTGGCACCAGGGTGCCGGTGTCCAGGTCATGCGCCACGCTGGCGATCAGCCGGTCGTTGGTGAGCAGCAGGGCCTCGATGCGGCCCACGGCCTCCTGGGCGCGCGGCAGGCTGGACAGGGGGGCGCCCAGGTTGGCGGGCGTGCGCTCGCGCAAAAAGCGCACCACCCAGTCGCGCGCCGCGCGGGCCACGCCGGTGTACAGCGCGCCCAGCATCACCGTCATCTCGGCCAGCATGGCGGGCTCGCCACGGGCCCAGTCCTGCGGCAGGCGCACATCGAGCGCGTGGTCGTGGGGGGTCAGCACGTCCTGCAGGATCACATCGTGGCTGCCACTGGCGCGCAGGCCCAGGTGGTCCCAGGTGGCGTCGATGCGGATGCCGGGCGAACCGGCCCGCACCAGGAACGAGCCCACGCGCGGCACCTCTTCATCGGTGCGGGCCCACACCACATACCAGCGCAGGATAGGCGCGCCGGTCGAATACACCTTGTGCCCGCTGATGCGCCAGCCCTCGGCCGTATGCCGCGCCACTGTGGCAGGCAGGCCGCCGCGTGCGGGCGAGCCCAGCTCGGGCTCCACGCGCAACGCGTTGATGAGCGACACCTCGTTGTGCGACTCCTGCACCAGTTGCCGGGCCAGCGCCTGCGACCAGGGCGAGCCAGGCCGCCCCATGCCGCGCTGCTGGATGTACTGCATGGTCAGCACCAGCGCGGTGGCCGGGCAGCCCTGGCCCACCGCGCCAATCACCTCGCCCAGTTGCGCGGCCGACGCGCCCTGCCCGCCCAGCGTGCGCGGCGCGGCCAGCGCCAGCAGGCCGGCCTGCTGCAGGTCGGCAAAGTTCTGGTGCGGAAAACTCCCGTCCCGGTCGTGCGCCACGGCGCGCTCGGCAAACTCCACCGCCAGCGTGCGCGCCACCTGCCCCCAGGTCAGCGGCGCGTTCATTGCAGCACCTCGGGCTGCTGCCGCACGAGGATGTCGAACAGGCTCCTGAAGGCAAACTGCGCGCCGCCGGGTCCGCCAATCTGCGCATGCGTGTGCTGCGCGATCTCATGGCGAATGGGTTGGGGCGTGCCCGCGGCCTCGGCCGGCAGCTGGGCCTGGCAGGCGTTCTCCAGCGCGATGTACCACCACGCCGCCGCCTCCACCGACGGCCCCGCCGTCAGGATGCCGTGGTTCTGCAGGATCACCGCCTTCTGCGCCCCCAGCGCCTTGCCAATGCGAAAGCCCTCGTCCGTCTCCAGCACCACCCCCGTGAAATCGTCGAACAGCGCGTGGTCTTCATAGAAGATGCACGAGTCCTGCGTCAGCGGGTCGAGCTTGCGGCCCAGCGCAGACCACGCCTTGCCGTATGTGGAATGGGTGTGGGCCGCAGCAATGATGTCGGGCCGCGTCTCGTGCAACGCCGCGTGGATGGCAAACGCCGCGCGGTTCAGCGGGCCCTGGCCGATGACGATCTCGCCTGCTGCGTTCACCAGCAGCAGGTCGGACACCTTGATCTGCGAAAAATGCACGCCCAGCGGGTTCACCCAGAAGTGGTCCGTCCACTCCGGGTCGCGCGCAGTGATGTGGCCTGCCAGCCCGTAGTCAAACCCCTGCTGTGCAAACAGCCGAAAGGCCACGGCCAGGTTCTCCTGCCGGTAGCGGCGCTCAGCCTGCACCGTGGGGCGCGGGCTGGGCGCATCAAACCAGTCCTTGCGCTGCGGCGCGGGGTTGCGGGCGAGGTCGGTGGCGGGCAGGGGCTTGAGGACGGCAGACATGGGCGGCGGCTTTCCAGATCGGTGAGGTGGACGAAAGAGAAACGAACCCGCCCACAATAGGGGCGCCTCCGCCCCGCGCCAACGAAGAAATCCGCGTGACCACATGCGGTTTTCGCATGCACCACGGTGGGTGCTGCGTTTGCCGCATATCGATGCTACGCAATGGTCTTTGCGCTGCCGCCGGGCTTGTTGGAACCTTGTGGCTTGACACACCGATCCACACACCAGCCTGCCATGTCCCATACCCCTTCTTCACTGAACCGCCGCCATCTCCTCCAAACCGGTCTGGGCGCCGCCGCATGGGCGGCCACAGCGGGTGTACCCGCACTGGCGGCATCGCCCGGCACGCCCGACCTGTCCAAGGTCACGCTGCGCGTTGGCACCTACAAGGGCCTGTGGCGCGCGCTGATCGCCGCATCGGGCCAGGGCAACACGCCCTACCGCATCGAATGGCGCGAGCTGAACAACGGCGTGCTGCACATCGAGGCCCTGAACGGCGACGCGCTGGACCTGGGCTCGGGCAGCGAGATCCCGGCCTTGTTTGCCGCCCGGCAAAAGGCGCAGGTGCGCTTCATTGCCGTGGTGCGCGAAGACCTGAACAACCAGGTCACCCTGGCCCGCAAGGATGCGCCCATCCAGCGCATTGCCGACCTGAAAGGCAAACGCGTGGGCTATGTGCGCGCCACCACCTCGCATTACTACCTGAGCAAGCAGCTGGCCGAAGCGGGCTTGTCGTTTGCCGACATCACGGCCATCAACCTCACCCCGGCCGATGGGCTCTCGGCCTTTGACCGGGGCGACCTTGATGCCTGGGCCATCTACGGCTACAACGGCCAGCTGGCGCGGCTGCGCTACGGCGCCCGCGTGATCAAGACCGGTGTGGGCTACCTGTCGGGCAACTTTCCCATCTATGCCAACCCGCGTGCGGTGGACGACCCCGCGCGCCACGCCGCCATCAGCGACTACCTGCTGCGCCTGCGCCGCGCGTACCAGTGGGCCAACGGCAACTACCTGGACTACGCCCGGGCCCAGTCGGCCGAAACCCGCGTGCCTGTGGGCGACCTGATCGAGCTGTGGAACAGCCGCAGCACCGACTACGACCTGCGCCCCGTGGACGACGCCGTGGTGCAAGGCCACCAGGCGGTGGCCGACACCTTTTTGCAGCTAGGCGTGCTGGACGGCCCCGCGCAAGTGGCGCCCCTGTGGGACCGCAGCTTCAAAAACGTGTTGCGCCCCTTCGCGATCGACAAGGCGGCCTGACACGCACAACACCCCCGCCGCCGCAGCCACATTCCGTGCCACTTTTTGCGTGGCGGGGAGCACCGCTTGCGCTTACCATGCGCCCCTGATTTCCATCAAGGAGCACCCTCCCATGAGCATGAACAAGCGCAACTTCGTCGCCGCCGGCATGGGCCTGGCAGGCCTGTGGACGGCCACGGGCAGCAGCCACGCCGCCACGCAGGCCAAGGCCCCCAGCGGCCCCACGCTGCTCACCATCAGCGGCGCCATCACCCAGTCCAACCGCGGCGCGCTGGACACCTCCATCGACCAGATGATGGGCAAACACGGTATCCAGTTTGACAAGGCCTTCGCGCTGGACGCTGCCGCCCTGGCGCGCATGCCCGCCGTCACCATCAAGCCCACGCTCGAATACGACAGCAAGCCCCACACGCTCAAGGGCCCCCTGCTCACCACCGTGCTGGCCGCCGCCGGTGTGGCAGCGGGCAGCCCCGTGCAGCTGGGCCTGCGCGCGGTGGACGGCTACAACGTCAACATCAGCATGGCCGACGCCCAGGCCTACCGCATGATCGTCGCCACCCACATCGACGGCCAGCCCATGGCCCTGGGCGGCCTGGGCCCGCAGTGGGCCGTGTACGATGCCGATGTGCTGCCCGCCTTCAAGGACAAGCCGGTGAAGGAACGCTTTGGCCTGTGCCCCTGGGGGCTGTATCACATTGAAGTGAAGAAGGCCTGAGCCCGCGCAGGCCCACCACCGGCTGGCCCGTGCACACGAGTGCGGCACAAACGCCACCCAACAAAAAGAGCGCCCCCAGGGTCGCTCTTTTTTTGATAGCTGCCAGCGCATGATCCACTAGCGCCACAGCCATATTTCACCCCAAATCAGCACCGGCGGCGCCCCATGCGCACCGCCAGCGCCGCCAGCGACCCCACGGTGGCCAAGCCCACCACCCCCAGCCAGCCCCACTGCGCCAGCGCCAGGCTGCCCAGCGCCGCCCCGGCCGACATGCCGATGAACATGCCGGTGAACAGCAGCGCATTGAGCCGGCTGCGCGCCGCAGGGTCGATGCCGTAGACGATGGTCTGGTGCGCCACCAGCGTGGCCTGCACGCCAAAGTCAAAGCCGATGGCACTGACCACAATCAAGCCCAGCTGGGCCTGAGCAGGCAGCAGCGGTGCCAGCGCCATCACCGCAAACGACACGGCGGCCAGCCCCGCGCCATAGCGCGTCACCACCTCGGGCCCACGCTTGTCGGCCAGGCGCCCGGCCAACGGCGCAGCCAGTGCCCCCGCCGCCCCGGCAAGGCCAAACGCACCTGCCGCTGCCGTGCCCAGGTTGAACTGGCTGTGCAGCATCACCGCCAGCGTGGACCAGAACGCGCTGAAGCCCACGGCCAGCAGCCCCTGCGCCCAGGCCGCACGGCGCAGCGCCGCGTGCTGGCGCCACAGCGCCACCATCGACCCAATCAACGCGCCATAGCCCATCTGCGTGGTGGGCGCAAAGCGCGGCAACCCGCGCCACACCGCCACCGTCAGCAGCGCAATGGCCACCGCCGCCGCCACATACACCGTGCGCCAGCCCCACTGCTGCGCCACAAAGCCGCTGACCACGCGCGACAGCAAAATGCCCAGCAGCAGCCCCGTCATCACGATACCCACCATGCGCCCGCGCTGTGCGGCCGGGGCCAGCGTGGCGGCGGCGGGCACCACGTCTTGCGCCACCGTGGCCGCCAGGCCCACGGCCAGGCTGGCCGCCAGCAGCGCGCCCATGCCGGGTGCCAGGCCGCTCAGCAGCAGCGCCAGCATCAGCGCGATGGACTTGATGACGATGATGCGGCGCCGGTCAAACCGGTCGCCCAGCGGCGCCAGCAGCAAAATGCCCAGCGCATACCCCAGCTGCGTGAGCGTGGGCACCAGCCCCACCACGCGGCTGTCGGCCTGCATGTCGGGCCCCAGCACGCCCAGCATGGGCTGGCTATAGTACAGCGACGCCACGCTCAGCCCTGCCGTGGTCGCCAGCAGCAATAAGAGCGGCGCACTCACCGCCCCCTCCGCAGGCGGCGCCACCGGGGCCAGCCCCGCTGCACCGCTTGCATGCACATTTTGAATGGAAGACATCACAACACCATTGGTTAGAAAGGAATGGTGCGATTGTCCTAGCTCGCCTCCCTGCTGGGTAGTAGGCTGAATTGCAGATTCGTTATACGCTTGGCGTATGACCAACACTCTGCCAGCCCTGCAACCCGGCGCCGACCGCATCGAGCTGATGCAGACCTTTGTCCGCATCGTCGAGGCCGGCAGCCTGTCTGCCGCCGCCCAGCAGCTGGGCACCAGCCAGCCCACCGTGAGCCGCCGCCTGCAAGCGCTGGAGCGCAGCCTGGGCATCAAGCTGCTGCAGCGCTCCACCCATGTGATGAAGCTGACCGAAGACGGCGAGCGCTGCTTTGCCCACGCCAAGGCCCTGCTGGAAGACTGGCGCGCCATGGAAGACGACCTGCGCGGCACGGCCGACACCCCGCGCGGCACCCTGCGCGTGCTGGCGCCGCACGCCTTTGGGCAAGATCAGTTCATCGCCCCGCTGATGGCCTACCTGCGCCGCTACCCCGAGGTGGATGTGGAATGGATGCTGCACGACCGCCGCCCCAATTTCATCGCCGAAGGCATCGACTGCGCCATCCAGGTCGGCGCGGTGGACGACCCCAGCGTAGTGGCGGTGCGCCTGGCCGAGGTGCCCCGCATCGTGCTGGCCGCCCCCGCCCTGATGGCCGGGCGCCCCACGCCCCAGCACGCGCAAGACCTGCAACCCCTGCCCTGGCTGGCCCTGAGCACCTTCTACCGCCGCGAGGTCACGCTGACCCAAGAGCCCGGCGGCGAAGCCCACACGCTTGGCATCACGCCCCGTTTGGCCACCGACAGCCTGTACGCCCTGCGCAGCGCAGCCCTGGCGGGATTGGGGGCGTGCATTTCATCGGCGTGGATCGTGGACAACGATGTGCGGCAGGGGAACTTGCTGCACCTGGTGCCCAACTGGCATGCGGCGCCGCTGCCGGTGTACCTGGTGTACCCGTATGCGCGGTTTTATCCGGCGCGGCTAAGGTTGTTTTTGGAGGCTATGCGGGGGGCGATGCCGGGGTTGGTGGGGATGCGGGCGGTGGGGTGAGGGGCGAAGCTAGCGGCTGGGATCAGTTGATGACAGTGGCTAATAGCTGACGAACGCTGGCGCTCAGCATAGAGTTGCGCCGTCGCCTCAGGGCCGTGTTCCGATTTGTTCAATTCCAGTCAAAGAGGCTGGACTGAACGAGTGATAGCTCCAACGAGGAAAACTGCTGTCATGCGCATAGCTTTCGAGCTTCGCCTTCAGCGCAGCAACACTGGAAGCGCCTACGACTTTGAGCACAGATGGCAAGTAGGACTTCGAGGATGCACGAGCGAAAATCTCAAATGGTCCATGTTGTCTTTGTGCGTATATCAGCGTGTCTGGCCACCAACGATGCCAGGTATCGACGCCCATCATGTCTCCACGAAGAAAGCACACGAGATCGGCCTGCATCAAATGACGGAATGCGAGCCCCGACGTATGCGAGCGCTGTTCAAGTAAGTCAGCCCGGAGCGAGGCACGATTCTTTTTGAGCCTCTGGTTTCTGATCTCAAGTGACTTAACGTACTCCTGTATAGCAATGAAGGAAACGGTGGCGTTCTCTCCGTGATTAGAGTTACCTGGGACGTAGTAGGGTTGCCCCAATAGGTAGTCTGTTGCGCCAAAGTACTCTCCCTTCAAGAGAAGGGCAATACTGTATAGAAAGAGTTCATGCACGATGAACTTGAAGTTATCGAAGTCAAGATCGTTCCACTGATTAATGTGTGAAGGACGATAGAAATAGGGAATAAGCGACTCATAGAACCGATGCAGGCGAGATGAGTAGCTATCGATGTCCGCGTATTGTGTCAGTGTGGTGAGCACCTGCAGGAACTCATTCCGGGCCGGCAGGAAGTCTTCAATGGACTTCGCGACACGGTCGTCGAACTCCCCCTCATCTGCCACGAGTCGAAACCGCTCAAGCTGTTGAGAGAATATATTGAGGTACTCGTCCACAGCCCCCCTCGCATAAGCTTTGTCACCTCGCAAGCCGTCCACCACTCTTTTTGCAAGCGGCGTTGTCCCAAGAACCGGTGCAGTGCTATCGGTAATGAATGAAGGTGGCTTTCCGAGTTCTGGCTTCTTGAACAAGGGCTTATCGAACACCCAGCGAACAAGCTTCTCGAAGCTCTCTGCGTATCGCTCACTTTCGCTTAGGTCAATGTAGATACGCGACTTGTAGTAGGTTGGAAGAAATGGCTTGCCGTCCGTACCCTTCTCTGCGATTACCGCCACGAACTTGTCCTGGTTCTGCTTTGCGTAAACCTCGGCAGAAATGATCTGAGTTTCCGTCCCTACACCACCCGCTCTGCCATCTGCCTTAGTTACGTAGACCTCGTCACATACGAGAGCGACCTTCGAGATACTTGGGTCAGTAACCATCTTTTCCATGAACGCAATTGCGTCGTGACCCTCACGTAAATCCCATTTATCAAGAACAACATCAATACCACTGGATACCAGCTCACTGGCGAGATCAAGGACCCACTGTTCATGCTGCGGATTCGACCAACTGTATGAAATAAATAGACGAGGTGGATTCACGGTTTCAATCACAGAAAGGTATGGAAATGGCTATCCCATAAAACCTGCGGGATAGATTTAATCAGGCAGTGCGCAGACCGAGGCTTCAAACGAGTATCTAATGAGAGATTCACGAATCAAGCTCCAGCAAAACCCGCAGAACTGAGCTCGCAAACTATAGCCTGAGAGTTTTCAGAGTACCCACCCTAAAGCGCAAGCCGCCCAATCCGCTCAGCAGCCTCCGTCACATGGCGCCGCAACTCAACGTTGCATTCTTCAAAGCCCGCGCTGAATGCTTCCTCGTCCTCCAACCGGCACGCAAACACCTTCGCCATCGCAAGCGCCTCTTTCCAAGCCGCCGCACTGACCTGCTCCCCCACCGTCAGTTCCAGCGTCCGACTCGGCAAACCGCCCCCCGCCGTGGGTGCAAACGCCATGGGCGTCATGTCATAGGCCGGGGCCAGCTCGTAAGGCCTGCGCCCCTCTGACAAGCACGACAGATTGCCGCTGTGCATGTCGGTGTTGCCGATCAGGGTGCCAAACGCCCACAGCAGGCAGGCTGTGTCAAAGGCCTGGGGGGTAATGACCCCGGCCTTTAACAACGCCCTGGCAATCACTGGCCAGTTGCCGCCGCTGCCGACAAACTCGGCGTCCAGCGCGGCGAAGGAATGCAGCGCCCTGCGCCCGCGCGCCCCCAGCCTGTCAAACCGCTGCACCTCCAGAAACCGTTGGGTGCCGTGCGTCCAGGTCATCGACTGCGCGGCAGCCACGCCATGGTCGCTCAGCACCTGCAAGGCGATGTGTTCGGCCAGCAGCAGGTCGCGCCAGCGGGCGCTGACGGGGGTGTCGAGTTCTGCGGTGAACTTGACCATCACATGCGCGGCGGTGCCATCGGCCTGCTCTGCGTAGGCGGTGAACTTGGGTTGCTCTCCGGCGGCTGACGAGCCCGCCACTTCGCCGCGCGCGGCCAGGTCGGCCAGCTGGGCGTAGGTGGGCAGCTTTTGCGCGGCTGCAATCGGCATGGGGTCGGGCGCATTGACGAATTGGTCGCGGGCAGTGGGGCCGATGAGCAGGTTGCCGGGCATGTCGTCGCCCTGGTCCAGGATGGCGCGCAGCGCGTGGGTGTCGCTCCAGTCGCCCAGCCGCTCGGGCAAGCCCAGGCGCTGGCCGTGCCGCTGGCAGTAGGCGCGCCCCAGGTAGCCCTGCGGGCGCATGTCAAAAATCCACCACGGCAGACCGTCGCTGTGTTGCCGGGCCCCGCCCGCCTCGACCATCACAAAGCCCTGCGGGCACACCGGGACCAGGGTGCCCAGGGTTTCGAGCGCGCCCTGGGGGGTGACGCGGTACACGGTGGCCTGCAGATCGGCGCGCAGGGGATCGCGGAGCGTGTATTGAATAGATCTTGCAGCGCCAAAAGGCACCACCTCGTCACCCAGTGCGCCGAGTGCCCGCGAGACGGTGGGCTGGCTGACCTGCAGCGCCTGTGCCAGCGCCTGCGCCTTGGCAGGGCCGGGGCGCAGCAGGGGGCGGATGGCGTTGGCGTAGGTCTGGGCGGCGGATGGCATGGCCTAAGGATACGCCGGTTGAATTGAAAATTGAATAGATAAAAGAATAGATTTAATAGACTGGATTAAAGCCTACGTTGTTGCGTTTTTTAGTTATTTATTGACAAACAACTATCCAATACAACAAACTTGTGACGTGCCACCAGCCCCCCTCACCTCCCAAGAAAGCACGGTGCTTGAGCTTGCCCAGCACCAACCCCTGCTCCGCGCGCGCGACCTGAGCGCGCATGGCCTGCCCACGGTACTGCTGACCCGGCTGGTCGCCGCAGGCAAGCTCGACCGCGTGGCACGCGGCGTGTACAGCCTGCCAGGCCGTGCCGTCAGCGAACACCGTTCGCTGGCCGAGGTGGCGCTGCGTGTGCCCAAGGGCGTGGTGTGTTTGCTCTCTGCCCTGCGCGTGCACGGCATCGGCACGCAGGCGCCGTTTGAGGTTTGGATGGCGATACCACCCAACACGCCCACCCCGCGCCCGGGACAACCTGCGCTGCGTGTGGTGCGCATGTCTGGCGCGGCGCTGACGGAAGGCATCGAACTGGTGGACATTGACGGCGTGCAAGTGCCGGTGTTCAACGCCGCAAAAACGGTGGCGGACTGCTTCAAGTACCGCAACAAAATTGGGCTGGATGTGGCGCTGGAGGCGCTGCGCGATGGCTGGCAGCAGGGCAAGCTGCCCATGGATGCGCTGTGGCACTACGCCACAGTGAACCGCGTGGCCAACGTGATGCGGCCATATCTAGAGAGCGTGACGGCATGAGCCAGCGCAATGTGGCCGCCTCCATCCGCGCGCGGCTTAAGCAGCACGCCGATGCGCACCAGCAGGACTTCAACCTGACTCTGACCCGCTATGGGCTGGAGCGGCTGCTGTACCGGTTGTCGATCTCGCCACACGCCAACCGCTATCTGCTCAAAGGCGCCCTGCTGTTCTCGCTGTGGTTCGACCAGCCCCACCGCCCCACGCGCGATGCGGATCTGCTGGGTTTTGGTCCGGACGACGTTGAATCTGCCGTACAGGCGTTCCGCGAGATGTGCCAGATCGAGGTGGACGATGGTTTGGCGTTTGACCCGGCCTCGGTCAAGGGCACCATCATTCGCAAAGAGGCGGGGTACGGCGGTGTGCGGGTGGACCTGCTGGCCACCTTGGACGGCGCACGCATTGCGCTGCAGGTGGACATTGGGTTTGGCGACGCGGTGACCCCAGCACCCGAGGCGGTGCACTACCCGGTGCTGCTGCCAGACCTGCCCGCACCCCAACTGCGCGCTTACCCCAAGTACACGGTGGTGGCAGAGAAGTTTCATGCGGTGTGCCTGCTGGGCATGGCCAACACGCGCATGAAGGACTACTTTGACCTGTGGGTGCTGCTGACCGAAGGCGTGTTGGACCCGCAAGAACTGCACCGCGCAGTGGTTGCCACGTTCCATCGGCGCCGGTTGGCCCTGCCCAATGCCATTCCCTCTGGTCTGAGCGATGGGTTTGCACAGGATGCGGCCAAGCAGAAACAGTGGGCCGCCTTTCTGAAAAAGAACCGCCTGCAAGCCTTGGACCTGGCAGAGGTGGTGGAGGTGCTGCGCAGCGAGTTGCAGAAGCTGTTGGGGCTATGAAGCGACAGACCGATGGGATGAGGGGGGCGAATGGTGCGCAACAACTGCGTGCCATGTCATATCCGCTCCTAACTTGATAGCTGCCTCGGTATGTTTTTCTGGCGCTTGGTGCACATTTCGCACTGAATCTCAGCCCCGCACCTTCCCCGCATCATCCCAAGACGTTTCAGGCTTTCAAGCAGGCAACCGCACCGCAGCCTCCCGCAACGCATCGGCAAACGCCATGGCCGCCGGTTTTTGCTGCGTGCCCCGGCGGTAGGCCAGGTACAGGTCCAGGTGCACCACGGGCTCGCGCAGCATGGCCACGCCCAGGCCCTGGCGCAGGCATTCTTCCAGCGCAAACGAGGGCACGATGGCGCTGCCACGGCCTGCGCGCACCATGCCGATGAGGGTGCCGATGAGGTTCATGCGGGGGCGCTCCTGGTGGGCCAGGCCCAGGCGGGAGAGCTGCTTTTCAATCACCACCTGGATGGGGTTGTCCGATGGCAGGCTGACCAGGGGCACGTCTTTGAGGCGGCTCCAGGGCTGGCTGTCTGACAGCTGGCCGCTGGTGTGCCCCGCATCGGGCGGGCTGATGCGCATGAGGCGGAACTTGCACAAGGGCTGGCGCGACAGCCCCACGGCGGGTTTGACGAAAAAGCCAAAACCGATGTCGGCCTCGCCGTCGAGTACGCGCTGGCGCACGGTGCCCACCTCGACATCGCTGAGCTGCACCTGCACGCCGGGGTGGCTGTGCGCAAAGCCGCGAATTACCTCGGGCAGCAGGCTGGCCGAGATCATGGGCGTGGCCGCCACCAGCAGGCGCGAGCGCACGGCGGCCTCGTTGCCGTCGAGCACGGCGCCCAGGGCGCGCAGCTCGCCCACCACGCGCTCGGCCACGGGCTGCAGGCGGCGCCCGGCCTCGGTCAGCGTGATCGACCGGGTGGTGCGGTCAAACAGGCGGGCGCCCACCTGGTCCTCCAGCTCCTTGACCAGCATGCTCATGCCCGAGGGGGACAGGTGCACCTGCTCGGCCGCCTTGGCAAAGCTCTGCAGGCGCGTCACCTCCAGAAAAGCGTGGAGCTGGCGGGTGCTGACATTCATCAGCTTTGATGAAGAATTCATCAGAATTTTCCGTTTGATCAATGTCAAGAGTGTCGTTGTAATCGACTCGCAACGCCCTTTCAACGACTAAAGAGACAATCCCCATGTTCGATCAGACTGCATTGCGTGCCCATACACACCCGCCCTCCCCCCAACGCCGCAGCCTGGTGCTGGGCGCGCTGGCCGCCACGGCGGCAGCCGCCACGCCCAGGGCCTGGGCGCAGACGGGTACTGATGCACCGGTGCGGCTGGTGGTGCCGTTCACGCCCGGCACGGGCATTGACCTGATTGCGCGGCAGATTGCGCAGCCGCTGTCTGACCGGCTCAAGCGCCCGTTTTTTGTGGAGAACAAGGCGGGTGCGTCCGGCATCATCGGCACGCAAGAGGTAGTACGCGCAGCGCCCGACGGCACCACGCTGCTGGTCAGCGTGAACACGCTGGTGATGAACATGGCGCTGTACCCCAAGCAGGGCTTTAACCCGCTGACGGACCTGGTGCCGGTGAGCCAGACGAGCTGGGGGCAGCTGCTGCTGGTGGCGTCGGCCGGGTCCAAGATCGAATCACTCAAGGACCTGATGGACCGCGCCCGGGCCAAGCCCGGCTCGCTCAACTACGGCTCGCCCGGTGCGGGCACGCCGCACCACCTGGCGATGGAATTGCTGAAGAACCGGGCCAAGATTTCGCTCACCCACATCAGCTACCGGGGCACCGCCCCGGCCGTGACAGACCTGCTGGGCGGGCAGATCGACGCGATGTTCTTGCCCATCCACGTGGCCCTGCAGCATGTGAAGGCGGGCAAGCTGAAGGCACTGGCCATCAGCTCGGACACGCCCCACCCACTGCTGCCCGAGGTGCCGTCGCTCGGCACCCTGAAGCTGGGCGACCTGAACGTGGACATGTGGTACGGCGTGTTTGCCCCCGCAGGCACGCCCCGCGCCATGGTGGACCGGCTCAACACCGAGCTGCGCGACGTGCTGGCCTCGCCCGCCGTGGCCAAGTCGTTCGAGACCCAGGGCATGACGCCCGCCCACAGCTCGCCAGACGCCTTCCAGAAGCTAGTGACGGCTGACGCCAAGCGCTGGGCCGATCTCATCAAGGCCCAGGGCATCACCGCCGAGTAACCGCAAACCACCAGCACCACGCAGCACCGCACAACAACACACCGCAGCCCGTACCGAACCGAATCGAATCGAACAAAACCAACAACATGAACCAGCAAGCAACCATGGCGCCGCAGCAAGACGCCGAAGTGATCATTGTGGGCGGCGGCCCGGTCGGCATGGGCCTGGCCATTGAGCTGGGCCAGCGCGGCGTGAGCGTGATCGTGGTGGAGCGCTATGTGCAGCCCCAGCCCATCCCCAAGGGGCAGAACCTCACGCAGCGCACCATGGAGCACTTTCACTTCTGGGGGGCTGAAAAGCAGCTGCGCGCGGCGCGCACCATTCCGGTCGAATACGGCATTGGCGGCCTGACCGCGCACGGCACGCTGCTGGGGCCCTACAGCTACGACTGGCTGCAGCGCGACCTGGTCAAGCCGTATTACTTCACGGCCAACGAGCGGCTGCCGCAGTACGCCACCGAGGCCGTGCTGCGCCAGCGCGTGGCCCAGCTGCCGTCGGTGCAGACCCTCTACGGCTGGGAGACCAGCACCGTGGCGCAGGACGATGCGGGCGTGTCCGTCACCATTCAGCAACGCGGCGACGGCAAGGCCCAGCGCGTGCTGCGCGGCGCCTATGTGGTGGGGTCGGACGGAGCGCGGTCGGTGGTGCGCGAGCAAGCGGGCATCACCCACACCCGCACGGACCACGACCGCATGATGGTGCTGCTGGTGTTCAAGTCGCAAGGCCTGCACCAGCTGCTGGAGCGCTACCCCGGCAAGTCTTACTACAACGTGCTGCAGCCCGAGCTGAAGGGCTACTGGAAGTTTCTGGGCCGGGTGGACCTGGGCAGCACCTGGTTCTTTCACGCCCCGGTGCCGCCAGGCACCACCAAAGACAACTTTGACTTTGCCGCCTACCTGCACGAGGCGGTGGGCGCGGAGTTTGAGGTGGAGTTTGAGCACATCGGCTTTTGGGACCTGCGCTTCATGCTGGCCGACAGCTACCGCAAGGGCCGGGTGTTCATCGCGGGCGACGCCGCCCACAGCCACCCGCCTTACGGCGGCTATGGCGTGAACTCGGGCCTGGAAGACGCGCGCAACCTGGGCTGGAAGCTGGCCGCAACGCTGCAAGGCTGGGGCGGCGAGCGCCTGCTGGACTCGTACGACGCCGAGCGGCGCCCGGTGTTTGCGTCCACCATCAACGACTTCATTGCGCGGTCCATCGAGACAGACAAGGAGTTTCTGGACACCCACGACCCGGCGCGGGACCAGACCGCGTTTGAGGCCGCGTGGCAGGCGCGCGCACAGGGCGCCGTGGGCGAGGTGCATGCGTTTGAGCCGCACTACGAGGGCTCGGGCATCGTGTGGGGCAGCGAGGGCCGCGCCAGCAGCGCCAAGGGATCGCACCGGTTTGAGGCGCGGCCTGGCCACCACCTGGCACCCGCCACGCTGCCCAGCGGGCGCAATGTGTTTGAGGAACTGGGCCCGGGCTTTTCGCTGCTGGTGGTGGGCGGCGACGGCGCCCACGCGCCATCGGTGCAGGCCTTTCGCGAGGCGGCGGCGGGCCTGGGCCTGCCCCTGCGGCTGGTGGACTGTGGTGACGGGGGCGAAGGCACCGAGCCTGCGCGCTATGGCGCACCGCTGGTGCTGGTGCGGCCCGACCAGTTTGTGGCCTGGACGGCGCCTGCTGGCGGCCCCGCGGTGACCGCCGAGCAAGCCCGCGACGTTCTGGCGCGGGTGGCGGGGTAACCGCACGGTCGTTGCCGCTGCGTTAGCGGCAACGCCCCAGCCCGGGAGTGATCCAGGCCAGGGCGCGATCCAGGCCGGGTCGCCAGGCAGCCAATCGCTCAGGCGGCCTTGCGCAACGCGGCGGGCGCCACCGGTGCTTGCTGTCCGTCGCGCTCTGCCACCTTGGCGCGCACCAGGGGCAGCAGCTCGCGGCCGTACTCGATGGCGTCCACCAGCGGGTCAAAGCCACGGATCAGGAAGGTGGTGATGCCCAGGTCGTAGTACTTGAGTAGTGCGTCGGCCACCTGCTCTGGCGTACCCACCAGCGATGTGGAGTTGGACCGGCCGCCCAGCTCGCGCGCAATGGCCGTCCACAGGCGTTCGTCCACACGGTCGCCTTTGGCGGCGTCGGCCAGCAGGCGCTGCGCGCCTTCGCTCTGCTGCGGGCCCACGCCGCGCGAGTAGCCTTGGCTCACACGCAAACGGCGCGTGTCTTCCAGAATGCGCTCGGCCTTGGCCCAGGCCTCGTCCTCGGTCTTGCCCAGGATGGGGCGGAACGAGATGCTGAAGTCCACATGCCGGCTCTGCAAGGTGGCCTCGGCGCGCACACGGCGCACCAGGTCGCCCGCCTGGGCCAGCGACTCGCCCCACAGCGCGTACACGTCGGCATGTTTGCCGGCCACCTGCAGCGCGGGCGCAGAGGCGCCGCCAAAGTAGATGGGCACGCGCTGGCCTTGCAGGGGCTTGACTTCCGACACCACGCCCTTGGCGCGGTAGTAGGTGCCTTCGTGGTCAAAGGGTTTGTCTTCGGCCCACACGCGGCGCAGGACGGTGAGGTATTCGTCGGTGCGCGCATAGCGCTCGTCGTGGTTCAGGAAGTCGCCATCGCACTGCTGGTCTTCGTCCGAGCCGCCGCTGATGTAGTGCACGGCCAGGCGGCCGTTGGTGTAGTGGTCCAGCGTGGCCAGCTGGCGCGCGGCCAGCGTGGGCGCCACAAAGCCGGGGCGGTGCGCCAGCAGGAACTTGATCTTGTCGGTGACCGATGCCGCGTACGTGACGGTCAGCAGCGTGTCGGGGCTGGACGAGCTGGCAGGCACCAGGATGCGGTCAAACCCCGCGTGCTCGTGCGCTTGGGCAAACACGCGCACATAGGCGGGGTCCACCGCCGGGCCCTTGCGGGCGATGGTTTCAGAGACTTCGTGCGGCTGGATCATGCCGATGAACTGGACGGGCATAGCGGGCTCCTGTGGCGATGGGGTGAAACAAGGTTGGGTGAATGGTTGGCAACGTCACGCGTGCGGGACTGCAGCCATGATCTGCCTGCCCATGGCGCGCGCCAACGAAGAAAAACGCGTTTGCAAAGTTGTGCGGCGCATAGGCCCCGCTGTGCACGGCGAAGGGAGTGCACCGCCGCCGTGCGCGCCGCTATGCTGTGGCGGGTTGTCATCCAGACTCCGCCGCCTGGCCGTCAGCGTCGGCATGGTCGGCCAGTGCGTTGCCGATCTGAACGCCCGGCCCTGGCCTCTGCCCCCTTGCTCCTCGCTCCTCACTCCTCACAATGGCCAGCCGGCTTCGCATCCAGAAAGGACCCCACCCACCATGCTCTCGCACGTTTTTGTTGGCATCACAGATTTCGAGCGCGCCCTGGCGTTCTACCGGCCGGTGCTGGCCTCTCTGGGCATACGGGAGCGCTTTTGCGAAGCGGAGCGGCCCTGGGCGGGCTGGGAGTCCACCCCCGGCCCCCGGCCGCTGTTTGTGATTGCCCGCCCATTCAACGGCGAGGTGCCCCACCCTGGCAACGGGCTGATGGTGGCCTTCATGGCCGCCACGCGCAGCCAGGTGGACGCGGCCCATGCGCTGGCGCTGAGCCTGGGCGGCCGGTGCGAGGGCCGCCCCGGACTGCGGCCCGAGTACCACGCCAACTACTACGGTGCGTATTTTCGGGACCCGGACGGCAACAAGCTGTGCGTGGCGTCGCACGGACAGGCGTAGCGCAGGGTGGTACCGGCGGGCGGGAGCCCCCTGCGCTGCTTATCTAAGGGAAAATGGCCTCAAGCGCTAGTCGATAAAGCGCTGGCCGCTATTCTTTTGAGAGCAATCTGAACGCGACACAGGCGTTCGCTCGCAGCGCGCTGCCAACACGCTGGTGGCAGGCACTGTCAGTGCGGGAAACCGCCCCGCACCAGCCGCACGGGCTCTGCGTCCATGCGGCGAATCAGCGCCTGCAGGCCATCGCCCGCAGCGTCGGCAGCTACATCGGCAGAAGGCAGCTGCTGGGCCGCTGGCGCAGTGCGGCAGACCAGATCGTCCTCCGACCATGCGGCCTTGCCCGACTGGCCCCGTGCGCGCAGCCAGCCCGCACGGTCTGCGATGAGCTGGTGGCCAGGCAGGTCGCTGGCGGGCACCCCCAGCACCAGGGCCAATGCCAACGGCGCTGCGGTATCGGTGGTCAGACATTCCGCATCGGCGGCAGCAGCATCGGGAGTGTGCGGCGCGCCGGGCCCGGGGTGCACCACCACCAGCGAGACAAGGCGCGGGTCATCGGCGGGCAAGGGGCTGCCGCGGCCTGGCAGCACCACGCGCAGCCGCTGCCCCACCAGGCTGCGCGCCGTGTGCTGGCGCCCCTGGCGGCACAGCACGGCCACGTCGGGCAGGCGCACGGGGCGGTCCCATGTGCCGGATTCGCGCAGCATCTGGCCTGCGGCATGGGCTTGCAGGTAGTCCAGCACCTCCCACACCTGCGCGTCGGTGAGCTGCGTGGTGTCAAAGCCCGGCATGGTCTGCGCGCCGTTGCGGCCCTGCATGCCGTGGCGCACGCGCCAGAAGAGTTCGCCATCCAGCCGCTTCCACAGCAGCGCGCCGTTCAGGTTGGGCGGCCACATGGCCAGCCGGGCTGCATCGGGCCCTTCGCCGTTGGCACTGGCGCCATGGCAGCGCACGCACTGCTGCTGGTACACCGCCTGGCCACGCACGATGCCCTGCGCAGTGAAGCCCGTGGGTGACTGGTGCAGGCTGGTGGCCACGGCGGGCGTCAGCAGCAGGTGGCGATGGGGCCAGGGCGCAAACACCACCAGCGCAGCGGCCAGCCACCACAGCGGCTTGCGGCCGCGCCACCATGCCGCTGAAGTCGCCAGCGCCAGCAGCGCGGCACCCACACACAGCAGCGACAGCAGCACGCGCCGCGCGTGGCCGGCATCCACCACCAGCATCTCGGCGGCCACACGGTGCGCAAACGGCCAGGCGGGCTGGCCGTGCACATCGGGCGCCAGGCCCACGGCATGCAGCAGCGCGCGCAGACCCTGCTGGGTGGCCTGCAGGCCTTCGAGCAGAGCGGCAAGCCACTCGGGCGGCAACGACAGCCAGGCCAAGGCGGTGGCTACCAGCTGGCGTCCAGCCCCAGCAACGCCAGCGCCTCGTGGCGCAGGGCCGCCAGGCGGGGGTCGCCCCGGTGGCGCGGGTATGGCAGGTCGTTGACCAGCACCTGCTTGACGCGCGCAGGCCGGTCAGAGAACACCACCACACGCTGCGCCATGAACAGCGCTTCTTCCACATCGTGCGTCACGAGCAATGCCGAGAAGCCCGCACGCTGCCACAGCTGCACCAGCTCGGCCTGCATGGACAGGCGGGTGAGCGAGTCGAGCTTGCCCAGCGGTTCGTCCAGCACCAGCAAGGTGGGGTCGTTGACCAGTGCACGCGCCAGCGCCACGCGCTGCGCCATGCCGCCCGAGAGCTGGTGCGGGAAGGCCTTGGCAAAGTCCTGCAGCCCGACCAGGGCCAGCGCTTCGTCCACGCGGTGGCGCTGGGATTTGAGGATGCCGCGCGCCTGCAGGCCCAGGGCCACGTTGTCCCACACGGTGCGCCAGGGGAACAGCGTGGGGTCCTGAAACACCACGATGCGCGACGGGTCGGGCTGGGTGATGGGGGCGCCATCCTGCAGCAGCTCGCCGGTGGTGGCGGGCTCCAGCCCCGCCACCAGGCGCAGCAGCGTGCTCTTGCCGCAGCCGCTGGGGCCCAGCAGGGCCACGAACTCGCCGGGTGCAATGGACAAGTCCAGCTCGTCGATCACGTGCAGCGGGCCTGCGGGCAGGTCAAACCAGTGGCTGACATTGCACACGTCAATGCGTGCGCCGGTCACACGGGCCGCCGTAGAGATTTCAGGAATCGTCGCGGAACTCACCATTTCACCACCCCCTTCTGCCACGACAGCACCCTGTCGCGCAGCACGAACAGCAGCGTGATCACGCCCGAGAACAACAGCGCCATCACGATGAGCGCCGCATACATGTTGGGATACGCCGCCCAGCCCTGCGCCCAGGTGAGGTACCAGCCCAGGCCCGCTTTCACGCCCAGCATCTCGGCCACCACCAGGGTGGAGAACGCCGCGCCCAGGCCCATGAACAGGCCCACAAACACCTGCGGCAGCGCCGCCGGAATCGCCACGCGCAGCACCAGAAACCAGGGCGACGCCCCCATGGTGCGGGCCACGTCATAAAAGTTCTTGTGCACCCCGGCCACGCCCGACCAGGTGAGGATGGCCACCGGGAAGGCCGTGCCCAGCGCAATCAAAAAGATCGCGGTGGACCAGCTGGACGGAAAGAAATAGAAGCTGACCGGCAGCAGCGCGGTGGTGGGCACCGGGCCCAGGATGCGCAGCACCGGGTGGATCCAGTAACTGGCCTGGCGCGACCAGCCGATCAGCACGCCCGTCACAAAACCTGCCGCTGCTCCAATCGCAATGCCCAGTGCCAGCAGGCGGATGGAGGCGCCCGCGCTCTCCAGAAGGCGCGGCCAGTCGGTGGCGTACACCTCCACCAGGCTTTGGGGCGGTGCAAAGAAGGGCGGCGGCAGCGTGCCCAGCTTGGCGGTGAACACCTCCCACACCGCCAGGCCGACGGCAATGGCCACCAGCCAGGGCCCGGCTGCACGCACGCGGCGCACCACGGCAGCCAGCGGACGGGCCAGCACGGTCAGCGCCAGCAGCAGTGCCGACACGCCCCCCGCACCCCAGGCGAACTCTTCGGTAAACGCCCATTCGCTGAAGCCCGCCGGCTTGTTGGGCCACAGGCCCGTGAGCAGGGCCAGACCGGCCCAGGCCACGGCGGAGGCCAGCCCCGCCCACCAGAACCCCTGGGCCGCTTTGGCCGCCTTGAAGTCAGGCGCGGTGACAGGCTGCGCACCCGCAGCACGGGGCGCACCGGATGATGGGCTGGGCGCACGCAGCGAGGGCTGCGAGGGCTTGGGGCTGATGCCCGGCGGGGCGCCCAGGATGTTGTCGGCAACAGTGCTCATGAAGAGGGTCCTTGCACGGAATGGGAGGTGACTCAGGCCAACACGTCGGCGTGGACGTGCGCTGCAAAACGCGCAGGGTCGGTGCCGGGCTTGAGCACGCCCACCAGCTTGAAGTCGCGGGCATAGAACTCGATCTCCTGCCGCAGCGCCGTGCCCACCGGGTGGCTGCGGTGCGTGAGCGTGCCCAGCACGGCGCGCAGGTCTTCCTGCGGCACCTTGGAATACGGGCTGAAGATGCGCGCCGTTTCGTTGGGGTTGTCAGCCACGAAGTCCGACGCCTCGATGATGGCGCGGGTCAGCGCGGCTGCCGTGCCCTTGTCGTTGCGCACCATGGCGCCGCTCACGCCCAGCACGCAGCAGGTCTTGGCCGCGTATTCGCCCGACAGGTTGGACGCCAGGTCCACCAGGCCCTTGGTGCGGCGCTGGATCAGCAGCAGGTTGGGGTCGCCGTCGGCGATGGCCTGGGCCTCGCCTTTTTCCACCGCCAGGCCCAGCATGTCGCCGGGGAACTGGCGCCAGGTCACGTCTTTTTCGGGGTTCAGGCCAGCCTTGGTCAATAGCACCGCGAAGAAGTTCTTGCCGGGGCTGTTGAGGTCCGACACCGCAATGGTCTTGCCCTTGAGCTTTTGCAGGCTGGTCACGCCCGCCGCCTCGTAGCCCACCAGGCGCGAGCAGCCGCCATGCGAGCTGCCCACCAGCTTCACGTCAAAGCCCGACTCCAGCGACTTGATCCAGCGGTGCACCATGCCCAGGCCCGCGTCGGCCTTGGAGGTGGCGATGGTTTCCAGCAACTGGTCGGTGGAGCCCGCAAAGTTGATCAGCTCGACTTTGAGGCCATGTTTTTCAAAAATGCCGCGCTCGATGGCGACCGGCGCGGCCGACAGGCAGATGGCGTTGGCGTTCCACGCCAGCTTCACTTCGCGCAGCTTGCCCGCGGCCAGCACGTGGCTGCCCACCACACTCGACGCCCCCACCACGCTGGCCGCGCCCGCTGTCTGCAACAGCTGCCGGCGCGTCCAGCGCCCTCCCACCCCACCTTGGTTTTGAAGCTTGCTCATGTTGTGCCCTTTTGGTTGTCAAATCCTGATCGGCGCTGCGATTGCCCGTGAATTCCTTGGGATGCCTGCGAGCCGGTCCGCGCCGCCGTTACGATGGATTGGCATTGAACTGAAAGACGCCTCGCAACAGAACGAAGAAAAACAGGGATGCATATGCAAAACACGCAACACACGGGCAGCCCGGGCGCTGGTGCAATACCGGGCATGAGTGCATTGCCCAACCCATCGACCCCACACACGTCCCCCTCCGCGCCGCAGGGCGCCCCCCACACCGCCCGCCTGCGCCACTTTGTGCAGCAGCTGGCCGCGCTGGTGGAGCAGCGCCTGCCCGAGCCCGACACCCTGGCCCAAGGCGCCACGCTGCTGCGCACGCTGGTGGCCCATGACGACTGGCTGCCCGACGCCTATGCCCAGCCCCACCCTGAGCGCTACCAGCAGTACCTGCTGCATGCCGACGCATTGGGGCGCTTTTCAGTCGTGAGTTTTGTGTGGGGCCCCGGCCAGGCCACACCCATTCATGACCACACCGTGTGGGGCCTGATCGGCATGCTGCGCGGCGCCGAGGATTCGCAGGCCTACTCCCGCACGCCCGACGGCCGCTGGACACCGCAGGGCGCGCCCGTGCGGCTGCAGCCGGGCCAGGTGGAGGCCGTCTCGCCCAACGACCCCGCCATAGGCGATGTGCACCGCGTAAGCAACGCGTGGGAGGGCCACACCTCCATCAGCATCCACGTGTACGGCGCCAACATTGGCGCGGTGCAGCGCAGCGTGTACCTGGAGGACGGCACGCGCAAGCCATTCATCTCGGGCTACAGCAACAGCACCCTGCCCAACCTCTGGGACCTGTCCAAAAACCCTGCACCGGCTGCCTGAAGCCGATCCGACCCAACACCAAGACCATGACCGCTCCCGCCCTGCCCCAGACTTCGTTCCACCAGGTTCGCGAGGCCCTGCTCGCCCGCCAGGAAATCGCCTTGCTCGACGTGCGCGAGGAAGACCCGTTTGCCCAAAGCCACCCGCTGTTCGCCGCCAACCTGCCCGCCGGCAAGATCGAGCTGGAGGCGTGGACGCGCATTCCGCGCCGCGACACCTTCATCGTGGTGTACGACAACGGCGAAGGCCTGGCCGAGCCCGCCGCGCGCAAGCTGCAGCAGCTGGGCTACACGCAGGTGACGCTGCTGGCCGGTGGCCTGCAGGGCTGGCGCGATGCGGGCGGCGAGCTGTTCATCGACGTGAACGTGCCCAGCAAATCGTTTGGCGAGCTGGTGGAGGCCGAGCGCCACACGCCCTCGCTGGCAGCCGAAGAGGTGCAGGCGCTCATCGACGCCCATGCCGATGTCGTGGTGCTGGATGCGCGCCGGTATGACGAGTACCACACCATGAACATCCCCACCGGCGTGAGCGTGCCCGGCGCGGAGCTGGTGCTGCGCGCGCAGGCACTGGCGCCCAACCCGGCCACGCGGATCATCGTGAACTGCGCGGGCCGCACGCGCAGCATCATCGGCACGCAGTCGCTGGTGAACGCGGGCATCCCCAACCCGGTGGCGGCCTTGCGCAACGGCACCATCGGCTGGCTGCTGGCCGGCCAGACGCTGGAGCGCGGCGCCACCCGCCGCTTTGACCCCGCCGTGCATGCCGACCGCGAACGCGCCCCGCAGCAGGCGCGCAGTGTGGCCGACCGTGCGGGCGTGCAGCGCGCCACCCGCGCCGACCTGGCGCGCTTTGCGGCCGAGGCGCAGCGCACCACCTACCTGCTGGATGTGCGCACGCCCGAAGAATTTGCCGCAGGCCACCTGCCCGGCTTTCGCAACACGCCCGGCGGCCAGCTGGTGCAGGAGACCGACCACACCGCCGCCGTGCGTGGCGCGCGCATCGTGCTGGTGGATGACGACGGCGTGCGCGCGAACATGAGCGCATCGTGGCTGGCGCAGATGGGCTGGGACGTGTGGGTGCTGGACGACGCGCCCGCCGCCGACTTCAGCGAGACCGGCGCCGTGGCCAACACCGTGCCCGAGCCCGAAGGCCCCATTGCCTGGGTCACGCCCGCGCAACTGGCGGCCTGGCTGAACGAAGAAAGCAAAGAGCGCCCCGGCCACACCGCCGTGCTGGACCTGACCACCAGCGCCAACTACGTGCAGCGCCACATCCCCGGCGCGTGGTTCGTGATCCGCTCGCAACTGGCGCAGGCGGTGGCCAGTATTCCCAAGGCGCAGCGTTATGTGTTGACCTGTGGCAGCAGCCTGCTGGCACGCTATGCCGCGCAGGACCTGGCTCGCCTGACGGGTGGTGCCGAGGTGGTGGTGCTGGAGGGTGGCACGCTGGCCTGGATCGCCCAGGGCCTGCCGCTGGAGCATGGCGAGACGCGCCTGGCCTCGCCCCGCATCGACCGCTACCGCCGCCCGTACGAAGGCACCGACAGCCCGCGCGAGGCGATGCAGGCCTACCTGGACTGGGAGTTCGGGCTGGTGAAACAACTGGGGCGCGACGGCACCCACGGGTTCCGGGTGATCTGATTCACTATCGATTTAATAGCTGCCAGCGCATGATTCACTAGCGCTACCGGCTGATTTCGCTACAAACCCTCTTCTGGGGCGCCCCAAGGGCGCTCACAACGCCCCGTACCGCCACGACACGTTCATCGCCAGCACCTCGCGCTGCGCCAAGGTGCGCAGGCCGGGCTGGCCCGGTTGGTGGAAAGCATCGATGGGCTGGGTGATGGGCTCAAAGCAGAACGCCGGGCCCTGCGGCGGGCGGTACACCAGGCAGTAGTGGTGGGCCGCGCCGCCGTCCTTGGCAAAGTCCGGCATGTGCGCGGTAAGGCGCAGACCGCGCTCGGGCCAGTCGATCTGCGCGGTGCCGCCCCAGCCGGTGTAGGCGTTGTCGATCAGGCCGCCGTTGGCGGGGGCGCCTGCATTCAAGTCCCAGCCAGGCGGAAACTGCTGCGTGTGCTCCGTGGGTAAAGGGTCGTCGCCACACAGCCACACGCCCTGCACCGGCGCCGTGATGCGCGTGCCGGGCGTGCGCGGAAACCAGGGGTGCAGGCCCAGGCCGTAGGGCAGCGGCTGCGCGCCCAGGTGCCGCACCTGCACCGACTGGTCCAGACCGCCATCCACCAGCCGGAAGGTCTGTACACATTCGTAGTGGTAAGGGTTGCCGTCAAAGCGCTCGGAGCGCAGCTGCATCTGCAGCGTGTCGGGCGCGGGCTGGGTCAGCTGCCAGGGCTGCAACCACCCGTCGCCGTGGATGGGGTACGGCTCGCCCACGCGGTTGGGGCGCATGGGGTGGAACTGGCCCGCGTGTTCAAACCCGCCGCTGCTGATGCGGTTGGACCAGGGCACCATGGCAAAGGATGCAAGCTGGTACAGGTCGGGCGTGGCGCCATCCCACGGCCGCCACAGGTCGATGCGTGCATCAGCCTCTTGCGGGTCGTCGATCTGCCAGGCCGCCACGCTGCCGCCCAGTGTGGGCACCAGGCCCAGGTGCTGCCCTGCGTGGTGCAGCCAGACGATGGGGTGGGATGAAGTGGCCTCGGTCATGGGCGGTGTGCTTTCTGCGGGATGGAGAAAAAAAGAGGCGGAGCCACGGCTCCACCGTTGCGTGTGGGGCCTGCCTTAGCCGCCAGTCATTCCGGAATCAGCCGCCAAAATGATGCGCGGGCAGGCCGGGCGTGCTGATGTCCACGGCAAACAGCGCACCCGCCAGCGGCTCGGCCGCGATCTGCTGGGGCGTGAGGCCGGTGCGGGCCGAGGTGATGTACAGCGTGCGCAGGTCCGCACCGCCAAAGGCGCAGTTGGTGACCTGGCTCACGGGCAGCGTGATGCGGGCCAACTCGTCGGCCGTGTCGGCGTCATGGCAGGTGACGCAGCCGCCGCCCCAATGCGCAACCCACAAGCGGCCCTGCGCATCGGTGGTCATGCCGTCGGGCACGCCGTCAGCCGCGGGCCAGCGCTTCCACAAGGTCTTGTCGCTCACGGTGCCGGTGGCCGGGTCGCAGCGGTAGCGGTAGGTGGTGCCCTGCACCGTGTCGTTGAAAAACATGGCGGGGCCCTGCGCGGTGGTGGCCCAGGTGGGGCCGTTGGTCACGGCAAAACCATCGTCGTGCCGCACGCAGTCGCCGCTGGCGGTGTAGGTGTAGAGCGCGCCTGTGGGGGCCTCACACGCAAAGTCCATGCTGCCACCCCAGAAGCGGCCCCAGGCGTCGCACTTGCCGTCGTTGAAGCGATTACCTGTCCGCTCTGGCTCGGGCTGGTGCAGGTAGCGCGGGGCGATGTCAGCAGCGGGGTCGAACAGTGCAAAACCCCGGCGCAGGGTGACGATGAAGCCGGGGGCGTTGGCGCGCTCGGCAATGGCGGAGATCTCTTCGTCAAACGTCCAGCGCTGGTGGGCCCCGGTGGCCGGGTCCCAGCGGTGCAGCTCGCGCTGCAGGATGTCCACCCAGTACACGGCCTGCTCGCGCACCGACCACATCACGCCCTCACCCAGTGCGTTGCCCAGTGCGACCACGCAGCGCAGGGCGCCGGTTGTTGTTGGAGCAGAGGCGGACGCGCCGCTGGACGGTGGGATGGGGGTATCCAGCGAAGGGCGCACGTTGGTTGTCTCCGGTCGTTTTTTTGCATCGGCCTGCGGCCAGGCACTTGACGAGCGGCATCTTATCAACGCCAATTGATGCTTGAAATGAATTTTTTTGCCATTGATTGATTGCAATATTGATATGACACAGCTTTTTACCCCCTCCTCTTCCTCGACCGACGCCACCGGCGCCCCCCAGGGCCTGGCGAAATTCCCCAGCCTGCAAGGCCGCGCCGTGTTTGTGACGGGCGGCGGCAGCGGCATTGGCGCGGCCATCGTGGCGGCGTTTGCCGAGCAAGGTGCCCGCGTGGCGTTTGTGGACGTGGCGCGCAACGCCAGCGAAGCCCTGGCCCAGCACATTGCCGACGCAGGCCTGCCCCGCCCCTGGTGGCGTGTGTGTGATGTGCGCGATGTGAACGCCCTGCAAGCCTGCGTGGCCGAAGCGGCCGCCGAGCTGGGCAGCGACTTTGCGGTGCTGGTGAACAACGTGGCCAGCGATGACCGGCACACGCTCGAATCCGTGACGCCCGAGTACTACGACGAGCGCATGGCCATCAACGAGCGCCCCGCCTTCTTTGCCATCCAGGCCGTGGTGCCCGGCATGCGCAGGCTGGGCGCGGGCTCGGTCATCAACCTGGGCTCCACGGGCTGGCAGGGCAAGGGCACGGGCTACCCCTGCTATGCGATTGCCAAGTCGTCGGTGAACGGCCTCACGCGCGGGCTGGCCAAGACGCTGGGGCAGGACCGGATCCGCATCAACACGGTGTCGCCCGGCTGGGTGATGACGGAGCGGCAGATCAAGCTGTGGCTGGACGCCGAGGGCGAGAAGGAACTGGCGCGCAACCAGTGTTTGCCGGACAAGCTGCGGCCGCATGACATTGCGCGGATGGTGTTGTTTTTGGCGTCGGATGATGCGGCGATGTGTACGGCGCAGGAGTTCAAGGTGGATGCGGGGTGGGTTTGATTTTTTGAAGTCTTTTTGGTCTCTGGCGCTTATGCATTAAGCGCTGGTAGCTATTGTTTTTGTAGTTCATAACGGTCCCTGCCCGGTCGGGCTGCGCGTGTCGAAGCCGAGGCGTGCTGGTTTGGGCGGCGTGCTTGGGTCAAGGGCGGAGGCCGGGAGTCGCCCGGCGTGCGAGTAACTTTCTTTCGCGTCGCCGAAAGAAAGTCACCAAAGAAAGGGCGACCCTACTGCGCGCGTCCCTTCGCTGCGCTACGGGCAACCTGCGATGCTCGCACAGAGGGTGCGCCGCAGAACTCACTGCGCGCTACGCGCTCCGTTCAAACAACTGCGGCAAGTCAGTGCACGAAGTACGTGTGTCCTTCGGCACACGCACGCACCCCCTGCCCTGCGCTTCTCGGCACGCGCAGAAGGGAACCCAAAAACGGACATCCACACGGGCCATTGCTTCGCTGCGCGGCGCTCGGCCCCGTCTCGCGGGCGCAAGCGCCACGCGCTGCGAAAGCTGGGCCGAGCGCAGCGATGGCCCGTGTGGCTGTTCGGCTGTTCGGCTGTTGGATGTTCGGCTCCTCACCCCTGCTGGCTGCGCCTGCGGCGGGGCGGTTGCGGGGTGAGCATGGGCGTCGCAGCGCCCATGCCTCATGCTCTGACTCGCCGTGGCTGTCTGAGCGGCGCGCGCAGCGCAAAGCGAGTTCCACGGCGCACCCCGCAACCGCACCGACGCAGGTTTGCCCCTTCGCAACGCGAAGGGGTCGCAGACTGGGGGGCGCCTTTTCTTTGGTGACTTTCTTTTGGCGAAGCAAAAGAAAGTTACTCGCTCGCCGGGCGACTCCCGGCCTCCGCCCTCAACCGAGGCATGCGGTTCAATCAGCGCACGAAGAAAAACACTACAAAATCAATAGCGACCAGCGCATATCCCACTAGCGCATCCAGCCAATATCAATTCAAAACCATCAATCCCCCACCTCCAGCCTCCGCCCATACTGCACCAGGCTCGTCTGCTTCAACGCCTTCATCATCACCTTCGCCGCCGGCGACAACAGCCGGTCCGACCGCGTGATGATCCCGAACGCATCCATATGGCACGGCATCGCCAGCGGCAACACCGTCACGATCCCATGCGCCGCGTAATAGCGCGCCACATCCTCCGCCACCACCGCAATCATGTCGCTCTGCTGCAGCATGCGCGTGATGAACAACAGGGCCGATGTCTCCACCGTGTGCAGCGGCGGCGCCAGCCCGTCCTGCTGGAACATCAGGTCAAACCGATGCCGAAGCACACTGCCCGCAGGCGGCACGATCCAGCTGGCCGACACCACATCGCGCAGCGTCAGCCCGCTCATGCTCGACAGTGGGTGCCCAGGACGGGTGATGGCGCAGACCAGCTCCTCCGTCAGCGACTGGTAGCGCAGGTTCTCCTTGTCGTGCTCCTCATACAGTCGGCCCACCACGATGTCGAGCTTGCCCTGCTCCAGCCGCTCCAGCAGCACCGGGCTGGTTTCGATGTCGAGCGAAATGCGCAGGCTGGGGTGCTCCTGCTTGACCAGCGCCACGGCGGCGGGTAGCAGGCTCAGGCCCGGTGAGGTGATGGCGCCGATGCCCACCTGGCCGTAGTGCCCGCGCTTGAGCGCGCCGATCTCGTCATGCGCCTGGTTCAGGTTGGCCAGGGCCATGCGCGCGTGGCGGATCATCGTTTCGCCGTACCAGGTGGGGCGCATGCCACGCGGCAGGCGGTCAAACAGCGACACCTCCAGCACATCCTCCAGGTCCTTGAGCAGCTTGGAGGCGGCCGGCTGCGTCATGCTGAGCACCTGGGCGGCGCGGTGGATGTTGCCCTCTTCGGCCAGAGCCACCAGCAGCAGCAGTTGGCGCGTCTTGAGACGGGCGCGGATGAACCAGTGGTTGTAGGTGCTCATGGATGGCGGAGGAGGAGGACGGGAAAAGGGAGGGGTTTTCCAGAATGCAAAGAACGATATGTATTTTGTCTAAAAAACGATTGGATTGATATCTAAACCTTCCATAGACTTCGCCGCAACTGCAACAAAGGCCTCTATCCATGAAGCTCGGCGACCTCCAGCTCAGCCCCCGGCACCTGATCAACGGCCGGTGGGAAATCGGCACCACCACCGGCGTCAGCACCAATCCGTCGGACACCCGCGAGGTGGTGGCCGAATACGCCCGCGCCGACCGCAACCAGACCGAATTGGCCGTGCGCACTGCGGCCGACGCCCTGCCCACCTGGAGCCAAAGCACGCCCCAACGCCGCGCCGACGTGCTGGACATGATCGGCAGCGAGCTGCTGGCACGCAAGGACGAGCTGGGTGCGCTGCTGGCGCGTGAAGAAGGCAAGACGCTGCCCGAAGGCGTGGCCGAAGTGGCGCGCAGCGGGCAGATCTTCAAGTTTTTTGCGGGCGAGGCGCTGCGCATACAGGGCGAGCTGCTGGCCTCGGTGCGCCAGGGCGTGCAGGTGGACGTGACCCGCGAACCCGTGGGCGTGGTGGGCATCATCGCGCCGTGGAACTTCCCGTTCGCCATCCCGGCCTGGAAGATCGCCCCGGCCCTGGCCTACGGCAACACCGTGGTGTTCAAGCCCGCCGAACTGGTGCCCGCCTGTGGCTGGGCGCTGGCCGAAATCATCAGCCGCAGCGGCCTGCCCGCCGGTGCCTTCAACCTCGTCATGGGCAGCGGCCGCGAGGTGGGCCAGACGCTGGTGGACCACCCGCTGGTCAACGCGCTGAGCTTTACCGGCTCTGTTTCCACAGGCGACCGCATCTTGCGCGCGGCCTCAGCACGGCGCGCCAAGGTGCAGCTGGAGATGGGCGGCAAGAACCCGCTCATCGTGCTGGCCGACGCCGACCTGGACCAGGCGGTGGACTGCGCGCTGCAGGGCTCGTATTTCTCCACCGGTCAACGCTGCACGGCATCGAGCCGTCTCATCGTCGAGGCCGAGGTGCACGACGCCTTTGTGGCGCGCCTGCGCAACCGGCTGGCCAGCCTGAAGGTGGGCCACGCGCTGGAGCGCGGCACCGAGATGGGCCCGGTGGTGGATGACAACCAGCTGGCACAAAACCTGGATTACATCGACATTGCGAAGAGCGAGGGAGCGGAGCATGTCTGGGGTGGCGAGCGCCTGGAGCGCCCCACCCCAGGCCATTACATGAGCCCCGCCCTCTTCCTGGCCCGCCCGGAGCACCGCGTGGCGTGCGAGGAAATCTTTGGCCCCGTGGCCTGCGTGCTGCGGGCTGACGACTACGAGCACGCACTGGCCTTGGCCAACGACACGCCCTTTGGCCTGTGTGCGGGCATCTGTACCACGTCGCTCAAGCGCGCCATGCACTTCAAGCGCCACGCTGCCGTGGGCATGACCATGGTGAACCTGCCCACGGCGGGCGTGGACTTCCATGTGCCGTTTGGCGGCCGCAAGGAGTCAAGCTACGGCGCCCGCGAGCAGGGGCGCTACGCCGCCGAGTTCTACACCACGGTCAAGACGGGCTACATGCTGGCTTGAGCCCTGCCCTTTTCGAGCGTTCCTTCTTTCCATCCCGCAACCGTCGTCAACCAACCATTACAGACAGGAGACAAGATGATGAAAATGAACCGCCGCACCGTTGCTGCCGCCTTGGCCAGCGTGCCCGTGGCCGCCTTGCTGCCCGGCACTGCCTGGGCGCAAAAGCCCCTCGTGCTGGGCTTCAGCCAGGTGGGGGCCGAGAGCGAATGGCGCACCGCCAACACCGAGTCCATCAAGTCGGCCGCCAAAGAGGCGGGCATCGAGCTGAAGTTCTCGGACGCGCAGCAAAAGCAGGAAAACCAGATCAAGGCCATCCGCTCGTTCATCGCACAGAAGGTGGATGTGATTGCATTCTCGCCCGTGGTGGAGTCTGGCTGGGAGCCCGTGCTGCGCGAAGCCAAGGCCGCCAAGATACCTGTGGTGCTGACCGACCGCGCAGTGAACACCAAGGACACGTCGCTCTATGTGACCTTCATGGGCTCGGACTTTGTGGAAGAAGGCCGCAAGGCCGGCCGCTGGCTGGTGGAGAAGATGAAGGACCAGAAGGGCGAGGTCAACATCGTCGAGCTGCAAGGCACCGTGGGCTCGGCCCCTGCCATCGACCGCAAGAAGGGCTTTGAAGAAGTCATCAAGGCCGACCCCAAGTTCAAGATCATCCGCAGCCAGACCGGCGACTTCACCCGCGCCAAGGGCAAGGAAGTGATGGAGGCCTTCCTGAAGGCCGAGGGCAAGAAGATCAATGTGCTGTATGCGCACAACGACGACATGGCGATCGGCGCCATCCAGGCCATCGAAGAGGCCGGCATGAAGCCTGCCAAGGACATCGTGATCATCTCCATCGACGCCGTGAAGGGCGCCTTCGAAGCCATGATCGCTGGCAAGCTCAATGTGAGCGTGGAGTGCAGCCCCCTGCTGGGCCCGCAGCTGATGAGCGCTGTGAAGGACATCAAGGCAGGCAAGGCGGTACCCAAGCGCATCGTGACCGAGGAAGGCATCTTCCCGATGGAAGTAGCGGCGAAGGAAATGCCGAATAGAAAGTATTAACCCCCTGAGGCGCTGCGCGCCTTCCCCCTTTCTCTCGCATCGCTGCGCGATGCGGGAAGGGGGACGCCACCAGTGCCCGCAAGTGAAACGCAGCCTTCGCTGCATGGCGCCCCTTGGGCGGTGGCACTGGCCTCAGGCCGCGCCAGTCCCCACGGGCAGTAGCAAGTCATAGACCATCCCCGAAAAACAAATTCAAAACAGGAGACAGAAATCCATGAAGCGTGCAATTTTCAAGGCCGTGTTGGCCACCGCGGCACTGGCTGCCATTGGCGCCACGTCCGTGGCATCGGCCCAGGACAAGGGCACCATCGGCATCTCGATGCCCACCAAGTCCTCGGCGCGCTGGATTGCCGATGGCGACAACATGGTCAAGGTTCTCAAGGACCGGGGCTACAAGACCGACCTGCAGTACGCCGAAGACGACATCCCCAACCAGCTCGCGCAGATCGAGAACATGATCACCAAGGGTGCCAAGGTGCTGGTGATCGCGTCGATTGACGGCACCACGCTGTCCAAGGCGCTGCAAAACGCGGCCGACAAGGGCGTGAAGGTCATTGCGTACGACCGTCTCATCAAGGGCTCGAAGAACGTGGACTACTACGCCACGTTCGACAACTTCCAGGTCGGCGTGCTGCAGGCCACCTCCATCGTGGACAAGCTGGGCCTCAAGCAAGGCAAGGGCCCGTTCAACATGGAACTGTTCGGCGGCTCGCCGGACGACAACAACGCCTTCTTCTTCTACGACGGCGCCATGAGCGTGCTGCAGCCCTACATCGACAGCGGCAAGCTGGTGGTGCGCAGCAAGCAGACCGGCATGAACAAGGTGGGCACGCTGCGCTGGGATGGCTCGGTGGCCCAGGCGCGCATGGACAACCTGCTGTCGGCCTACTACGGCAAGGACAAGGTGCATGCGGTGCTGTCGCCCTATGACGGCATCTCCATCGGCATTCTGTCCTCCCTCAAGGGCGTGGGCTACTGCACCGCCCAGCAGCCCTGCCCCGTGGTCAGCGGGCAGGACGCCGAGGTGCCTTCCATCAAGTCCATCCTCAAGGGCGAACAGTCTTCCACCGTGTTCAAGGACACCCGCGAGCTTGCCAAGGTGGCCGCCAACATGGTGGACGCCGTACTGACAGGCAAGCAGCCCGAGATCAACGACACCAAGACCTACAACAACGGCGTGAAGGTGGTGCCCTCGTACCTGCTCAAGCCCGTGTCGGTGGACGTATCCAACTGGAACACGGTGCTGGTGGGCAGTGGCTACTACAAAGAGTCCCAAATCAAGTGAGCGCGAGCGGCTTCTGCATGTAGAGCCGCCGCCTGCGAATGCTGCTGGGGCAGCGCAGGCGGCGTGCAACCGGGATGGGGCCAGAGGCCCCGCCAACAGACTGAGAGACCATGCTTCTTGAAATGCGGAACATCCGCAAAACCTTCCCCGGCGTGGTGGCGCTGAACCAGGTCAACCTGCAGGTGCAGGCCGGGGAGATCCATGCCATCGTCGGCGAAAACGGGGCGGGCAAATCCACGCTGATGAAGGTGCTGTCGGGTGTGTACCCACACGGCAGCTACAGCGGCCAGATCCTGTTCGACGGGCAGGAGCGCGAATTTGCGGGCATCCGCGACAGCGAGCACCTGGGCATCATCATCATTCACCAGGAGCTGGCGCTGGTGCCCTTGCTGTCGATTGCCGAGAACATCTTTCTTGGCAACGAAACCGCGCAGCACGGCGTCATCGACTGGATGGCTGCACACAGCCGCGCACAGGCGCTGCTGCACAAGGTGGGCCTGCGCGAGTCGCCCGACACACCGGTGGGCCAGCTGGGTGTGGGAAAGCAGCAGCTGGTGGAAATTGCCAAGGCGCTGTCGCGCAAGGTGCGCCTGCTGATCCTGGACGAGCCCACCGCCAGCCTCAACGAGAACGACAGCCAGGCCCTGCTGGACCTGCTGCTGGAGCTGAAAGCCCAGGGCATCACCTGCATCCTGATCTCGCACAAGCTCAACGAAATCTCGCGCGTGGCCGATGCCATTACCGTGCTGCGCGACGGCAGCACCGTGCAAATGCTGGACTGCCGAGAAGGCCCGGTGAGCGAAGACCGCGTGATCCAGGCCATGGTGGGCCGCGAGATGAGCGACCGCTACCCCCAGCGCCAACCGCAGATTGGCGACATTGTTTTTGAGGTGCGCAACTGGCGCGCCCACCACCCGCAGCGCAGCGACCGCGAGCACCTCAAGGGCATCGACCTGAATGTGCGGCGCGGCGAGATTGTGGGCATTGCGGGCCTGATGGGCGCAGGCCGCACCGAGCTGGCCATGAGCATCTTCGGCCGCTCGTGGGGCCAGCGCATCAGCGGCGAAGTGCGACTGCACGGGCAGCCCATCGACGTGAGCACGGTGGAAAAGGCCGTGCGCCATGGCCTGGCCTATGTGACCGAAGACCGCAAGGGCAATGGCCTGGTGCTGAACGAAGACATCCAGTTCAACACCTCGCTGGCCAACCTGCCGGGCGTGTCGTTCGCCAGCGTGATCGACAGCGGCCAGGAACACCGCGTGGCACAGGACTACCGCGAGAAGCTGCGCATCCGCTGCTCGGGCGTGGACCAGAAGACGCTGAACCTGTCCGGCGGCAACCAGCAAAAAGTGGTGCTGAGCAAATGGCTGTTCACCAGCCCCGAAGTGCTCATCCTCGACGAGCCCACGCGCGGCATCGACGTGGGCGCCAAGTACGAGATCTACACCCTCATCGCCCAGCTGGCGGCCGAGGGCAAATGCGTGATCGTGATCTCCTCCGAAATGCCCGAGCTGCTGGGCATCACGGACCGCATCTATGTGATGAACGAAGGCCGCTTTGTGGCCGAGATGCCAACTTCAGACGCCTCGCAAGAAAAGATCATGCGAGCCATCGTGAGTGCCCCCCCTGAGGCGCTTCGCGCCATCCCCCCCAAGGGGGACGCCGCCCGTGCGGCGGGGCGGCCCTTGCACAGCGGCCGCGCGTAGCTGCAGCGCCCCTTTTCAGCGCCTGATGAACCGCACAACGCATTGAACTGATAACCGAAATGAGCCAGACCACCCATCCTCCCTCCAGCACGCTGGCCGACGGCAACACGACAGCAGCGGCGCGGCACGACAAATCGCTGTTGCAGCACCTGCAGCACAACCTGCGCGAATACGGAATGTTGATCACGCTGGTGGCCATCATGGGCTTCTTCCAGTACATGACCGAGGGCACGCTGATGCAGCCCTTGAACCTGACCAACCTGGTGCTGCAGAACAGCTACATCGTCATCATGGCGCTGGGCATGTTGCTGGTCATCGTGGCCGGGCACATCGACCTGTCGGTGGGCTCGGTGTGTGGCTTCATCGGCGCGCTGGCAGCGGTGCTGATGGTCGAATACAACTGGCACTTCGTGCCTGCCACGC
Organism: Acidovorax sp. GW835-FHT14G06; assembly: GCF_058793595.1. Taxonomy (NCBI): domain Bacteria; kingdom Pseudomonadati; phylum Pseudomonadota; class Betaproteobacteria; order Burkholderiales; family Comamonadaceae; genus Acidovorax; species Acidovorax sp. GW835-FHT14G06. The sequence continues at coordinate 244,877 of NZ_JBXAGA010000001.1, forward strand.
TGGTGTGCCTGCTGTGCGGCGGGCTCATCGGCGCCATTCAAGGCAGCTTTGTGGCGTTCTCGCGCATTCCGTCGTTCATCGTCACACTGGCGGGCATGCTGGTGTTCAAGGGCCTGGCGCTGGCGCTGCTGGCGGGTCAGTCGGTGGGGCCGTTCCCTTCGGCGTTCCAGATGCTCAGCTCGGGTTTCATCCCTGACCTGTTCAGCGTGGAGGGGCTGCGCCTGACCTCGCTACTGCTGGGCGCTGCGGTGGCTGCGGCCCTGGCCGTGGGCGGTCTGCGCCAGCGCGCCAACCGCCTGCACCATGGCGTGCAGACGGAGCCTGCTGGCCTGTTCGTCGCACGCACGGTGGTGTTTGGCGGGTTGCTGGTGTACTTCAGCTACCTCCTGGCCTCGTACAAGGGCTTGCCCAACGTGCTCATCGTGATGGCGCTGTTGATCGTGCTGTTCGACTTTGTCACCAGCCGCACCACCATTGGCCGCCGCATCTACGCCATGGGCGGCAACGAGAAGGCAGCCAAGCTATCGGGCATCAAGACCGAGCGGCTCACGCTGTATGCCTTCATCAACATGGGCGTGTTGGCAGCCCTGGCCGGGCTGGTGTTTGCGGCGCGGCTCAACACCGCCACGCCCAAGGCGGGCCTGGGTTTTGAGCTGGACGTGATTGCTGCCTGCTTCATCGGCGGCGCATCGGCATCGGGCGGCGTGGGCAAGGTGATGGGCGCGGTCATCGGCGCCTTCGTGATGGGCGTGATGAACAACGGCATGTCCATCCTGGGCATCGGCATCGACTACCAGCAGGTCATCAAGGGCGTCGTGCTGCTGGCAGCCGTGCTGGTGGATGTCTACAACAAGAATAAGGCATGACGGTTTCCATGGACGCATCCACCGTTCACGCCCCTGCTGCAGCGCCGGTGCTGCAGCTTTCGGGCATCCACAAGCAGTTTGCGGGCATCCCCGTGCTGCGCGACGTGCAGCTCAACCTCTACCCTGGCGAGATCCATGCGCTGATGGGGCAAAACGGTGCGGGCAAGTCCACGCTGATCAAGGTGCTGACGGGCGTGCTGGAGGCGAGCGGCGGGCAGATGCGGCTGGGCGGAGAATCGGTGTGGCCGGACTCGCCGCTGGCCGCGCAGCGCCTGGGCATCAGCACTGTGTACCAGGAGGTCAACCTTTGCCCCAACCTCTCGGTGGCCGAGAACATCTTTGCGGGCCGCTATCCGCGCTGCGGCATTGCGCAGGGCTTTCGCATTGACTGGGCCACGCTGCACCAGCGCGCCCGCGATCTGGTGGCGCGCATCGGCCTGCAGATCGACGTGACGCGCCTGCTGTCGGACTACCCCGTGGCCGTGCAGCAGCTGGTGGCGATTGCGCGCGCACTCAGCATCGAATCGCGCGTGCTGATCCTGGACGAGCCCACCTCCAGCCTGGATGACGACGAAGTGCAAAAGCTCTTTGAGGTGCTTCGGCGCCTGCGCAGCGAGGGGCTGTCCATCGTCTTTGTGACGCATTTCCTGAACCAGGTGTATGCCGTGTCCGACCGCATCACCGTGCTGCGCAACGGCAGCTGGGTCGGCGAGTGGCTGGCCAAAGACCTGGGGCCACAGGCGCTGATCGCCGCCATGCTGGGCCGCGACCTGGCCGCAGCATCGGAGCAACCCGCACCAGCGCCCGCCGTGGACAGCCGTCAAGCCACGCTGCTGCAAACCGAGGGCCTGGGGCAGGACACGCAACTGCAGCCGCTGGATCTGCAGATCCGCGCAGGCGAGGTGGTGGGCCTGGCGGGGCTGCTGGGCTCGGGCCGCACCGAGCTGGCGCGCCTGCTGTTTGGCCTGGAGCAGCCCGACCGGGGCGCGCTGCGCATCGACGGGCAGGTGGTGAAGTTTGCCAACCCCATGGATGCGATCCGCCATGGCCTGGCCCTCTGCCCCGAGGAGCGCAAGACCGACGGCATCGTGGCGGAACTGTCGGTGCGCGAGAACATTGCGCTGGCGCTGCAGGCGCGCATGGGTGTGAGCAAGTTCCTTTCGCGTGCCGAGCAGACTGCGCTGGCCGAACGCTATGTGAAGCTGCTGGGTATCAAGACCGAGACGGTGGATAAGCCCATCGGCCTGCTCTCGGGCGGCAACCAGCAAAAGGCGATCCTCGCGCGCTGGATGGCCATCGAGCCGCGCCTATTGATCCTGGACGAGCCCACGCGCGGCATCGACGTGGCCGCCAAGCAGGAAATCATGGACCAGATCCTGCGCCTGGCCCAGGCGGGCATGGCCGTGCTGTTCATCTCTTCCGAAATGAGCGAGGTGGTGCGCGTGGCGCACCGCATCGTGGTGCTCCGCGACCGCTGCAAGGTGGGTGAGCTGCCTGCGGGCAGCAGCGAAGACGCCGTCTACGAACTCATCGCCGCAGAACATGCTTGAACGTCCCTCCTCTCCTTCCCTTTTTGCCGCGCTGATGCGACACCGCTTGGCGTGGCCCGCCGTCACGTTGCTGCTACTGCTGGCCATCAATACGGCTTTCAACGCCAGTTTTCTGCACATCGAATGGCGCGATGGGCACCTGTACGGCAGCCTCATCGACATCCTGAACCGCGCCGCGCCGCTGGTGCTGGTGTCCCTGGGCATGACGCTTGTGATCGCAACGCGCGGCATCGATATTTCGGTGGGCGCGACGGTGGCCATTGCAGCGGCCGTGGCAGCGTGGCTGATCGGCGGCTCTGTGTCGGGCACCGAGAGCCGGTTTCCACTGCCTGTGGCCATCCTGGGTGCCATCGGCGTGGCGCTGCTGTGCGGGCTGTGGAACGGCGTGCTGGTGGCCAAGGTGGGCATGCAGCCCATCATTGCCACGCTGATCCTCATGGTGGCAGGCCGGGGCATTGCCCAGCTGATCACCGACGGGCAGATCATCACCATCTACTACACGCCCTACTTCTTCATCGGCGGCGGCTATCTGGCGGGCCTGCCTTTCTCGCTGTTTGTGGTGGCCGTGGTCTTTGGTGTGCTGTACCTCGCCATCACGCGCACGGCGCTGGGCCTGTTCATCCAGGCGGTGGGCATCAACCCCACGGCGGCGCGCGTGGCGGGTGTGCAGGCGGGGCGGCTCATCGTGGCGGCCTATGTGTTCTGCGGTGTCTGCGCGGGCATTGCGGGGTTGCTCATCAGCTCCAACGTGAAGAGTGCCGACGGCAACAACGCCGGGCAGCTGCTGGAGCTGGACGCCATCCTGGCCGTCACGCTGGGTGGCACCGCCCTCACGGGCGGCCGCTTCAGCCTGGTGGGCAGCGTGATTGGCGCACTCATCATCCAGACGCTGACCTACGCCATCTACTCCCTGGGCGTGCCGCCCGAGATCAACCTGGTGGTGAAGGCCGTGGTGGTGTTCATCGTGATGCTGCTGCAGTCGCCCGAGTTCCGGGCGCAAGTGGGCGCCCTGGCACGCCGCCCCGGCGCGGGAGCTTTGCCATGAGCGCCGTACCCAAGACCGCAGGCTTCGGCACCGTGAACCACCCTGCTCCACAGGCCACCGCCGAGCGCGCGCGGTTCAACCCCAAGTACCTGCCGCTGGCAGCCACCATCTCGCTGTTCGTGGCCATGGCCACGCTGGGTTCGGTGCTGTACACCGGTTTCTTCTCGGCCCAGGTGTTCCTCAACCTGCTGATCGACAACGCCTTCCTCATCATCGTGGCGGTGGGCATGACGTTCGTGATCCTGTCGGGCGGCATCGACCTCTCGGTGGGATCGGTGGTGGCGCTGACCACCATGGTGCTGGCCGCGCTGGTGGAACACCGGGGCTGGAACCCCATGGTCGCCATCCCGCTGGTGCTGCTGATGGGCACAGCATTTGGCGCGTTCATGGGCTTCCTCATCGAGCGCTTTCGGCTGCAGCCCTTCATCGTCACGCTGGCGGGCATGTTCCTGGCGCGCGGGCTGTGCTACCTGATCAGCATCGACTCCATCAGCATCACACACGAAGGCTACTCCGAGCTGGCCCAGTGGCGCCTGCCGCTGTGGGAAGGCGCATCCCTATCGCTGGGCGCGCTCATCGCCATCGCCGTGCTGCTGGTGGCCCTGTTCGTGGCGCACTGCACGCCGTTTGGCCGCAGCGTGTATGCGGTGGGCGGCAGCGAGCACTCGGCTGTGCTCATGGGCCTGCCGGTGCGCCGCACGCTCATTGGCGTCTACACGCTCTCGGGCTTTTGCTCAGCGCTGGCGGGCGTGGTGTTCACGTTCTACATGCTGTCGGGCTATGGCCTGCATGCTGTGGGCATGGAGCTGGACGCGATTGCCGCCGTGGTCATTGGCGGAACGCTGCTCACCGGTGGCGTGGGCTATGTGGCGGGCACGCTGTTTGGCGTGCTCATGCTCGGAATCATCCAGACCCTGATTTCCTTCGACGGCACGCTCAGCTCCTGGTGGACGCGCATCGTCGTTGGTGTGCTGCTGTTCGCTTTCTGTCTGCTGCAGCGGCTGCTTTCGCGCCGCTCGGGCAAGGCCCGTTGACTCTTCATTTCTCCTCTTTCTCTCGCACCCCACCATGACCACCCCCAAGCGCAAACTCCGCTCCGCCGAATGGTTCGGCACGGCCGACAAGAACGGCTTCATGTACCGCAGCTGGATGAAGAACCAGGGCATCCCCGACCACGCGTTCGACGGCCGCCCCGTGATCGGCATCTGCAACACCTGGTCCGAGCTGACCCCGTGCAACGCACACTTTCGCAAGATTGCCGAGCATGTAAAGCGCGGCATCTACGAGGCGGGTGGCTTCCCCGTCGAATTCCCGGTGTTCTCCAACGGCGAATCCAACCTGCGCCCCACGGCCATGCTGACGCGCAACCTGGCCAGCATGGATGTGGAAGAAGCCATTCGCGGCAACCCCATCGACGCGGTGGTGCTGCTGGTGGGCTGCGACAAGACCACGCCTGCGCTGCTGATGGGCGCAGCCAGCTGCGATGTGCCGGCCATCGTGGTCACGGGCGGCCCCATGCTCAACGGCAAGCTCGACGGCAAGGACATCGGCTCGGGCACGGCTGTGTGGCGCCTGCACGAATCGCTGAAGGCGGGCGAGATCAACGAGCACCAGTTCTTCGCGGCCGAGGCGGGCATGTCCCGCTCTGCCGGCACCTGCAACACCATGGGCACCGCCAGCACCATGGCCTGCATGGCCGAGTCGCTGGGCACCTCACTGCCGCACAACGCAGCCATACCGGCGGTGGACTCGCGCCGCTATGTGCTGGCCCACATGTCGGGCAAACGGATCGTGGAAATGGCACACGAAGGGCTCACGCTCTCCAAAATTCTCACGCGCGAAGCCTTCGAGAACGCTATCCGCACCAACGCCGCCATCGGCGGCTCCACCAACGCGGTCATCCACCTCAAGGCCATCGCAGGCCGTATCGGCGTACAGCTGGACCTGGAGGACTGGACGCGCATTGGCCGTGGTACGCCCACGCTGGTAGACCTGCAGCCCTCGGGCCGCTTCCTGATGGAAGAGTTCTACTACGCGGGCGGCCTGCCCGCCGTGCTGCGCCGCCTGGGCGAGAACGGCCTGCTGCCCCACCCCAACGCGCTCACCGTCAACGGCAAGAGCCTGTGGGACAACGTGCGCGAAGCGCCCCAATACAACGACGAGGTGATCCGCCCGATCAGCAACCCCCTGATTGCCGACGGCGGCATCTGCATCCTGCGCGGCAACCTGGCGCCGCGTGGCGCGGTGCTCAAGCCCTCCGCCGCCTCGCCCGAACTGCTCAAGCACCGGGGCCGCGCTGTGGTGTTCGAGAACCTGGAGCACTACAAAGAGCGCATCGTCGATGAAAACCTGGACATCGACGCGAGCTGCGTGATGGTGCTCAAGAACTGCGGCCCCAAGGGCTACCCCGGCATGGCCGAGGTGGGCAACATGGGCCTGCCCCCGAAGCTGCTGCGCCAGGGCGTCAAGGACATGGTGCGCATCTCCGACGCGCGCATGAGTGGCACCGCCTACGGCACCGTGGTGCTGCACGTGGCGCCCGAGGCGGCGGCCGGTGGCCCGCTGGCCGCCGTGCGCGATGGCGATTTCATCGAGCTGGACTGCGAAAACGGCCGCCTGCACCTCGACATCAGCGACGAGGAACTGGCAGCGCGCCTGGCTGCACTCTCGGCCAGTGACCACGGTGGCCGGGGTGGCTACCAGCGCCTGTATGTGGACCATGTGCTGCAGGCCGACGATGGCTGCGACTTCGACTTCCTCGTCGGCTGCCGTGGCGCCGCCGTCCCACGTCACTCTCACTGATGCCGACGGCCCACCCGCCACGGAGAATGCTACATATTTAATAGCTATTAGCGCTTGATAGACAAGCGCTAGAGCCGTATTTCACTCAAATTTTTACCTTTCCTCCGCATGCCAGCCACCCACACACTCCAGAACCCTCGCTACCGAGGCATCTTCCCCGTGGTGCCCACCACGTTCCATGAAGACGGCCGCCTCGACCTCGACAGCCAGAAGCGCTGCCTCGACTTCATGATCGACGCCGGTGTGGACGGCGTGTGCATCCTGGCCAACTTCTCGGAGCAGTTCTCGCTGTCGGATGCCGAGCGCGAAGTCCTCACCCGCACGTCGCTGGAGCATGTGGCGGGCCGCGTGCCGGTCATCGTCACCACCACCCACTATGGCACCCGCGTGTGCGCCGAGCGCAGCCGCGCCGCGCAGGACATGGGCGCGGCCATGGTGATGGTCATGCCGCCCTACCACGGCGCCACCTTCCGCGTGCCCGAGGCGCAGATCTACGAGTTCTATGCCCGGGTGTCCGATGCCATCCGCATTCCGATCATGGTGCAGGACGCACCCGCCAGCGGCACCGTGCTCTCGGCCCCATTCCTGGCCCGCATGGCGCAGGAGATCGAGAACCTGGCCTATTTCAAGATTGAAGTGCCCGGCGCCGCCAGCAAGCTGCGTGAATTGATCCGCCTGGGCGGCGACGCCATTGAAGGCCCCTGGGACGGCGAAGAAGCAATCACCCTGCTGGCCGACCTGGACGCGGGCGCCACGGGCGCAATGACGGGCGGCGCCTTCCCCGACGGCATCCGCCCCATCATCGAGGCGCACCGCCAGGGCGATATGGACCAGGCGTTTGCGCTCTACCAGCGCTGGCTGCCCCTCATCAACCACGAGAACCGCCAGGGCGGCATCCTCACGGCCAAGGCGCTCATGAAAGAAGGCGGTGTGATCACCTGCGAGGCGGGCCGCCACCCCTTCCCGGCCATGCACCCCGAGGTGCGGCGAGGCCTGATCGACATCGCACGGCGGCTGGACCCGCTGGTGCTGCGCTGGGCACGCTAAACGGAGCACCCATGGCGCCTGTGCGTTATCTGGTGCCCGCTGAAGCGGGCCTCATCGCCCTGGACTGGGGCACCAGCGCATTGCGCGCCTTCCGCATGGGCGCGCATGGCGAAGTGCTGGAAACCCGCCACCGCCCCTGGGGCATCATGAACCTGCCCCCCGCCACCGCGAGCGCGGCAGACGGCGAGCCTGGCGCCGCGTTTGAACGCGCACTGCAAGACACCTGCGGCGACTGGCTGGCCGCCACACCCGGCCTGCCCCTGCTGGCCTGCGGCATGGTGGGCAGCGCCCAGGGCTGGCGCGAGGCCAAGTACCTGCCGACGCCCACCTCGCTCGATGCATTGGCGCGGGGCCTGACGCTGGTGGAGCGGCGCGACGGCCCGCCGCTGCACATCGTGCCGGGCCTCTTGCAGCAGGGCGCACTGCCCAACGTGATGCGTGGTGAAGAGACCCAGGTGCTGGGCGTGCTGGCGGGCCTTGCGCTGCCAACGGACGCGCCCGTGCTCATCGGCCTGCCCGGCACCCACAGCAAATGGGTGCTGGCACGCCGGGGGCGCATCGAGCAGTTCCACACCTTCATGACCGGCGATGTGTTTGCCGCGCTGCGCGGCCACACCATTCTGGGCAAGACCATGCAGGCCACAGCCGCGCCCGACGACGCCGCCTTTGCGCGCGGGCTAAACGTAGCGCGGGGCAGCGATGCCGCACTGGGCCTGCTCTCGCACATCTTCAGCACGCGCACGCTGGGGCTGACCGGCGCGCTGGCGCCTACCGCGCAAGCGGACTACCTCTCGGGCCTGCTGATCGGGCACGAGGCGGCCAGCCTGGCACGCGCACAGGATCAAACCCAGGCAACACCACAAACGCTGGTGCTCTGCGGCGAGCCCGACCTGTGCCGCCGCTACGCCGTCGCACTGCAGACCTACGGTTTTGCCACACCCACCATCGCCACGCAGGCCACGGCCACCGGGCTGTGGCAGATCGCGCTGGCAGCAGGGCTGGTCGTTGCGCCCGCGCCCTCCCCCTCACACCCCTTCACCGCCGGGAGTCTGGCCGCATGAACCCCATCGACAAAGCCCTCTTCCACATCCTGCAGCGCTGCGGGCTCATCGCCATCCTGCGCGGCGTGCAGCCGCACGAAGTGGTGGCCATCGGCCATGCGCTGTACGACGCGGGGTTTCGCATCATCGAAGTGCCGCTCAACTCGCCCGAGCCGCTGGCCAGCATCCGCGCGCTGCGCGACGCGCTGCCAGCCGACTGCCTGGTGGGCGCGGGCACCGTGCTCTCCATCGACGCCGTGGCCGATGTGGCCGCAGCCGGTGGGCAGATCATCGTCATGCCCCACAGCGACCCCGACGTGATCCGCGCCGCCCGCGCTGCCGGCATGGCCTGCGCGCCCGGCGTGGCCACGCTGACCGAGGCCTATGCCGCGCTGGCAGCGGGCGCCAACATGCTCAAGCTGTTCCCAGCCGAGGCGCTGCCGCCCCATGTGCTCAAGGCCTGGCGCGCCGTCATCACGCCGCCCATGGCGCTGGTCCCCGTGGGCGGCATCGTGCCCGAAAGCATCGCCCCCTACGCAGCGGCCGGGGCCAGCGGCTTTGGCCTGGGCTCGGCCCTGTACCGGCCCGGCGACCAGGCCGCCGAGGTGGCGCACAAAGCCGCAGCGTTTGCGCGGGCCTGGCAGGCGTCATTTGGCACAGCGCCTGCCACTGCCTGAACCGCCCCTACTCGTTCCAGACAACCCAGCATTTCTGAACCGACTGCCCAGCACCCATGAAGATCACCCGACTCACCACGTTCATCGTTCCGCCGCGCTGGTGCTTCCTCAAAATAGAAACCGACGAAGGCATCACCGGCTGGGGCGAACCCGTACTGGAAGGCCGCGCCCACACCGTGGCCGCTGCCGTGGATGAGCTGGCGGACTACCTCGTCGGCAAAGACCCGCGCCACATCGAAGACCACTGGACGGTGCTGTACCGCGGCGGTTTCTACCGTGGCGGCGGCGTGCACATGAGCGCGCTGGCCGGCATCGACCAGGCGCTGTGGGACATCAAGGGCAAGGCGCTGGGCGTGCCCGTATCCGAGCTGCTGGGTGGCAATGTGCGCAGCCACATCAAGGTCTACAGCTGGATTGGCGGAGACCGCCCCAGCGAGACAGCCGCCGCTGCCCAGGCCGCCGTCGCGCGCGGCTTCACGGCCGTGAAGATGAACGGCACCGAAGAGGTGCAGTACGTGGACAGCTACGACAAGGTGGAGCGCTGCCTGCAGAACGTGGCCGCCGTGCGCGAGGCCGTGGGGCCGAATGTAGGGATTGGCGTGGACTTCCACGGCCGCGTGCACCGGCCCATGGCCAAGGTGCTGGTCAAGGAACTGGAGCCCTACAAGCTCATGTTCATCGAAGAGCCCGTGCTGAGCGAACACGAAGAGGCGCTCAAGGAAATCGCCCGCATCTCCTCCACCCCCATCGCCCTGGGCGAGCGCCTGTACTCGCGCTGGGACTTCAAGCGCGTGCTGCAAGGCGGCTATGCGGACATCATCCAGCCCGACCCGTCGCACGCAGGCGGCATCACCGAGACCCGCAAGATCGCCAGCATGGCCGAGGCCTACGACGTAGCCCTGGCCCTGCACTGCCCGCTGGGCCCGATTGCACTGGCGGCCAACCTGCAGCTGGACGCGGTTTGCTACAACGCCTTCATCCAGGAGCAAAGCCTGGGCATCCACTACAACCAGGCCAACGACCTGATGGACTATGTGTCCAACCCCGGGGTGTTTGCATACCAGGACGGCATGGTCGCCATCCCCACCGGGCCGGGGCTAGGCATTGAGGTGAACGAGGACTATGTGCGCGAGCGTGCGGCGGAGGGGCACCGGTGGAGGAACCCGGTGTGGCGGCATCGGGATGGGAGTTTTGCGGAGTGGTGAGGGGGTGGGAGCTTCGTTTACCAATTCAGCGAAATTGGGCTACTTCAGGCTGATTGCAGGCGGTCAGGTTCGCGGACCCCAATCACAGCCGCAGCCAGAACCTGCCACTCCATGTTTGCCGCGCGACCGACCGCTACACCACCAGCAGCGGCCACTCAACAGCGATGAGCCATATGAGGGGGCTGAGCGACTGCTTCGCACTGAGCGACCGGCTCTTCGCGACCCTGAACCGCCTACGTTGCATCGATTTGCTTGCCACAAAGCTGCCGATACAGCGCAATCGCGGGAACCCAAAGCGTTCGAACTAGGATGGGATTCGCCGGCGGACAGCCTCGGTTCAAGGTGACCTACGGTCTACCTTGCCAGCGACCTCCACAATGCGTTGGCGCAACCATTGCAACCCCGGGTCTTTGTCCTCTTTCGGATGCCAGTACATAGCCACCTCGAAATCTGGTATTGCGAGTGTTGGCTGTACCACCGTCATGTGGTCTGGCAATGACATGTTCTTGAGGAACCTCTGCGGAGCATTGAAGGCCCAGTGCCCGGCGCAGGCCAGTTCGATGGCGCTGGAGAAACTCCTGGCGCGACAAGCAATCTTGCGCTGGTGCATGCCAAACGTTGCGTCCGTCGGATTGGCCACTGCCTCCCCTGTCGCCAGCAGCACATGCTGCAAGCCAAGGTAGCGCTTTTGTGTCAGCGGCAGCGCTGCTTTGGGGACCAGCGTCTTGAATTGCTCTCGCAGCAACGGGCGCCGTTTGGCCCAAGGGTAGATCCCGTCCGGTGACAGCAGAGCGAGTTCGGCATCGCCTTGAACGCTGTCGACTCCGAGATCGCCGCCATTGAGCAAGTGAAAGCTCAAGCCAGGAGCCACCAAGCGTAATCGCTTCACCAACGGGGCCAACAGGACGTTGATCTCATAGTCGGTACAAGCGATGCGAAACACACGATCGCTTGTCGCCGGATCAAACAAAGTGGGCGCATTGAGCGCCTGCACGCGTTGAAGGATTTCCGCCAACTCCGGGCCCACGACCAGCGCGCGACTGGTAGGCACCAAGGTACGGCCTACGGCACACAGCAAGGGATCATCGAATGCCGCTCGCAGCCGGGTCAAGGCTCGGCTCATTGCGGACGGCGTGACGCCGCAAGCCGACGCGGCAGCGGCGACCTGACGATGCTGCAGCAAATGGTGCAACGCGATCAACAGGTTCAGGTCTAGGCCCAAGGCATCAATTTTGCGCATGTCACAAGTGAGTTGAACGCATTAATTATTGAACGAAGCCTCGCTAAAGTCACGCTCCATAAACCACGAACACCGGCCACGCTCCAGATGCCATAGAGCGTGCACGTGTGACTCTCATCCATCTCCGGAGACTTTGCATGCCTGTCCTGCTCCACAGTCCTTCAATTCTTGCCCTAGTGACCGCCTCAGCTCTTGTTCTCGGCGCCGCGCCCGCCCATGCAGCGGGCGATACACCGAAAGAGATCGTGGTCGCGTTTTTCGACCTGGCTTTCGTCAAGCGCAAGCCGACCGAGGCGGCGATGAAGTACATCTCGCCGACGCAGTACACGCAGCACAACCCCAACGGCGAGGACGGCCGCGAGGCCTTCATCAAGGGTTTCGCCGCCTTTCTGGAGAAGAGCAACTACCGCTGCAGCATCAAGAGGGTGATTGCCGAAGGGCCGCTGGTCGCCGTTCACAACCACTGCCAGGAGAACCCCGCTGATCCGGCGGATCGGGGTTCAGCCGTGGTCGACATCTTCCGCGTCGAAGCCGGCAAGATCGTCCAGCACTGGGACGTCGATCAAGCCGTGCCGGCGACCTCGAAGAATCGCAACTCAATGTTCTGAGTCGATCGCTGGAGGAAAAACATGAGTGAGCTCGAACGCCTGGACGATACCGGGCACCGCCGCGAGGCCCTGGGCCTGATCGTCAAGGCGGGACTGTTGACGGCCAGCCCCATGCTGTGGTCCGCCGCCAGCGCGCAAGGCCCAGGAACAGCAGGCTATTCGTCTGCACTGCTGAAGGGGTACACGTCCAACCAGGTGAAGATGAGTGCAGGCGAGTTCGGCGGCCGCCCGTGCATCACGGTGGAGCTCGCTGACGAGGTACAGCGGCGCATGCTGGCAGGCGGCGCGGGCAATGCGCCCAGCTTTGCCATCCGCGAAGGCGCGTTCACCGATGGCGTGATCGAGGTCGATGTCGCGGGCGAACTCACCGGTCGTGGCGTGGCCGACTCGCGCGCCTTCGTCGGGGTGGCCTTTCACTTGTCGAGCGACGCGCAGACCTACGAGGCCGTTTACCTGCGAATGACCAACGGCACGCTCAACGATCCGCCACCGCCGCCACCGCGCAACGTGCGCGCCGTGCAATACGTGGCGCATCCGGACTTTCACTTCGACGTGTCGCGTTCACGATCCCCTGGCCGCTACGAGAAGGCCGCGCCGGTGGCGCTGGGCCGCTGGCACAGGCTGCGCCTGGATATCAAAGGCAGGCGCGCTCAGGTACAGGTGGATGGTGCCAGGGTGCTGATCGTCGAGGACCTCAAGTACGCTGGCCGTACTGGTCGCATCGGATTGTGGGTAGACGACGGCACCAGGGGGCACTTTACTAATCTCAGCGTCACACCAGCTGGTTGAAGTCCCTTTTGTATCGGGTGGCAGAAAGCGGCGCGACTTCTAGGTGCATTGTCGCGGGGGACAGACTTCATTCAAGCGCTATGCGCTGACCATGACGGAATCAGCCTGCACGCTGCTATGCGATGCGCGCGCCTGCCCGTGCGTTGAGGCACGGTACGCAGACCCTACGTTATCGATGCTGTCGCGGCGGTGGGAGGCTGCGACGGATTCGACTGGAAAGCCGGAACGCCGACTGTAGCGACTGACAGCTCCTGGCCGTTATGGAAAGACTTGCATAACGGCCATCAGCGGCCATCTGATGCTCGAACTCGAATGGCTCTTGAAGGCGGAAAGCGGACTCCAATGTCAGACTGGCGCGGCCCAGGATGAAGCTCGCTGGTCGGGGTTTCGCGGCAGACTCCGGTTCGACTTGCAGCGCAGTTACGACAAACGAGCCTCGGGGCAATTCATGACATCCCCTTCGAACCTCGATACTCCAAGCTGATGACTGATACCCCACCCCACCCATTGAGCCATTCCTACGCCGTCGTCGATGTATTCAATGGCACGGCATTCAAGGGGAATGCCGTGGGTGTTGTCTTCGATGCAGATAACCTCTCCGATGCCGAGATGCTGTCCTTCACGCGATGGACCAATCTCAGCGAGGCGGTTTTCGTACTGACGGCTACGGATCCCCTGGCTGACTACCGCCTTCGCATCTTCTCTTCGCTGCACGAGCTTGACTTTGCAGGTCATCCAACACTGGGTGCCTGCCATGCCTGGTTGGAGAAGACCGGGCATCAGGCTCTGCGCGACTACGTGCAGCAGTGTGGTGTCGGCCTGGTGACTTTGCGGCGCTCGGTCGAGGGGCTTGCCTTCAGAGCCCCGCCTCTCATCAGGTCTGGGCTCATTGACGCGTCGTTGCTGGAACGGGTGTCTTCCGGGTTGAGACTTCAGGCTGTCGGGGCGCGCCTGGTGTCTGCCCAATGGGTGGACAACGGTGCTGGTTGGCTCGCCCTGATGATCGATGATCGCGACAAGTTGCTGGCCCTGAAACCCGATTTCGCTCAACTTGATGGGCTGGCCATCGGCGTTTTGGCACCGTGGCGCAGTCCGCCGTGCGACGGCGAGGTGGACTTCGAACTCCGCGCGTTCATCGCAGGCGACAGCTTGCCCGAGGATCCGGCAACGGGCAGTCTTGCAGCGGGCATTGCCCAGTGGTTCGCACAGACCGGTCAAGCACCCAGCTCCTACACGTTCAGCCAAGGCACTGCTCTGGATCGTCCCTGCCGGATTCGCGTTTCGACCATGGCTGATGGCATCTGGATCGGCGGTGCGACAAAGACATTGATACGCGGACAGGTGCAGTTCCCAGGCTCAGTTGCAAGTCGTGGATGAAGATCTCGGGATTGAAATGCCTTGACCAGCCATCAATAAAGCAAGGGCGCTTCGTCAGGCATCGACGAATATCACCTTGCCGGTGATGAAGCCATCAACCGAACGCTCGAAGGCTTTGCCTACCAGCGCGCTAGGGACGGGTTGGAAGCCCGGCATCATTTCCCCATAGACATCCCATGCCTCCTCCAGAACTGTGGGGTTGACTACGTTGATGCGAACCTGGCGTGGAAGCTCGTGCGCTACGCACTGTACGAAGGTGTCGATGGCGCCGCTCGTGGTAGCGTCCGCGATGGCCATGGGAATGGGTTTGACATTGAGAATGCCCGAAATCAGCGTAAATGAACCGCCGTCTTTGATGTAGTTCAGACCCACATTTACCAGATTGATCTGGCCGAGCATCTTGCTCTGGATAGTCGTGTCCCACTGCTCATCGGTCATTTCGCTGAAGTTGGCGTATTCGCAGTAGCCAACTGTATTGACGACGGCGTCGAACGACCCGACTTTTTCGAACAACGCCCTGATCGACGCCTTGCTGGTGATGTCGACCTTGTGGTCGCAGCCTGTGCCTGAGCGACTGGCGGTGATGACATTGTGCTTCTTGAGGCCTGTCATAGCGGCTTGGCCCATATGCCCTTGGGCGCCAATCAAAATTACAGTTTTCATAGAAATGCTTGGTTAAATGCTTGGGAACCAGTACTTTAGGCACCCACGGATACAATGCCAATCACGATTGGCTTGTATGAGATACAACTCAAATGACAGAAAGAATCGATGTAAGGCACATGCGGGTTTTGCTTCATCTCGTGCGCGAGAAAAACGTTTCTCGCGTTGCTGAGCAACTTGAGATATCGCAACAGGCGGTCAGCAATTACCTTAAGCGCTTGCGTGAAGTCTTTCCCTATGAGTTATTCCTGCGGCAGAGCGCAGGCCTACAGCCAACCGACTACGCGTATGAACTAGCAGCCAAATTCGAAAAAATAATAGAAGAGGTCGACGGTGTTTTCAATTCATTCCCATTCGATCCTGTAACGAGCGAGTACGTGTTCAGGGTCATCGCAAATGAATATGCACAACTGTCTATCATTCCGTCGCTCTCGCTGCTCATGCGCAAACGCGCAGCCGGGGTGAAGCTTGAAGTCATTGACTTCAATCCTACTCAACATGCCAAAATGCTGGAGCAAGGGGAGGCTGATCTGGTGATTGGTTTTTCTGACTACGTCGATTCAGGACTGGTACGAAAAACGCTGCGACGCGATCATTACTGCTGTGTCGCCCGGGAAGATTCGATTCTCTCTCGGCAGATAAAAGAGCTAGGCGATGTGTCTTCCCATCCCCATGTGGATTTCGCCAGCGGTGTAGGCAATTTGGGAAGCCGATTGGATGATTTCCTTGGCGCCCAGAAGGTGAGTCGCACCGTGATTGCCACTTTGCCCTGCTACACGTCTCTGCAGGCGTTTATGCGCGTGAACGACACATTAGCTTTTGTACCCTCGGCAATTGCCGCCGCTGGAGGCTTTCAGGTGATGGATATAGACATGTCTTCCCTGAGTTTTAATGTGGTTATGGGGCGGCATCGCAGAGCTTTGGGTAGTGCAGCCGGAGATTGGCTTGCCCGAGTGGTCGAAGAACTGGCCGCGTCGACTTAGTTATAAGTCACGCAGGGGATGCAGCGTATTTGTCGAGTCCCGGATGAATGGCTCCTCGGCGGACGATATGCGATCCTTGTGGGCCGGGAGGTCCTGAAGGGCCTTCTGGCAGACTTGAACCAGCGGAGGGCACGATGCTGATCAGCTTGCACAAGAACGCTACGACGACGCCTGCGACACGCTTGGCGATCCAGCCGGCCCACGGCACTGAGACCGAATTGGCGTAGCGCTTCGGTGTCGGCAAATTCACGATCCGCAAGTGGCGCAAGCGCAGCACGGTCGAGGATGGCAGCCACACACCTCACCGGCTGCAGACCACGCTCAATGCCGGCCAGGAGGAGATCGTCGTCTATCTGCGCACGCACCTGCGCCTGTCGCTGGACGACCTGCTGGCGGTGGTGCGGGAGTTCATCGAGCCGGCGATGAGCCGCTCTGCGCTGGACCGGCTGCTGCGTCGGCGTGGCGTCAACCGCTTGCCCGAGCCCGAAGTCGAGAAGACCCAGGTCAAGAGCTTTAAAGCCTACGAGCCGGGCTACGTCCACATGGACGTGAAGTACCTGCCCCAGATGGAAGACGAGGCAGATAGGCGCTACGTGTTCGTGGCCATCGATCGGGCCACGCGCTGGGTGTTCATCGCCATCAAGAGCAAGAAGACCGCCGCAGTAGCGCGCTCGTTCCTCAATGCCTTGCACAAGGCTGCGCCGTTCAAGATCAAGACGCTGCTGACTGACAACGGGCGCGAGTTCACCGATCGTGCATTTGGTCGGCGCGAGAAGGACGCCAGCGGGGAACACGAGTTCGACGCGCTGTGCCTAGCACTGGACATCGATCACCGACTGACCAAGCCCAAACACCCCCAGACCAACGGCATGGTCGAGCGCTTCAATGGGCGCTTGGCCCAGGTGCTCAAGACGCACCGCTTCAACAGCGCACATGATCTGGAGACGACGCTGCACCGCTTCGTCTGGCTCTACAACGAGCATCTGCCCCAGCGCGCTCTGGACCTGAACACGCCGATCCAGGCGCTCAAGAAATGGCAAGTCAGCCATCCAGATTTATTCGCCAAGAGGGTGGTCAATCACCCGGGACCTGACACGTATTGCCTCAATGCTTAAGTTGGTGATTCAGAGTCGCATCGCCGCGACCGTCTTTCGCCATTGAAGGGGTGACAAGCCAACTGGGCTTGATTCGCGCTAGATGACGGGTTTCAATGCACTGCTGTCATCGCCTCTCCCATGCCGAATGGCTCTGGCGGGTCGGTATCACCAGTACGCGCTGCAGGGGAGCAGTCGTCGGAGCATCGAGGCCACTCGGCAGCGACCCGAGGTCAGCTGTACATCGCATAGCTGCCGCCCGTGCCAGCGCTGGCGGCCGAATCGAGCGTCGGCTTGATGGGGGATACCGAGAGCGCGCCTGACGGCGGCGACCGGCTCCAATCGCTGCGTTGCAGCCTCTCGCAGCCCCTCTTAATTTGCCCTCCGCATGGACGGCCATATGACAACAGCTTCCGACTGCTTGCATCACGCAGGGCAAGAGCATCCTCATTCAAGCCCCATAAGACTCATTTCTGCCCTCTCGGAATGTCATAGCGAGAACGCTCCTATTTCAATAGCTACTAGCGCTTACCCATAGAGCGGCAGGGGCTAATTCGACCCATATTTCTCTGCTACCCCCTGTCCTCTCATCCAAAAAGCAGCACCCGCCAGACACTGTGATTAAAATCAGTGCTACGCCAGCCCATCCCCCCCACCATGACGGTGCTGACCTCCCCCACCTCAGACTCCCCGCCCTCCACCACCATCACCCGCTTTCACCGCACCCGCCTGATGCAGATCTGGCGCTCGGCGGGGTGGCCGTGCAAGGATGGGCTGGAGATTGACCTGCTGGCTGCGGGCCTCATCAATCAGCACATTGCGCCCGATGGTTGCGAAACCCTGCGCCTCACCGACGAAGGGATCCGCACGCTGGCACAAGCCCGCCAGCGCAGCGTGCGGGCGCTGAGCCTGCACGACCGGCTGGGGCAGAAGTTTGCGGCGCAGTTGCTGGCGGCGGGCCGCATCGTGTGGGCCGAGCTGTCGCTGCGTGCGGTGATCGACAGCGTGCCGATGGGGGATGTGGTGGTGCCTGCTGCCACGCCTGATGCGCCTGCCAACACGGCACCCGCCATGGCGCCCCTGTGGGCCGACGATGACCATGCCCCGGCCGCCCGCGCCGCTGCCAATGTGTGGCGCATGGCCCGGCCTGATCTTTTCTCGGTGCGCAACACCTCGGTGCCCGCCTACCTGCAGCCCATGGTGCATGAGGTGAAGGCGAGCCGGGCCGACCTGCTGTCGGACCTGCGGCACGACGCCAAGCGGCAGGCCTACCAGTGGTTGTGCGAGGAGTGCTACTACGTCTTCCCGGCGGGCATTGCCGAGCCCGACGAGATCCCTGAGCACTTCGGCATCTGGGTGCTACATGGCAGTGTGGAGGACGGGCGCTTTGAGCTGCTGCGCCCCGCGCGGCACAACCGCTGCACCCTGCCCTTTTCGGTGTGGATGGCGCTTTGCAAGGCCACGCCGCTGCGCAGCGATGACGACATGACTCAGACCCATTTGGGCGAGCCTGCTCCTCCCGCCACCCACACCCCGACCACCCCGCCATGACCTACACCGTGGCGGTGCGCGAACTGTGCGAGTTCACCGCCAAGCAGGGCGACCTGGACCTGCGCTTTACGCCCGCGCCCACTGCGCTGGAAGGCATGGCGGGTCATGCGCTGGCAGCGTCGCGCCGGGGTGCAGGCTACCGCGCCGAGGTGGCACTGAGCGGCAGTTACCAAAGCCTGCGCGTGCGCGGCCGGGCCGATGGCTACGACCCCGCGCAGCAGCGCATCGATGAGGTCAAGACCTTCAAAGGGCGGCTGGACCGCCAACCCGCATCGCACCGCCACCTGCACTGGGCGCAGGCCAAGGTGTATGGCTGGCTGCTGTGCGAGCAGGAGCAGCTGGCGCACATCGACGTGGCGCTGGTGTATCTGGACGTGGGCACGCAGCAAGAGACGGTGTTCACCGAACACTGCAGCGCCGACGACCTGCGCCAGCACTTCGAGGCCCAGTGCCAGCGCTTCATTGCCTGGGCCGAACAGCAGGTGGCCCACCGTGCCGCACGCGATGCGGCACTGACCACCTTGGCGTTTCCCTTTGGCGACTTTCGCATCGGCCAGCGCCCGCTGGCCGAGGCCGTGTACAAGACGGCAGTGGCGGGCCGCTGCCTGCTGGCCCAGGCGACCACGGGCATTGGCAAGACCATGGGCACGCTGTTCCCACTGCTCAAGGCTGCGCCTGCGCAGCACATCGACAAGGTGTTCTTTCTGGCCGCCAAAACCTCGGGGCGGCAGATGGCGCTGGATGCGCTGGCGCGCCTGTCCGACAGCGCACCCGCACTGCCGCTGCGTGTGCTGGAGCTGGTGGCGCGCGATAAGGCGTGCGAACACCCAGACAAGGCCTGCCACGGCGAATCCTGCCCGCTGGCCCGGGGCTTTTACGACCGGCTGCCTGCTGCACGCGCCGCTGCGGTGGCCACCACCATCGAAGGAAAAACCGTCACCGCTTTGCAACAAGCCCGCGTGCGTGAGGTAGCCCTGCAGCACGATGTCTGCCCCTACTACCTGAGCCAGGAGCTGGCCCGCTGGGCCGACGTGGTGGTGGGCGACTACAACTACTACTTTGACCTGGGCGGCCTGCTGCACGGCCTGGCCCAGGCCAACCAGTGGCGCACGGCGCTGCTGGTGGACGAGGCGCACAACCTGGTGGAGCGCGGCCGCAAGATGTTCACCGCCGAGCTGCACCCCGCAGCCCTGGCCCAGGCCCGCAGCAGCCCCACCGCTGCGCAGCATGCACCGGTGAAGAAGGCGCTGGACAAGGTGCGCCGCGCCTGGGTGGCGCTGGACAAGGCGCAGACCGCCCCCTATGCGGTGCTGAGCGACTTCCCCGACAAGCTGCTGGCCGCGCTGCAGCAGTGCACCACTACCCTCACCGAGCACTTCACAGACCACCCCACAGAGCCGGACGGCGCGCTGCAGGCGTTCTACTTTGACGCCCTGCACCTGCAGCGCATGGCCGACCTGCTCGATGCGCATTCGACGGTGGACATCACCCAGGCTTCTGCCGCCCACCACCAGCGGTCCTCCAAACCCGGCGATTCCGTGGTCTGCATCCGCAACGTGGTGCCCGCGCCCTTTCTGCAACCCCGCCTCGCAGCGGCACACACCAGCACCTTGTTTTCGGCCACGCTGCAGCCCTCGCGCTACTACGCCGACCTGCTGGGCCTGCCCGAAGGCCACATGTGGGTGGATGTGGAATCGCCCTTTGCCGCGCAACAGCTGCAGGTGCAGGTGGCGCGCCACATTTCCACGCGCTACCCGCACCGCGCGGCGTCGCTGGCACCCATCGCCACGCTGATGGCGCAGCAGTTTCGCGAGCGGCCCGGCAACTACCTGGCGTTTTTCAGCAGCTATGAGTACCTGCAGCAGGCTGCCGCATTGTTTGCGCAGCAACACCCCGACGTGCCGCACTGGTGCCAGTCGCGCCGCATGCTGGAGGGCGAGCAGCGCGATTTTCTGGCGCGCTTTACCGACAGCAGCCAGGGCATCGCCTTTGCAGTGCTGGGTGGCGCGTTTGCCGAGGGCATCGACCTGCCGGGCAAGCGGTTGATCGGCGCCTTTCTGGCCACGCTGGGACTGCCGCAGGTCAACCCCGTCAACGAGCAGATCCGCGAGCGCATGCAGGCGCTGTTTGGCGCGGGCTACGACTACACCTACCTTTACCCCGGCCTGCAAAAGGTGGTGCAGGCTGCTGGCCGCGTGATTCGCACGCCCAGCGACGAGGGCGTGGTGCACCTCATGGACGACCGGTTTGCGCAGACGCAGGTGCGTGCGCTGCTGCCCCCGTGGTGGAAGGTGGGGTGACCCACAAAAAAAGGCCGCCAAAGCGGCACACAGAGAGTCAATCTTCAGGATGCAACGGGCTCCGTCACCACCAGCTCTTTGGCCTTGCCACGCTGGCGGAAAAACGCCACCGTTTGCCACAAGACGAATGCGGCGATCAGGCTGATCAGCGTGCCGCTGATAGGACGGTTGATGAACACCTCAAAACTACCGCGCGACAGCAGCATGGATCGGCGGAAGTTCTCTTCCAGCATGGGGCCCAGGATGAAGCCCAGCATCAGCGGCGAGGGGTCCATCTCCAGCCGCATGAACAGGTAGCCCAGCGCACCAAACGCTACGGTGATGAACACGTCGTCCAGGTTGTTGTTGATGCTGTAGGTGCCAATGCAGCAGAAGAACAAGATCGCGGGGAACAACACGTTGTACGGAATCTTGAACACCGACAGCCAGTAGCGCACCAGCGGCACGTTCAGCACCAGCAGGAAGCAGTTGCCAATCCACATGCTGGCGACCAGACCCCAGAAGAGTTCGGGGTGGCCGGCAATCATGTTGGGGCCGGGCTGGATGCCCTTGATGATGAACGCGGCCATCATCAGCGCCATCACGGCGTTCTCGGGGATACCGATGCTCATCAGCGGGATGAAGCTGGTGCGTGCAGCCGCTTCGTCCGCTGCAGCCTGGCCAGCCACGCCTTCGATGCAGCCGGTGCCGATCTCGTGGCGGTACTTGCTGACCTTCTTGTCCAGCGCATAGGCCGCAAACTGGGCGATCACGGGGCCGCCGCCGGGCAGGATGCCCAGGATGGAGCCCACCACGCTGCCACGCAGGGCGCTGGGGATGATGCGCTTGAACTCCGGCCAGGTGGGCATGAGCTTGATCTTGCCGTTGAAGGGCGAGCGCTCTTCACGCGAGTCGAGGTTCTTGGCGATCTCTGCAATGCCGAAGCAGCCCAGCGCAATGCTCACAATGCCCACGCCGTCGGCCAGGAACGGAGCGTCCCAGGTGAAGCGGGCCAGGCCGCTGTTCACGTCGGTACCGATGGAGCCCAGCAGCACGCCCACCATGCACATGGCCAGGCCATTGAGCAGGCTGCCCGTGGTCACAAAGCTCACGCACACAAAACCCACCAGCATCAGCGCGCAGTAGTCGGCAGGGCCGAACAAAAAGGCCACCTCGCCCAGGCTGGGCGCCAGGAACGCCAGCACCACAATGGCCACCGTGCCCCCGATGAAGCTGGAGAACCCGGCGGTGAACAGGGCCAGCCCCGTTTTCCCTTTCAGCGTCATCGCATACCCGTCGATACACGCCACGATACTGCTCGCATGCGGGATCTTCATGGTGATGGCGCTCACGCTGTCGCCGTACTGCGCACCGTAGTAAATACCGGCCAGCATGATGAGTGCGCCGGTGGTGTCGATGGAATAGGTCAGCGGCAGCAGCAGGCTGATGGTGGCCAGCGGGCCCAGGCCCGGCAGCAAGCCCACCAGGGTGCCCACCGTGCAGCCCAGGGCGCAGAACATCAGGTTCTGCAGCGTCAGCGCGTGGCTGAAGCCAAACGCGAGGTTGTTCAAGACTTCCATGGCGGCGACCTCAGTACAGCGGCAGGCTCACGCCCAGCAGCTTTTGGAATGCAAACGCGATGCCGACCAGCACCGCAGCGATCTTCAGGTTGCGCTTCCACGAGTACGACGTACCCGCAAACCCCGAGCAGAACACCAGAAACACGATGCCCGCGATCATGTTCACAAAGTGCGACAGCGCCGCAAAGCCACACAGGCTGCCCAGAATGATGGCGATGTTGCGCACCTGGAAGTCCATGGGCACCGGAGCCACCAGGCGCGCGCGCACCACGGTGATGACCCCGATCACAAACAGCATGCAGCTGACGATGAACGGGAACATGCCCGGCCCTGCGCGGCCGAGCGTCCCCAGCGAATAGCTCATGGACGGCAGGCCAAAGCCCAGCGCCAAAGCCATGAGGGCAAAGCCTCTGAGTAGATTGCGGTTGATCATGTAAAGGTTGTCTCCTGATAGGCTGGACGACCCCATCCGGCGGTGCAAACGGCGCGCAGGGCTGGGGTATGCTGACGGGCAGACTATCTCCATCGAACCTGATCGCAGGCTGATCTTGGCCATGCGTAATTTCACGTAGAACCCCGACCCCCATGCGCCTCCTCCTGGTGGAAGACGACTCGGTGCTCAGCCGCACCATGGCCCAGGGCCTCGAAAACGCGGGCCACCGTGTCGAGCTGGCCCATACCGTCGAAGAAGCCCAGCACTGGTGGGCGGTACAGGCTTTCGACGCCGTGCTGCTGGACCTGAACCTGCCCCACGCTGCCCACGCGCGCAGTGGCCTGGGCAGCGGCCTCACCGCCCTGCGCAGCGCCCGTGCGCGCGGCGACCGCACCCCCGTGCTGGTGCTCAGTGCCCGCGACAGCACCGAGGAGCGCATTGCCGGGCTGGACGCCGGCGCCGACGACTATCTGGGCAAGCCCTATGAACTCAAAGAGGTGGAAGCGCGCCTGCGCGCGCTGCTGCGGCGCGCCAGCGGCACCGCCGACATCGTCACCGTGGGCCAGCTGGTGCTGGACCGCCAGGCGCGCCGCGTCAGCGTGGCCGGGCAACCGCTGGAGCTGCCCGCGCGCGAGTTCGATTTGCTGTGGGAGCTGATGACCCCGCCCGGCCGTGTGCTGAGCAAGGGCGACTTGTCCTCGCGCCTGTCGGACGGCAGTGAGGTGGTGGGCGAAAACGCGCTGGAGGCCTCGTTCTCCCGCCTGCGGCGCAAGATTGCGGGCAGCGGCGCGGCGATTCGCACGCTGCGCGGGCTGGGTTACGTGCTAGAGGATGACGTTGGCCAGTCCTGAAACCGGCCCCGCACCGCTGCACCAGCAGCCGCCCGACCTGCGCCAGCGCATCGGCCGGCGCGTGCTGCTGTCACTGGTGCTGATCTGGGGGCTGGGCAGCACGGTGGTGCTGGGCGTGGGCAACCACTTTGTGGCCGAGGCATTTGACCGAGCGTTGCTCGATGACGCACACGCCGTGGCCGCCCATGTGCGCGGCGGCCAGCCGACAGATCCTGCGCGCGACCCTTTGCGGCTGGACCTCACGCCGCGCGAGGTGGGTCTGCTGCGTTTTGACCAGAGCGAAACCGTATGGTTTGCGGTGTACGCGCCCGATGGCAGCTTCATCGCTGGCGACCCTCACTTGGCGCCGGGTGTGGTGGCGGCGGGCAGCAGCCACGCCTTTTCGCAGCTTTCGCAAGACGGGCGCGAGCTGCGGCGCGCCACCTTGCAGATTGCGGGGCCGCCCTCTTTCACCGTCGTCATGGCGCAGACCACCGCCGAGCGCACGCAGCTGCTGCGCAGGCTGCTGGTGTACTCGGGCCTGGCCCAGCTGTGGCTGCTGGTGGTGCTGGGGTCGTGGCTGCTGCGCGGCATAGAGCGCGACCTGCATCCGCTGGGTGCACTGCAGGACGCCATGGACCAGCGCGACGCTGCCGATCTGCAACCCCTGCCGCCCGCGCTGACACAACAAGCCAGCACCAGCGACGTGCAACGCCTGGGCGTGGCCCTGGACGGCTTGCTGGCGCGGGTGCAGCAAAGCCTGCATGCGCAGCGCGAATTTGCGGGCAACGTGGCGCACGAGCTGCGCACTCCGCTCGCTGGCATCCGCGCCCAGGCCGCCCACGCACTGGCCCACAACGACCCGGCCGTCTGGCGCAGCGAAATCGAGGGCATCGCCCAAGCCGAACAGCGCGCCAGCCGCACCGTGGACCAGTTGCTGGCCCTGGCCCGTGCGGCCGAGGGTGGCATCGCGCTGACGCTGCAGCCCTTGGCCTTGCACACGCTGGTGCGCGACGTGCTGTTGCGCTACCTGCCACGCGCCGATGCCCTGGGGGTGGACCTGGGCGCCGAGGGGCTAGACCACGCCGTGGTGGTGCGGGGCAACACAGCGCTGGTCGAAGGCATCCTGAACAACTTGCTGGACAACGCACTGCGCTACGGGCGCGGCACGCCGCCCCGCATCACCGTGGCGCTGCACACCGAGCCCGGCTTTGGCGTGCTGCGCGTGACCGACAACGGCCCCGGCGTGGATGCCACGCTGGCGCAGCAGCTGCAACAGCGCTGGGCGCAGGGCGACCAGGGCCAGCGCCTGGGCCAGGGTGCAGGGCTGGGCCTGGCCATCGTGGCGCGGTATGTGCAGCTGATGGAAGGACGGCTGGAACTGGCGGCAGCCAGCGACACAACCGACGGATCTGGCTTGGCGGCCTGCGTGTGGCTGCCGTTGGCGCCCAATGCGACTGCCCCCTCCAGCACGCTCCCCACAACCCCATGACGAGCCCGCCCAACCCAGCACTGACCGAGGCAGAGCAAGCGGCCTTCCTGCAGTCCATCGCCCGCGTGCGCAGCGCGGCCGGGCGGACCTTGCGGGCGGTGCAGGCCCACGCCATGCAGGGCGCAGCAGCCCATGGCACCGACACCAATGCCGCCACCCAGGCCGCCGAAGCCACCGAGCCCGCAGCCCAGGCCGCCGTCGATTTCATCGCCCAACTGCACAAGGGCCTGGATACCGTGGCAGAACAAGCCCGCGCCACCGGCCCACAGCCAGCGTGCCAGGCAGGGTGTGCGCACTGCTGCCACCTGCGCGTGGAGGCGACGGAGCCCGAGGTGCTGCGCATCGCCCAGCACCTGCGCACGCTGCCCGGCGCGGACCAGGCCACAACCACGCTGCGCCTGCAGCAGCACGTGGCGGCGGCAAGCGCGGGCACCACGCGCCAGCCCTGCAGCTTTCTCGTCCATGATCGGTGCGCCATTTACAGCGTGCGCCCCGCCGCCTGCCGCAAGGCGCATTCCTTGTCGGCTGCGCACTGTGCAGAGCAATCGCCCACCATCCCGCAAAACCTGCGCCTGCTGGTGGACGCCGAAGCTCTGATGGCCGGCACCGCCCTGGCCTACCGCGACCAGCCCTTGCCTGCCAGCGCCCACGAACTCAACGCCGCCGTGCTGGCAGCCCTGGACGGTACACCGCTCCACGCCCCCAGCGCTCTGCTGCGCTGGTACCGGGGTGACGAAGGCGCGCTGGCCCTGCCCACCACATTGCCGTAAAAGCCCACCCGCCTTGATGTCCGTCAAGACCCACCGCAACCAGCCGCCCACAATGCAGCCAGCCCCGCAGCAGCCTGGCCGTGCGGCCGAACTTCTCGACGAACCCCCGCCTCACGCCTGATGACCCAGCCCACCCTCCGCTCCTGCACCCCCCTCCACCTGGCAGCCGCTGCCGCCATGGTGGCGGGCCTGGCAGGCTGCAGCAAGCCCGAAGCCACCGGCCCCGCCACCACCAGCTTCGATGCCATCACCACCGCGTGCACCCAATTCCTGGCCGCACGGCAACCCCATGTACTGCCCGGCGCCGCGGGCGACTGGACCCTGACCGGCTACAGCCCTGCCCTGGTCCAGCCCGAAGTCACTCGCACCGAATCCACCGTGACACCGTACGTAGGCAAGCTCGTCATCAAGGACAACGAGGCCCAGGCCCACGCACCCACCGAAGCCGCAGCCCAGGCCATCACCCTCACCCCCGCGCACCTGCTGTCCAACCGCACGCACACCTTCATCTACAGTTTTGACGGCACCCAGTGGCGCTGGCAGAACGGCCAGCGGCTGACCAAGATACCGGGGCAGAACGACCGGCTGGAGGCCGTGACGCTGGCGGATGTCTCGGCAGCAGGGCCCAGGGGCTTTGCGGGGTGCTTGCCGCGTTGAGCCTGATCAGAACGCTCTCTTTTTGATAGCTACTACCGCATGATTCACTAGCGTTTCAGGCTGTTTTTGATCAAATTCCGCATCCACACAGCCCAGCGCGGCCTTGTACAGCCTGGTGCCGCACGCCAGCCCTGAGGGCCGTCGCGCAGCCAAGCCATTCACACCGCTCATTCCAGGTCGGCATCCAGCCGGGCGATCAGGCCCTGCGCATTCACGGTGATGTCGAGGTTGCCGATCTCGTGACCAAAGTCCCCCGTGAAGTCCACCCACACCCTCGCGCGCCGCGGCCCCGGGCCTTGCATCGACAGGAACCGGGTCACCGTCTGGTAGCCGACGAAGTACTGTTCGACATAGCGGCGTATTCCAGCATGGCCATCAAAACGGTGGCCCGTGGAGGGGTCGTCGATCACGGCATCGTGCGCAAAAAGGGCGAGCACCCGCTCCACCGCAAACGCATTGGTGGCGGCGATCAACGCATCGGCCACTTGGCGCAGGTGTTCGTGCGTGGTGTCCATCGCACCATGCCGCAGGCCTGCTGCGTCGCCCCTGCTGGCTGGCCCGCTGGCGCTTGCTGCCAAAGGTTGACCCGGCTGGCTCATGGCAGCACGCTCACCACCACCTTGCCACGGGCGCGGCCGCTGGCGACCAGGGCGTGCGCCGCTTCGGCCGTGTCCAGCGTGAAGCTGGTGGGGTCGAGCAATGGCTCTAGTTGCCCCGCTTCCGCGAGCAAGGTGGCCTGCGCCATGATCTCGCCGTGGTGTTCACGGAACTCCCCCGTGAGGATGGGAAGCAGCGTGAACACCCCCGAGAAAGTAGCACCCCGGAACGACAGCGGCGCCAGCTTGTGGGTGCCCCAGCCCAGCGAAGTCACCACGTGGCCTGAGTAGCGGCGGACCGCCACAAACGACGCGTCCAGCACTGGCCCACCGACGGTGTCGTAAACGATATCGAAGCCCTGGCCGTCGGTGAACGCGTGGACATAGGCCTCGACCGAGGTTGTTTCATGGTCAATCGGCGTGGCGCCCAGGGACCGGATGTAACCGGCCTGCGCCGCCGTGCCCGTGGCGAACACTTCGGCACCCCGCGCGCGGGCCAGCTGCACGGCCACATGGCCCACGCCCCCGGCGCCACCATGCACCAGCACTTTGTGCCCGCTGCGCACGTTGGCACGGTCCACCAGTCCTTCCCAGGCGGTGATGAAGACCAGCGGCAAGGCCGCTGCCTGGCGCATCGTCAGCCGGCCCGGCTTGTGGGTCAACAGCCGGGCATCCACCGCAGCGTATTGCGCCAGGCTGCCTTGCAGCCCGCCAATGCCGCCGGTAAAGCCATACACCGCATCCCCCACCCGGAAGCGAGAAACGCCCTGCCCGACCTCTTCCACCACGCCGGCGAGGTCCATGCCCAAAACGGCGGGCAGCGGCTGCTGGGCGTGCTCGGCGGCGCCCGCGCGGATCTTGGTGTCCAACGGGTTCACACCGCTGGCGTGGATGCGGACCAGCACCTGGCCCGCTGCGGACTGGGGCCGGGGCAGCCAGGTGGGGGTCAGTGCGCCGTGGGGGGATGCGAGCACCAGGGCCTGCATGGTGGGGGCGGGAGAGGTGGACATGGCGTTTTCCTTCGTTGCTTTGAACAGTGCCGCCAGTTTTCACCTTTCGCTTTTGAATGAAAAGCCACAAGATTGAAACCTTCTCATTCACTTTTGTATGATCCAGCCGATGAACTGGGATGACGTACAGGTGTTCTTGGCCATTGCCCGGCAAGGCACGCTGGGTGCGGCAGGCCGCGCCCTCCAACAAAGCCAGCCCACCATGGGTCGCAGGCTGAAGGCGCTGGAGCTTTCTCTGGGCCACACCCTGTTCCAGCGGACCTCCGAGGGCTTCGTGTTGACCGACGAGGGTGCCGCCGTGCTGCGCCACGCCCAGGGCATGGAGGCGCAGGCACTGTCGTTCTCCCGGCAACTGGACGGTGCAGACCAGCAGCTGGAAGGCGCGCTGCGGGTATCGACCTCTGACTGGTTTGGTCTGCATGTGCTGGCGCCGCTTTGCGCAGCGTTTACCAACAACCACCCTCGGGTCACCATCGAACTCCTGACCGATGCGCGCCTCTTCAGCCTGGCACGCCGCGAGGCGGACCTGGTGGCACGCATCGTTCCTTTTGACGAGCCCGACGTCATACAGCGGCGGCTGATGCATGTGCCCTACGCGCTGTACATGCAGCGAGGCGCAGACATGCCCACAGACGGCGCGGACGTTCGCCTCATCACCATGGACCTGGGCTTCAGCGAGATGCCGGACGCGGCCTGGCTGCGCGAGGCCTTTCCGTCGGCGCGCATCGCGTTTCGCAGCAACAACCGGCACGTGCAGGCCGTGGCCTGCGCATCGGGAGCGGGCCTGGCCGTATTGCCTTGCCCGTTGGGTGATTCGCACCCCGGCCTGCAAAGGGTGGAGGTCGCCCCAGCGCCGCCAGGGCGCGATGTGTGGCTGGGCTACCACCGGGACCTGCGCCGGGTGCCCCGGCTGCGCGCGCTGGTGGAAATGCTGATGCAAGCGCTGGGCCCTGCTCAGGGCGATGCAGGCGACCAGGGCGGCTGACAAAACGCTGGGAGCGCCGTCGCAGCGCTTGGCTGATGGCGGTCAGCGACCCAGCCCCGCCCCAACGGCCAGCACATGCTCGATGAAGCTGTGACACGGGTGGCTATGGTGTGCCAGCACATCTGCCTTGACCAAGATGCCCAGCGGCCCCACCGCCTGTGACTTCCACGGCAACACCGCCAGCTCTCCACGCTGAACCAGCGGCCGCAGCAGACTGGCGGGCGCGCACATCAGCATGTCGCTGTCGGCCAGCATGGCGTATGCGATCTCCGTCGAACGGCTCGACACGCGGCACAGCTCAGGCACACCACCCAGTTCATCGAAGAGGCTCTCCACCTGCTGGGGTCCCAGCCCGGTCAGGGGTGGGGCCAGCCAGCGCTGCGCCAGCAGCTCTGCGGCGGTGACGGTGGCCTGCCGGGTCAGAGGATGCTCCGGACGACAGGCCACCACAAACCCCTCCTGCAGCGCGGCGCAAAACGCGAACCCTTGCGGCAGCGGGGTCGGTTCGCGGCAGATGGCCAGGTCCAGCGTCCCCTCCTGGATGTTCTCCAGCAAATTGTCGATCGTGACCTCGTGGACATCGATGGCCGCATCCGGGTGTGCGGCAACGTAGGTCGGGATGGCCACCGTGAGCAGGCCGTTGATGCCCGCCGCAATGCTGCCAATGCGGATCAGCGCAGACGCTGTGCCCTGCTGCAACAGCGCAGCATTGCCTGCGGCGGCCTGGAGAGGAACCAGCGATGCGCGCAACAGCGGCAGGACCGCCTCTCCCAGGCGGGTCAGGCGCATGCCCTTGGAGTGCCGCTCGAACAGAGGACCGCCCAAGGAGCTTTCCAGCTCGACTAGCGCATGGGTCGCGGCAGGCTGGCTCAGGCCAATGGAAGAAGCCGCCCGGTGCAGGCTTTGCAGGTCGGCGATCGCAATGGCCAGCTGCAGGTGCTTGAGGCGCACCCGCCCCAGGATGCGGTTGAACAGGACGGAAGGCGTCAAATCCGGCATGGTCTATTCAAAAATTGAATTCACTTGAAAAAGAAGCATTGGCCTTGCGGAGCCTGCTATGGAACGATCGTGCGCTGGCAAGGGGCAAACCCACGCCAGATGCATTCAATTAACGAATCTTATTCCCGCACCAGCACGCCGCTGGATGCGAGAGATCTCAGGAGACAAACCACCATGCCATCACCTCAGCGTCAGCCCCTGCGCACGATCACCTTGCGCCCCACCCGCTTCCTGCTCGCCCCGGTCATGGGTGCCCTCCTGGCCATGGGCCAGGCACAGGCTGCAGACACCCTGGATACCGCCTGCAAAACCACGGCCGAATGCCAGGCACAGGTCGCCAAGATCCAGGGGCTGGTCAAGGGCGATGCCACCAGCGTCTTGTCCAAATCGCAGGACACCTTCTATTGGTTTGGCCGCATCAACATGGCATCGACCGTGGTCAACGTGGAGCAGGGCATCATCCCCAAAGCCCAGGCGGGCCGCATTGCGCGGGGCGTGGAGTTGTCGATCACGCAGGCGACGGCCCCGGGTGGCAAGCGCCCCACCGATGTTCTGCAGGTCGAGAAGATCATCACGGACGCCGTGGGCCCCGAGGCCACGCTGATCCACACCGGGCGCAGTCGCCAGGACATCCACTCCACCCTGAACGCCGCGCAGTTGCGCCTGGAGATGCTGGACTTTGCCGATGCCCTGGGCCAGGTGCGCGCACGGCTCATCACCATTGCACAGGCGCACACCGCCACCTATGTGCCCGCCTACACCAACGGCGTGCAGGCCATGCCCATCAGCTATGGGCACTATCTGATGGCTTTTGCAGATTCGTTCGCCCGCGACTCGGCACGCATCCGCGAGGCCTATGCCCGCATCAACCTCAGCCCCATGGGCACGGCGGTGCTGGCCAACTCCAGCTGGGGCATCAACCGGGAGCGCCTGGCGCAACTGCTGGGGTTTGACGGGCTCATTGTCAACTCGCTGGATGCCGGGCAGGTCAGCACCTACGACATTCCCATCGAGGCCACCTCCATCGCCAGCTCCACCGCCATCCGCGTGGGCGCGTTCATGCAGGACGTGCACACTCAGTACCACCAGACCCGGCCGTGGCTGCTGCTGGCCAGCTCCAAGACCTACACCAGCAGCGCCATGCCGCAAAAGGCAAACCCGGGCATCATCCAGAACACCCGCGCCAAGGCCAGCGATGTGGTGGCGTCGGCCCAGGCATCGCTGTGGCGCGCGCATAACGTCACGCCCGGCATGATCGACTACAAGAACACCTGGAGCCCAGCCAGCGCAAAAACCTTCGTCCAAGGTGTAGAGATGCTGCAGCAGTTGGCCGATGTGCTGGACTCGCTGCGCATCGACCCGGCCCGCGCGCTGGACGAACTGGAATCCGAATGGACGACGTCGATGGAGCTGGCCGAAGCACTGCAGCGCAGCCATGCCATTCCGTTCCGGGTGGGCCACCACTTTGCGTCGGACGTGGTGGTGTATGCCAAGGAACGCAATATCCGGCCCAGGGACTTTCCGTACGTCGAAGCCGTGCGCATCTACCGCGAAGCGGGCAAAAAGTACGACATCAAGGACCAGCGCCTACCGCTCACGGAGAAGGAATTCCGCCGCGCCCTGTCCCCCGCCGAGATGGTGCTGACCCGCACCGGCACAGGCGGGCCACAGCCCCAGGAGGTCACACGCATGGTGGCCATTGCCACAGATACCCTCGCCAAGGATCGCGCCTGGTCGGGCGAAGCACGGCAACGCCTGCTGACCGCAGAGGCTGCGCTCAATGCTGCGTTTGAGGGCGTGAAGTCGCTACCCTGAACTGAACACGCGGTGGAGAAGCCGCTTAGCGGGCCAATGCTGGCCTTGCAGCGCCGGGGCCACTGCCATTGCGCCTTGCCAGCGCAATGAGGATGTGGATCCCTACCGCCAGTGCCACCAACAACAAAGCACCCAGGCCCCACAAAGCCCAGGCCAGGAGGGTGACAGCGCCCGCCAGAGCTGGTACAGCCTCCAGTACGGCTTGAACCATGGGGCCCACAGACGAGACAAGGGCCTCCCACTGCCCCATCAGCTCAGGGGGCATCCACGCCTTGAGCCAGCCCGGCACCAGGATGATGTCTTCCACCGTGCTGCCGCCCGCCAATGCACCTGCACTGGACACCACCCAGACCGTGACTGCATGCATGGCCCAGCACGCCAGGGACCACAGGGCCAACAAAGACAACGAAAGAAACCAGTTGATTGCGTAGAACATGCGAAAGCTTCCTTTTGTTTTCCAATGGGCAAGCTGTGAGTATGGGCAAACCTGCGCGGCATAGACACCAGCCCCAGCCGCACCTAGCATTCGGTTTTATCGAACCTGAGCCCACACATGCTGAACTACCGCCACCTGTACTACTTCTGGATGGTTGCCAAGGAAGGTGGCTTTGCCCGGGCGGCAGACCGGCTGGAGATGGCCGTGCAGACCATCAGCGCCCAGGTGCGCGACCTGGAGAAGTCGCTGGGCCACCAGCTCCTCAAGCCCTCGGGGCGCGGTGTGGCGCTGACCGAAGCCGGGCAAGCTGCGTTCACCCGTGCCGAAGAGATTTTTCAACTGGGCCAGTACATCGAAGAAGAGGTGCGTGAGGCCGCTACGGCCCGTGTGGCCCGGTTGTCTGTGGGGCTGTCTGACGGTATTTCCAAACTCGCGGCGCACGCGCTGCTGGAGCCCGTGCTCGCAACGCCCCATTTGCGGCTGGTGTGCCACGAGGGGGAGTCGGACGAGTTGCTTTCCGAGCTGGCTCTGCACCAGTTGGATGTGGTTCTGGCCGGGCAAGCAGCGCCGCGCAACCCCCACCAGCGCCTGACCAGCGAGCGCATTGCCCGCTCGGCCCTGCAGTGGTATGGCCCGGCATCGCTGGTGAAAAAGACGGTGCGGGACCGGTTTCCTCAATCGCTGCAAGACTTGCCAGTGTTGCTGCCCACCCACCATGCGCCGCTGCGTGCCACGCTGGATGCCTGGTTTCAAGACCTGGGCTTTCAACCACGCGTGGTGGGCGAGTTTGAAGACAGCGCCCTGCTGGCCGTGTTTGCGGCACGGGGGCTAGGGGTATTTCCGGTGAGTCGGTTGGGTGCGCAAGATGTGGGGCTGGTGCGTGGGCTGCGCCTGCTGGGCGAATGCCCGCAGCTCTTTGAAGAAGTCCACGCCATCTGGTCGCGCCGGGGGCAGCACCACCCTCTGGTGCGGCAGTTGGTGGATGCTTCCGCCGGGCTGGGCACAGCCTAGCGGGCTTCCCACGCAACCAGCATCCCCCTTGTTGAAGGTTGCGCTTGCAGTTACAGCCGCGTCAGGCAGCCTGCGCCAGCTCGTAGCGGCCGAGCTCAGTGGGCATGAAGCCCGTTTGCCAATACTGGCGCGCTGCATTCATCAGCCACCACTCACTCTGCGCCAGGTGACTGTCAGCCGTAGCGGCTGCGTAAGCGAACTCCAGGGCCTTGCGCCGCAGGGCGGGGTCGGTCACCTCAGCCAGCAACAAGGTCAGCGTGGGGCCATCAATGCTGGCGGTCAAAACGCGCTGTTCATGCATACCCATCCACAGGTCTTCGCACAGGCCGTGCAACACCTTGGCAAAGCCGCCGTGCGGCAAGCCCAGGTCCAGCTCCATGTGAAGCCCATGCAAGGCATCCAGCTCGGACCGGCTGACATGGCCATCCGATATCAATAGCAAGGCGATGATTCGGGCTACAGCTTCGGGGCTGTTGCGGGGATAGCTACGCATTTCTGATCTCCTTGATATGGGGTACGTGCAATGACAAAGGTGACAAGCAAGCAATGGTTGACCAAGCGCGCCGCACTAGCGGCGATAGCGTGAACGCGGCTGCCAGCCGTCGCGGTATTGGGCTTGCACCCGCAGCGGCACTTTGACCGGCACGCGCCGCAGCACGGGTGCCCGAGCCACGGCGACACTGGAGAGCCAGCGCACAAGGCGATGACGCAGGGTGACAATGAGCGAAGAGATTCCAGACCAGGGTTTCACGGACGGCTCCTTTGAGGCGGAAAGTTGCGAACAGGAAGAAGCGTTGAATGTGTGCCCCCCACCCGCTGAAAAGAAGCAGGTTTTCTCTGACATACACATCCAGAAAATCGATGTGATTCATCGGCAGCGAAATCGCATCCAAAGCACAGAATTTTCAGAGATTCAACGAAGAAATTTCCTGCTGGTTGGCCGCCAAGCTGCGGGCTACGGTGTCATCCTCAACTCAGGAGATCGCAAATGCAGATTCTTTTCAGAACACGCCACCCCGAGGCCGCACTGATGCGCGATGCCGTGGAGCGTCGCGTTCGCTTTGCCTTTAGGCGGCTGAACGCTCTGGTGCCACGCGCTGAAATCAAGCTGGATGACATCAACGGCCCCCGGGGCGGCCCCGACAAGCGTTGCCAGATCGCCCTGCGCACCGACGGAGCAGGGGCGGTCGTGGTGTCTTCGGTGGCCAAAGACTGGCGCTGCGCACTCGACGAAGCACTGGCCAGCGCCGCCCGCCTTCTTCTGCGTACCTGGCGGCGCAACTCGACACCCCGCAGGCAACGGCGGGGCGACGGGGCCGTAGGCGCCGAAGGACAAGGCAGCGCGACTGCACACTTCCCATAACGCGACCTGGCTGCGACGCCCGGCACGGCGGTGGAAGGCATGTGCAGGCCCCTGCCCTCATGCCGTCGTCACCGCGGTGGACACGGAGATGTGCGGCTGCCCTGCCACCTGCCTGCCCAACCCGGGCGCGTCAAGCGCCCAACGAGGCTCCTCCATCCACGCTTGCGGACTGCACAACCGCCTGCTCCACAACGTCCCGTGTCAGCGTGGGTACAAAGCTCTGGATGAAGCTGTAGGCATACCCGCGCAACCAGGCACCTCGCCGCAGGCCCAGGCGGGTCAGATTCACCTCAAACAGATGCCCCGCATCAATCAGGCGCAGATGGCGGTCGCGGTCTTCATCGACAGCGATGGATGCGACGATGCCCACGCCCATGTCCAGCTCCACATAGGTCTTGATGACATCGGCATCCATGGCCGTGAGCACGATGTCGGGCGCCAGGCCCTCCCGCGCAAAGGCCTCGTCGATGTGCGCACGGCCGGTGTAGCCCAGCTCGTAGGTGATGATGGGATATTGCGCCAATTGCTCCAGCGTTACGGGGCTGGGCAGGTCCAGCAGGCGGTGGCCCGGGGGCACCACGATGCTGTGCGTCCAGCGGTAGCACGGCAGGGTGACCAGGGCGTCATAACCTGCCAGCGCCTCGGTGGCCACGCCGATGTCGGCCTCGCCGGACAACAGCATCTCTGCCACCTGGCGGGGCGATCCCTGGTGCAGGTGCAGCGACACCTGCGGGAACAACGCCCGAAAGTCGCGTACCACCTGGGGCAGCGCATAACGCGCCTGCGAGTGCGTAGCCGCCACCGACAGGCGCCCCTGCGCGCTGTCGCTGAAGTCCTGGCCCGCGCGCCTGAGGTTGTCCGCCTCCAGCAGCAGGCGCTCGACCGTGGGCAACAGCACTTCGCCAGGCGGTGTCAGACCCGTGAGGCGCTTGCCCGCCCGCACAAAAATTTCCACGCCCAGCTCTTCCTCCAGCTCGCGGATCTGGCGGCTCACCCCGGGCTGCGAGGTGTGCAGGATGTGTGCCACTTCGGTCAGGTTGAAGCCCCGCCGCACGGTTTCGCGCACAGAGCGCAGTTGCTGAAAGTTCATGGATAAAAGCCGGTCTCACAAGGTCGATGTGACTGCCACCGCGCGGGGCCGTGTTGGCGGCGGCCCCATGCGTTCCGTAGCCAGACAGCCCGTAGCGCAGGGGCCTGTAAATACTATGTTTTTAATAGCATTAAGCGCATATTCCACTAGCGCATCAGTCACTTTTCTTTGGTTTTTTTCCTGTGCGGGCCTTACATGCCCCGCTGGGACAGGTCGGGCACATAGCGGTCGGCCT
This sequence comes from Acidovorax sp. GW835-FHT14G06, assembly GCF_058793595.1. NCBI lineage: Bacteria > Pseudomonadati > Pseudomonadota > Betaproteobacteria > Burkholderiales > Comamonadaceae > Acidovorax > Acidovorax sp. GW835-FHT14G06. The sequence goes on from NZ_JBXAGA010000001.1 coordinate 280,995, forward strand.
GGATGTCGGGCGACAGCCCGTGGGTGATGACCTCGTCGGTGATGGGCAGGAACTGCGCATTCCACTGCTCCCACGCCGTGCGCAGGCGTTCAAACACTTCGGGGTGCTTGTGGCGCAGGTTGGCGCGCTCCAGCGTGTCGTCTTCCACGTCGAACAAAAACTCGTTGTCGTTGATGCGCAGGTACTTGAAACGGCCCTCGCGCACGGCGCGCTGGCGCTGCGACTTGTAGCGCCAGAACAGCGTGCGCGGGTGCGCAGGCGCATCGCCCAGCAGCACGGGCAGGATGCTCTCGCCGTCGGGCGGGTAGTCGGCATGGGGCGCCACGCCCGCAGCGGCCAGCAGCGTGGGCAGCCAGTCCATGGTGGCGGTGACCTGGTCGCTCACCTGCGGTGCAATGCGCGCAGGCCAGCGCAGCAGCGTGGGCACGCGGATGCCGCCTTCCAGCAGCTCGGTCTTCTGGCCGGTGAAGGGCCAGGTCTTGGAAAAGCGCTCGCCGCCGTTGTCGCTGGTGAAGACGACGATGGTGTTGTCTGCCAGGCCTTGTGCCTTGAGTGCATCCAGCACCTGGCCCACCGCCTTGTCGAGCGAGCGCACCATGCGCGCATAGGTGGCCAGGTTGCCGCCGTCGTAGTGAAAGAGGTCTTTCAGGCCCAGCGATATTTCTTCGTCCTCCGGCCCCACCCAGGGCCAGTGGGGTGCGGTGAAGTGCAGCGACAGAAAGAACGGCTTGGCCGCGCTGCGCTCGCCGATCCAGCGCGTGGCCTCATCGGCCAGCAGCTGGGTGTAGTAGCCCACGCGCTCCACCGGCACCTCGCCTTCGTACAAATCGCGCGCCACGGCATCGCCCACGCCGGGTTTGTGCGTGAAGTAGTCGATGGCACCGCCATAGTTGCCAAAGAAGCGGTCGTAGCCACTCTTGAGCGGGCCGAATGTGGGCAGGCTGCCCAGGTGCCACTTGCCAATCAGCGCCGTGTCATAGCCCGCATCGCGCAGCAACGATGGCAGCGTGGGGTGCTCCGGCGGCAGGCCGTGCACATGGGCCTTGCGCACCAGGGGTTCCTCCAGCCCACCACGCAGCCGGTACTGGTAGCGCCCCGTGATCAGCGCAAACCGCGTGGCCGAGCACACGGCCGAGTTGGCATAGGCCTGGGTAAAGCGCACGCCCTCGCCCGCCAGCGCATCCAGGTGCGGCGTGGTGAAGTCGGTCTGGCCGTACACGCTCAGGTCGGCCCAGCCCAGGTCGTCGGCCAGGATAAAAACGATGTTGGGCGCTTGGGTGGAAGCGGATGCGGCCATATTGGCAGTGATGCTCATGCAGCCCCCTTGGCCTTGCCAGCGGCATCGGTCTCGCGCCACTGCTTGTCGAGCTTGAAGTCCTTGACGGCCTGCTGCACGAAAGCGGGTTGGAACCAGGCCTTCACGTCAAACGTCTGGCGGATCAGCCCCAGCTTGACGCCGTCATCCAGCACGCCCTGGTAATCGGCGATGAAGCCCTCGTCGAGCAGCGGCGAATATCGGGCGTTCAGGTTGTCGCCCGCCAGCTCCTCGCGGAACGACAGCTCGGGGTTGCCGCTGTTGTCGGCGTAGAGCTTGATGAGCGACTCGCGGTTGCCCTCTTGCGAAGACCAGTGGGCGGCGCGCACCAGTTGGGTCACCAGGCGCTGGGTGAGCTGCGGGTTCTGTGCAACGAAATCCTCGGTGGCCAGGATGCCGGAGTTGATGGTGTAGTCCGGTCCACGGCCCTTGGTGCTCAGCGCAATCTGCGCGCCCTGCGCCTTGAGCAGGAACAGGTCCGAGCCGCCGAACGTGGCGTCGATCTGCCCGGCCACCACGGCGGCCTTGGAGGTGGGCCAGTCCATGTTGATGAGCTTCACGTCCTTTTCGGTCAGGCCCGCCGTGGCCAGCAGGTTGTCGAAGGTGCGCTGGTAGGCGGTGCCCTTGAGCACAGTGACCTTCTTGCCCTTGAGGTCGGCCACGGTCTTGATGCTCACGCCCGGCGCCGTGGCCAGATAGCTGTTGCTGCCCCGGCCCGTGGCCGCAATGAAGCGGGTGGGCAGACCGCGCGCACGGCCAATGACGGCGGCCAGGTCGCCCAGAGAGACGATGTCGAGCTGCTTGGCCGACAGCGCCTCGTGCACGGCCGGTCCTGCGCCGCGAAAGAAGTTCCACTCGATCTTGATGCCGTCCTTGGAAAATTCATCTTCCAGCCACTTGTTGGCCTGCAGCACCGCAAACACACTGCCGCCTGGCGAGGGCTTGCCGGCCGTACCCAGGTCGGGCGAGCCGATGCGGATGACCTTGGCGGGCGACTGGGCGCGCAGCACCATGGGGGCAGCCAATGCGGCAGCGCCAGCCACCAGCAGCGAACGGCGCGTGGAGAAAGCGAGGGGGTTTAGTTGTGTCATGGGAATCTCGGGAATCAGAAAAGGGAAAACAAAAAATCAAACGGCAAACTGCCACTGCGCAGCGGGTGCCAGCTGCTCGCCGCGCTTGAGCGGCGGCTCGGCCAGGTCGGCTGCCGGGTGGCCGGAGAACTCGCGCAGCACGCTGTCCTTGATGGCGGTGAACGCGTGGGAGGTGCGCTCGCGCGGATGGGGCAGCCCCACCGGAACGGTGCGGCGGATGCGGCCGGGGCGCGGCTCCATCACGACCACGCGGTCGCCCAGGTACACGGCCTCCTCCACGTTGTGGGTCACCAGGATCATGGTGATGCCCTCTTGTTGCCAGATGCGGTGCAGCTCCTGCTGCAAGTGGGCGCGGGTCATGGCGTCGAGTGCGCCAAAGGGTTCGTCCAGCAGCAGGATGTCGGGCCGGTTGACCAGCGCCCGCGCAATGGCCACGCGCTGCGACATGCCGCCCGAGAGCTGGTGCGGATAGGCGGTCTCGAACCCCTCCAGCCCCACCAGCGCAATGTGCTCGCGCACGGTGGCGCGCTGCTGTCCTTCGGTCAGGCTGGAGTTGAGCAGGCCCAGCGCCACGTTCTTCTCGACCGTGAGCCAGGGGAACAAGCGGTGCTCCTGGAACACGATGCCCCGGTTGAGGCTGGTGCCCACAATGCGCTGGCCGTTGAGCAGGATCTCGCCCTGGTAATCGCCCTCCAGGCCAATCACCAGCCGCAGCAGCGTGGACTTGCCGCAGCCGCTCGAGCCCACGATGCTCACGAACTCGCCGGGCTCGATGGTGAGGTGGATGTCCTGCAGCACGGGCAGGGCTTCGCCCTTGACCTCGTACTGCTTGTTCAGGCCGCGAATGGCCAGGGTACCGGCGTGTGCCATGTTGATTTCCTTGTGTTCGTATGCGTATGCGTATGCGATGCGTCAGCGGCATCAGTACCTGGCCACCGTGCGATCACGCCAGGCCAGCAGGCGCTTTTCCAGTGCTGCCAGCAGTGCGTTCAGTACAAAGCCCACCAGGCCCACCACCACCACGCCAAACAGCACCAGGTCCATCCAGAAATGCTCGCGTCCATCGATCAGCGTGTTGCCAATGCCCTTGCCCGAGGCCAGCAGGTATTCGGCCCCCAGCGTGGCCAGCCAGCTGTAGATGAGCGAGAGCTGGATGCCAGTAAACAGTGAGGGCGCGGCGGCAGGCGCCACCACACGGCGCAGCGTTTGCCACACGCTGAACTCGTACACGCGGGCCACCTCCAGGTACTCACGCGGCACGCTGCGCAGGCCCTCCAGCGTGTTGAGCACCACCGGAAAGAACGCCGCCATGGCCACAAACGCTACCTTGGCGGTATCGCCCAGGCCAAACCACATCGACAGCATCGGAATCCACGCAAACAGCGAGATCTGCTTGAGCGTGTGGAACGTGGGCCCCACCAGCCGCTCGGCCCAGCGCGACCAGCCCAGCAGCGCACCCACCGCCAGCCCGATGCCGGAGCCAATGCCGAAGCCCCAGGCCATGCGCCACAGGCTGGCCGACAAGGCCACCCACAGTTCGCCGCTGACAACCTGGCCCACACCGCGCTGCCATACGGCCAATGGCGATACCAGCAGGGGCGAATCGGACGCCCCCGAAGCCACCACCGCCCACCACACGGCCAGGATCAGCACGGGCAGCACCCAGCCCCGCAAGCGTGCGGGCACTTTTTGGAACACGTTGCGTTGCACGTTCACAGAAGACATTGGCACACCCCGTTCACAAACCCGGCTTGCGCCAGCGCAGCAGCCAGGCCTCGGACACGGCCAGCAGCTTGTCGATCACAAACCCCACGATGCCCACGGCCAGCACGGCGGCCAGCACCACGTCCAGCTGAAAGAGCTGGCGGCCATAGACGATGAGGAACCCAATGCCCTCCGATGACGCCAGCAGCTCCACCACCACCAGCGCCAGCCAGGCATGGGTGAGGCCATAGCGCACGCCGTTCCAGATGGGCGCAGTAGCCGCCGGAAACACCACCTTGCGCAGCATCTGCCAGCGGGTGAAGCCATACACACGCGCCACCTCCACCAGCCGGTTGGGTACGTTCTGAATGCCCTGGCAGGTGTTGATGGCCACCGGCACCAGGGCCGCCTTGGCGATCAGCAGAAACTTGAGCCCATCATCAATGCCCACCACCAGGATCAGCAGCGGCAGCCAGCCGATCACCGGCACCTGGCTGAAGGCCTTGAACAATGGGAAGAAGTAATCACGGAATGTCGGCGACAGGCCCATGGCACCGCCCAGCACCAGGCCCAGCGACAAGCCAATGCCGAAGCCCGCAAACACGCGGACCATGCTGATACGCAGGTGGTCCCACAACTCGCCGCTGGCCAGCAGCTCGCCAAACACCTTGAACACGGCGGCGGGCGGCGGCAGCACCTGCTCGGGCACCCAGCCCCACACGGCGGAGAGCTGCCACAGCGCCAGCACGGCCAGCGGAAAGGGCCAGGCCCAAAGCGAACGCCTCGCCCCAATCCAGGCAGCGTTTTGCCTTGCCGCTGCGGGGCGGCGCGTGGGGGCATCCGGCAGCGCGTCCAGCGGGCTCGCGGGGCTGCTTGGCCCGGCCGCGTTCAGTGCGGGTATCGCCATCTCTTGCATTTCCTTTGTGGGTGGTGGAGCTGCCACCACATGGGGTGAGCGCAGCGCCATCGATAACAACCAAAAGAAATGTAAAAGACGTTTGTTATAAAAATAAATGGTTAATACTCATATGCAATGACAAAGATGTTTGCGGCATGAGCAGCGACGCCTGCGTTATGAGGTTGCCTCGGCGCAGACACAAAAAACCCGCCGCGCACAAGGTGCGGGCGGGTTGCAACGAGCGGTGGTGAGCGGTTTTTCCTGGCTTGCGCACCGTAGTTCGGATTGGAGACCTGGATCAAGGGGCGGCGACCAGATCCCCGTTGGCGCCATACACGGGCCAGTAGCTCTCCAGTTTCAGCTCCTTGAGTGCAGCGTTCAGATAGCGGCGGTCAAACCAGCTATCGATCTCTGGCTTCTTGCGGATGAGTTTGAGCTTGTGGGCCTCGTCAGCCGCGTCCTTGTAGCGCGCCACCAGAAATGGGTCGAGCAGTGGCGACAGGCGCACGCGCAGCGGCTGGCCAATGAAGTCTTCGCGCCACACCTTCTCGGCGTACTCGGCCTTGCCCCACTGCGCAAACAGTTCGGCACGGCGGTTTTCGTCAGAGTATTTGTGGGCGTACAGCACAACGGTCTTGACCACGCGCTCCACCGCCTTGGGGTGGCGTGCGGCGAAGTCGTCGGTCACCAGCAGCGCCGTCTGGCGGGTGTACTTATAGGAATCTTCTGCAGCCGACCACACCACCTTGGCCAGGCCCTGGTCACGCAGCTTGAAAAAACCCACATAACCAAATGCGGCGTCGATGTCTTTGCTGACCAACGCCGCCTCAGCGCTAGGCAAATCCAGATTGAGCAGTTTCACATCGCGCTCGCTCAGACCCTTGTCGGCCAGCGCGCGCACGGCTGCCAGATGCAGGTTGGTGCCCTTGAACACGGCCACCTTGCGGCCCTTGAGGTCTTCCAGGCGGCGGATGTTGGAGTCGGGCGGCACCGCCAGATAGAGCCCGCCGCGCACGCCACTGCCCAGAATGATCTTCGTCTTCACGTCACTGGCCCGGTGCACGATAGAGGGCAGGTCGCCCTGCCACGCAAAGTCCAGTTGCTTGTTGACCAGTGCCTCATTGACGGCCGGGCCTGCGCCCTTGAAGAAGGTCCATTGCACCTTCAGGCCGTCTTTCTTGAACTCTTCTTCCAGCGCGCCGTCGGTGTACGCCAGGGCGGCCGAAGTACCACCGTGGCGCACCGGGTCGCTGCCCACGCCGCCGGTGGCAATGCCGATGCGAATCACCTTCAGGGGGTCTTGCACCTGCGCGGCTGCGCCACCCGCCCACAGGCCCAGGGCCACCGCCGCGCAGGCTGTCGTGGCAGCCCTACAGAGCGCTGTTTTCCATTGCGTTTTTTTCATCTGTTGACCCTTCGTGCCTGTTGTCGTGCCTGTTGTCGTGCCGGTGTGTGTGCGCAATCTGCTGCACACATCGCCAATCACTCTAGGCAGGCCCTACGCGTGGGCCAACGACCAAAAACAGATATCCAAATTTGCGGATGGCAGGCCCATGCGCGCCAGTGCAAGGCGCAGTTTTCCGACTATGCATATGCGAACTGCTTCGTTGATGCGCTTCCTGCGCGCTGTCCCAATCGTGTGGGAGTTCTCTTTCATCACCCCACCGTTTCAGAAAGTAGCGCCATGTCCAAGATCAACGATTTGCACCCCACTTTCACCCGCTTTGCGGTAGAGCCCTACACCCCCACCATCGGGGCAGTCATCCACGAGCTGGACCTGCGCCAGCCCCTGGACGCCGCCACACAGGCCGAGCTGCGCCAGGCGCTGGCCGCGCACGAGGTGCTGTTCTTCCGCGACCAGCACATCACGCCGCAGCAGCAGGTGGACTTCACCCGCAGCTTTGGCAATGTGGCCGAGGTGAAGGCGTTCTTCCCCCGGCTGGAGAGCCACGCCGAGATCGAAATCGTGGAGAGCACCGCCGAGCGCCCCAAGGCGTCCAACCAATGGCATGCGGACATCACCTGGCGCGAGCAACCGCCGCTGGGCACCAGCCTCTATGCACAGGTGATCCCGGCCAGCGGCGGCGATACGCTGTGGGCCAGCCTCACGGCCGCATACGCCAGCCTGCCGCCCACCTTCCAGGCTTACCTGGAAACGCTCACGGCCGTGCACACCTGGGAGATCAGTGGTTGGACGGAGTACCTGCTGCGCAAGGACGCCAGCGGCGAAGAACTGAAGGCCGCCCGCGCCAAGTACCCGCCCGTGGAGCACCCCGTGGTGCGTGTGCACCCCGTCACGGGCAAGAAGATCCTGTACGTGAACCCTACCTTCACCAGCCACATCAAGGGCCTGCACCGCACGCACAGCGATGCGCTGCTCACCCAGCTGTTTGCCCTGCCACAGGTGGCCGAGTTCCAGGCCCGCCTGCGCTGGGCGCCGGGCACGCTGGCCGTGTGGGACAACCGCTCCACCCAGCACTACGCAGTGGGCGACTTCTTCCCACAGCACCGCAAGCTGCATCGGATCACTATCACTGAATAACCCCAAGTGATAGCCCCTCTGAGTCGCCTTCGACGCCATCCCCGTGGGGGCGCACTCCGTGGCCCGGCCAAGCCGGTTTCGCAGGCTGCCAGCCATTCCCACAAATTTTGGAAATGCACATGACCCAACCCGATACCTCCAGAAAGTTGCGCCTCGGCGCTTTCATCATGGCCACGGGCCACCACGTAGCCGCCTGGCGCCACCCGGGCTCTCAGGTCGATTCGGGTGCCAACATCAATCACTACATCGAGGTCGCCAAAACAGCCGAACGTGGCCTGTTTGACCAGGTGTTCGTGGCCGACAGCCCCGGCGTGTGGCACAAGGGCGACCGCGAGTCCTTCAGCCGCCAGGGACGTATCTCGCACTTCGAGCCCGTGACGCTGTGGGCGGCGCTGTCGGTCGTCACCAAGCACATCGGCTTTGTGGCCACAGCCTCCACCACCTACGAAGACCCCTACCTGCTGGCGCGCAAGTTTGCGTCGCTGGACCACATCAGCAAGGGCCGGGCCGCCTGGAACGTGGTGACCACCAGCGCCGAAAACGTGCACGGCAACTTTGGCCTGGACACGCACCCGGACCCAGCCACACGTTACGAGCGTGCCCACGAACTTGTGGACGTGGTCAAGGGGCTGTGGGACAGCTTTGACGACGACGCCCTGGTGCGCGACCAGGCAAGCGGCATCTACTTTGACCCCGACAAGCTGCACGCACTCAACCATGTGGGCAAACACCTCAAGGTGCAAGGGCCGCTCAACATCGAGCGCTCGGTGCAAGGCCACCCAGTGATTGTGCAAGCCGGCTCTTCGGAAGACGGCAAGGAACTGGCCGCAGCGACGGCCGAAGCCATCTTCACCGCCTGGACCAGCCTGGCCGAGGCCCAGGCCTTCTACAAGGATGTGAAGGGTCGCATGGCCAAGTACGGCCGCAGTCCTGAAGAACTGCTGGTGCTTCCCGGCATCTCCCCCGTGATTGGCCGCACCGAGGCAGAAGCCCAGGCCAAGTGGGCCGAGCTGCAGGCCCTGATCCACCCCAGCGTGGGCCTGGCCACTCTCACCCCCTTCTGGCCCGGAGAGGATCTGTCGAAGTGGAACCTTGACGCACCTCCGCCGTACATCCCCGAGCCACCCAAGGGCATCAACAGCCGCGCCCACGTGGTGCTGGAGCTGGCCCGGCGAGAGAAGTACACCGTGCGTCAGCTGTACGAATACCTCGCCGGTGCACGCGGTCACTGGGTGGTGATCGGTACACCCGAGACCATTGCCGACCGCATGCAGGAATGGTTTGAGAACGGGGCGGCGGACGGCTTCAACGTGATGCCGCCTGTGTTGCCCCAATCACTCAACGAGTTTGTGGACCTGGTGGTGCCTGAACTGCAGCGGCGCGGCCTGTTTCGCACCGCCTACGAAGGCACGACCCTGCGGGAAAACCTGGGCCTGGCACGGCCCGCGAGCCGGTACACAACGCTGCTCGCGAAGGCGGCCTAGGCCTCATGCATGGCGAGCCCAGTGACCTCGGCAGGGCTGTCCGCAGGGCTCCTTCGTCATGTGCCACCCTGCAGCGCCGCAGGGTTGGGATGGCTCGGCAGGCTCGGCTGGCCTGCCTTGACACGGCGCACGGGCAGATCGGTCGCAAGGCGTTTCAGGGCGGCCCCCCGGGATGCGGATTGAAAGCCGTGTGGTACCACCAGCACGTCCGTGCGAGCTTCACGCAGGATGCGTTGGGCAACGCTCTCGAACAGCCAGTCTGCCCACCTGGACGCGGGATGCTTGCCCACCACGATCAGGTCGGCCCCGGCACCTTGCTGTGCCACCAGCACCTGCCGCGCCGGGTCGCCCCGGCCAATGGAGGATGAAAGCCGGTTGCGCCGCGCATCGTACGAGTCGGTCAGCGTGAACATGCGGTCCTGCGCATGGCGCCTGCACTGCTCGCGGTAGATCTGGATGGCGCGCTCAGACACTTCGGCATAAAGCAGCTTGCCCTCATTGGCGGTGCTGATGGCATGGAACAGTTCTACACGTGTGCGGGGGTGGAGCGCCAGGCCCAGCTCCACCAGGCGATGCGAAGCCTGAGAAAAGTCCACTGCCACCATCAGGCTCTGGTAGGGCTGTGCCGCTGCGCTACGCACCACGATCACGGGACGCTGACAGGCGCGGAGCAACTGGATGGCAGGGTGCGCGCCGAACCAGGCCCGCAACCCCCGCTGCTGGGCCATGCCCCACACCACCAGGTCGTGACCGGCTGCCGCGCGGGCGATATCCCCCACCGTGCAATCCATGCATGTTCCGGCATGAACAGGAATCTGGTGGCGCTGCCGAATCTGCAGCGCATGGTGCGACAGGCGCACGGCCACGTCGGGTGGCGGCACTTCGCCGGGTTGGGAGAGATACACCAGCTGCAATGCAGCCCGATGCTCTGCGCCCAGAAGCGCTGCGCGCGCCAGCGCGTGCCCTCCCTGTTCAGAAAAATCGGTGACGGCAAGGATGAAACGAGGGGTCATGGTGGAACGTCCTTCTGTAATGAACAACGCGCACGCCTCCAGCGGCGGCCACTGCAAGTGGCGCCGGTCTGGTGGGCAGTGATCAGTGAATGCGGCCCGTCAAGCGCTGCGGGGCCGAGCGGCTGCAGTAGCTATGTGAAGTAGTCGCCCGTGGCCTCGGGCTGGAACTGGATGCTTTCGATGGTGGCGGAGCACTCTTCGCCATGGGGCGTTTGCCAACGGGCCACGTCCCCGGCCCGCAGGCCCAGCAGGCTGATGCCTACCGGCGACAGCACCGAGATGAAGCCCGCCGCAGGCTCGGCGTCCTGCGGGTAGCACAGGGTCAGCACTTGGCGCCTGTGGGTGTGCTGGTCCACCAGCTCCACGCGTGAATTCATGGTGACCACGTCCGCCCGCACGGTGCGCGGACTGGTGATATCGGCGTTGGCCAGCAGGTCGTCCAGCAAGGGCGCAGGCCGGTTGCCGACCAGCTTGGTCAGGCGCGAATAGTCCAGGTCGGTGAGCGTGCGCTCGCCAGGGGTCACAACTGCATGCATACAAAGCACTCCATCGAATGCGGCGGTGCCCCGTGGGGACAAGACGGCCGCTACCGCGCTTGGCTGGTGCCCGGCGGTGGATGGTTGCGCTACAAAGGGATGAGGAGAGAGGGTGCCGCCGGGCTCAGGAATGTGCTGGCGTCAGCTGACGACGCGCGTTCTTCTTGGCCACCGCTCGCGCGCAGGCCGCTGCGCGGGGCAGCACAGCCGGGGCGGCAAAAGGGCAAACCAGAAGGGTCGTCATGGGCCCGAGTGTAGGCAACACGGGCGGTTCTGGGGGCAATAGCCCCAGGGTTCTTGCCAGATAGCGGCTGGCCCGGACTCGGACACGGGCAACCGCGCTCGCCCGCCAGAGGTACACGCAAGCCTGCGCAAAAGGGTGACGGTTGCAAAGGCTGCGCAGAGCCGCACGGCATGTGACCGTCGGCCCTGCGCCATCATCACAGCTTGGCGATGGACACCTCCGTGGACTTGACCAGTGCGACCACATCGGAACCCACGACCAGGCCCAGGTCGTCCACCGAACGGGTGGTGATGACGGAGGTGACGATGCCCCAAGGGGTTTCGACATCGACCTCGGAGACGACATCGCCGCGAATGATCTCGCGCACTTTGCCCTTGAATTGATTGCGTACGTTGATGGCTTGAATGGACATGGGGTTCTCCTTGAATAGTCCGTTGAAAATGAAAACAGTGGGTGAGAGAAATAGAAAGAATCACACCGCCCAGCGCAGGCCATGCGCTGGCACACCTGGCCATGGCGCCTCGTGTGCGGGGTCGCCATCGGGCTTTTGCAGCACGCGGTCCAGGATGCGTTTTTCGATGGCAGCAAACGCGGCGTCGCCGTGCGAACGGGGGCGTGGCAGGTCGATGCGCTGGTCCAGCGCGATCTGTCCGTCTTCGATCAGGATCACGCGGTCGGCCAGGGCCACGGCCTCTTGCACGTCGTGCGTGACGAGCAGCGCTGTGAAGCCGCTGGTGCGCCACAGACCTTCAATGAGGCGGTGCATCTCGATGCGGGTCAGTGCGTCGAGCGCACCAAGGGGTTCGTCCAGCAGCAGCAGGCGCGGGTTGTGCACCAGCGCACGCGCCAGGGCCACGCGCTGGCGCTGGCCGCCCGACAGGCGTGCCGGCCATTCGCCCAGCCGGTCGCCCAGGCCCACGCGCGCCAGCACATCAGCCGCGGCGCCGCGCCGCTCGGGCGGCAGGCCCAGCGCCACGTTCTCAGCCACGCGCTTCCAGGGCAAGAGGCGCGAGTCCTGGAACATGATGCGGGTGTCACCGCTCAGGCCTGCGATGTCCTGGCCGTCCATGCGGATCGCACCGCCAGAGACTGACTCCAGGCCCGCCACCAGGCGCAGCAGCGTGCTCTTGCCGCAGCCACTGCGGCCCACGATGGCCACGAACTGGCCGGGTTCAATCGTGAGTTCGGTCTTCTTGAGGACATCGCGCGTGCCGTAGCGCTTGTCCACACTGCGCACTTCCAGGCGTACGCCCTGCGCTGTGTTGGGATCGTTCTGGCTCATGGCGTCAGGCTCCGGGTTTGAAGAGAGGCACATCGAGGGCATTCACGCGCCTGGGCAACAGCTTTTCGGCCAAAAAGGCATCCGCAATGCGCTGTTGCTCGGCAAGGGACGTGGGCACCACGGCGCGCACCTCATAGCTGCGGCGGCTATTGGCCAGCTCGATCACGCTCGCATCCAGCCCCCACACCGGTGCCAGCAGCGCAGCAGCGTCCTTGGGACTTTGCTTCACCCAGGCACCCGCCTTCTGCAGCTCGTGGAAGAACACACCGAGTACATCGGGTCGGGCCTTGGCATAGGGAGTCCCGGCCAGGTAATAGCGCTGGTAAGACGCCAGATCACGCCCGTCGGCCAGCACCCGTACCGCCGACTGCTTTTGCACGGCGGCCAGGAACGGATCCCAAACCACCCAGGCGTCGATGGCGCCGCGCTCGAAGGCTGCGCGGCCGTCGGCCGGCGTGAGGTAGGCGGGCTCGATGTCCTTGAACGTCAGGCCGGACTTCTCCAGCGCTGCAATCAGCAAGAAGTGCACGCCCGCCGCCTTGGCAAAGCCGATCTTCTTGCCCTTGAGGTCGGCCACGGTCTTGATGGGTGAATCGGCACGCACCACGATGGCCTGGGCGGCGGGCGATGGCGATTCCTGCGCCACGAAGGTCAGGTTGGCGCCAGCCGCCTGGGCGAAGACGGGCACGGTGTCGGCTACGTCGGCACTGACATCGATGTTGCCCAGGTTCAGGGCTTCGAGCAAAGGCAGGCCACTGGTGAACTCGTGCCACGAGACCTTGACGTTCAGCGGTGCCAGCAATTGCTCCAGCGTGCCCCGTGTTCGCAGGATGGTGGTGAGCGTGGATGATTTCTGCAAACCAATGCGCAGGGTCTCGGGCTTGCCTTGCGCCGCAGCCAGACCGCTGGACAGGGCCGCAAGGGCACCGAGCACGGTGCGCCGATGAATCAGGGAAGGAAGGGTCATGGTCGTGATGAATGCGTTGTAGGAATGTCGGAGTCAGGGCCCCACAGCTCAAGCCGTCTGGTAGCCGGGGTGCCAACGCAACCAGTAGCGCTCCAGCCCCTTGGCAAACACGTCAGCCAGCTTGCCCAGCAACGCGTACAGCAGGATGCCCACGAGCACGATGTCGGTCTGCAGGAACTCACGCGCATTCATCGTGAGGTAGCCAATACCCGCCTGTGCCGAAATGGTCTCTGCCACGATGAGGATCACCCACATCAGGCCGAGCGAGAAGCGCAGTCCCACCAGGATGCTCGACAAGGCGCCGGGCAGAATGATCTGGCGGTACAACTGCCAGCGCCCCAGGCCGTAGGTGCGGCCCATCTCAATCAAGCCCGGGTCCACATTGCGGATGCCGTGGAAGGTGTTGAGATAGATCGGGAAGAACACCGACACACTGATGAGGAACAGCTTGGCCGACTCGTCGATGCCGAACCACAAAATCACCAGCGGAATCAGCGCCAGCGCAGGGATGTTGCGCACCATCTGGATGGTGGAGTCGAGCAGCGTCTCGAACAGCTTGACCGAGCCGGTGAGCAGGCCCAGCAGCAATCCCAGGCCGCCCCCGATGGCCAGACCCGCCAGCGCCCGGCCTGCGCTGACCTTGACGTGGGTCCACAGCTCGCCGGACAGGGTCAACGTCCAGGCTGCCTTCACCACCTCCAGCGGCGCAGGCAACACGCGGGTGGACAGCCAGCCCGAAGAAGAGGCGATCTGCCACAACACGATGAGCCCTACAGGCACGGCCCAGGGCAGCAGACGCTGCGCCACGCTGGCCAAAAAGCGGACCAGCGACGCTGGGAGCAAAGGCCCTTCGAGCGGGAGATCGACGGAGTCCGCCACAGGCGATATCTGCAGCTCTCGGGTGGTCTGTGTCATGGTGTGATGTCCTGTTCGTTATCGGGCTCCAGGAACTCCAGCTGGTTACCCGCCGGGTCCTTGACGTAAAAGCGCAGGTAGCCGGGCAGCGCGCGGTTTTCCACCAGCGGCAGCTCGGCCTGCAGCAGGCGGTGGCGCAGCGCGGGCAGGTCCTGCACCTCGAAGGCCAGGTGCGACACCGCAGGCGCCGGTTGCCAGTGCTCGGTAGGCACCAGATCGATGCGCTGGGTGCCCGCAGCAAACCGCAGCGTGTTACCGGCCTGCAGGCGCACCTCGGGCAGGCCCAGCAGGCTGGCGTAAAAGCGCCGGATGGGCGCCTCGGCCCCAGCCGGAAAGGCCAGTTGCACATGGTTGATGGACTGGATGCTCATGGCATGTCTCCTGCTGTGCAGATTCAGCTTTGAGATGCACGCGGCACAAAGTCATTGGCCACGGTCTCGCCAAACGGACCCAGCGGGTTGCCTCCGGAGAGCTTCTCGCGCACACCCACGGGCAGCAGCGGGAACACCAGCTCGGCAAACCGGTAAGCCTCTTCCAGGTGCGGGTAGCCCGAGAGCACGAAGGTGTCCAGCCCCAGCGCCGCGTATTCCTCGATGCGCGCCGCCACCGTTTCCGGGTCACCCACCAGCGCCGTGCCCGCACCACCACGCACCAGGCCCACACCAGCCCACAAGTTGGGGCTGATCTCCAGGTCGGCGCGGCTGCGCTTGACGCCACCCGCATGCAGCTGTGCCATGCGGCGCTGGCCTTCGGAATCCATGCGCGAGAACACCGCCTGGGCACGTGCCACGGTCACGTCATCCACATGGCTGATGAGTTCTTCTGCAGCGGCCCAGGCCTGGTCTTCGGTTTCGCGCACGATGACGTGCAGGCGGATGCCAAACTTGACCGTGCGGCCCCGCTTTGCAGCGCGGGCGCGCACGTCGGCCACCTTCTTGGCCACTTCGGCGGGTGGTTCACCCCAGGTCAGGTAGGTCTCCACCTGCTCGGCCGCCAGGTCGTGGGCAGCATCTGACGAGCCTCCGAAGTACACCGGCGGGTGGGGCTGCTGCAGGGGCGGAAACAGCAGCTTTGCGCCCTTCACCGTGAGGTTCTTGCCCTCGTAGTCGAGGCTTTCGCCCTGGTGGCTGCGCGTGAGGATTTCGCGCCAGATGCGGATGAACTCGGCCGACTGCTCGTAGCGCGTGGCGTGGTCCAGAAACACGCCGTCGCCCTCCAGCTCGGCCTGGTCGCCCCCGGTCACCAGGTTGATGAGCAGTCGCCCGCCCGAGAGCCGGTCGAACGTGGCCGCCATGCGTGCAGCCAGTGCGGGCTGGTGCAGGCCGGGGCGCACCGCCACCAGGAACTTGAGCTTCTTGGTCACGGCAAGCAGGCTGGACGCAACCACCCACGGGTCTTCGCAGGAGCGGCCGGTGGGGATCAGAACGCCCTCGTAGCCCAGGCTGTCAGCGGCAACCGCCACCTGCTGGAGATAGTCATGGCTGAGCTGGCGAGCGCCTTTGGCGGTGCCAAGGTAGCGGCTGTCGCCGTGGGTGGGAATGAACCAGAAGATTTGCATGGGACAGGTCTTTTCAAAACGGGATCTCAGCGAGGTCCGGACGAAATCAGTAGGAGATGGCAAAGCCGAACTGGGGCGGGCGCAAGACCGCGCGCCGCTGCTGACCGTTCAGCCCCCAGGCGGTGGCCGTGACGCACAGAACGCGTCGCAGCTGGGCGTGCAACGGGAAAGGCATGGGCGCAGGCATGGCAAGCTCCTTGGAACGTGTTTGTGGTCTGGGTGGTGGGGTTACAGCAGATCGACCGGCGCGGCGTGCAGCAGGTTGAGCTTTTTGGGGATCAGCTTCAGGTCGAAGAAGGTGTCGGCAATGCCTTGCTGCTCGGCCAGGATCTCGCGCGTGACCGGGGCGGTGCCGAACTGCGCGCGGTTCAGGTACAGCTCGGTGATGGACTTGTCCAGCCCCAGAACGGCAGAGAGCTCTGCGGCTGCAGCCGCCTTGTTCTTGGACGCCCAGGTGTCAATCGCGTTGACCTCTTCGATCGCAATGCGCAACACATCGGTGTTCTTGGTCGCGAAGTCGCGCGAGGTGAAGTAATAGGCGCGGTTGTTGACCACACCCGTGGCGTCGGCCAGCAAGCGGGCATCCAGCGTCTTCTGGGCGGCAGCGAGGAACGGGTCCCAGATGATCCAGGCATCGACTGCGCCCTTTTCAAACGCGGCGCGCGCGTCGGCTGGGGCCAGGAAGACAGACTGCACGTCGCCGTATTTCAGGCCGTTCTTCTCCAGCAGCTTGACCAGGAAATACTGCACGTTGGAGCCCTTGTTGTAGGCCACGCGCTTGCCCTTGAGGTCGGCCACGCTGCGGATCGGGGAGTCCTTGGGCACGATCACGGCCTCCAGCGCGGGGCGCGGCACCGTGGCGCCAGCGTAGACCAGCGGCGCGCCAGCGGCCTGGGCGAAGATGGGCGGGGCTTCGCCCACATCGCCAAAGTCGATGGAGCCGACGTTGAGCGCTTCCAGTTGCACGGGGCCAGCATTGAACTCGGTCCAGGTGACCTTCACGCCCAGCGGGGCCAGTCGCTTTTCGAGCGTGCCACGGCCCTTGAGGATGGAAAGCCAGCCTTTTTGGTGGCCCACGCGCAGCATGCGGCCGGGCGCAGTCGTTTGTGCAAGGGCCGGGGCCCCCGTGACGCCGAGAGCGGCGGCGGCCAGACCGGTGAGCAGCGCCTGGCGGCGATGAAGAGAGAATTGTGTCGTCATGGTGATGCTTTGTTTCTAGAAAAATGGGGCGGCAAAAAGAGGCCAAAACTGCGGGAATTCAGCCCGCGACAGGCACCACCGGCATGAGCAAGAAGGCACCGATGACCACGAGCGAAGCCACCACCAGCAAGGCAACACCCAGCCAGCGCAGGGCGTCGCGCAAACCCAGGGGACGGTCTTCGAGGACCGATGGAGCCTGTGGCTGTGCGGACAGAGGGATTGCGTCACCGGACATGAACAGCACCTTTTTTTGTACAAGCAGGCAACAGCCCGCCCTGCCTGCGCTCAGCGGGCATTACCAGGAAAACAATGGAAAGGACGAAGGCGGGCGGAACGTGGGCACCTGCGGCCAGGGCCGCAGGCGCGTGGTCCGTCAGACGCTACATCGCACTTGCGAGAAATGCACCGGCGCGAACCGTGTGGCCTGGGCGGGCGATGGGCGAAGGGTTTCGGTGACCAGCACGTTCACCGCGTCATCCAGCCGGGCGGCAATGTCGGCCTGCACGTGGTAGGTGCCCTCGGGCGTCAGCGTGACCTGGGCGTCGGTGGCATAGATGCCGGGCAGGATGCTCTTGGCACCCAGCGACTGCAGCACGGGGCGCAGCGCGTAGTCCAGCGCCAGCATGTGGTGCGGGCTGCCGCCCGTGGCCAGGGGCAGCACGGTCTTGCCCTTGAGTGCTGTCTGCGGCAACAAATCCAGAAACACCTTGAGCACACCGCTGTACGCCGCCTTGTAGACGGGCGTAGCCACCACCAGCACGCTGGCATCTGCCACTTGGTCAATCGCCTTCACCACGGTGGGATGGCCAAAATCGGCCAGCAACAGCGCCTGGGGCGACAGGTCGCGGATATGGATGCGATCCACCAGCGCGCCGCGCACCGACAGGCGCTGGGCCACGGCGTCGAGCAAGGCGGCGGAGCGGGAGCGCTCTGAAGGGCTGCCAGCGATGAGCAAGGCGGACATGGTGTTGGTTCCTTTATTACTACTGTTTTGATAGCTACCAGCGCATGACGGACTAGCGCTTGAGCCTGTTTTTCTTATAAAAAGGACAAACAACGCCCCGCCCGGCCCGTTGGGGCCAGGGTTCTTCCATGGTGGCTGGAGCATCGCCCGAGCCACCTTCGGGGCGATTGGGCCTGCTTACTTGCGCGTGTAGATCTGATCGAAACTCGCGTTGTCCGCAAAATGGTCCTTGGCAGCCTTGTCCCAGCCACCGAACGCGTCGTTGATGGTGAACAGGTTCAGCTTGGGGAACTGCTTGGCGTACTTGACCTTGGCTTTGTCGGACACGGCCGGGCGGTAGAAATTTTTGCCCGCAATGTCCTGGCCTTCTTCGGTGTACAGGTACTGCAGATAGGCCTCTGCCACGGCGCGGGTGCCCTTTTTGTCCACGTTCTTGTCCACCACCGACACGGCGGGCTCGGCCAGGATGGAGATCGAGGGCGCAATCACGTCGAACTTGGTGCCGAACTCTTTTTCGAGCAAATAGGCCTCGTTCTCCCAGGCGATGAGCACATCACCCTGGTTGCGCTGCGCAAACGTGATGGTGGAGCCGCGTGCGCCGGTGTCGAGCACGGGCACGTTGCCGTACAGCTTGGCCACGAAGTCCTTGGCCTTGGCGTCGCCACCGTACTTGCGCTTGGCGAATTCCCACGCTGCCAGGTAGTTCCAGCGGGCGCCGCCCGAGGTCTTGGGGTTGGGCGTGATCACCTTCACATCGGGGCGCACCAGGTCGTCCCAGTCCTTGATGCCCTTGGGGTTGCCCTGGCGCACCACCAGCACGATGGTGGAGGTGTAGGGGGAGCTGTTGTGCGGCAGGCGCTTTTGCCAGTCTTTCGGGATCCAGCCTCCGTTGGTGTGCAGCGCATCGGTGTCGCCCGCCAGGGCCAGGGTGGCTACATCGGCGTCCAGCCCGTCAATGATGGATCGGGCCTGCTTGCCCGAGCCGCCATGGCTTTGCTTGATGGTCACGTCCTGGCCGGTCTTGGCCTTCCAGTGCTTGGCGAAGGCCTGGTTGAACTCCACGTACAGCTCGCGGGTCGGGTCGTACGACACATTGAGCAGCGTCACAGACTGTGCAAACGACGGCAATGCCGTCAGGGCCAAACTGCCCACCAGGGCAGCGGCGAAGGGAAACTTGATAAAGTCGCGGCGAAAGTTCATGGAAGGGCCTCTTTTTGTGAATGTGTTGCGGTGCAAAACACCGATGGAACGCATTCTGGAAGGCCCTCTTCAAAACTGGAACTACTGAGATTTCAGTTCTTAATATCCAAATCATCTGAGCGAAGGCAATTTCGGCCTTTTCGCTGCTCCACCAAAAGGAATACCCATGGCACGCACCGTTCAATGCATCAAGCTCGGCAAGGAAGCCGAAGGCCTCGACTTTCCGCCCTACCCCGGCGAACTGGGCAAACGCATCTGGGAAAGCGTGAGCAAAGAAGCCTGGGCCGGCTGGCTCAAGCACCAAACCATGCTGGTCAATGAAAACCGCCTGAACCTGGCCGATGCGCGCGCCCGCCAGTACCTGGCGCGGCAGATGGAGAATCACTTTTTTGGCGGTGGCGCAGACGCTGCGGCCGGTTACGTGCCCCCCAGCGCCTGACCCCTTTTTCTCTCTCCATGTCCGAGCCTGTTGACTGGCTGCCGGACGGCACCCCCTACAGCCCCCGCTTCGGCGACCGCTACCACAGCGAAAACGGCGGCCTCGACCAGGCCCGCCGGGTGTTTCTGCACGGCTGTGGCCTGCCCGAGGCCTGGGCAGGCCAATCGCAGTGGCGCATTCTGGAAACCGGGTTTGGCTTTGGCCTGAATTTCCTGGTGACCTGGGCCGCCTGGCGGGCCGACCCAGAGCGCCCCACGCTGCTGCACTTCGTATCGACCGAAGCCTGGCCCGTGAGTGCAGCCGACCTGCTGCGCGCCACATCGGTCCACCCCGATCTGGCGCCGCTGGCTGAAGCATTGCACCGCCAGTGGTGGGGCCTGCTGCCGGGCGTGCACCGCCTGCGTTTTGATGAAGGCCGGGTGCTGCTCACCCTGTATGTGGGCGACACCCAGGCCATGCTGCGCCAGCAGAACCTGACGGTGGATTCCATCTACCTCGACGGCTTCAGCCCCCAGCGCAACCCCGAAAGCTGGGACCTGAACACCCTGAAGGCCGTGGCGCGCTCTTGCCGTCGCGGTACGCAACTCGCCACCTGGACCATCGCACGCGCCGTGCGCGATGCGCTGGCGCAATGCGGTTTTGAAGTGACCCGCGTGCCCGGCGTGCCGCCCAAGCGAGACAACCTGCATGCCACCTTCAACCCGCGCTGGGAGCCCCGCACCCCGCGCCAGTCCGGGGCGACACCGGAACCCTCTCCGCCCGGCCCCTGCATCGTGATCGGTGGCGGCATTGCGGGCGCAGCCGCCGCCGCCAGCCTGGCGCGGCGAGGCTGGCGGGTGATGGTGCTGGACCAGGCCGCCCAGCCCGCTGCGGGTGCATCGGCCCTGCCTGCCGGTGTGTTTGCCCCCCATGTGTCGCCCGACGACAGTGTGCTGTCGCGCCTGTCGCGCAGCGGCATCCGCACTACGCTGGAGCAGGCCCGCTGGTTGCTGAACGAGGGGGTGGACTGGGCGCATTGCGGCGTGCTGGAGCACCGCACTGACGGCAGCCCCGGCCTGTCGCCCGATTGGACACAAGGGCCGGGTGCCGCCTGGAGCGAGTCTGCGTCCCCCGATGCCCTGGCCGCTGCCCAGTTACCGCCCGACGCAACCGCCTGCTGGCACCACCAGGCGGGCTGGGTGCGCCCGGCGCGCCTGGCCAGGGCCCTGCTTGGCCAGCCCGGTATTCAATGGCAGGGGAATTGCGCCGTGGCCCAGCTGCGGCGCGTGGAGACACCCGCCACGGCACACAGCCCGGCCATCAATACCTGGCAGGCGCTCGATGCCCACGGCCAGGTGCTGGCCGAGGCACCCACCGTGGTCATTGCAGCAGGCGCAGGTAGCCTCGCACTGCTGAACCACCGCTGGCCCCTGCAGCCCGTGCGCGGCCAGGTGTCGTGGGGCGTGCATGCCGACCCGGCAACACCGCTGCTGTCATTGATTCCGTTCCCGGCCAACGGCAACGGCAACCTGGTCCCCCGTTTTCCCATGGACGATCAAGCCGACGGGGATCAAGGCTGGGTGATGGGCTCGACGTTCGAGCGCGATGTGCAGGCCCTGCCGCCCAGCACTACCGACATCCACACCGCCCATGCCACCAACTGGGCCAAACTGCAGGGCCTGCTGCCCGGCATCGCGCCCCAGCTGGAGCCTTTGTTCACCCAGGCGCTGGCCGTGTCGGCGCCTCAGCCCGCCCCCGACGAGCCCTCCGCTCTGCACACCTGGGCCGCCGTGCGCTGCACCGCCCCCGACCGCCTACCCATCGTGGGCCCCGTGGACCCGGCACACCTGCCCGGGCTGTGGGTCAACACCGCCATGGGCGCGCGGGGCCTGACGCTGGCGCTGTTGTGCGGTGAATTGCTGGCCGCCCGCCTGCAAGGCGAGCCCCTGCCGCTGGACGCGAGGCTGGCCAAGGCGCTGGGCACCGAGCGCCTGCCGTAACGCCATCTTGGCAAATGGGTGGCCAGCGGCGGCCACCCCGCCAGCCCGCGCCAAACCTTGCTTATAAACAAATAAGCATATTGGCAGAGCAAAACAATAGTTTGGATCCATAAGAAGCCCCTCTACATTCGCCGCCATGCATGAATTGGCGTTTGTTTTTGCGGGCTTTGCCGTCGGGCTCATCGTGGGCCTGACTGGTGTGGGCGGCGGCTCGCTCATGACGCCGATCCTGATCTTCTTCTTCGGCATCAAGCCCCACATGGCGGTCGGCACCGACCTGCTGTTCGCGGCTTTCACCAAAATGGGCGGCACCGTGAGCCTGGCCCGCCAACGGCTGGTGCCCTGGAAGGTAGTGGGACAGTTGTGCGCCGGCAGCATTCCGGCGGCGCTGCTCGCGCTGTGGGCGCTGAAAGTCCTGGGGCCCGCCAGCGGCACGGCGCAGGCCATCATGACCACCACGCTGGGCTTTGCCTTGCTGCTCACGGCGGCGGCCACGCTTTACAAGGTGGTGGCGTTTTCTGCCCAGCGCCAAGCGGCCGAAGCCGCTGCCCGCAAAAGCCACACTGGAGACCCCACCCGCCCCCGCCACTGGAGCCTGCCGGTGCTGCTGGGCGCCGTGATCGGCACGCTGGTCACCTTCACATCCGTCGGTGCAGGCGCCATCGGCGTTACGGTGCTGCTGCTGGTGTACCCCATGCTGCCGCTGCCGCGCATCATCGGTGCCGACATTGCCTACGCCGTGCCTTTGACCTTGGTGGCAGGTTTGGGTCATGCGTCGCTGGGTTCGGTGGACTGGCCTTTGCTTGCACAATTGCTGGCTGGCTCGTTGCCGGGCATCTGGCTGGGCTCGCGCCTGGTCACCCGCACGCCTGAGCGCCTGATTCGCTCCGCCTTGTCCATTCTGCTGGCCTGGGCAGGCTTCAAACTGATTCTGATCTGAGCCTCTTATGTATCAATACACCGCTTTCGACACCCAGTTCGTGAAACAGCGCGCCGCGCAGTTCCGTGACCAGCTCACGCGCTGGCAGACGGGCAAGCTGAGCGAAGACGACTTCCGCCCCTTGCGCCTGCAAAACGGCTGGTACGTGCAGCGCTACGCGCCCATGCTGCGCGTGGCAGTGCCTTATGGCGAGATCGCCAGCCGCCAGCTGCGCGTGCTGGCGCAGATTGCCCGCGAATACGACGAGCCCGAAGCCGCCGTCTTCAAGGCCGCCATGGAAGGACAGGGCAAGCTGGGCACCACGTTCCTGCCCAAGAACTGCGCCCACTTCACCACCCGCACCAATGTGCAGTTCAACTGGATTCCGCTGTCCAAGAGCGCCGACGTGATGGACCTGCTCGCCAGCGTCAACCTGCACGGCATCCAGACCAGCGGCAACTGCATCCGCAACACCACCACCGACGCCCTGGCGGGCATCGCCGTGGACGAGATCGTGGACCCCCGCCCCTATGCGGAGCTGATCCGTCAATGGTCCACGCTGCACCCCGAGTTCGCGTTCTTGCCCCGCAAGTTCAAGATCGCCATCACCGGCGCCAAGGACGACCGCGCAGCCACGGGCTGGCATGACGTGGGCCTGCACCTGGTCAAGAACGACAAGGGTGAGATCGGCTTCAAGGTGTTCGTGGGCGGTGGCATGGGCCGCACGCCGGTGATCGGCACCGTGATCCGCGAGTTCCTGCCGTGGAACCAGATCATGAATTACATCGAGGCCATCGTGCGCGTGTACAACGAGCACGGCCGCCGCGACAACAAGTACAAGGCCCGCATCAAGATTCTGGTGAAGTCCGAAGGCCAGCAGTACATCGACGATGTGGAAGCCGAATACCGGCAGATTTTGGAGATCGACGGCGGCCCCCACACCATCCCGCAGGCCGAGTTCGACCGCGTGGCTGCCTGCTTTGTGCCCCCCAAGCTGGCCGACATTGCCGACGTGGCCCCCGCAGCCTTGCAGGCATCTCTGGACGCACAGGCGGCAGAGCATGTGATGTTTGGCCGCTGGCTCAAGCGCAATGTGCACCCGCACCAGAACCCGCAGCTGCGCGCCGTGACGCTATCGTTCAAGCGCCCCGGCCAATCACCCGGCGACGCCACCAGCGAGCAACTGATCGCACTGGCCGACCTGGTGGACAAATATTCCGCCGGCGAAGCCCGCGTGACGCACGACCAGAACGTGCTGCTGCCTTGGGTGCACGCCAGCCGCCTGTTTGACCTGTGGCAAGAAGCCAAGGCCCTGGGCCTGGCCAGCGCCAACGTGCAGCTGCTGACCGACATGATCGCCTGCCCCGGCGGCGACTTCTGCGCGCTGGCCAATGCCCGCTCGCTGCCGATTGCCGAGGCCATCACCCAGCGTTATCAAGACCTGGACGAGCTGGACGACATCGGCGAGATCGACCTGCACATCAGCGGCTGCATCAACAGCTGCGGCCACCACCACAGCGGCCACATCGGCATCCTGGGCGTCGATAAGGATGGCAAGGAGTGGTACCAGGTCACGCTGGGCGGTTCCGACGGCTCTGACCTGTCGGGCGCAGCCGTGGCCGGCAAGGTGATAGGCCCCTCGTTCTCGGCGGCCGAAGTGCCGGATGTGATTGAGGCCGTGCTTGGCACCTACCGCGACCTGCGCGAAAGCGGCGAGACCTTCCAGAACACCGTGCGCCGGACTGGCCTCGACCCGTTCAAGGAAGCCGCCAAGCAGGCACGCCACAAAGAACCAGAAACCGCTGCAGCCTGAGCCCCGCAGCGTCGTACAGCACAGCCCCACAGACATGATGTTGAAACTAATCGCCGCCCAAGACCACCAGCCGCCTGCCGATGGCGACGCCCGCGCCGTGGCCCTGCCCAACGATGCCGATGCGCTGGCCCTGCCGCTCGATGGCGTGGACCGTGTGGATCTGCACTTCCCCAACTTCACCGACGGCCGCGCGTTCAGCCAGGCCTTCCTGCTGCGCCGCCGCCGTGGTTTTGCGGGCGAGATCCGCGCCACCGGCGACGTGCTGATTGACCAACTGGTGCAGATGCAGCGCACGGGCTTCAGCTCGGCCGTGCTGCGCGAAGGCGTGGACGCTGCCGATGCGCAGCGCCAGTTCGCACTGTTCCCAGGCTTCTACCAGGGCGACGCGGTGCAGCCGCAGCCCCATTTTGCAAAGGCCGCATGATGTCCAGCAGCTCCAGCCTGTTCTCTCGCGGCGCACCCGCCAAGGCCACCGAGGTACACGCCCGCGCCAGCGCCACGTTCGACGCCAAACTGGCGGAAACCCAGGCGCTCCTGCGCCAGGCGGCAGCGCTGGGCACTGATGCCGTGACCCAGGCATCCAGCCTGGGTGCCGAGGATGTGGTCATCACCCACCTCATCAATACGCTGCAGCTCGACATTCCGATCTTCGTGCTGGAAACCGGCGCGCTGCACACCGAAACGCTGGCCCTGCTGGAACGTACCCAGGCCTTTTCCCGCGCGCCCGTCAAGGTGTACCGCCCCGAAGCCGAGGTGGTGATCCACTTCATCCGCACCAATGGCCAGGACGCGATGTACCAAAGCATTGACCTGCGCAAGGCATGCTGCGGCATCCGCAAGATGGAGCCCCTGGCCCGCGCCCTGGAGGGTAAGAGCGCATGGATCACCGGCCTGCGCCGCGAGCAATCCAACGCACGCGCCGACGTGCCCCTGATCGATACAACAGAGGTCGCCACCAAGGGCCTGACCAAGTTCAACCCGCTGTCCAACTGGACCTGGGGCGACGTGTGGCACTACATCGCCACCAACGGCGTGGACTACAACCCGCTGCACGACCAGTTCTTCCCCAGCATTGGCTGCGCACCCTGCACACGGGCCATCAGCCTGGGCGAGGAATTCCGTTCGGGCCGTTGGTGGTGGGAAGACGAAACGGCAAAAGAGTGCGGACTGCACGCCAAGAATTGACTGCCGAGAAACGCCATGAATGCCCGCACCGACGCCACGCTGCTTGAGAAGAAAACCGACGACATGAGCTATCACCTGAACAATTCGCACCTCGACGCCCTGGAGGAAGAAACCATCTTCATCCTGCGCGAAGTCGCTGCCGCCTTTGAACGCCCCGCGCTGCTGTTTTCGGGCGGCAAGGATTCACTCGTCATGCTCAAGTGCGCCGAAAAAGCCTTTGGCTCCAAGGCCAGCGGCGGCGGCATTCCCTACCCGCTGCTCATGATCGACACGGGCCACAACTTCCCCGAGGTCACGGACTTCCGCGACTTCCGGGCAAAGGAACTGGGCGCCGAACTCATCGTCCGTAGCGTCGAGGATTCGATGGCACGCGGCACCGTGCGCCTGGCCCACCCCGGCGAATCACGCAATGTGCACCAGTCCGTCACGCTGCTCGAAGCGATTGAAGAATTCCGCTTTGACGCCCTGATCGGCGGCGCCCGCCGCGACGAAGAAAAAGCCCGCGCCAAAGAGCGCATCTTCAGCCACCGCGACAGCTTTGGCCAATGGCAGCCCAAGGCCCAGCGGCCTGAGCTGTGGACGCTGTTCAACACCCGCCTGCAGCCCGGCGAACACTTCCGCGTGTTCCCCATCAGCAACTGGACCGAACTCGATGTGTGGCAGTACATCGACCGCGAGCAGATCGCCCTGCCCAGCATTTACTACACGCACAAGCGCCAGGTGGTGGACCGCAAGGGCTTGCTGATGCCCGTCACCGAGCTGACCCCGCCGCGCGACGGCGACGTGGTGGAAACGCGCGATGTGCGCTTTCGCACCGTGGGCGACATCACGTGTACCGCACCGGTGGAGAGCACCGCCGCCACCCCGGCCGAGATCGTCATCGAGACCTTGGCCGCCGACGTGAGCGAGCGCGGCGCCACCCGCATGGACGACAAGACATCGGATGCTTCGATGGAGAAGCGCAAGAAGGACGGGTATTTCTGATGACCGCTATCAATTCAATAGCAACTGGCGCAAATAACACTAGCGCTACCAGCCAAAATGACCATATCTCCGCCCTCAAGTTCATCACTTGCGGTTCCGTCGATGACGGCAAGAGCACGCTGATCGGCCGCCTGCTGGTGGACAGCAAGGCCGTGCTGCAAGACCACCTGGCCGGGGTGCAGCGCCAGGGCGAGACCGACCTGGCCCTGCTGACCGACGGCCTGAGCGCCGAGCGCGAACAGGGCATCACCATCGACGTGGCCTACCGCTACTTCGCCACCGAGGAGCGCAAGTTCATCATCGGCGACGCGCCCGGCCATGAGCAGTACACCCGCAACATGGTGACTGCCGCCAGCAGCGCCGACGCCGCCGTGGTGCTGGTCGATGCGACCAAGCTCGACTGGAAGAACCCCGGCCTCGCATTGCTGCCGCAGACGCGCCGCCACAGCCTGCTGGCCCATTTGCTGCGTGTGCATTCGCTGGTGTTTGCCGTGAACAAGCTCGACGCGGTGGAAGACCCCGCGCTGGCCTGGAAGCACATCCAGGGCGCGCTGCAGTCGTTCGTCCAGGCGGCCGGCATCACCGTGCGCGCCACGGTGCCCGTGTCCGCCCTCAAGGGTTGGAACGTGGTGGACGCCCACGCGGGCTGGTGCGGCTATGACGGCCCCACGCTGCTGCAGGTGCTGGAAGCACTGCCCAACACCCCCGCAGACACAGCGCTGGCACCGGCCTTCCCGGTGCAGTGGGTCGAGAAGTTCTCGTCGTCCTCCGACACCTCGCAAGGCCGCCGTGTGTTCTGGGGCCGCGTGGCTGCGGGCAGTTTTGCGCCCGGCACGGCGGTGCAGATCTTCCCCAGCGGCCAACTGGCCACCGTGGCGCAAGTGCTGGACCACGCCCGTCGCCCCAAGGACGTGCCCGCCGGCACCAGCGCCGGCATCATCCTGGACCGCGAGGTGGATGTCTCGCGTGGCGACTGGATCCTGGCCGCGCCTGCTGTCGCTGCCCCCGCCGAGGACGACTTCGACACGCCCGCCAGCGTGCCCGCATGGCCTGCCAGCCGCGAGCTGCGCACCACCGTGGCCTGGATGGACGACGAGCCCCTGGTGGCTGGCCGCGTGTACTGGGCGCTGCACGGCCACCGCTGGGTCAAGGCCAAGGTCAAGGCCGTGGTGCACAAGCTCAACATCAACACGCTGGCCGAAGAGGCCGCCACGCAACTCGACCCCAACGCCATTGGCCATGTGGACCTGCTGCTGCAAGAAGCGATTCCCGCCGCAGCATTCAGCCAGGCCCGCGTCCTGGGATCTCTGATTCTGGTGGACACCGCTAGCCACAAAACGGCCGGTGCCGTGCTTGTGAACTGATCCCCATCAACACCTGAACGCCCTGACACCCCTCCTGAGAGAGGGGCCCTCTCCCCCAAGGCCGGTGAAAGCTTCTAAAATCGAGGGTTTTCACCGACCCACACAACTCCTGTCATGACCCACGTCGTTTCCGAAAACTGCATCAAGTGCAAGTACACCGATTGTGTGGACGTGTGCCCCGTGGACTGCTTCCGCGAAGGCCCGAACATGCTTGTCATCGACCCCGATGAATGCATCGACTGCGCCGTCTGCATCCCCGAATGCCCGGCCAACGCCATCTTTGCCGAAGAAGACCTGCCGGCCGACCAGATTGCTTTCATCAAGCTCAACGCCGACCTGGCCTTTGCCGACGGCTGGAAGAGCATCACCAAGCGCAAGCCCGCGCTGCCCGACGCCGACGAATGGAACGGCAAGCCGGGCAAGGTCAACGAACTAGTCAAGTGACCCCCCTGAGT
Source organism: Acidovorax sp. GW835-FHT14G06 (assembly GCF_058793595.1). Classification (NCBI taxonomy): domain Bacteria; kingdom Pseudomonadati; phylum Pseudomonadota; class Betaproteobacteria; order Burkholderiales; family Comamonadaceae; genus Acidovorax; species Acidovorax sp. GW835-FHT14G06. The sequence continues at coordinate 309,046 of NZ_JBXAGA010000001.1, forward strand.
CGCTTCGCGCCATCCCCCAAGGGGGACGCCACCAGTGGCCTGGCAAAGCCAGTTCCACGGTGGCACAGTTCTTTGGCAGCGCCAGTTTCGGGCGCTGCGCGCGTGGCTTGGGCATGATTCAAGAAACCGACGCCGTAGTCATCGGCGCGGGTCCCGTGGGCCTGTTCCAGGTCTTCCAGCTGGGACTGCAAGGCATCACCGCCCACCTCATCGACGCCCTGCCCCATGCGGGCGGCCAGTGCGTCGAGCTGTACGGCGACAAACCCATCTACGACATTCCGGGCATCCCGGTGTGCACCGGGCGGGAACTGGCAGACCTGCTGCTCAAGCAGATTACGCCGTTCAAGACCCAGTGGCACCTGAACACGCTGGTATCCGCACTGACGGTACACGCCGACGGGCGCCTGCTGATCGAAACCTCGCAGGGAGCACAACTGCTGGCCCGCAGCGTGTTCATTGCCGCAGGCGTAGGCGCCTTTGTGCCGCGCACGCTCAAGGTGGAAGGCATTGAGCGTTTTGTGGGCACCCAGGTCCACTACCAGGCCCTGCCCACCACTGCAGATGTGACCGGGCGCCATGTGGTCGTGCACGGCGGGGACGAGCCTGCTGTGGCCCGTGCCGTGGAACTGGCCGAACAGGGACAAGCCGCTCGCGTCAGCCTGCTGCACCGCCGCGACGTGTTCCAGGCCCCCGACACCCTGCTGCAGCGCCTGCAGCAATTGCGTGACGCTGGGCGCATCCACGTGGAGGCAGCGCAGATCACCGGCATCGTGACAGACGGCAACCGGCTGAGCGCCTTGCAGGTGGTGAACGCCGATGGCAGCAGCCGCGCCCTGGCGCTGGACCTGCTGGTCGCTGTGCTGGGCATTTCGCCGCGCCTCGGGCCCATTGCGGACTGGGGTTTGGCCATGGACCGCAAACAGCTGGTGGTGGACACGGAAGCCTTCCGCACCAGCGTGCCCGGCATATACGCCGTGGGCGACATCAACACCTACCCCGGCAAACGCAAGCTCATCCTGTGCGGCTTCCACGAAGCCACGCTGGCCGCCTTTGGTGCGGCCGAGGCGCTCAAGGGCGATAAGGTGGCGCTGCAGTACACCACCACCAGCCCGCGCCTGCACCAGTTGCTGGGCGTACTGCCTGCCGCAGCGGCCTGACCGGGCGCGCAGGCACACCACTACAATCCGCAGCGCACTGCTTTTCGCAAGTGCTACCGCTAGGGGTGTCGAAACTGGTCTGCCAGCATCGACTGAGAGAGTCCCTTTGAACCTGATTGAGATCATCCTCGCGCAGGGAAGCAAGTCCGCAACGGCACGACCCTGAAGACGTAAGGGTGCACCGGCGGGCGGCCCCTGCTCTGTGTCTGCTTACGGAGCCATTTCATGTCCTCATTGCCTGCCACGCACGCCACCAACGAAGCGCTGGCCCCTGTCTCCCCTGACCGCCGTGTCTTCCAGTGGCACGACCACGCCTCACTCTGGTTCAGCCTGGGTGTGGGCCTGCTGGTCATGCAGGTGGGCGCCTACCTGATGCCTGCACTGGGCACCCAGAAGGCACTGATTGCCATCGTCGCGGGCTCCATCGTGGGCGCGGGCCTTCTGGGCTGGGTGGCCAAGCTGGGCTGCGACAGCGGCCTGGCCAGTGCGGGCCTGATGCATGCTGTCTATGGCCGCACATTTGCCAGCCTGCCCATCATCCTGAACATCGTGCAGCTGGTGGGCTGGGGCACGTTCGAGCTGGTGGTGATGCGCGACGCTACGGTGGCCATCGGCCAGCAGTCGGGCAGCATGGCTGGCGCGCACTGGCCCGTGCTGGCCACGCTGCTGTGGGGCGGCGTGGTGATGCTGCTCATCAGCGGATCGATGGTACAGCTGGTGCGCAAGCTGATTGCTCGCGTGGCGCTGCCGCTGGTGGTGCTGTCGCTGCTGTGGCTGTCGTGGCAGTTCTTGTCGCTGGCACAAACGCAAGGTTTTGAAGCCCTGTGGACGCGCAAGGGCGAAGGCGGCATGGGCGTGCTGCCCGCGCTGGACCTGGTGATCGCCATGCCGATCTCGTGGCTGCCCCTGGTGGCCGACTACGCGCGCCATGGCAAGAATGGCGGCTCCGCATTGCGTGGCACCTGGCTGGGCTATGCGCTGGCCAACATGTGGTGCTACACGCTGGGCGTGTTGGTGGCGCTGACCTTGCCCAGCAAGGACTTGGTGCAGGCGCTGCTGCTTGCGCAAGGCGGGCTGATCGCGCTCTCGCTGATCTTGATCGACGAGGTGGACAACGCCTATGGCGACACCTATTCGGGCGCCGTGTCGGCCCACAGCCTGTTGCCACGCTGGGGCGTGCGCGCCTGGGGCCTGCTGGTGGCCGCGCTGTGCACGGGGCTGGCCCTTGTGCTGCCCATGCACAGCCTGGAGCCATTTTTGCTGCTGCTCAGCTCGGTGTTCGTGCCACTGTTTGGCGTGATCCTGGGCCGACTGGCGTTTGGCGCCGATGCTGCCGCGCTGCTGGCCACGGCGCGCAAGATCAACGGTGTACCCGTGGCGATCTGGCTGGCAGGTATTGCGGTCTACCACTTGGCGCCCAAGGTGCTGCCCGATGCAGGATCTGCCCTGCCAGCGCTGGTGTTCAGCTTTGCGCTGGCATGGGCCACACGGCCTCGCGCCCGGTGAACTGTCAAAACACTATCAAAAAATGAGCATTCAGCGCTTGATTGACTAGCGCTTGAGCCCCAAAACAGCCCAAACCGCCGGCAAGAGCACCCGCTGCGCCACAGGCGCATAGCCGTGGTTGAGGGGGCCGTGGCCGCGCCCGGTGGTGACGTCTGCCCCTGCAGCAATGGCTCCAAGGATGTAGGCCCGAGCCTGCTCCACAGCCTGCTGCAGCGGCAGGCCCAGAGCCAAGTGGGCGGCAATCGCAGACGACAGGGTGCACCCCGTGCCATGCCCGTTGTGGGTGGCAATGCGTGGTGACTGCAGCTGGTATCCCTGCGCTTCGCCCTGCACGGCCAGCACATCCACCACCCAGTCGCCCGGCAAGTGTCCGCCCTTGAGCAACGCGGCACGGGCGCCCAGGCGCAGCAGGTCTTGCGCGGCAAGCTCCAGCGCCTCCACGCCCTCGATGCTGCGCCCCAGCAGCCACCCGGCCTCGTCCAGGTTGGGCGTGACCACTTCGGCCAGCGGGAACAGCTCGTTCACCAGCACCGCCACCGTCTCCTGGGCAATCAGACGATCGCCACTGGTGGCCACCATCACTGGGTCCAGCACCACATGCGGCAGCTGATAGGAACGAATGGCGTCGGCCACCACACGCACCACTTCGGGCGAGTGCAGCATGCCAATCTTGACGGCATCCACGCCGATGTCCTGCACCACAGCGTCGATCTGGGCCCTGAGCATCTCGGGCGGAATGCCATGGATACCCGTCACCCCACAGGTGTTCTGGGCCGTGATGGCGGTGATGGCGGTCATGCCGTAGCAGCCCAGGGCACTGAAGGTCTTGAGGTCGGCCTGGATGCCCGCGCCGCCGCCACTGTCAGACCCGGCAATGGAAAGCACGCGTGCATAGCGGCGGCCCGTTGAGGGCAAAGAGGTCTGTGAAGTCATGGCAAAAATTATGGCCTATGCGCCAGGTCAAGGCAGCGTCACCGGGGGTTGTGCTGTAATTCATTTTCAGGACGAAACAGGGGTGTCCCACCATAGGGTGTGCGACTGAGAAATACCCTGGGGCCAGCGCAGAACCCTGTGCACTGCGGCCAACGCAGCAGCCCCGCTACCCGATCCAGGTCATGCTGGCGTGGGGAGTTTCCACCAACGGTGCCCCCGTTTTGTCCATGGCTGCATGCCACTACACGGACACACCGACGGAGCTATGTCACTTCAACCTTCTTCCTTTGCCGTCCTGGGCGCAGGCCTCATGGGCCGTCTGCTGGCCGTGGAACTGGCGCGCCTGGGGCACCGTGTGGACATCTATGACGCGGGCAGCCCCGCAGCAGAAAACTCGGCCGCCACCGTGGCAGCGGCCATGCTCGCCCCACTGGCAGAGTCCGCGATCACCGAACCCGGCGTGGTGCGCATGGGCCACCATGCGCTGACCCGCTGGCCCGAGTTGCTGGGCGCACTGTCAGAGCCCGTGTTTTTTCAGCAGGCTGGCACGCTGATCGTGTGGCACCGCCAGGACGCGGCCGAAGCCCAGCGCTTCACCCGCCAGCTCGAAACCAACCAGCGCACCCTGCCCGAGTTGCCGGCCCTGCAAAAGCTCGACAGCGATGCATTGGGCCAGGTGGAGCCGTCGCTGGCGCACCGCTTTGCCCAGGGCCTTTACCTGCCCGGCGAAGGCCAGCTGGACAACCGCCAGTTGCTGGCGGCACTGGTGGTGGAGATGGAGCGGCTGGCAGTGCGCACGCACTGGCACACGCCCCAGTCGCCCGAGGCCTTCACGCCCGGCGCACCGGGCCACCCCGAGTGGGTGCTTGACTGCCGGGGCCTGGGCGCCAGGGGTCAGTGGAGCGCCTTGCGCGGCGTGCGCGGCGAAGTGGCCCGCATCCATGCGCCTGACGTGACACTGCAGCGCCCTACACGGCTGGTGCACCCACGCTACCCCATCTACATTGCGCCGAAAGAAGACCATCTGTTCGTGATTGGCGCCACCGAGATCGAGTCCGACGACCGGTCCCCCGCCAGCGTACGCTCCACCCTCGAACTGCTGAGCGCCGCCTATGCGGTGCACCCCGGCTTTGCCGAGGGCCGTATTCTGGAGCTGGCCACGCAGTGCCGGCCGACGTTGCCCGACAACCTGCCCGCCATCCGCCAGACCCGCCCGGGCGTTCTGGAGATCAATGGCTTATACCGCCACGGCTTCATGATCTCACCCGCAATGCTGGATGTGACCTTGGAGGTGCTGAACACTGGACAATCGGCCCTGTCCAAACGTTTTGACCTCCGGGTGGAATTGGAGACCACCGCTCCAACCCCGACCGGCGTTGCAGCCCCCGCATTTGCATGAACATCTCGATCAACCAAGTCCCGCACGAACTGCCCGAAGGCGCCACCGTGGCCGATGCCGTGGCCGCCATCGAAGCGCGGCCCCCGTTTGCCGTGGCAGTGAACACCACTTTTGTGCCCAACACCCGCTACGCCGCACACCCCCTGCAACACGGTGATCGCGTGGAGGTCATCTCTCCCGTGACGGGCGGCTGAGCCTCTTTCTTCCTTCACCATGACACAGTCTTCAAGCCCTGACGCCCTGGTCCTGTACGGCCAGACCTTCCACAGCCGCCTGTTGCTGGGCACCTCGCGCTATCCCTCGCCCGCCGTGCTCGAAGCCGCCGTATTGCGCGCCCGGCCCGCCATGGTCACCGCCTCCCTGCGCCGCCAGGGCAGCAACCCTGCCGAGAGCGGCAGCAGCTTCTGGGAATTGCTGCGCAAGCTCAATGTGCCCGTACTGCCCAACACCGCTGGGTGCCATAGCGCACAAGAAGCCATCACTACCGCGCAAATGGCACGCGAGGTATTCAACACCCCCTGGATCAAGCTGGAACTGATTGGCGACGACTACACCCTGCAGCCAGACACGCTGAATCTGGTGGGCGTAGCCGAACACCTCATCAAAGACGGCTTTCAGGTGCTGCCCTACTGCACCGAAGACCTGGTGCTGTGCCAGCGCCTGGTGGACGTGGGCTGCCAGGCCGTGATGCCCTGGGCCGCGCCCATTGGCACGGGGCGTGGTCCCGTCAACCCCTACGCCCTGCAGACGCTGCGCGAGCGCCTAGATGTACCCATGCTGGTGGATGCCGGCCTGGGTCTGCCTTCGCACGCCTGCCAGGTGATGGAATGGGGCTACGACGGCGTGTTGCTGAACACCGCCGTGGCACTGGCACAAGACCCTGTGGCAATGGCTGGCGCGTTCGCGGACGCAGTGAATGCGGGGCGTGCCGCGCGCGTGGCAGGCGCCATGTCAGCGCAAGATGCCGCCCAGCCCAGCACGCCCGTGCTGGGCACACCGTTCTGGCACCATGCCCATGCGTGATATCACTGCCCTGGCGCAAGCCATCGTTTCGTACCACGCAGGTACCTTTGCCGGGTTTGCGCCCGAGCCGGTGCCTACCCCCACATCACAAGACCCCACCTACCTGGCTGCATTGCAGGCCTGCAGTGCGTTGGGCTTTGTTGCCCACGACGCTGAATGCCTGGCCCGCGCCTGGCAGGCTCGCGCACTTCGCACTGGCAGTGCACAGCCCGACCAATGGCCGGACGAGCCCCAGGACTTTGGCCTGCAGAACCTTCCCCGCGCCCAGCAGTTTGCCGCTTGCCCACAGCATCTGGGTCTGTATGCCGTTCTGCCCGACGCCCAGTGGGTGGGCCGTATGGCACGCACAGGGGTGCCCACTGTGCAACTGCGCTTCAAGTCGGACGATGCCCATGCCATCCGGACCGAAATCAACGCCGCCGTCGCTGCGGTGCAAGGCACGGGCGCACTGTTATTCATCAATGACCACTGGCGGGACGCCATCGAAGCAGGCGCCTACGGCATCCATCTGGGCCAGGAAGACCTGGATGCACTCACCGCCCAGGAACTGCAGACGCTCCACCGCTCGGGGTTGCGCCTGGGGGTGAGTACCCATGGGTATGCCGAAATGGTGCGTGCCGATGCCGTGGGACCCAGCTATATCGCCATGGGTGCCGTGTTCCCCACAACATTGAAAAAAATGGCCACCGCACCCCAGGGCGTGGGCAGGCTGGGGGTGTATGCACGACTGATGCGCCACTACCCGCAAGTGGCTATCGGAGGGATCAGTGCCGAACAGTTCCCCGCCGTACTGGGTACCGGCGTGGGTTCTGTGGCCGTGGTACGGGCCTTGGTCAATGCGCACAACCCTGAAACATCGGCCGCGCAGCTGATGGCGCTGATGCGCTGATGCGCTGATGCGCTGATGCGCTGATGCGCTGATGGCTTTGCAAGTATAGATAGCCACCGCTCAGAAAGACGCAGCGCTGGCTGGAAAACCGCCAGACGGCAGGTTTACTTGCGGTCGGTTTTCTTCATTTGCTCCAGCTCGAGGCGCAGCTCCATGAGATCGTTCTCCATGCCAAAGCCGACGGGCTGACCCGCTGGCGGCGGCGATGTCACGGGCACCGGGGGCAAATCGCTCAGCGTGAGGTGTGGCGGGTCCGACAGGTCCAGGTCGAGCGGAATACCCAGCGTATCCTCGCCAATGGCCGTAGGAGGATTGGAGGCGACTGCGGCAGAGGGCGCAGGCTCTGTCTCCTGCTGAGCCTTCATCGCGAATTCGAACTCCAGGCTGGCTGCCAGCGAATCGAGCGGAAGGTCGTCGTGCAGCGGCGTAGCTGCGGGACCTGAAGGGGCCACCAGGGTGTCGGACCGGGGCGGTGCCAGCGGCGTCGTCCGCTTGCGCGGCGGCGCAGCACCACGCGCGCTGGCGGGCGTGGTCTGTGCAATCGCTAACAGCAGCAACAGATCGTCATAGGCGGCCAGATCAAACGGCTCCACCGCCTCGGCACCTGTGCGACGGAACAGAAACTTCTCCAGCAAACCCAGCACCTCAGGCGTCGTCCACTCGGCCTCGATCTCGGCAAGCGCATCGGTGTAGTGGTACAGCATGCGGCCCGTGCGTTGAAACCCCACAAACTCTGGCACTTGAGCGTTGAATGACTGCATGAACTGCGTGCGCAGTTGCGCAAACTCATCCACGCGGCTGAGCGTGTGATACAGCCGCAATAGCTCCAGGTAGGCCAGCGGAGAAGTCTCGCGATGCTCGGCGATGTGATTCTTCAGAACTTCTATCGCCTGTTGGTGCTCGCCCACAGAGACAAAAAATTCGGCCTGCTGCTGGATGTCAAACAGCTCTTCGGGGTTGACGATGTGGGGCACCACTGAGGCCGCTGGTGGCGCAGATACGGACTTGGCCTGCAAGGGAGCGGGAGCGCTTGCTGCCGGGCTGGTCGCCACAAAGCGGGGTTCCACCGTCGCCGGGGCCGCCTTGTGGAGGGGCGCGGCGCCAGACTCGGGGTTCGCGGCGACGGCGTGAGGCTGAGTTTCTGACGGCAGCCAGGTGTCGCCGGGATGGGGCGTGAGACCGACTACCTCGTCATGCGCCGATGCTGCATCGGCACGTGCGCCCAAGGCCACGGAATCGCGCCACGACCGCACCGCTTTGTCAGAGGCGCTGCGCACCCGCGACCACATCCATGCCACGCCCGCCAACGCCAGGACCAGCAAACCTCCCAGGGCGTACACCACCGTCGCGGGAAAGCGCTCCTGCTCCATCAGATCCAGCTGCTGCTGCAACTGGCCGGCGGCAGCACGGTCTTTGGCGGCCTGGGCACGCAGCGCGGCGGCGTCCGATTCCAGCGCCTTCAGCCGATCGCCGTCCTTTTGCAAGTCTTCCGGCTGTGCGTTCAGGGACTTCCACAGCGCGGCGGCCTGGGCGCGCAGGGCGGACATGTCCTCGGACGGCGCCGTGGGCAACTGTGCTGTGGAGCGCAACGCCACAGGGCTCTCCAACCAGGTATCCAGGGGCTCAACCACCAGACGGGAACGTGCGGCGGGTGCAGCGGCCACCACCGACTTGCCGGGTGCCGCAGTGCCTACACGCGTCGGAGGCCGCGCGGCAGTTGCAGAATCCGGTGTGCGGCTGCCTGCAGCGGGCATTCGCACGGCCTTTGCAGCAGCGGACACCTTGTCTCCGGGCCTGGTGAACTGCGTCATGCCAGCCGTCGCTGTGGATGCGTCGGCAGCGCCAGAGGTTACGGCTGGAAGCCGCGCCAAATCCACCGGCGATGCAGAGGCTGACCGGGTAACGGTCGTTGGCAAATCAGAGAGGAACGTGTAGCTGCGTGTGGTTTTGCCATTGCAGCCTGCGGAAAGGGTAACGGTGAGCACCGGTTCATCCAGCGACACAGAGGCCAGCACGCGGACCCCCGAAGGGCGCCCACGCACCTCGGGCAAGGGGACTACGCGCACCTTGTTGTCACTGATGACGTTGTCGCCCGCCACCAGCTTGGCCGTGACGCAAGAAGAGGCGACATCCGTTCCAGGGTCGGGCTGCAACTCGAAAGACAGGTCGACAGGTGCGCCCAACACGACCGTACCACTACCATTGCCCAGGGACAGCGCCGAAGCACCGGCCGCAAGCGCCCACAATCCTGGTCCAAAAATGGTGTTACGGATTTTCACAATCAATTCTGTTTTTCGGTCCGGAGGATTCTTGCACATAAGTCCCAGATAAGGCCAGAGCCATAATGCCGCTATGAAAATTCAGTTTCCCAACATCGCCATCGTGGGCACTGGCGCCATGGGCCGGGGCATCGCGCAAATTGCTGCACAGGCTGGCAGCCAGGTTTTTCTGCTGGACGCAAACCCCGGAGCGGCCGATGCCGCCCTGACCGCCCTGCAGGAGCAATGGGACAAGCTGGTCGCCAAAGGCCGGATTGATGCGGAGCAGGCCAGCGCGCTGACTGCACGGCTGCACCCCGTCAAGACAGCGGCTGACCTGGTGGCCTGCGACCTGGTGGTGGAAGCCATCGTAGAACGGCTGGACGCAAAACAAGCCCTCTTCGTCGAACTCGAAGGGGTTGTGCGCGCCGATGCAGTGCTGGCCACCAACACGTCCTCCCTGTCCGTGACAGCCATTGGTGCAGCCCTCAAGCGACCAGAACGCTTGGCTGGGTTCCATTTCTTCAACCCTGTTCCGCTGATGAAGGTGGTGGAGGTGATTGCGAGCCTCAAGACAGATCCAGCGATCTGCACTGCGCTGGCCGCATATGCCAAGGAAATGGGACACACCCCCGTTCAGGCACAAGACACCCCCGGCTTCATCGTGAACCACGCCGGGCGCGGCTTTGGCACAGAGGCCCTGCGCATCGTGGGCGAAGGCGTGGCCGACTTCGCCACCATCGACCGCATCCTGCGCGACCAGGTCGGCTTCAAGCTCGGCCCCTTTGAATTGATGGACCTGACGGCGCTGGACGTCTCCCACCCGGTGATGGAATCCATCTACCGCCAGTACTACGACGAGCCGCGCTTTCGCCCCAGTGTGATCACCGCGCAGCGCCTGGCAGGCGGCGTGGTGGGCAAGAAGGCGGGCGAAGGCTTTTACCGCTACGTGGACGGCGTGGCGCAGATACCGGCAGAGGCGCCGCCGCCTGTGGTGGCAGAGATTCCCCCCGTGTGGGTTTCGCCCCGTGCCGCGCGCCGCGCGGAGCTGTACCAGCTGCTCAAGGACCTGGGCGCCGCCATCGAAACCGGCCAGTCGCCCTCGCCCCAGGCCATCACGCTGGTCGCGCCGCTGGGGTTTGACATCACCACCGTGGCGGTTGTGGAGCGCCTGGACCCGGCGCGCACCATCGGCATCGACATGCTGATCGACGACGCCGCTACCAAGCGCCGCGTGTTGGCCACCAACCCCGCCACCCGCGTGGACATCCGCAACGCAGCGCAAGCGCTGTTTGCCCGCGACGGCAAGGCCGTGAGCGTGATCCGCGACAGCGGCGGTTTCGTCACGCAGCGTGTGGTGGCCACCATCGTCAACATCGCCAGCGACATCTGCCAGCAAGGCATCTGCTCCCCCAAGGACCTGGAAACCGCTGTGACCCTGGGCCTGGGCTACCCATTGGGCCCGTTGGCCATGGGCGACCGCTGGGGCCCCACCAACATCCTGGAGGTGTTGTTCAACATGCAGACCGTGTATGGCGACACACGCTACCGCCCCAGCCCATGGCTGCGCCGACGGGGTGCGATTGGCCTGAGCCTGAGCCATGTCGAAGAAGACTGATCGCCAAGCACCACGGCCACCTCACTGAAGACCACCATGCCCGCAGAACTCCAGAGCACCAGTCAGGGCCAGACCCTTATCCTGACCCTTCGCAACCCCGAGCGGCGCAATGCCATCGACCCGGTGATGTATGCAGCGGGCGTGGAGGCGCTGGGCGTGGCCGAGAGCAGCCCCGACATCCGCAGCGTAGTCATCACGGGCGCCGATGGTATGTTCTGCTCGGGCGGCAATCTGCAGCGCCTGCTCGCCAACCGCCAGCAAGCGCCAGAGGTGCAGGCACAAAGCATCGAAGGCCTGCACAACTGGATCGAGACCATCCGCACCTACCCCAAGCCGGTGATTGCGGCCGTGGAGGGAGCTGCGGCTGGTGCAGGGTTTTCGCTGGCGCTGGCCTGCGACTTCATCGTGGCGGCCCGCAATGCCGTGTTTGTGATGGCCTACAGCAACGTGGCACTGTCGCCCGATGGTGGGGCCAGCTGGAGCCTGGCCCAGGCCCTGCCTCGCCAGATTGCCACCGAGATCCTCATGTGTGGTGACCGCATCGGCGCAGAACGCCTGCACGCACTGGGCTTGGTCAACCGCATTGCCGAAGCAGGCAACGCACTCGACACAGCCCTGGCGCTGGCCGAGCAGCTCAATACCCGTGCACCCAATGCGCTGGCCAGCATCAAGGAGCTGCTGAACGAAGCCCCCCATGCCCAGCTCACGCACCACCTGACCCATGAGCGCGACCACTTCGTCAAGAACCTGCACCACGCCAACGGCGAGGCGGGCATCTCTGCGTTCCTTGAAAAGCGTGTGCCCCGCTACGAGTAGCACTGCGCGGCAGACGCCTGCAGAGATCCCCTTTCACAGGCCCAACAACCCCCGGCACGCTGCCACCTAGCGCCGGGGGTTTTCTTTTGGCCTACGGGCAGACACGCAGGTGACAACCCTGACGCATTGCGCAGGTCCCTGACGCGACAATGGGCCTGTTTCTAGTCACCCAAAAGACAGGCCATGGACGACCCGATTCTTACTATCGAAGAACGTGAAGCGATCAACTCCGGTCGCTGGTTTTCATCCCTTTCACCTTCGCTACGCCACGACATCCTCCGATGTGCATATGTCAAACGCTTCAAGGACGGCGGCCTCATTGCCGCACGCGGCGACCCGCCCGAGGAGTGGATTGCGTGCGCGCGTGGTGCGGTACGGGTGAGCTCCACCTCCATCTCGGGCAAGCAGATCACGCTGACGTATGTAGAGCCGGGCATTTGGTTCGGCGACGTGGCGATCTTCGACGGGGACCGGCGCACGCACGACGCCTATGCACATGGCGACACCACCATCCTGTGCGTGGCCAAGGCCGACTTCAAGAAAATTCTTGCAGCGCACACCGAGTTTTACGAAGCCATGCTGCGCCTGCATGCGAGGCGCATTCGCCAGCTGTACGGCCTGGTGGAAGACCTCAACACCCTGCCCCTGCGCGCGCGGCTGGCCAAGCAGTTGGTGCATCTGGTTCGCAGCTACGGTATTCCCAGCCTGTCGGACGGCAGCGAGATGCGCATCGGTCTGCAACTGGCACAGGAAGAACTGGCACAACTGCTGGGCGCCTCGCGCCAGCGAGTGAACCAGGAGCTCAAGGCCATGGAACGCGAGGACGCCATCCGCATCGAGCCGGGCGGCCTGGTCGTGCGTGACCGCGAAGCACTGATGCGCATCGCCGAAACCGACAACTGACCCACTTACACAACCACTGACTGCCCGAACATTCATCCGCCCCTCCATGAGCAACTTTGACCATTTCGTCGGCACCCGCCCTGTCTCCGATCAGCACGCCTTCGACATCGAAACGCTGACTGCATGGCTCTCCAAGAACATGGAGGGCTTTGTGGGCCCGCTGACGGTGGAGATGTTCAAGGGTGGGCAGTCCAATCCCACCTACAAACTCATCACCCCCGGCACCAGCTACGTGATGCGCGCCAAGCCGGGGCCCGTGGCCAAACTGCTGCCTTCGGCCCACGCCATCGAACGCGAATTCGCGGTGATGAGTGGCCTGTACGGCACCGACGTGCCCGTGCCCCGCATGTTCGTGCTGTGCGAGGACGAATCGGTGATCGGCCGTGCCTTTTACGTGATGGAGTGCATGCAGGGCCGCGTGCTGTGGGACCAATCTTTGCCAGGGATGACGCCCGCCGAGCGCGGTGACATCTACAACGAGATGAACCGCGTGATTGCCGCACTGCACACCGTGAAGTTTGCGGACCGGGGCCTGGCCAGCTATGGCAAACCCGGCAACTACTTTGACCGCCAGATCGGCCGTTGGAGCAAGCAATACATGGCGTCCATCACGCAACCCATCGAAGAGATGGACCGTCTGATGGAGTGGTTGCCCGCCAACATGCCCGCCAGCGCGCGGGACGAGTGCCATGTGTCCATCGTGCACGGCGACTACCGCCTGGACAACCTGATGTTCCACCCCACCGAGCCGCGCGTGATTGCTGTGCTCGACTGGGAGCTGTCCACGCTGGGCCACCCGCTGGCCGACTTCAGCTACCACTGTATGAGCTGGCACATTCCTGCCTCGCTCGGGCGCGGTATTGCAGGGCTGGACATAGGCGCGCTGGGCATTCCCGACGAAGACACCTACATCCGCAAGTACTGCGAGCGTACCGGCATCGCCACGCCTGAAGCCTTGCGCGCGGACTGGAACTTCTATCTCGCCTACAACATGTTCCGCATAGCGGCCATCCTGCAAGGCATTGCCAAGCGGGTAGAGGCCGGCACGGCCTCCAGCGCCCAGGCCAAGGCCTCAGGCGATACCGCACGACCCATGGCCCAGCTGGCCTGGTCGTTTGCGCAGCGCGACTGAACACGCGACGCAACGCCAAGCGCCGCCCCACGATTACCAACGGAGAAGAAACCCATGGACTTTGACTACTCGCCCAAAACCAAGGAACTGCAGGCCAAGCTGCTCCAGTTCATGGATGACCACATCTATCCGAACGAGTCTGCCTACAAAGACGAACTGACCGCCAACACGGCTGCGGGCAAGCGCTGGAGCGCGCTGAACACCATCGAGAACCTCAAGCCCAAGGCCCAGGCCGCCGGGTTGTGGAACCTGTTTCTCCCGGTCGATAGCGCCGCAGCATCGGGCTACGCCGGTGCAGGGCTGACCAACCAGGAATACGCACCGCTGGCAGAAATCATGGGTCGTGTGCCATGGGCCAGTGAGGTGTTCAACTGCTCCGCACCAGACACCGGCAACATGGAAACCATTGCCCGTTACGGTGACGATGCCAACAAGGCCCGCTGGCTCAAGCCGCTGCTCGAAGGCAAGATCCGCTCCGCGTTCGCGATGACCGAACCCGACGTGGCATCGAGCGACGCCACCAACATCGAAACGCGCATTGAGCGCCAGGGCGACGAGTATGTGATCAACGGCCGCAAGTGGTGGATCTCCGGTGCTGCCGACCCGCGCTGCGCCGTGTTCATCACCATGGGCAAGACCGATCCCGAAGCCCCCCGCCATTCACAGCAGAGCATGGTACTGGTGCCCGCCGACACCCCCGGCATTAAGATCATCCGTCCGCTGAACGTGCTGGGCTATGACGACGCGCCTCACGGTCACGTCGAGATGACCTTCGAGAACGTACGTGTGCCAGTATCCAACATTCTGCTGGGTGAAGGCCGTGGCTTCGAGATCGCCCAAGGTCGCCTGGGCCCCGGACGCATCCACCACTGCATGCGCCTCATCGGCTTGGCTGAACGTGCCCTGGAGCTGATGTGCAAGCGCGCTTCGTCGCGCGTGGCCTTTGGCAAGACCGTGGCCCAGCAGACGGTGACGCAGGAGCGTATTGCCGAGGCCCGCTGCAAGATCGACATGGCCCGTCTGCTCACGCTCAAGGCTGCGTGGCTGATGGACGTGGCCGGCAACAAGGTTGCCAAAACCGAAATCGCGATGATCAAGGTAGTGGCCCCCAGCATGGCCTGCCAGGTGATCGATTGGGCCATGCAGGTGCACGGCGGCGGCGGCATGTCTGACGACTTCCCCCTGGCCTACGCCTACGCCGGTGCGCGCACCCTGCGTTTTGCCGATGGCCCGGACGAAGTGCACCGCAACGCCATTGCCAAGTGGGAGCTGGGCAAGTACGGCAGCTACGGCCGCGACGCCGCAGTGCCGGTGACACGCGGTAGCTGAAGCGCACCTACGGCGCACTCACGGCGCCCCTATGGCCTTGCTGCGTCCTGCGCCTGTGCATCAGCAGGCGAAGGGTGCGGCAGGTTCTGCAAAGCCCCTTGGGCAGCCGCCAGTAGCAATTGCGTAGCCTGGGCGATTTCCTTCAGGCTGCGCTGGGTATGCTCCATGCGCAGGTACACCTTGCCACGTACCAGCATCAACAACAGCGGCGACTGCGCTCGCACTTCGCCGCCCTCGCCTTCGACTATGTTGAGCAGTTGAGACACGACGGGCGCATGGATCCAGCGCTGCGCGGTCTCCATGCGCTCGGCCACCACCGCAAAGTGCTTACGGAACGAGGCCGGCAGCCCCGGCCAGGCTACCTCTTCATACATGGCCAGCCAGCGCATTTCCTCGGGCAGGCTGGCATTCACCGTGGTCTGCAATGTGTCGGTGATGGCGTTGTAGGCGTTGCCCTCCAGGGACTCCTGCAAGGGGCGGTTCAGCACCATCACCGCCGCATCAGGGTCCACTCCCAGATCGGCGCGCCCTCGCAGCTCCAGGCCGTGTACGTAGTCGCGCGTAGGGTTGCCACACTCCAGCCGCCACGGACGAGCGCCCAAGTCGCCCCCCAGATCAAAATGCCCCTCTACCGACTGCGGCACGATCGCCAGGCGCTGGGTGGCTGCCCACCGGACCACCTCTTGATTGGACACAGGTCGTGTGGCAGTCGCGCCGCCAGACAGATTCAGTGCTTTGCGAAGACGGTCAAGCATGGTGATTCGAAGCCCTGGGCTTCGCGGAAGTCACGGATGCAGGCATTATTGGGGGCATTGGCCGCTGCGGCAAACCGGGTGAACGCCTTCTGTGACCTGGTTCACCATGCCGGAAGGACAAAGCGGCGAACGGCTGGTGTGGCCACTCCCCAAGCGCATGGGCGCTGCACCGCGCCGGAGCGCCCCCGCCGCATTCACTTTTGGCGATCTGAACAGCCCACATGCTCTTCTCTATGGACCGCAGACTTGCGCTTATCACGGTGGCTGGTGCGCTGGCCGCTCCGGGGACCGCCCTGGCGCTGCCCGACGACGCATCGGCCAGGGTGCGCCAGCTGGTGCGCTGGTCCGCTGCGACGGCCGACCACCAGGGCTTGCCGTTTGCCGTGATCGACAAGCCCGCTGCGCGCATCCACGTGTTTTCTGCCCAGGCCCAATGGCTGGGCAGCGCGCCCGTGCTGCTGGGTGCCGCTGCAGGCGACCGCACAGCCATGGGCATCGGGGCCAAGCCGCTGGCCCACATCCGTCCGCACGAACGTACCACCCCTGCAGGCCGCTTTGTGACCGAACCCGGCCGCAACCTGCAGGGTGAAGACATTGTGTGGATCGACTACGACGCCGCCGTCTCACTGCACCGGGTGCGCAGCGTGAGCGCCGCAGAGCGCCGCCTACAGCGCCTGGCAAGCTCCAGCACCCGAGAAAAACGCATCAGCTATGGCTGTGTGAACGCACCCGCAGCGTTCTACGACCAGTTCATCGCGCCCAGGTTTGGGCGGGCGCCAGGGGTGATCTACGTGCTGCCGGACACCGAGCCTTTTGCTACATTTTTTGAAGCATCCAGCACATATGAATAGTGCGCTACCGGCCGATTTCACTCAAATTCTCTGCCCAACACGCCGTGGGAGCAGGAACCGGCACTTCCGGCGTTAGCCACCCAGACGTCGCCCAGACTCAAGCCGCTGCGCGTTGCAAGCGAAAGACCGGCCGGCGGCCGCCCACCACCAGCCCCTTGGCATTGCGGATGACCGCGTTTCTGCGCGGCGCCAGTGCCTCTTGCTGGGTGGGGTCCAGCCATCCCAGCTGGTCCATCACCTCCACCGCAGCCGCCACCTGCGCCGCCATGTTGCCGTCCATGATCTTGAGGGCAAAGGCCTCGCCACGGCTGCGGCTGCCCACCACCTGCACCCCGTCGGCCCCGGTCTTCGAGACCCAGTCGCCCCGCCCTGCCCGCATGAAATCCAGGTCGTGCCGACCGGTGCCGGAGCCCAGCTCCGGGCGTTGCACCATGGCATCGGCCAGTGCGGTCAGGCTCCGGTCCAGATCCGTGTCGGGCGCCCCACCCGCCAGGCGCGCATAGCCCCGGGCCAGGTGCGCGAGCGGCATGGCGTAGTTGGGGGCGGAGCAGCCATCGATGCCCATGGCCAGTTGCTCAGGCGCCAGCCCCACTGCCTGCGCCACCCGCTCACGAATCGCCCGCTGCAACGGGTGCGCAGGGTCCAGATGGTTGTCGAGCGGCCAGCCCTGCTGCACACACTGGGCGACAAAACCCGCGTGTTTGCCGCTGCAGTTGTTGTGGCGCTCGTCGGGTACTAATCCGTCTGGCAGCACGCCGAGGCCCAGTTCCGCAAACAGCGGCCGATGGCATCCGCAGCGCAGAACGTGGTAGTTCTGCCCCACGCTGTCCAGCATGCGCTCAACCTGCTGCACATGCATGGGCTCTCCGTTGTGGCTGGCGCATAGCAGGGCCAGTTCGCTCACGCCCCAGCCCAGCGCCTGGGCCCCGCCGGACTGCAAGAACGGCAGGGCCTGAAATGCCTTGATGGTGGAGCGCGTGAACGTGACCGTGTACGGGTCGCCCACCTGCGCCAGCACACGGCCATGGCAATCGGCCACCGCCACGGCGCCCCAGTGCTGGCATTCGGCGAGGTCGCCCCGGGTCACCTCGATCAGCGGAACAAAACCCATGGTGATCTCCAGCAGTGGTTACTGCGCCGCCGGTGCGGGGGCCAGCGTCAACTCGTGGGCCCAGCGTGCAGGCTGGCGCTGCAGGGCGCGGTAGCCCGTCTGCGCCCAGGTGCTGCTCATATCGCGGTAACGCGGCGAAAACACCAGGCCACTTTGTCCGGTCTGGTAGATGAAGCGCGACTGCTCCAGGTCGGCCAGGTCGTACACCGCGCGCAGCGATGCGGCGTGGCGGTTCACAAACGGGCCCTTGGCTTCGCCCGCGTTGTACTGCCCCACATTGACGGTGTAGGCGTCGCCATGCGATGGCTCGCTCACGTCAAAAAAGCGGGCCAGTGCAGGCACATTGCCAAACGGCCGGTGCACGCTGAGTGCCGGGTGCGCCGCGCCCCAGCGCCATTGCGCGGGGTCTGCGCCGTAGGCCGCCTGCAGCCGGTCGAGCGCGCGTCCCAGCGCTGCGGCCGACTGCTCTGCACACGATGCGGGCTGGCACCACCAGGTGTCGTTGCGCTCCAGGATGCCCTCAAGCGCGGCCCGGTAGTCGCGTTTGCCATAGGTCGCGGTGAATCGTGCCTCGCCGATGCGCGGCACGATCAGGCCGCGCGCCAGCTCGTCGGTCCATGCGGCAAACACCAGGGGCGCAGCCTTGCCCGCATCCATCACGCCGTCAAAGCCCTTGAGCTGCTCTTGCGCAGCCGTTGCCAGCGGGTGCGATGACTTGGCCTGCTGCAGGTAGGGTAGCAGCCTGCGTGTGGCCAGCGAGGTCACATCGCGGTGGATGGCCTGCATGCTCGCGGCATCGTGCTTGTCAGTCGCCTCGATCAGCTGCGCAATGCGTTCGTAGCGGTAGGGCAAGGCCCAGTCTTGGGTCAGGTAGTGGGGATAGTCCGGCGCAGTCACCCGCTGGTTGGCGGTGGCAATCCAGCCCCGGGCGCCATTGTCCTCGGGCGTCTGGTCATACGGCAGCCAGCCCTTCCAGTCGTACCGGGCGTCCCAGCCCGGTGACGGCGCCACGCCCCGGATGTCGTTGGCAGGGTCTCGCACGGGCGCGCGGCCAGCGGCCTTGAAACGGATGTTGCCCTGGTCATCGGCCGCCACCACGTTCTGCATCGGCGAGTGATAGTGCGAGAGGGCCGCGAACAACGCGTCCACCGATTTCGCCTGGTTGGTCTGGAGGCCCGCCAGCACCGTCTGGTTGTCGGCATCGAGCGCGCTCCAGCGCAGCGCCAGCACGTATTTGCCGAGGTCCAGCACGTCCGCATGCGACTTCTGCGCATCGCTCAACACAGGGCCATGCCGCGTGCTGCGCACCTTCAGGGCGACATCGGCCTGCCCTTTCACGCGAATGGTTTCGTTGCGCACCGTGAAGGGCGTCCAGCCCTCGGGCGTGCGGTACTGCGAGGCGTCTGCGGGGTTGATCTGCTCCAGGTACAGGTCCTGAACATCGGGGCCGGTGTTGGTGAAGCCCCAGGCCACTTTGTCCGTACGGCCCAGCACCACAAAGGGCATGCCGGGCAAGGTGGCGCCCACCGCGTCGATGGCGCCCATGGGGGTGCCGTCAGACGCCTGACCCGCAGGTGCCTGCAAGCCCGCAAAGTACCAGATGGCAGGTGCCGACAGGCCCAGGTGCGGGTCGTTGGCCAGCAGCGGTTTGCCACTGACGGTGCGGGTGCCCGCCAGCACCCAGTTGTTGCTGCCCTTGCCCTCGTTGGTACCCGCATTGCGGGTCAGTTCGTCAGCCCAGGCCAGCATGCCGGCACTGATCTGGCGGGACAAAGGCCCGTCACCAAGCGCAGCAGATGCAGCTCCCCGGTCGACCGGTTCAGCGGCGGCCGCCGGTGCAGCAGAAGCGCTGGCATCGGTGGCCCGGTACACCCCCAACTGCCGGTACAACGCGGCCAGGTCGGCCGAGGCTGCGGGGCGCTCGCCCGGGTACGGTGGCATCAGTTGCCACAAACGCTCGGTGTCCAGCGCTTTCGCAATGGACAGCCGCGCAAACTCGTTGCCCCAGTTGCCGCCCAGGTCCAGCGCCATCATCAGCGCCCAGCCCACGCTGTCCTCCGGCTCCCACACGGCGCCCGTGGTCCCGCCGGGCTGAACGCCCAGGATATGGAACTCCGGCGGCAGCGCCTGGGGGCGGTTCTGGTGGAAGGCGTGGATGCCCTGGCTGTAGGCCTGCAGGGCCTCCTGGGCATACAACGGCAGGCCTGCGTACTGCCGCCTGGCCGTGCCCATGATGTCCAGCGTGCGCATGAGCTTGTCGGTCTCCAGCGTGGCCGGCCCAAACACTTCGGACAGCTCGCCGTACATCACGCGGCGGTTGAACTCCAGCTGCCAGGTGCGCTCCTGCGCATGCACGTAGCCCATCGCAAACCAGGCGTCTTGCGGGCTCTGCGCGCGGATGTGGGTAACGTCAGCGCCATCGCGCTGCACCTGCACGGCTTGGCGCAGGCCCTTGACGACCAGCTTGCCATCCAGCGCCGCAAAGCTGCGCTGCACATACACCGCAGCCACCGTGCCGGCCAGCAATGCCGCAACCACCAGCCCGACGGCCGTTCGCTTCATCCACGCCATGTCTCATGTCTCCTGATTCTTGTGGGTTATTTGTATTGATTCGGAAGTAAATGCAGGTTGCGCCCCGACCGGAAACCCACCACACAGTGACAGCCGTCGGTGGCGGCCGAAGGACTCAGCCCAGGTGAACGCGGGTACCGGCGACCTGAAAGTTCATGACCGGAGCACTGGGCTCGGTAAATGGAACCCCCAGCGCAATCTGCCCCGTGCCATGCAGGATGCAGGCATCGCGGCGCAGCCGCACTGGCGAGTCGCTGCCGTCAAACTGCACCCAGGTGCCAAAGCTGCTCATATCGGTCAGCACAAAGCCGCTGTTGCGCCAGTCGATGCGCGCATGCAGACGCGACACACGGGGGTCGTTGATGCACAGCTGTGCATGGGTAGCACGCCCCACATGCACAGGCGCATCCGACGAGGTGAACGACATGTCTACGCCGTGCCAGGAAAACTGGATCTGCCCCAGGATGGAATCGGCCGGCGCAAAACTGCTGACCAGCGCCGCCTGCATGGTGAGCGAGTCGGGCTCTTCATTCTCGCGCCATTCCACTTGGTAGAGCATCTGCAACTCGGCCTTGCCACGGATCTCCATCAGGCCGAGCTTGCGGTACCACACGTCAGGCGCCACGCCCGCCAACAGCACTGCCGTCTCGGTAGCCCAGATCTCGGCCGGGCCCGCGCGCTCACACAGGCGGGAGGCCACGTTGACGGCATCACCGTAGCAGTCGCCGTCCACATCGACCACCTCACCGCTGGCCACGCCCACGCGAATGTCCATGCGCAATGGCTGTGGCCAACGGTCCAGACGCGCCTTGTGCTGGCGCAGCATGTGCGTGGTGGCAGTCACAGCACTGGCCGCATCGCCAAAAACACACAACACACCGTCGCCCAGCTTCTTGACCACACGGCCCGCATGTGCCTCGATGGTGTCACTGATCCACTGCGTGACCTGGGTCACCGCCTCTGTGGCGCGCTCGTTGCCCAGCGTTTCATACAACGAGGTGCTGCCTGAAATGTCGGCGAAGACCACCGTCGACAACACACTCATGAACGACGGCCCATTAGTAACATCATGTGAACCAGTTTAGTGCAAGCTCAACGAAGACGCATCTACCAAAGCGTCAACAATCCTGCGCTGAGGTCTTTGCAGACCGCACACGCCCCCCGTTTTGAGCCGCCTTCGGCCGTGTTGGTACCCAGGTGCACGGCAGGACATGCACCACACGGTCACGCGAACGCCCGAATGGCGTGGGGCCTCCCTGGGCCTTGGAACACCGTGCGCTGCGCTGTCAGCTCGCTGCAAACATCCGGGAAGAATGCGTAAAAGTTCGCTACAAACGGGCGCGCTGTGTTGTCTTTATGCAAAAACAGGAGCGCCGCCCTTGCATCAATCCTCACTCCCGCTTACTTTGATCGACCCTGTTACAAGAACCGCACTGCCCTCCGCCCATGCGCTGGAACAAGCCCAATCTCCGCAACAACCTGCACGACCTGCTCGGTCGTGACAAGCCGTCGTCGACGGCCTGGGTGCGCGACCAGGGTCTGGAAGAGGTGCGGCGTGCCATGTTGCAAAGCCTGATGGGGCTCACCGGCTGCGAAGTGGCGCGCATGAACATGCGCCTGCGCTATGCGGGCGATATCGAGGCGCTGTGGTACCTGCGCAGCGATTTGCTCGACACACTCACCCTGCTGCGCGGCGAGGCCATCGCACAGACGGTGCTGGACCAGGTCACGCCGATGTTCCAGGGGCAGTTGCCGCTGTCGCTGCGGGTGCCACAAATGCCCAACGCACCCCGCGCGCACCTCTGAAACCCTGAGATTGCAGCCCTGACGGCCGGGGCCAGTCAATGCGCTGCACCGGCATCGTGCCACGCAGCAGCCCCGGGTTAGCGCCGCCTGTTCAGTGCTGGTGGCCCCAATAGATCAGCGCATCACGCTCTTCCACCGACAACGAAACTGTTGCGCCCACGGGCAGCAGCACCTTGGTCTCGACATGCCCAAACGGCAGGTTGGTAAGCACGGGCGCCTTGATCTGGGTGCGCAGCCAGTCCACCACCGACTGGAGCTTGTAGCCCTTGTCGTGCGGCGCCAACTTGAAGTTGGTGAACTGCCCCAGTACCACGGCTTTCTGCTGGGCCAGCACACCGGCGTGCAGCAGCTGGGTCAGCATGCGCTCAACGCGGTAGGGATGCTCGTGCACATCCTCCACAAACAGCACCCCACCCTTGACCTGCGGGAAGTACGGCGTCCCCACCAGCGAAGCCAGCACGGCCAGGTTGCCGCCCCACAGGGTGGCGCTTTTCACATAGACGTTGGGCACAGCAGGCTTGCCGGTAGTGGCATGGGGCTTTTCCTTGTGCATGCGCCAGCCCGTGCCTTCGCCGTGGCCGGTCAGCAGGTCGTCAAAGCAGGCTTCCATGATGTCGTCGGGCGCGCCCTCCACGCCAAAATCGGCCCCCAGCGACGGCCCCGCCCAGGTGGTGGCCCCGGTTTTGGCCAGCACGGCGAGCTGAAAGGCGGTGAAGTCGCTCACGCCCACAAAGTGGGTGCCCTTTTCGACGGCCTTGGCCACCGCCTTGTAGCGGATGCCCGGCAGGATGCGCGTGAGGCCATAGCCCCCGCGCGAGATCAGCGCCACATCGGCGCCACTGGCCGCTGCACGGTGGATGGCGGCCAGCCGGGTCGCGTCGTCGCCCGCAAAGCGTGTGTGTGTGGCCAGTGCGTCCACATCCACCTCCACCTCATGGCCCTGGGCCTTGAGACGGGCTATGCCCCGCTTGAAGGCCGCCTTGTCGCGCACCGCGCTGGAGGGGGAGTAGATGTAGATGTGCTTGGGACCGTGGTCGTGGTCGCACTGAGAGTGGTGGTGATGGTGGTCGTGCAAAGCGCTCAGGCCGTCAAAAGGCCTGCTCCATAAACAGGGGGAATGCCGGGCGCCACATGCAGTCAGACGGCGCCAGCGGGCATGTCAGTGCGCGAAGTATTCCACAGCCTGTGCGGCAATGGCCTCGCCATGCTCCTGAACAAAGTGGCCCGCATGGGGCAGCACCACCGGCTCGGGGCATCCACGGATGTGGTGTTGCAGCGCCCGCATGGTGGGCAGCCCCAGCACGGGGTCTTGCGCCCCCACCACCATCAGGCTGCGGCCTGGCCACTCGTGCTGCCAGAAATCGCGGGCTGCACGCGACAGCGCCGCACCGGCGTCATCCAGGGCGGCAGGGACACGCTCAGGGAACGCACGCAGCGCAGCCCGGTAACCTTTGTCCGGAAAGGGGGCATCGTAGGCTGCGCATTCCGCAGCGCTCAGGTGCGGGTTGCCGCGTGCCAGCAGGCGCCCTACCCCGTACAGCGGCTTGTCCCGGCACATCGCGCGCCAGTCCACAAAGCCCTGGGGCAACGGCGCATCGCCTGTGGCCAGCAGCGTGTTCATCACCAGCAGGCCGCCAAACCGCTCGGGCATCGCCATGGGCAGTGTGAGACCCAGGATGCCACCCCAGTCCTGCACCACCAGCACCACGTTACGCAGGTCCAGCCGCTCGATCAGCTCCAGCAACACCTGACGGTGCCATTCGAACTGGTGCGCGCACTCCTTCTTGGGCTTGTCGCTTTTGCCAAAACCGACCAGGTCGGGCGCCACAATTCGGTCGCCCGCTGCGAGAAAAGTGGGCAGCATGCGGCGGTACAGGTAGCTCCAGGCCGGGTTGCCATGCAGGCACAGCCAAGTGCGCCTCGCATCACGGGGACCTTCGTCCAGATAGTGCAAGCGCAGGCCTGCCAGGCTCGGCAGGTCGCTGACGTAGTGGGGAGCCCAGGGGTAGCCCGGCAGGCTGGCAAACGCCGCATCGGGCGTGCGCAGGGCATCGTCACGCAAGGGGTGGCGGGCCAGTGCCTCTGCACGTTGTTGGTGGCGGCGCTGGCGGAAAAACCCGCTGAGCAGTTCACCGCACTCATCGGCCAGTACCCCGCCCTGCACCTGCGTCTGGTGGTTGATCTCGGCATGGCCAAACAGGTTGAGCACCGAGCCTGCCGCCCCCGTCTTGGGCTCCATCGCGCCAAACACCACCCTTGCCAGCCGGGCATGCAACATGGCGCCACTGCACATGGCGCAGGGCTCCAGCGTCACGTACAGGCTGCAGCCGTCGAGCCGGTAGTTGGAGAGCCGCTGCGCCGCGGCACGCAGGGCAACAATCTCGGCATGGGCCGTGGGGTCGTGGCCTTCCACCGGGGCGTTGCGGCCGGTGGCGATGACCTGGCCGTCCTTGACCACGATGGCGCCCACGGGCACCTCGCCAGCGCTGGCTGCAGATTGCGCCTCGGCCAGCGCCAAGCGCATCCAGTGTGCGTCGTGATCGATATCCATTGCTATGTTTTTAATAGCTATCGGTGCATGAAATACTTGCACCTACAGCCGATTTGGTTCATTTTTTATCATCCTCGGGCATGGGGCGTGCCTGTTGCATCAGGCCTTCCACCTGCTGCTTGACCTGCTGTTGCATCTGTTGACTCTGCTCGCGCACCGTGCCCGTGGGCGCCGAGGCGGGCCCCACTGCGCCCGTGGCGGTCTGCAACGCTGGCATGGGGGCACGCGTGGCCGCCAGTTGCTTCTTGGCCAGCAGGCCCACGATGGCCAGCACTACCACCAGTCCGACCAATCCAAACATTGCGCGCATACCTGGGCTCCTTGGCGGGCACCGGCGGCCCGCGGGTTCTTGCGATGGGATCTGACTGTAAAGCCAAACGCTGCACGCAAAAACGGCCGCATGGAGCGGCCGTTGGGTCAGGAGTCACTGAAGCAACGCAGGAGAGTGACCTCAGTTCAATGCCACGCGGCTGCCGTCCCTGAACGTGTACAAGGTCACGGCGGGCGCGGTCAACTCGCCCTTGGCGGTGAAGGCGATGTTGGCGGTCACGCCCTTGTATTCGGTCTTGGCCAGGAATGGCGCAAACACCTTGGGGTCCACCGAGTTGGCGCGCTTCATGGCGTCGGCCAGCACCATGGCGGCGTCATAGGCGTAGGGGCTGTAGATCTGGAACTGGCCCGGGAACTTGGCGTCGTAGCGCTTCTTCCAGTCGGCGCCGCCCTGCATCTTGTCCACCGACGCACCGCCCGTGGCGCAGGTCACATTCTTCAGCGCGGGGGTCTTGCCCGACAGTTCGGGCAGCTTTTCGGTGCACAGCGCGTCACCGCCAAAATACTTCACGTTGCCCAGGCCCAGTTGCTCCATCTGGCGCAGCATGGGGCCGGCTTGGGCGTCGAGGCCGCCGTAGAAGATCGCGTCGGGCTTCTTGTTCTTGATGGCGGTGAGGATGGCCATGAAGTCGGTAGCCTTGTCGTTGGTGAACTCCTCGGCCACCACCTTCAGGCCCTTTTGTTGCGCCGTGGCCTTGAAGACCGAGGCCACGCCCTGGCCGTAGGCCGTGCGGTCGTCGATGATGGCGACGCTCTTGAGCTTGAGGTGGTCCGCACCAAACAGCGCCAGCGCAGCACCCAGCGCGTTGTCGTTGGCGATCAGGCGGAAGGTGGTCTTGTGGCCGGGCTTGGTCAGGTCGGGGTTGGAGGCCGAGGCCGTGATGTGTGGCAGGTCGCACTTGGCGTAGACGGCCGACGCGGGAATGGACGTGCCAGACTGCAGGTGCCCCACCACGCCTGCCACCTTCTGGTCGCACAGCTTCTGCGCCACGGCGGTGGCCTGGCGTGGGTCGCCCGCGTCGTCTTCGGCCGCGATTTCAAACTTGATCTTCTTGCCGCCGATGACGAGGTTCTGGGTGTTGAGGTCGTCAATGGCCAGGCGCACACCGTTTTCCGTGTCCTTGCCGATGTGGGCAATGCCACCCGACACCGGGCCCGCATGGGCGATCTTGACGATTTGCACGTCTTGCGCAGAGGCCACGCTTGCGGCCATGGCAATGGCGGTCAGGGCAGAAATTCGAAACAGGGGCAAGGAAGCAAAAACGGGGCGCAGCACGGTACGAAGTCTCCAAATTCAGTCAAAGCAGGCATGTTGTGCACCGATCTTGTACACAACAAGCCTCGCATCCTAGCCATGCCAGCGGCCATTTTCCGCACTTGCTAAGCAAACTTAGCAATTTGCTTCAGCATTAACCGCGCTAATAGGCAGCCCTCCCCCACCCACGCTGCGGGGTGCGCTGGGATAATCACGCCCCATGTCCCTTCTGCCCCACCAGCTCGAACTGCTCTCGCCCGCGCGCGACGCAGACATTGGCATCGAAGCCATCAACCACGGCGCCGACGCCGTCTACATCGGCGGCCCCGCCTTTGGCGCACGCGCCAGCGCGGGCAATGACATCCGCGACATCGAGCGCCTGGTGAAACACGCGCACCGCTTCAACAGCCGTATCTTCATCACGCTCAACACCATTCTGCGCGACGACGAGCTGGAGGCCGCGCGCCAAATGGCCTGGCAGGTGTACGAGGCTGGGGCCGATGCGCTCATCATCCAGGACATGGGCTTGCTCGAAATCGACTTGCCCCCCATCCAGCTACACGCCAGCACCCAGACCGACATCCGCACGCCCGAAAAAGCGCGGTTTTTGCAAGACGCTGGCCTGTCGCAGATCGTGCTGGCGCGCGAACTCACGGTGCAGCAGATAGCGGCCGTGCACAAGGCACTGGGCCCGGTCGATGCACCCGGCCGTGCCAACATCGAGTTCTTCATCCACGGCGCGCTGTGTGTGGCCTACAGCGGCCAGTGCAACATCAGCCATGCGCAGACAGGGCGCAGCGCCAACCGGGGCGACTGCAGCCAGGCCTGCCGCCTGCCCTACCAGGTCACGGACGCGCAGGGCCGCTTCATCGCACACGACAAGCACGTGCTGAGCATGAAGGACAACAACCAGAGCGACAACCTGCGCGCCCTCATCGACGCAGGTGTGCGCAGCTTCAAGATCGAAGGCCGCTACAAGGACATGGGCTATGCGAAGAACATCACCGCCCACTACCGCACCCTGCTCGACGAAATCATCGAAGAGCGCGAGGCCCAGGGCCGTCCACTGGGCCGCTCTTCCAGCGGGCGCACCACCTTCACCTTCACGCCCGACCCGCTGCAGAACTTCAACCGCGAGTTCACCGACTACTTTGTGACCGGTCGCAAGGAAGACATCGGCGCCTTCGACAGTCCCAAGAACCCCGGCCAGGCCATCGGCTGGGTGACCAAGGTGGGCCCCGACTTTGTCGAACTGGAGGTGAGCGACCCCAGCACGGTGCTGCACAACGGCGACGGCCTGTGCTACTACGACCTGCACAAGGAACTGGTGGGCATGGCCATCAATGTGGCCGAGCCGGTCTCGGCCCGTAGCGTGGGCCAGTGGCGCGTGTACCCCAAGGACCCGATGGACGGCTTCAAGGACCTGCGCAAGGGCACCGAGGTCAACCGCAACCGCGACATGGACTGGGTGCGCACGCTGGAGAAAAAATCGAGCGACCGCCGTATCGGCCTGTGGGCGCACCTGAGCGAAACGCCCAGCGGCTTCAGCCTGGTGCTGACCGACGAAGACGGCAATGTGGGCTCTGCCTCCGTGCAGCAGCCCCACCAACCTGCCACCGATGCCGCCAAGGCCGAGGCCAGTTTGCGCGAGCAGCTGGGCCGCTTCGGCGCAACGGTGTTTGCGGTGCATGACATTGCACTGCAGTTGTCGCAGCCCTGGTTTGTGCCCGCCTCGGTGCTCAATGCGCTGCGCCGCGACGCTGTGGCCGACCTGGAGGCCAACCGCACCCGCAACTTTGCCCGCCTGCCGCGTGCCATACCGGTGGAGCCGCCCGCGCCCTACCCCGAAGACACGCTCTCGTTCCTGGGCAATGTGTTCAACCACAAGGCGCATGACTTTTATGTGCGCCACGGTGTGAAGGTGATCGATGCGGCCTATGAGGCGCACGAAGAAGAAGGCGAAGTCAGCCTCATGATCACCAAACACTGCGTTCGCTTCTCGATGAGCCTGTGCCCCAAGCAGGCCAAGGGCGTCACCGGCGTGCAGGGCACCATCAAGGCCGAACCCTTGATGTTGATCAACGGCAAGGAGAAACTGACCTTGCGCTTTGACTGCAAGCCCTGTGAAATGCATGTGGTGGGCAAGATCAAGCGCCAGGTGCTGAACCAGGCTAAAGAGATCCCCCTGACCTTCTACAAAGCCCGGCCGCAGAACGCGCACTGACGCACTCGCGTGCGGCCTCTGTCCCGATTGCCGCATGCCCCCTTCTCAAGCCCCCCACCTGCATACCGCCGAGGCCGTCGCTCAGGCACACGGCGTTGATCCTGATGCGGGCCTGCATGCCGACGAGGCCCAGCGCCGCAACGCCACACACGGCACCAACGAGCTGGTTGCATCACAAGATCGCCCCTGGTGGCGCCTGCTGGCCGACCAGTTCAAGGACTTCATGGTGCTGGTGCTGCTGGGTGCGGCCGTCATCTCAGGCCTGGTTGGCGAGGTCACCGACACGCTGGTCATTCTCGTCATCGTGGTACTCAATGCCGTCATCGGCTTTGTGCAGGCCTGGCGCGCCGACAAGGCCATGGCTGCGCTGCGCCAGCTGGCCGCGGCGCACGCCACCGTGCTACGCAGCGGTTTGGTGCAGGTGTTGCCGGCCAGCGCGCTGGTGCCCGGCGACATCGTGCTGCTGGAGGCAGGCAACCAGATCCCTGCGGACCTGCGGCTGATCGAGATTGCGCAGCTGCAGGTGGATGAATCGGCCCTCACGGGCGAGTCCGTCACCGTAGCCAAGCAGACGGAGGCCCTGGCGGCCGAGGATGTGGGCGCACTGGGCGACCGCACCAACATGGCTTTCAAGGGCACCACCGCCACGCATGGCCGCGCACGCGGCCTGGTGGTGGCCACCGGCATGCACACCGAGTTGGGCAAGGTGGCCACGCTGCTCGATACCGGCGATCGCAGCACGCCGCTGCAACTGCGCCTGGCGGCGTTTGGCAAGCGCCTGGCGATTGCGGTGTTGGGCATCTGCGCGGTGATCTTTGTGGTGGGCGTGCTGCGCGGCGAGGCGCCGCTGCTCATGGCCCTCACCACCATCAGCCTGGCCGTAGCCGCCATCCCCGAAGCGTTACCCGCCGTGGTTACCGTGCTGCTGGCCCTGGGCGCGCGCCGCATGGTGGCCGTCCATGCGCTGGTGCGGCGCCTGCCGTCGGTGGAGACCCTGGGCTCGGTCACCACCATCTGCTCGGACAAGACGGGCACCCTGACGCAAAACCGCATGCACGCCGAGCTGCTGATGGCCCACGGCGTGCGCTGGGTGCCTGGCGACCCGCTGCCCGGCGCCGCCCATGCCGAGGCCCTGCGCGCCGCCGCGCTGTGCAATGACGCCACGTTGCAGGCACAGAACGGGGATGGCCAGCCAGGCAGTCATTGGCTTGGTGATCCCACCGAAACCGCGCTGGCGCTGGCGGCCCACGCAGGCGGCCTGGACAAGGCCCAACTGGACACCACATGGCCGCGCGTGCAGGAGCAGCCGTTTGACTCCGACCGCAAGCGGATGACCACCTTCCACCGCGATGCGCACGGGTTTGTGGCCTACACCAAGGGCGCGCCCGAATCGGTATTGCCCCGCTGCACCGCGCACTGGACGCCGGACGGCGCTGCCGCACTGGACGCCGCCAAGGTCCTCGCCACCGCCCAGCAGCTCGCCGCCCAGGGCCTGCGCGTGCTCGCCCTGGCGCGCCGCAGCCACCCGCGACTGCCCGACACCAACGACATAGACGCGGTAGAAAACCAGCTGGAGTTGCTGGGCCTGATCGCCCTCATCGACCCACCCAGGGCCGAGGCCCAGGCCGCCGTGCGCGACTGCATCAGCGCGGGCATCACGCCGGTCATGATCACCGGCGACCACCCTGCGACTGCGCGCGCCATTGCGCACCGCCTGGGCATAGTCACCAGCACCGACGCGCCCGTGCTGACCGGTGCCGACCTGGCCACGCTGGACGATGCCGCTTTGCGCGCCCAGGTGGAGCAAGTTCATGTGTATGCCCGTGTGGACCCGGCACAGAAGATCCGCATCGTCGAGGCGCTGCAGGCCCAGGGCCACTTCGTGGCCATGACGGGCGACGGCGTGAACGACGCCCCAGCCCTCAAGCGCGCCGACATCGGCATAGCCATGGGCAAGGGCGGCACCGACGTGGCGCGTGAGGCATCGAGCCTGGTGCTGCTGGACGACAACTTCGCCACCATCGTCGCCGCCGTGCGCGAAGGCCGCCGCATCTACGACAACATCCGCAAGTTTGTGCGCTACGCCATGACAGGCAACTCGGGCGAGATCTGGACCATCTTCCTGGCCCCGTTGTTGTTGCTGCCCATTCCGCTGCTGCCCATCCATATACTGTGGGTCAACCTCGTCACCGACGGCCTGCCCGGCCTGGCACTCGCGGCCGAGCCCGCCGAGCGCGGCATCATGCAGCGCCCGCCCCGCGCACCCCGCGAAAGCCTGTTTGCGCATGGCATGTGGCAGCACATTTTGGGCGTGGGCCTGCTGATTGGCGGGCTGTGCCTGGCGGTGCAGGCCTGGGCGCTGCACACCGGGCGCGAGCACTGGCAGACCATGGTGTTCACCGTGCTGACGCTGGCGCAGATGGCGCATGTGATGGCCATCCGCTCCGAATCCGAACCCATCTGGCGCCTGGGTCTTTTCAGCAACCGCCCGCTGCTGGGCGCCGTGGCACTCACCTTCTGCCTGCAAATGGCCACTATCTACGTCCCCATGCTGAACCCGATCTTCAAGACCGCGCCGCTGACGCTGGAAGAGCTGGCTGTGTGCATCGCGGCAGCACTGGTGGTGGGGGTGGTGGTGGAGCTGGAGAAAGCCTGGCGCAGACGGCATCCGGAATCGTATTGAGCGAACAGCGGCCATGAGCGCGGCTTCTTCGCAAGGCCCCGCGCTGGCTTGGCGTGGGCATAGCCGCAGCGCATGTCTAGCTGCTCGCCAGTGGCAGGAACACACGCACTTCGGTTCCCTTACCCATCGTGCTGTCGACCTCCAGCGCGCCATGGTGCAGGGCCACGATCTCCTTGACGATGCTCACACCCAGGCCCGTACCCTGGATGGAGCCCGACGCATCTGCCCGGTAAAACCGCTCGCCCACCCGCGCCAGTTGCTCGGGAGACAGGCCGATGCCCTGGTCGCGCACCGCCACCCAGACACCGCTTCGGCCGTCAACCGTGACCGCAGGCGCCAGCCCAGATGCCAGCGTTACCGACACCTCCCCGCCATCGGGCGAATACTTGTAGGCGTTGCTGAGCAGGTTGACCAACACGCGCCGCAGATGGGCCTGGTCGCCCACTACCTGTGACGGGCAACCCGGCTCCACCTGCAGCCGGGGCACGTCGCGCCCCTTGGGTACGTAAATACCTGCAATCACCTCGGCCGCCAGCTGTGCCAGGTCCAAAGGCTGGCGCTCCATGTCTGCGCCTTTTTCCGATTCCAGCCGGCCCAAGTTCAGCAGGTCGTCGATGATGCTCACCATGACGCAAGACTGGCGGTACACCACCTCCAGCGCTTGCGCGCGTCGGGCAGGAGGCATATCGCGGGTATGCATGAGTTCGACAAAGCCGAAGATGCTGGCCATGGGCGTGCGCAATTCGTGCGCAGCGGTGGTAAGGAACTCGCTCTTGAGGCGCTCCACCTCGCTTTCATGTGTCACATCGCGCAGGCACAGCACCGACTGCACCTGCGTCCCGCGCCCTTTACGCCATTGCAGTGCCAGGACACGGCGCACCGGTGTGGCCAGCGCGAGCAGGTAGCGCTGGCCCGTCCGCTCTGCGTCCGCGACGGCCTCCAGCGACCCCAGGTAGTGCCCGGGGGCGCAGCGCTGGTCCAGCACCTGCGCAAAAGCTTTTTCACCCAAGCCCATCACGTCGATCGCAGTGAGCGAGGTCAGGTGGGTAAATGCCGGGCTCACGTACACCAGCCGGCCGTCAACATCAAACGACGCGAAACCATCGGGGCTCAGGCCCAGCACGGCTTCCAGCTGCTCCTTGCTCTGGCGCAGCTGCGTGGCCAGGGTCGAGATCGCGTCCGAGATTGCCGCCATATCGTCCGTGTTGCGCGGCACCGCTGCGCCGCCATTGCCCTCAGTCATGTCAGACAGGGTCTGGCGCAGGCTGGCAATCGCGACGAGGCGTACACGCAGCTCGGCCTGCATGGCGCTCTGCAGTTCGCGCCGCTCCGTCACGTCACGAACCGAGCCCACTACCCTGGTGGGCTTGCCCTTATCGTCGTGAAATGCCCTGCCTGCCATGTGAAACCACAGGTAGCTGCCATCGGCTTTGCGCAGCCTGAAATCAAGCTCGAACGGCGTACCCGCCTGCGTGTGCATCCAGATGGCCTCCATCACCGACGCGCGATCGTCGGGATGCAGGCAGTCCTCAAAAGCCGGAATGCCCGCGTCGAACTTCTGCGCTCTGTATCCCAGCCATCGCGGCAACGTCTCCGTTACAAAAAGCTGGCGCGACTTCAACCGGTAGTCCCACACGGCTTGATTGCTGCCCGCAACGGCCAGCTCGTAACGCTGCTCGCTGTACGCCAGCGACTGTTCGTATCCGATGCTGCGGCGCACGCCGCCCCATGCGAGCACCAGCCCCACGCCCAGGAACACCACCGCCGTGGCGGCCATCACACCCAGCAATAGCCGCTGCATGAAACGGTTGGCCGCGCCCAGCGTGTCTGAAAACTGCTGTTGCAAAGGGGTCAGCGCTGCGTTGAGCAGCATGAGCTCGGCGATCAAAGGGCGCCGGGCCTGCTCGTCTTCGCAGCGCGCCTGCACCATCGCATCCAGCGTGTGCGCCACCGCGTCCATCTGCTGCAGCAGGCTATCGGCGCGCTCCCAGATGGCGAGCACCTCACGCAGCGGCCCAATATCGCCAAAATATCGCACGAGCCGGACCATGCCGGGTATGTCGTCGGTGTGGTTGCGCCCCTGCAGAAACCCGCGGCGGATCACCTCCATGTCGGGCTCAGCCTTGACCAGTTCGAGACGCGCTTTCCGGTCACCCATGGGAATGTCCATGGCCGCGCGGTAGGCCGCAAAGCTCTCGGGCCGGCAGTCGCGGTGGTAGGTGTACAGCCACTGCACGGCGTCTTTTTGCCCCTTGGACCACAGGCTTTCGCCGCCCACGTAGGCCCGCCCGGCTGAAAGGAAGTGAAAACTGACCGCAGCCACCACCCAGAGCAGCACGCCCGTCAAAAGGAACGGCCACACCAGACGCGACGTACGCCAGCTGACCTGCAACGTCGGGACCTCCGAAGGAATGCTTGCGGCAGCTCGTCCATTCAGATCATTTTTCACATATTCAGCGACATGCTCCATGACGATTGATCGCTTTCCAAAGGTAAACAGCCGTTTATTGCAGCCTTGATAGAATCTCCTTTATATCATATATATCAATTAAATCATATTAAAAAGATTGCGCCCGAGACAGTGGTGCCTTGGGTCCGCGCATAAGCAAATGGACATTGCGTCGTTGAGACTGGGCCCGATCGCTGCAAGAATGCGGTGAAGCCAGCCCGTGGAGGCAGCGGCCTACACAATCCTGTTTACGCACCCGGAGAAACCCACCGATGAAGCTCGAAACCCTTGCCGTTCACGCCGGCTACAGTCCCGACCCCACCACCAAGGCCGTGGCCGTGCCCATCTATCAGACGGTGGCCTACGCGTTTGACAGCGCCCAGCATGGCGCCGACCTGTTCGATCTGAAGGTGCCGGGCAACATCTACACGCGCATCATGAACCCCACCACCGACGTGCTCGAAAAGCGCGTCGCGGCGCTGGAAGGCGGCATCGCTGCGCTGGCGGTGGCCTCGGGCATGGCTGCCATCACCTACGCCATCCAGACCATCGCCGAGGCGGGCGACAACATCGTCTCGGCCAGCACGCTCTATGGCGGCACCTACAACCTGTTTGCCCACACGCTGCCGCAGCAGGGCATCACCACGCGCTTTGCCGACCCGCGCGACCCCACCAGTTTTGCGCAGCACATCGACGCGCGCACCAAGGCGATCTTTATCGAATCCATCGGCAACCCACTGGGCAATGTGACCGACATCGCAGCGCTGGCCAAGGTGGCGCACGACCATGGCGTGCCGCTGATCGTGGACAACACCGTGCCCAGCCCTTACCTGCTGCGCCCCATCGAACATGGCGCAGACATCGTGGTGCACTCGCTCACCAAGTACCTGGGCGGCCATGGCAACAGCGTGGGCGGCGCGATTGTGGACAGCGGCAAGTTCCCGTGGGCCGAGCACAAGGCACGCTTCCCGCGCCTGAACGAGCCCGACGTGAGCTACCACGGCGTGGTCTATACCGAAGCCCTGGGCCCCGCCGCCTTCATCGGCCGAGCACGCGTGGTGCCACTGCGCAACACGGGTGCGGCGCTGGCGCCGCTCAATGCGTTCCTCATCCTCCAGGGCATTGAAACCCTGGCGCTACGCATGGACCGCATCTGCGACAACACGCTGGCCATTGCCCAGTACCTGCAAAGCCATCCCAAGGTGGAATGGGTGCGCTACGCCGGTTTGCCCGACCACCCGGACCACGCGCTGGTGCAGCGCCAGTCGGGCGGTAAGGCGTCGGGCATTTTGAGCTTTGGCGTAAAGAACAGCGATGCCGACCCGCGTGCTGCCGGTGCGCGCTTTCTGGACGCGCTGCAGCTCTTCACACGCCTGGTCAACATTGGCGATGCGAAGTCGCTGGCCACGCATCCCGCATCGACGACCCACCGCCAGCTCAACCCTGAAGAGCTGGCCAAGGCGGGTGTTAGCGAAGGCATGGTGCGGTTGTCAGTGGGTATCGAACACATCAACGACCTGCAGGCCGACCTGGCCCAGGCGCTCGACAAGGTGTGATGTGCGGGTGGCCATGCGCCCCCAAAGCGCATGGCCAGGCACTCGTCACCACATTTTTGAGACTTTTCGCGCCCTAGCGCTAGTGGAAAATGCGCTGCAAGCTACACATTTAATAGCAAATGTGACAGTAGCGCACAAAAAATTGCGGGGCTTGTCCGTGCACGGCGGGGCGATGGCAGCCAGCGCCGGGCGCTGCCAGTCTTCAACCCACGTCGCGTGCCAGCCGAATGCCCGTGAACTGCCAGCGCGCCGTGGCCGGGAAGAAGTTGCGGTAGGTCAGCCGCTCATGCCCAGGTGGCGTGGCGCTTGACGAGCCCCGCAGCACGTACTGATTCACCATGAACTTGCCGTTGTATTCGCCCACGGCACCCTCTGCAACCCGAAAGCCGGGATACGGGGCATAGCTCGACTGTGTCCATTGCCAGGCGACGCCAAAGAGCTGCACCATGGGGTCGGCATCCTGCGCGGCCGCGTGCTCCCATTCGGCCTCGGTGGGCAGACGGGCTCCCGCCCAGCGCGCGTAGGCATCGGCTTCGTAGTACGAGAGGTGCACCACAGGCTGCGATCCCTGCAGTGGCTGCAGCCCCGAGAGCGTGAAGTGATGCCACGCCCCCTCCACGCGGTGCCAGTACAGCGGGTGATTCAGACCCTGTGCTGCCCGCCAATCCCAACCTTCCGCCAGCCAGAGCATGGGGTTCTGGTAGCCCCCGCCCTCCACAAAGGCCGCAAATTCAGCCTGGGTAACAAGGCGCGATGCCAGTGTGTAAGGGTGCAGGTACGTGCGATGGCGTGGGCCTTCGTTGTCAAACGCAAAGCCTTCGCCTTTATGGCCGATTTCGATGAGCCCTCCGTCGAAAGAATGCCACGTCAAAGTTGCAGCCACGGGCTGTGGCACCACATCGCAAGCCGCCGCATAGACAGGGAACAGCGGGTTGCACGACAGCAGGTGCTGTAT
This sequence comes from Acidovorax sp. GW835-FHT14G06, assembly GCF_058793595.1. NCBI lineage: Bacteria > Pseudomonadati > Pseudomonadota > Betaproteobacteria > Burkholderiales > Comamonadaceae > Acidovorax > Acidovorax sp. GW835-FHT14G06. The sequence goes on from NZ_JBXAGA010000001.1 coordinate 345,106, forward strand.
GTCGGTGAGCATCAACTCCTGGTGCTGCTGCTCGTGTTGCAAGCCCAACTCGATCAGGGCACACAGCGAGGCATCGTGCGCTACGGTCGACAACAGGCGCGCCATGCGGGCATCCACATCGGCCCGGTAGGCCAGCACCTCATGGAGCGCGGGGCGCGTAAGCAGCCCCCTCTGCGGGCGCGGGTGCTTGGCCCCCACACCGTTGTAGTAAGAGTTGAAAAGCACCCGGAACGCAGGTGCAAACGGCACAAATCCGGGTTCGTGCGCTTCGAGCACGAAGGTTTCAAAAAACCAGGTGGTGTGCGCCAAGTGCCATTTGGTGGGGCTGGCGTCAGGCATGGACTGCGCGCTGCAGTCCTCGGGCGACAGGGGCGCGGCCAGTGCCACCGAGCGGCCGCGCACGGCGGTGTAGCGGGACTGCAGTGTGTTGGAAGTCATGGTCATTGCGGCCACCGATCAAGGACGCGCGTGCACCACCGCAAACCAGCCGCGTTCGTCCGTCCACGCCTGCGCCTGCGCAAAACCGGCGCGCGCAAGCATGTCGGTGAACACGGGCAACGGGTACTTGTAGCTGTTCTCGGTGTGGATGCGCTCGCCCTGGTCGAACCTGCGACCGCCGCCGGGCCAGCACACCTCGGTGTCAGAGGCGGCCTCCAGGTGCATTTCGATGCGCGACGCCTCGGTGTTGAAAAACGCGCGGTGCTGCCACTGCGCCACGTCAAAGTCGCTGCCGATCAGGCGGTTCACATGCCGCAGCACATTGCGGTTGAACTCGGCCGTCACCCCTGCCGCATCGTCGTAGGCCGCCTCCAGCACCGCCACGTCCTTGGGCAGGTCGATGCCGATGAGCAGGCCACCATCGTCGTCAATGAGCTCGCGCATGTGGGCCAGCAGCTCCAGCGCATGCGGTGGATCGAAGTTGCCGATGGACGAGCCCGGGTAAAACACGAGGCGCCCGGTGCGGGGAATGTCGTCGGGCAGTGCCACCCCCAGGGTCATGTCGCCCGCCAGTGCGCGGGCATCCAGCGCCGGGAAATCATCGCGCAGCCCCTGCACCGCCTGCTCCAGAAAATCCGCCGAAATGTCCACGCCCACAAAACACGCCGGCTGCACCAGGCGGCACAGTGTGCGGGCTTTCTGGCAGTTGCCCGCGCCCAGTTCGATCAGGGTGCGGCCTGCGCCCACGGCGCCCGCAATGCTGTCTGCATGCGTCTGCATGAGCGCCATTTCGGTGCGTGTGGGGTAGTACTCCGGCAAGCGCGTGATGGCCTCAAACAGCTGCGAGCCGTGCTGGTCGTAAAAATACTTGGGTGAGATGCGTGCGGGCCGCTGGGTCAGTCCGTGGGTGATGTCGGAATAGCGAGGCAGGAGCATGGGTCGTCAGGACGTTGGAGCGGCAGCGCCGCCGGGTGGTCAAAAGCAGAGGCACCTGGAGCGCCCACATTGCGGCCCGCCCCACACGCTCCCCTGCCCCATTGTGCGTTGCCTCGCCGATTGCCGTGTGTAGGCCATTTCCGCACCCACAAAAAAAGGGCTGGCGCATGCGCCAGCCCTTTGACCCTTGGAGAACTTTTGCTGTCAGGAACACAGGGGCCACTAGGCCCCAGCGCCCTTAGAAGCGCCAGCCCAGACCCACGCCCACCAGAACGGGGTCCACCTTGAAGGTGCCCAGCTTGGCACCGCCTGCGCTCACCTCGGTCTTGATGAAAACTTTCTTCACATCGAAGTTGAGATACAGGTTCTTGGCCAGCGGGATGTCCACACCCACTTGCAGCGCGGGGCCGAAGCTGTTGCGGTCAATGCTCACACCAGCAGGCAGGTTCACGCTGGAAAACCGCGTGTAGTTCAGGCCCGCGCCCACATAAGGCTTGAAGCCGGGGGCATCAAAGTGGTACTGCGCCAGCAGTGTGGGTGGCAGGTGCTTGAGTGTGCCGATGGCTGCGCCACCAGCGCTGAGCGTGTGCTTTTGTGGCACGGTAAGGACCAGCTCTGCCGCGATGTTCTTGTTGAAGAAGTAGGTGACATCCACTTCAGGCATGGTCTTGTTGTTGACCGACAGGCCCAGCGGGGTGCTGTCCTTGTTGGCGCTGTCCAGGTGCACCGCACGTGCACGGACCATCCAGGGGCCCTCAGCCTGTTGCGCCAGGGCAGCGCCAGAAGACAGGGCACAGAGAACGGCGACAGCCAGCAGGTTCTTTTTCATGGTATTTCGCATCGGTTGGACGGGGACGACCCCCGTACATGCATTGAACCGCTGCGGCCCCCACCCGGCCTTGCCCTACCTCAAGGCCCTGGTACTAACCCTTAGACCTATATCAAGAAATACCCACTATCAGGCTGTGGACTTGCCCCGCAGGCGCTGAACCAGCGTCACCCCGGCCAGCACCAGGCCCCCTGCCACGATGCCCACCACGGCGTTCAGCAGGTTGGGCACCAGCACCGCCCACAGCCCGCCCACGGGCCATTGCGCCGCTGCCGTGCCTGCAGCCTCAACCGCATGGTGCAACGCAGGCACGCCGTGCACCAAAATGCCACCGCCCACCAGAAACATCGCCGCAGTGCCCGCAATGGACAGGCCCTTCATCAGCCAGGGCGCCGCGCGCAAGATGCCCGAGCCCAGGGCGCGCGCGGCGCTGCTGGTCTTGTTGTTGAGCCACAGTCCCAGGTCATCCAGCTTGACGATGCCCGCCACCAGCCCATAGACACCAATAGTCATGATGATGGCGATGCCCGACAGCACGGTCAGCTGCTGCACAAAGGGTGCGGCGGCCACTGTGCCCAGCGTGATGGCAATGATTTCGGCCGAAAGGATGAAGTCCGTGCGCACGGCGCCCTTGATCTTGTCCTTTTCAAAGGCCACCAGATCCACCGCCGGATTGGCATTGGCCTTGGCGTGGCTTTCGTGCTCAGCCTCGTCCTCGTGCTGGGCGTGCAGCAACTTGTGCGCCACCTTCTCAAAACCCTCAAAACACAAGAAGGCGCCCCCCACCATCAGCAGCGGCGTCACAGCCCAAGGCGCAAAGGCGCTGATCAGCAGCGCAGCGGGCACAAGAATGAGCTTGTTGATGAACGAGCCCTTGGCCACCGCCCACACCACCGGGATCTCGCGCTCGGCGCGCACCCCGGTCACCTGCTGGGCGTTGAGCGCCAGGTCGTCTCCCAGCACGCCCGCCGTCTTCTGCGCAGCCACCTTGGTCATCACCGATACATCGTCGGCCATGGCGGCGCTCTTCTTGGCCGCCACCTTAGTCATCAAGGCCACATCGTCGAGGATGGTGGCGATATCGTCGAGCAAAGCAAGCAGGCTGCCAGCGGCCATGGGAAGTCCTTGGGGGTGAGTCGCAAAAAAAGCGGCGAACATGCCGCGGGTGTGCGCCGCACTATAGCAACGCACAGACAACAGCAGCGCAAGTTCCACCATCGTGCAGCGGCAATGCCATTCACAGATAGCCCCACAGTGCCTGCGGGCATGTCTGCCTAGCCGCAAGGCGCATACTCGCGCCCTTATCGACTACCCGCTATGGGGCCTTCTGTGGGCTTCACCGCCCCGCCATGCCCGGCTACCTGACCAAGCAGGAAGACATCGCCATCACCGGCGCGGCCGACCTGATCATCCAGTCGCTGCTCGACAAGCAGCAGTTTGCCGACCCTCTGGGCGCCGCCGAGGCACTGGGCATATCATCCGCCGCCTGGCCCCTGTTCGGCCTGTTATGGCCCTCGGGCGCGCAGCTGGCCCGGCGCATGGCCAATCGCCCCCTGCTGGCAGGCGAACGAGTGCTGGAGATTGGCTGCGGCCTGGGCCTGGCCAGCCTGGTGTGCCACCGACGCGGCATCGATGTCACCGCCAGCGACTGCCATCCGCTGGCCCAACAGTTTCTGCAGGAAAACGCGCGCTTGAACGGCCTGCACCCCATGAAGTACCGCACAGGCCAATGGGGCTCCCAAGCGCCAGCACAAGCCAACGCGGTGCAAGGCCAGTTCGACCTCATCATGGGCAGCGATGTACTGTATGAACGCGACGCCCGTGCGTCCCTGGCCACCTTTCTGGACCACCACGCAGGCGACGGCGCGCAGATCTGGATCGTGGACCCGAACCGGGGCAACCGCTCCAGCTTTCACAAACAGATGGCGGTTCACCGCTTTGAGGTGGTGGAGGAACGGCTGGACCACCCCGAGCAGGAAGACCGCCCTGCCTACAAGGGCCGACTGCTGGTGTACGAAAGGCCGCTGCGGGTCTGAGCCACTGACAATCTCTGTTGCACACCTGCCTCGCACGCAAAAAAACGCTCAGACACCTGAAAAATGGGCAACTGAAGCAAAGCACCGCTGAACAAGCATCCACTCTGATTCAGCCTCGCTAGGCCCTGAGGCTGGATGAAGCATCCGAGTGGAGATCAAAGACCAGCGAGCGCAGCCATTGGTTCGCGGGGTCCTTGTGAAACTTCGCGTGCCAGAACATGTTGATGGCAATTTTGGGCAGCTTGACCGGGTGCGCCAGATACCGGAGGTCAAAAGGCGCAGCCATGCGCTCGGCCAGACGCTCCGGTACGGTGGCGACGAGATCGGTGGACTGCAAGATATGACCCACGGCGACGAAGTGAGGGACTTTGAGCTTCACCTGCCTTTGGGGTGAGTGGTTGTCCAGTATCTCGTCCACCTGCCCATGGCCGGTGCCCGCAGAGACTATGGCCACATGGTCCGCACTGAAGAAGTCTTGCAAACGGATTTTCTTCTGATCCAGCCGATGTCCTTTGCGAAACATGCAGACGTAGTTCTGCTCAAAAAGGCGGCGCTGAAAAAACCCCGCCTTCAACTGCGGCAGCAGGCCCACGGCAAGGTCCACATGGCCCGCCTCCATGGCGTCCTTCAGGTTGATGGCGGCATTGCGTACAGTGCTGATGGTGACGAACGGCGCGGCCTCCTCAATGCGCCGCATCAATTGCGGCAGAAAGTAGATCTCCCCGATATCCGTCATCCCCACGGTGAAGCTGCGTTTGCTGGTGAGCGGGTCGAATGTGTTCCTGGCGTTCACTGCCCCGTGAATCATCCCCAGCGCATCCCCCACCGATTCCGCCAGCTGGCCAGCAAACGGAGTGGGCTGCATACCGCTCGCGGTGCGTGTGAACAGCTCGTCGTCAAACAGCTTGCGCAGCCGCGCAAGCGCATTGCTCACGGCGGGCTGCCCAAGTCCCAGGTTCTCTGCCACCTTGGAAACCTTGCGTTCGGTGAGGAGCTGATTGAAGACAACCAGCAGATTCAGGTCAATGTCTTTGAGCTCCATCGGTTGCCTCGCTAAATATTGATTTGAATGATATTCAACATTCACATCATCGCGTTGACTGATTTTCTCGTGCGTCTGATCATCGGGCCCATCAATTCCTGCTCCAGGAAACGACACCCCCAAAAAGGCTCCCGAGACAACACACGATGGAAGTCCACGTCCGCCCACTAGCGCGCACTCTCAATGTCACGGCCGGCGTCAATCTGCTGGACGCCCTGCGCGATAACGATGTGCCGGTTTCGTACAGCTGCATGGCCGGGAGGTGCGGAACCTGTCGCTGCAAGATCGTGACAGGACACGTGCTGGAGTCTGGGCGCGAGGTGCAGCAACCGCTGGCTGCGCAAGACTCGTACGTCCTGGCGTGCCAGACCTTTCTGACAGAGCCCTGCACGGTGGAGATTCCCGAACCGGATGAAGTGGTCGTGCATACGGCGCGAATCATCAAAGCCACCGTTTTGGCCATTGAAGACCCAACCCATGACATCAAGCGGCTGATTCTCCAACCAGCGAAGGCGTTGGATTTTTCGCCGGGCCAGTATGCGCAACTGCAGTTCACCCCCGCGCATGTGCGGCCCTACTCCATGGCAGGCACTGCCCAAGACAAAACGTTGGAGTTTCATATCAGGCTGGTTCCGCAAGGCCGCGTCACCGCCTATGTTGCGAACGAGCTTCGCGTGGGGGATACGGTTCGGGTCAGCGGCCCGATGGGCTCCGCATACCTGCGGCGCAAGCACACCGGGCCGATGCTATGTGTGGCGGGTGGCGCAGGGCTGGCACCAATCCTGTCCATCGTTCGTGGTGTGGCTGCCGCAGGCATGGGCAATCCCATCTACCTGTACTTCGGTGTCCGATCTGAGCGCGACATCTATGGCCTTGAATGGCTGGAAGCGCTGCAACTTCAGCACCCGAACCTGAAGGTGCACATTGTGGTCGCGTCTGGCCAGGCGAGGGCTTGCCGCACAGGCCTCGTGACCGACGCCATCGCCCATGACTGGCCAAGCCTGGCGAGTTTTCGCGCATACCTCTGCGGCGCACCGCCCATGGTCGAAGCCACTTCTTTGCTGGTGCGGCAAATGGGCGTGTTGCCAGAGCAGATTTACGTGGATGCGTTTTATGCCAGTGGCACCTAGTGTGTAGTCCGGCCTGCTCAAAGCGACGGTCTGAGGGCCATCGCTGCCACTGTTGACGCCCCAAAAATTCGAAGGAGATAGCGATGAGTACACCGGTCAAGGAAGTCTTCCCCGGCCAGATGCAATGGGAAACCGAGGGCAGCAGCCGAATCCCGTTCATGGCCTACATAGGCGAAGACCTGCACAAGAAGGAGCTTGAACGATTCTTCTACCGACAGCATTGGAACTATGTCGGTTTGGAGGCCGAGGTACCGAACGTGGGGGATTTCAAGCGCACGGTGGTGGGAGAACGCTCCGTCATCATGGTGCGTGACGCGAGCGGAATCCAAGTGGTCGAGAACGTGTGCGCCCATCGCGGAATGCAGTTTTGCCGCGAGCGCCACGGCAACAAGAAGGATTTTGTGTGCCCGTATCACCAGTGGAGCTACACGCTGCAAGGGGATCTTCAAGGGGTGCCGTTTCGCCGTGGCGTCAAGCAGGACGGCAAAGTCAACGGCGGCATGCCTGCTGATTTCCAGACAGCGGACCATGGCCTGAACAAGCTGAAGGTGGCCACCCGTGGGGGCGTCGTTTTTGCCAGCTTCGACCACGACATCGAGTCGCTCGAAGACTTCCTGGGGCCGGAAATCCTGTCGTACTTTGACCGGCTCTTCAACGGTCGGCGACTGAAAATTCTGGGCTACAACCGCCAGCGCATTCCAGGCAACTGGAAGCTCATGCAGGAGAACATCAAGGACCCCTACCACCCGGGCTTGCTGCACACCTGGTTTGTGACCTTTGGCCTCTGGCGGGCCGACAACAAGAGCGAGCTGAAAATGGATGTGCGCCACCGGCACGCCGCGATGATCTCTACGCGGGGCCAGGCCGGAAAAGCCGACCAGGTCACCCAGGTGTCCAGCTTCAAGGAAAGCATGCAGCTGAACGACGCGCGGTTTCTTGATATCGTGCCAGAGCCATGGTGGGGTGGCCCCACGGCCGTCATGATGACGGTGTTCCCCAGCGTCATCCTGCAGCAGCAGGTCAACAGCGTCTCGACCCGGCACATTCAGCCAGACGGCCATGGCGCCTTCGACTTTGTGTGGACGCACTTCGGGTTCGACGATGACACCGAGGAGATGACGCAGCGCCGTCTGCGACAGGCCAACCTGTTCGGCCCTGCGGGGTTCGTCTCTGCCGACGACGGGGAAGTGATCGAGTTTTCCCAGCAAGGCTTTGAAAGCAAACCGTACCACCGCACTCTGGCGGAGTTGGGGGGCAAGACCGTGGAAAACACCGATCACATGGTGACCGAGACGCTGATTCGTGGAATGTATGCGTACTGGCGTGAAGTGATGGAGGCCTGACCATGAGCCCCGCCCCCCAACTTCACTTTGATGACTACATGGCCATCTCGCGCCTGTATGCAGAGTACGCGCTGGCCGTGGACTCCGGCCACTGGGATTTGTGGCCCGAGTTTTTCACGGAGGACTGCACCTACAAGCTGGTGCCCCGCGAGAACCACGAACGCGGCTTTCCACTGGCAACGCTGCTGTTTGAAAGCAAGGGAATGCTCAAGGACCGTGTGTATGGCATCCGGGAAACCCTGTTCCATGACCCCTATTACCAACGCCATGTGGTGGGTGCGCCGGTGGTCGTCGTAGCGAATGGAAACCGCTTTGAGGCAGAGGCGAACTACGCGGTGTTCCGCACCAAGCTCTCGCGTGAATCCACGGTGTTCAACGTGGGGCGGTACATCGACGTGATCGAACGGACTCCGGCAGGGCTCAAGTTTTCGAAGCGCATCTGCGTGTACGACAGCGAAATGATTCCAAACTCCATCATCTATCCCATCTGAACCGCCATGAACGAATCATCCTGGATTGACGCCACCAGTGAGGCCGAAGTACCCGAAGACGATGTCATCGGATTGCAGGTGGGTGAGCGCAGCATTGCCTTGTACAAGGTGGCCGGAAGGGTCTTTGCGACCGACAACATCTGCACGCACGGGCATGCGCGTCTTTGCGATGGCTTTCTGGACGGCCATGAAATCGAGTGCCCCCTGCACCAGGGGAAGTTTGATGTCCGTGACGGCAGCCCCACCTGTGCCCTCGTCACCGATCCGCTGAAGTGCTACCCCGTGCGCATCGACGGGGGGCGCGTGTTTCTTCAAATGGACTTGCACCCCACCTGAAAGAAACCGTGGCCGCTGACCGAGAGGTGTTCAACGGTCTGTGAGAGGGAGCAGAAGGCACCATGCAACACATGGTGCCTCAGGCCATCACCCCACCCACTTGCGCGCGTTGCGCCAGATACGCATCCAGCCGCTGTATTGGGCCTGGTCTTCGCTGGTCCAGCTCATCTGTACGTTGCGGAAAACGCGCTCTGGGTGGGGCATCATGGCGGTGAAGCGTCCATCGGCAGTGGTCACTGCCGTCAGGCCACCCGCGCTGCCGTTGGGGTTGAACGGGTACTGCTCCGTCGCGCGGCCGTGGTTGTCCACGTAGCGCATCGCAGCAATGGCCTTGTCGGCGTTGCCCCGGTACTTGAAGTTCGCATAGCCCTCACCGTGCGCCACGGCAATCGGCAGGCGGCTGCCGGCCATGCCCTGCAGGAACAGGCTGGGGGAATCGAGCACTTCCACCAGCGACAGGCGGGCCTCGAAGCGCTCGCTCTGGTTGGTGGTGAAACGTGGCCAGTCTTGTGCACCGGGGATGATGTCGGCCAGCTCGGCAAACATCTGGCAGCCGTTGCACACGCCCAGGCCGAACGTGTCCGTGCGACCGAAGAAGCCCTGGAACTGAGCTGCCAGCACCGGGTTAAACGTGATGGAGCGCGCCCAGCCAATGCCCGCACCCAGCGTGTCGCCGTAGCTGAAGCCGCCGCAGGCGACCACACCCTTGAAGTTTTCGAGTTGGACGCGGCCGGTCTGCAGATCGGTCATGTGCACGTCGTAGGCCTCAAAGCCCGCCTCGGTGAAGGCGTAGGCCATTTCGATGTGCGAGTTCACGCCCTGCTCGCGCAGGATGGCGACCTTGGGTTTGGCGAGGTTGAGGTACGGCGCGGCCACGTTGTCAGTGGCGTCGAACGTGAGGTGCACGTGCATGCCAGGGTCGGTGGGCTCGCCCGCTGCGGCGTGCTCGGCATCCGCATTGGCGGGGTTATCGCGCTGCTGGCAAATCTTCCAGCTCACCGCGTCCCACACTTGGTGCAGGTCTGCCAGGGTGGCGCTGAACACCGCTTTGGCATCGCGCCAGACCTGCAGCTCGCCCTTGCCTGCATCGATGGACGACGAGGCGGGGCGCGTCTTGCCGATGAAGTGGCTGAACCTGGACAGACCATGCTCACGCAGGGTCTGCATCACATCGTTGCGCTCGCTGGTCTTGACCTGCAGCACCACGCCCAGTTCTTCGTTGAACAGGGCTTTGAGCGTGAGTTCTTCGCGGCGCGCGCTGACCTGGCCCGACCAGTTCTTGGCGTCGCCCACTTCAGCACGGCTGTCGCTGATGCCGTCGCCTTCGGTCACCAGCAGATCGACATTGAGCGACACGCCCACATGGCCCGCAAAGGCCATTTCTGCCGCTGCGGCCAGCAGGCCACCATCACTGCGGTCGTGGTAGGCCAGGATTTGGCCCTTGGCGCGCAGCGCGTTCACGGCATTGACGAGGTTGACCAGGTCTTGGGGGTCGTCCACATCGGGCACCACATCGCCACTCTGGTCCAGCGTCTGGCCCAGGATACTGCCGCCCATGCGGTTCTGGCCCTTGCCCAGGTCGATCAGTACCAGCGTGGTGTCGGCCTCGGTGGCATTGAGCTGGGGCGTGAGCGTGCCGCGCACATCGGACAGCGAGGCGAAGGCGCTCACGATCAGGCTGACAGGGGACGTGACTTTCTTCTTGTCCGCGCCTTCGCTCCACTGCGTGCGCATGGACAACGAATCTTTGCCCACGGGGATGGACACGCCCAGCGCGGGGCACAGCTCCATGCCCACGGCCTTCACGGTTTCGTACAGCGCAGCGTCTTCGCCGGGCTCGCCGCAGGCGGCCATCCAGTTGGCGGACAGCTTCACACGGGGCAGCTCTATGGGTGCAGCCAGCAAGTTGGTAATGGCCTCGGCCACCGCCATGCGGCCCGAGGCGGGGGCGTTGATGGCGGCGAGCGGAGTGCGCTCGCCCATGCTCATGGCCTCGCCCGCAAAGCCTTTGTAGTCGGCCAGCGTCACTGCGCAGTCGGCCACAGGCACCTGCCAGGGGCCGACCATCTGGTCGCGGTGGCTCAGGCCACCCACGGTACGGTCGCCGATCGTGATCAGGAAGCGCTTGGACGCCACCGTGGGGTGAGCCAGCACGTCGATCACGGCTTTTTGCAGTGGCACGCCGGTCAAATCCATCGGCGCGAATTCGCGCACCACGGTCTTCACGTCGCGGTGCATCTTGGGCGGCTTGCCCAACAGCACGTTCATGGGCATGTCCACGGGCAGCTTCTGGTCGTCGGCCGTGGCGGCGGGGTCGTGCAGTACCAGTTGGCGCTCTTCGGTGGCGGTACCGATCACGGCAAACGGGCAGCGCTCGCGCTCGCAGAAGGCCTTGAACTGCTCCAGCGACTCGGGCGCGATGGCCAGCACGTAGCGCTCTTGGGATTCGTTGCTCCAGATTTCCTTGGGGGCCATGCCCGATTCTTCGAGCTGCACGGCGCGCAGGTCAAAGCGTGCGCCACGGCCTGCATCGTTGGTCAGCTCGGGGAAGGCGTTGGACAGGCCGCCCGCACCCACGTCGTGGATGGCAAGGATGGGGTTGGCCGTGCCCTGCGCCCAGCAGTGGTTGATGACCTCTTGCGCACGGCGCTCGATCTCGGGGTTGCCGCGCTGCACCGAGTCAAAGTCCAGCTCGGCCGCGTTGGTGCCCGTGGCCATGGAGCTGGCGGCGCTGCCGCCCATGCCGATGCGCATGCCGGGCCCCCCCAGCTGGATCAGCAGTGAACCGGCGAGGAACTCGATCTTCTTCGTCAGCTCGGCATCGATCACGCCCACGCCGCCCGCGATCATGATGGGCTTATGGTAGCCGCGCTGCACGCCAGCGACTTCCTGCTCGTATTCGCGGAAGTAGCCTGCCAGGTTGGGGCGGCCGAATTCGTTGTTGAACGCCGCGCCCCCCAAGGGGCCTTCGACCATGATCTGCAGCGGGCTGGCAATGTGCTCAGGCTTGCCCACCGTGCTGCCCCACAGCTTGGACACGGTGAAACCCGTGAGGCCCGCCTTGGGCTTGGAGCCCCGGCCGGTAGCGCCCTCGTCGCGGATCTCGCCGCCCGCGCCGGTGGACGCGCCGGGAAATGGCGAGATGGCCGTGGGGTGGTTGTGGGTTTCCACCTTCATCAGCACATGCTGTGTAACGCTACTTTTTTGATAGCTATTAGCGCTTGATTCACTAGCGCTTGCGGCCATTTTTGCCACAAAACGCTCCACCTGATGGCCTTCCATGACCGAGGCGTTGTCCGAATACGCGATCACCGTGTGCTGGGGCGCCAGCTGGTGCGTGTTGCGGATCATGCCGAACAGGCTCTTGCTCTGCGCCACGCCGTCGATGGTGAACTCGGCGTTGAAGATCTTGTGGCGGCAGTGTTCGCTGTTGGCCTGCGCGAACATCATCAGTTCCACGTCGGTGGGGTTGCGCTTCAGGCCCGTGAAGGCGGTCACGAGGTAGTCGATTTCATCGTCGGCGAGGGCCAGGCCGAAGCGGGTGTTGGCCGCTTCGAGTGCCGCGCGACCACCGGCCAGCACGTCCACATGCTCCATGGGCGCGGGCTGCAGTTCGGTGAACAGGGCGGCTGCGGCGCTGCGGTCGGCCACCACCGATTCGGTCATGCGGTCATGCAGCAAAGCGGCCACCCGGGCCAGCTGCTCGGCCGTCAACTCAGGGGTTTTGCCCAGCAGGCCCGTCTTGAGGCTGATGCGGTATTCGGTGATGCGCTCTACCCGGCGAATGGCGATGCCGCAATTGCGCGCAATGTCGGTGGCCTTGGAGGCCCAGGGCGACAGTGTGCCCAGCCGGGGCGTGACGATCAGCACGGCGCCATCTTCGGGGCCCGCATAGGGGTCGCCGTAGGTCAGCAGCGCAGCCAGGCGCTCTTGTTCTGCAGGAGTGGGGGCCGCATCGGTGGCGACCAGGTGCACGAAACGCGCTGCAATGCCACTGATCTTGGGGTGAATGGCCTCCAGGCCGGGTTGAAGTTGCTGGGCGCGGAAGGAGCTGAGGGCGTTGCCGCCCGCCAGCGTGGTCATGTGCAAGGTCACGGTAGCGGCCTGTTGGGGGGTGTCAGGGGTAGAGGGTGGCTCCGGGCGCCAGCGTGCAACCAGCACCGGAGCTCTCCATTTTACCGGGCATGGGCCGGCCGCCTGCGCAGCCGGGGGGCCGATGGGATAATTGCGGCATGAGCATCACCATCAAAAGCGCCGAGGACATCGAGGGCATGCGCCTGGCCTGCCGCCTGGCCTCCGAAGTGCTGGACTACATCACGCCGCACATCAAGCCAGGCATCACCACCAAAGAGATCGACCGCCTGGGCGCCGAATGCATGGCCCAGCAGGGCACCATATCGGCCACCGTGGGCTACCAGCCACCGGGCTACCCGCCCTACCCAGCTTCGCTGTGCACCTCGGTCAACCACGTGGTGTGCCACGGCATCCCCAACGACAAACCGCTCAAGAAGGGCGACATCGTCAATGTGGACGTGACCGTGATCACCAAGGACGGCTGGTACGGCGACAACAGCCGCATGTTCCTGATCGGCGAGTGCTCGATCGCCGCCAAGCGCCTGTCAGCACTGACCTTTGAGGCCATGTGGCATGGCATCGTACAGGTCAAGCCCGGGGCCCGCCTGGGCGATATTGGCCACGCGATCCAGAAGTTTGCCGAAGGCCATGGTTTTTCGGTGGTGCGCGAGTTCTGCGGCCACGGCATTGGCAAGAAGTTCCACGAAGAGCCGCAGGTGCTCCACTATGGCAAGCCCGGCACACTTGAAGAACTGGTGCCCGGCATGGTGTTCACCATCGAGCCCATGATCAACGCGGGCCGCCGCGAGGTGAAGGACTTTGGCAACGACGGCTGGACCATCGTGACCAAGGACCACAGTCTGTCGGCCCAGTGGGAGCACACCGTGCTGGTCACGCCCACAGGCTACGAGGTGATGACGCTGTCGGCGGGGTCGCCGCCGCTGCCGCCGTTTGTGACCGCCACGGCCACCTGATCTGGCCCCGCGACGCCGATGACACTCCCTGACGCATCGGCGCTCGCACAACTCTTGCATGGCATTTTCATGGCCCCTACCAGCACACTCCGACCATGACTGAACTCCATGCCCTGCGGGACACCTACCGCAGCGACAAGGCCGCCCTCCTGGCGGCCATGAAATCCACCGGCTCCTCCACACGCGGTATCCGTGTGTTGTTGCGCAAACTGTCGTCGCTGGCGGGCAACCTGCTCCAGACTCTGTGGCTGCGCGCCCAGCTGCCTGAAGACATGGCCCTGGTGGCAGTCGGCGGCTTCGGACGCGACCAGCTGTTCCCGTACTCCGATGTCGATGTCCTGCTGCTGTTGCCAGATGGCACGGCGCCCGAAACCGGTAGCGCATTGCGTGCGAAGCTGGAAGGATTCATCGGCAGTTGCTGGGATACGGGCCTGGAGATCGGGTCGAGCGTGCGCACGGTGGCGGAGTGCCTCGCCGAGAGTGCGGGCGATGTCACAGTACAGACCTCGTTGCTCGAATCGCGGCTGGTCTGCGGCAATGCGGCGCTGTTTGCCGAATTTCAGCGCCAGTACCGCGCGCAGATGAACCCCCAGGCGTTCCTGGTGGCCAAGACGCTGGAAATGCGGCAGCGCCACACCAAGTACGAGAACACCCCCTACTCATTGGAGCCCAACTGCAAGGAGTCGCCAGGAGGGCTGCGGGACCTGCAGATGATCCTGTGGGTGTCGCAGGCCGCCGGATTGGGAAGCAGCTGGAAAGAACTGGCTGCCAGTGGCCTGGCCACGGCCTTCGAAGTGCGCCAGATCGAGCGCAACGAAGCACTGCTGTGCCTGATCCGCGCCCGCCTGCACGCAGCGGCCGGGCGACACGAAGACCGCCTGGTGTTCGACCTGCAGACTGCGGTGGCCGAATCGTTTGGCTACCGCTCGCAAGCACCCGATGGCTCGCGCCTGCCCATGCGGGCCAGCGAAAGTCTGATGCGCCGCTACTACTGGGCAGCAAAGGCCGTGTCGCAGCTCAGCCAGATCCTGCTGCTCAACATAGAAGAACGCCTGAACCCTTCCACCCATGAGCCGCGTCCGATCAACGAACGGTTCTTCGAGAAGGCGGGTCTTATCGAGGTGGCCAGCGACGACCTCTACACCCGCGACCCCCATGCGATCCTGGAGACATTTCTGCTCTACCAGACCACGGTGGGGCTCAAGGACCTGTCAGCCCGCACCTTGCGTGCGCTGTACAACGCACGCGGCGTGATGGACAGCGCCTTCCGGCGCGACCCGGCCAACCGCGATGCCTTCATGCGCATCCTGCAACAGCCTTCGGGGATCACGCATGCCATGCGGCTGATGAATCAGACCTCGGTACTGGGCCGCTACCTGTGGCCGTTTCGCCGCATCGTGGGGCAGATGCAGCATGACCTGTTCCACGTTTACACGGTGGACCAGCACATCCTGATGGTGCTGCGCAACGTGCGCCGCTTCTTCATGGCAGAGCATGCGCACGAATACCCCTTCTGTTCGCAGTTGGCAGGCGGGTGGGACAAGCCCTGGATCTTGTACGTGGCGGCGCTGTTTCACGACATCGGTAAAGGCCGGGGCGGCGATCACTCACAGATCGGCGCTGAGGAAGTACGGCGTTTTTGCCGCCAGCACGGCGTGGACCGCGAAGATGGCCGGCTCATCGAGTTTTTGGTGCGGGAGCACCTGACCATGAGCACTGTGGCGCAAAAGCAGGACCTGAGCGACCCGGACGTGATCGGAGCCTTTGCGCGCCGCGTGGGCAACGAGCGCAACCTCACGGCCATGTACCTGCTTACCGTAGCAGATATCCGCGGTACCAGCCCCAAGGTCTGGAACGCCTGGAAGGGCAAGTTGCTGGAAGACTTGTACCGCGCAACCCTGCGCACACTGGGCGGCCGCGCACCCGACGCAGCGGCCGAGATCGAAGCCCGCAAGCGAGAGGCACTGGTGCTGCTGGCACTCAATGCCCTGCCCTTTGACGCCCACAAGGCCTTGTGGGCCACGCTGGACGTGAGCTATTTCATGCGCCACGACGCTGCCGACATTGCCTGGCACACGCGGCACCTGTCGCGCCATGTGGGCGCCGCCAAGCCGGTGGTGCGCGCCCGCCAGTCGCTGGCGGGCGATGGTCTGCAGGTAATGGTCTACGCCGCCGATCAGGCTGATCTGTTCGCACGCATCTGCGGCTATTTCGACCGCGTGGGTTTCAGCATCCTCGATGCGCGGGTGCACACTGCCAACAACGGCTATGCACTCGATACCTTCCAGGTCGTAGCGTCTTCCGCATCGGAGCAGCCCGGGCACTACCGCGAGCTGACCCACATGGTCGAGAGCGATCTGATGCGCGTGATCGAGGAAGGCGGCCCTTTGCCAGAGCCCACCCGCAAGCGGGTGTCACGCCGGGTCAAGAGCTTTCCTGTAGCGCCCCGGGTGACCTTGCGCCCCGACGAAAAGGCGCAGCGCTGGCTGCTGGCGATCTCGGCCAGCGACCGTGCCGGTCTGCTCTATCTCGTGGCACGCATCCTGGCGCAGCACCACCTGAGCGTGCAACTGGCCAAGGTCAGTACCCTGGGCGAGCGGGTGGAAGACACCTTTCTCATCCAGGGCCCAGAGCTGCAAAACAACGCCCGCCAGATCCAGATCGAAACCGAGCTGCTGCAGGAACTGTCGTCCTGACCTCCCCGGGATCGGCCCGGAACGTTATCAGGTTCAGTCGTCCTCAGTGGCACTGATTTCCGGGAACAGCACCTCGGTGAACCCGAACTGCGTGAAATCACGCACACGCATGGGATAAAGTTTGCCAATCAGGTGATCGCATTCATGCTGCACCACCCGGGCATGGAAGCCGTCCACCGTGCGGTCAATGGGGTCACCATACAGGTCAAAACCCGTGTAGCGGATGCGCGACCACCGCGGCACCTTGCCACGCAGGCCGGGCACGGACAGGCAACCTTCCCAATCCTCTTCCTCCTCCACGCCCAGGGGCGTGATCATCGGGTTGAGCAGCACCGTGGGCGGCACGAGCGAACGGTCCGGGTAGCGCGGGTTGCGGTCGTTGGAACCAAAGATCACCAGCTGCAGATCCACACCAATCTGCGGAGCGGCCAGTCCGGCGCCGTTCACTGAGGCCATGGTCTCGAACATATCGCGCACCAGCTGATGCAATTCGTCAGTGTCGAACGCGGTGACAGGCTGGGCCACGCGCAGCAGGCGGGGGTCGCCCATTTTCAAAATGGTGTGGTTGGTCATGAAATGTGGGAAATGCTTGGAGACAAGGCACCGTGCCGCCAACCTGGCGTTAGGGTGCCCAGCATATCGCGCCCTGCGGCCCCATGTTGGTGCATGGGTTTGCGAACCTATGCAGTCAGTTTTGTGGATTCGGGCCAAATTTTGTGTATATAATCTAAGTCTTGTTCCTCGATAGCTCAGTCGGTAGAGCGCCGGACTGTTAATCCGTAGGTCCCTGGTTCGAGCCCAGGTCGAGGAGCCAAGAATTTGCAGGCCCTGCATGAGAAAAGCGGGGCCTTTTAATTAGTCAGTTGATAGATACCGATCATTCCTCGATAGCTCAGTCGGTAGAGCGCCGGACTGTTAATCCGTAGGTCCCTGGTTCGAGCCCAGGTCGAGGAGCCA
>NZ_JBXAGA010000001.1:362485-506972 GCF_058793595.1 Acidovorax sp. GW835-FHT14G06
CAATCTGAAAAAGCCCTGCACTTTCTGAGTGTGGGGCTTTTTTGTTGGCCAGCACCCGCCACCCAGCGTGCAAGC
This sequence comes from Acidovorax sp. GW835-FHT14G06, assembly GCF_058793595.1. Lineage (NCBI taxonomy): Bacteria > Pseudomonadati > Pseudomonadota > Betaproteobacteria > Burkholderiales > Comamonadaceae > Acidovorax > Acidovorax sp. GW835-FHT14G06. Next base: position 362,561 of record NZ_JBXAGA010000001.1, read on the forward strand.
GCTTGCCAGACAATAGTGCCTTTGCGACACACACCCGCATGCACCCGCAATTGCCCTGGCTGGAACCCAATGACCCACTCCCTGCACCGACACTGGCATGGGGAGCAGCCGATCCTGCCCCGGGACTGCTGGCCGCAGGCGGTGCGCTGGATGTGAACAGCCTCTGTGCCGCGTATGCGCAGGGCACCTTTCCCTGGTACGGCCCCGGGCAGCCTATCCTGTGGTGGGCACCCGATCCGCGCATGGTGCTGCCGGTATCAGAGTTTCGACTGCGTCGATCACTGAACAAGAGGCTGCAGGCGTTTCGCAGGCAGGCATGTTGCGAAATCCGCATCGATAGTGCATTCAAGGACGTCATCACCGCCTGCGCCACCAAGGAACGCGAGGGCCAAGCTGGAACCTGGATCGTGCCAGAGATGGTCAATGCCTACACCGATCTACACCTAGCGGGCTATGCCCACAGCGTGGAAACCTGGGTGGACGGTCAACTCGCTGGAGGCCTGTATTGCGTGGCACTGGGCCAAGCTGTGTTCGGGGAATCCATGTTTGCACATATGACCGATGCCTCCAAGATCGCCTTGGCCGCACTGGTATGCCTGTGCCGCCGCAATGGCATCACTCTGATTGACTGCCAGCAGAATACGCAGCACCTCACCTCGCTGGGCGGGCGGGAGATACCTCGGGCCGATTTCCTTGAGAATGTGAACAAAGCGCGACAACAGCCCGCCGTCCCCTGGAGATTTGAGCCCGTATACTGGAACGAGCTGCTGCCACCCAAGACCGATCCGGCATGACGCAACTCAACGACCTTCCGCTGCAGACCCTGCAGTTTTATGCGACAGCCCCCTACCCTTGCAGTTATCTGCCGGACCGGCAGGCGCGATCACAAGTCGCCACGCCCAGCCACCTGATCCAGAGCGATCTTTATTCCGACCTCGTAGCCAAGGGGTTTCGCCGCAGCGGCATGTTCACCTACCGCCCCTATTGCGACGGATGCCAGGCCTGCACCCCGCTGCGGGTCCTTGTCAACGAATTCAAGCCCGATCGCAGCCAAAAACGCGCAGCAATACGCCACGGCCAACTGCAAGCCCGGGTGCTGCGGCTGTGTTTTGTGCCCGAACACTACCAGCTTTATTTGCGCTACCAGAACGGCCGGCATGCGGGCGGCGGCATGGACCATGACAGCATCGACCAGTACACACAATTTCTGCTGCAAAGCCGGGTGAACTCAAGACTGGTGGAGTTTCGCGAGACCGATGCATCAGGCGAACCTGGCGCGCTCAAGATGGTCTCCATTCTCGATGTGCTCGATGACGGCCTGTCTGCCGTGTATACGTTTTACGAACCCGAGCCCCATTGCAGCTACGGCACCTACAACGTCATGTGGCAAATTGCGCAAGCCCATGCCCTGGGCCTACCCCACGTATACCTGGGTTACTGGATTGAAACCAGCCCCAAGATGAACTACAAGGCCCGCTTTCTGCCCCATGAAATCCGCACAGATGGGCTATGGCACCGGGTAACAGACACTGCGCAAACGAGCACCTGAACACACGCTCACATTTCACAAGATAAAATGCAGCGGCCCTTGCACCATAGCCGCTCATGAAAAAAACCGATCCCAGCATCCCTCTCAAACCCAGCGTTCAGGTGCTTGAGCGCATGTTCACACTGATCGATGTTCTGGCTTCTCGTGAAGACGCAATTTCCCTCAAGGAAATCAGCGAGAAAACCGGGCTGCACCCTTCCACTACCCACCGCATCCTCAACGACCTGACCATCGGCCGGTTTGTGGACCGCCCCGAATCAGGCAGCTATAGGCTTGGCATGCGACTGCTGGAGCTAGGCAACCTGGTGAAGGCCCGCCTGAGCGTTCGTGACGCTGCGCTGACCCCCATGCGCAGCCTGCACAAGCTGATCCAGCAGCCCGTGAACCTGAGCATGCGCCAGGGCGATGAAATTGTGTATGTGGAGCGCGCCTACAGTGAGCGGTCGGGCATGCAGGTGGTGCGTGCCATTGGCGGCAGGGCGCCACTGCACCTGACCTCTACAGGAAAGCTCTTCCTCGCACTGGATGACCCCCAGCGCGTTCGCGCCTACGCCACCCGCACAGGTCTTGCAGGCCACACCCGCAACAGCATCACGCAGTTGCCAGTGCTGGAGCGGGAACTGGCCAAGGCCCGGCAATACGGTATTGCCCGCGACAACGAAGAGTTGGAGCTGGGTGTGCGCTGCATGGCCGCCGGCGTATATGACGACCAGGGCAAGCTGGTAGCGGGCCTGTCCATTTCTGCCCCTGCCGACCGGCTGGATGAAGGCTGGCTGCCCAAACTACAAGCAACGGCGAACGAGATTTCGCTGGCTCTGGGCCACACGCCAAGTACCGATGCCAGTCACAACCCAATCACCAGCCAACGTACCGAGTTGCGCTGACGCCCTACATCCACACCCCATTTGCAAACGGCGCCATGGGCGAGGTCGCAGTGGCATATTGAGGTGACGAGGCACAGACGATGCTAGGTGGCAGTGGCATATGTGCGGCAGGCCACTGGCACGGTCTTGCCAGCTTATTGCGCATACCCCTTCAAGGTATGAGATGCCCACTGACCCGATTTAACCAAGACCGTTTACGAGGGCGGACTCGCGCCACAAAACAATAGCGCCTGACAGGACCAGCCTGTCAGGCGCATGTGCGAGAGGTTCTGCGTATCAGCCGTTGTTGCTGCGTGCCGCCTGCAACGGTGCGGCCAGCGAAGGATTGGACTCTACCCAGCGGCGCACCCGTTCGGCATCGCCCAGTCGACTGAATTTGCCTGCAGAGTCCAGGAACACCATGATCAACTTGCGCCCCGCCACCTGGGCTTGCATCACCAAGCAACGGCCCGCCTCTGAGATATAGCCGGTCTTTTGCAGACCGATGTCCCAGGTAGGATTCTTCACCAGACCATTGGTGTTGTTGTACTGAAGCGTCTTGTGACCCACCGCCACTTCGTAGCCGGGCGAAGTGGATAGCTCGCGCAACAAGGGATCTCCGTGCGCCACTCCAACCAGGGTCGCAAGATCGCGGGCACTTGACTGGTTACGGCTAGACAAGCCGGTGGGCTCCACATAGTGGGTATCGTTCATCCCCAGCGACTTGGCCTTGGCGTTCATCTGATTTACGAAGAGCTCCAAGCCACCTGGGTAGGTACGACCCAGCGCATGGGCAGCCCGGTTCTCGCTGGACATCAGCGCCAGATGCAGCATCTCGCCACGCGTCAGCGTGGTACCCACTGTCAGGCGCGACCGGCTACCCTTTTCGGTATCCACATCGTCCTGCGTGATCGTGACTGGCTCGTCCATGGGCAACTTGGCCTGAGAGATCAGCATGCCCGTCATGAGCTTGGTCAGCGACGCGATGGGAAGCACAGCCTGGTCGTTCTTGCGCAGCAATACCTCATGGGTGTCCTGATCCACCACCAGCGCTACGCTGGACTTGAGGTCCAGCGGATCATTGACCTCATGCAAGCCCGCCATCTGACCAAAAGATGGCTTGGCTGGCACAAACGCCACCTTGGTCGGCGCCTTGGCGGTCCGGGCCGCTACACGCGTCGGCTTGATGCTCGCGGCAACCTTACGCGGTGCCACAGCGCGCTTGGCATTGGCTGCGCTGACCTGCTGTTTTTTGGCCCCTTGCTTTTTGACATCTGCCGCATGCACAGAGGGCGAAATGAGGGCGGCGCTCATGAGCGCGAAACCCATCCACTGGAAAAATCGATTCACTGCAGCGTTGCGGCGATGGTGCATCAAAGTGCTCCAAACGGTAAGAATTATTGGGCAGTGTACAGAATCAAAAAAAGTCGCGCAAGATCAATACCTTGCGCGACTTTCCAAGAAAGTGAGTGAATTATAAATTGATCACTCAGCCTTGTGCGGCCACCCGATCGGCTTTACTTTGTAACTTGTTCAAAGCGCTGAGGTAGGCCTTCGCCGATGCCACGACGATGTCTGGATCTGCGCCCACCCCATTCACGACACGCCCGCTGTTCTGCAATCGCACGGTGACCTCACCCTGGCTCTCGGTAGAGCCACTGATGGCATTGACGGAATACAGCACCATTTCGGCGCCACTCTTCACATGCGATTCGATGGCCTTGAGCGAGGCATCGACAGGGCCGTTCCCTTCCGCCTCGCCGCGCACCTCGTGCCCATCCACGGTGAACACGATGCGCGCACGGGGCTGCTCACCAGTCTCGCTTTGCTGGAACAGCGATACGAAGCCGTATTGCTCCTTTTCAGCCGTCACGCTCTCGTCGCTGACCAGTGCCAGGATATCTTCGTCAAAAATCTCGCTCTTGCGGTCAGCAAGCTCCTTGAAGCGCGTGAAAGCGGTGTTGACCTCGGTTTCGCTGTCCAGGCTGACACCCAGTTCCTGCAAGCGCTGCTTGAAGGCGTTGCGACCACTGAGCTTGCCCAGCACGATCTTGTTGGCGCTCCAGCCCACATCTTCTGCACGCATGATTTCGTAGGTGTCGCGCGCCTTGAGCACGCCATCCTGGTGGATACCACTGGCATGCGCAAAAGCGTTGGCCCCCACCACGGCCTTGTTGGGTTGCACCACAAAACCGGTGGTCTGGCTGACCATGCGGCTGGCTGCCACGATGTGCTGCGTATCAATCCCCAGCTCAAGGCCAAAATAGTCGCGACGGGTCTTGACTGCCATCACCACTTCTTCGAGAGAGCAGTTACCGGCGCGCTCACCCAGACCGTTGATGGTGCATTCGACCTGCCGCGCACCACCAATCTTCACACCGGCGAGCGAGTTGGCCACCGCCATGCCCAGGTCGTTGTGGCAATGCACCGACCAGATCGCCTTGTCGCTGTTGGGGATGCGCTCGCGCAGCGTCTTGATGAAGTTGCCATACAGCTCCGGAACGGCATAGCCCACGGTATCGGGTACGTTGATGGTGGTGGCGCCTTCCGCGATCACAGCCTCCAGCACACGGCACAAAAAGTCAGGGTCACTTCGGTAGCCGTCTTCGGGACTGAACTCAATGTCACCTACCAGGTTGCGTGCGAAACGGACCGACTGCTTGGCCTGCTCCAACACCTGGTCAGGTGTCATCCGCAGCTTTTTCTCCATATGCAGCGCCGACGTGGCTATGAAGGTGTGGATACGGGCACTCGCCGCGCCCTTGAGGGCCTCCGCAGCACGTGAAATATCACGGTCATTGGCACGCGACAGGGAACAGATGGTGGACTCTTTGATGGCATTGGCGATGGCCTGAACCGCCTCGAAATCTCCATTGGAGCTGGCCGCGAAACCGGCTTCGATCACATCCACCTTGAGGCGCTCCAGCTGGCGGGCAATGCGCAGCTTCTCGTCCTTGGTCATCGATGCGCCGGGGGACTGCTCGCCATCGCGCAAGGTGGTGTCGAAAATGATCAGTTTGTCAGCCATGTTGTTCTCCTGGTATCAGTGGGTGGGGGCCCGCAACGTAAAAATCTGGCGCCCAAAACAAAAGGCCCGTTGCGGGTGCAAACGGGCCTTTGTGGAAAAGTGTGCGCGTGCGCCTACTGTCTCCGCCCGTGGGGAGGTAGCAGTAGTGCCAGAGCAAACAAGTTCATGCATGGCAATGTAGCACAACTGGCCGGATAACACGGCCATCACTTGTGCAGGCCGCGTTCATCGGGTTCGTCCGTGGAGGTGCTGATGACGCTGCTGTGCTGCCCTTTGGCCTTGCGCCAGGCGTACACGCCGTAACCGCTCAGGCCGTAGAAAACGAACACACCAAACAGCACGATAGGCGGGTGAATGTTGATGACGGCGATGCCCAGCGCAATGAGCACAATGGCAGCAAAAGGCACGCTCTTTTTCATCTGCACATCCTTGAAGCTGTAGAACGGTACGTTGGTCACCATGGTGAGCCCCGCATACAGCGTGAAGGCAAACATGATCCATGTCACCTGGCTCCAGCTCAGCCAGTGGTCTTCACCAGGATGCACGCCCAGCTCAGTCATCAGCCAGATGAACCCAGCCACCAAGGCCGCAGCGGCTGGCGAAGGCAGCCCCTGGAAATAGCGCTTGTCCACAACGCCCGTGTTCACATTGAAACGCGCCAGGCGAAGCGCCGCACATGCACAGTACACAAACGCAGCAATCCAGCCCCAGCGGCCCAGGCCCTGAAGTGACCACTCATAGGCAATCAGGGCAGGCGCAGCACCAAAGGACACCATGTCGGACAACGAATCCATCTGCTCGCCAAACGCACTTTGGGTGTTGGTCATGCGGGCCACTCGCCCGTCGAGGCTGTCGAGCACCATGGCACAGAAGACGCCCACCGCCGCTTGATCAAAACGGCCATTCATGGCCATGACGATGGAATAGAAGCCACCAAACAGGGCTGCCAGAGTGAACAGGTTGGGCAGGATGTAGATGCCTTTGCGCCTTTTGCGCACCATCACACCGGGGTTGTCGGTGGATTCATTGCCGTCATGCATCAAACAAACCTCCAGCGCTCGCAAATGTTGCACAAGCTGCTATTAAATTTATAGTATTGAACCATTTCCCGCAGGAGCGCCGACCGCTACGAGCACAAATGGCGAAGGCCGCAGTGTAGCGCCTGCACACCGGGCCGCCCGCCAATGAAAAAGGCCACCGAAGTGGCCTTTTGACGCTTCAGAAACGAAACATCAGTTGCGGGTCTGGTCGACCAGCTTGTTCTTGGCGATCCAGGGCATCATGGCGCGCAGCTGGCTGCCCACCTTTTCGATGCTGTGGTCGGCCGTGTTGCGGCGGCGGGCCGTCATGCTTGGGTAGTTCAGCCGGCCTTCCTGGATGAACATCTTGGCGTAGTCGCCGTTCTGGATGCGCTTCAAGGCATTGCGCATGGCGGCGCGCGACTGCTCGTTGATCACTTCTGGACCGGTCACGTACTCACCGTACTCGGCGTTGTTCGAGATCGAGTAGTTCATGTTGGCAATGCCGCCTTCGTAGATCAAGTCCACGATGAGCTTGAGCTCGTGCAGGCACTCGAAATAAGCCATTTCAGGGGCGTAACCGGCTTCGACCAGGGTTTCGTAACCCATCTTGATCAGCTCGACCGCACCACCGCACAGCACGGCCTGTTCGCCGAACAGGTCGGTCTCAGTTTCTTCCTTGAAGTTGGTCTCGATGATGCCGGCCTTGCCGCCGCCGTTGGCAGCTGCATAGCTCAGGGCCAGGTCACGGGCCTTACCGGACTTGTCCTGATGCACAGCCACCAGGTGGGGCACGCCGCCGCCCTGGGTGTAGGTGTTGCGCACAGTGTGGCCTGGGGCCTTGGGGGCCACCATCCACACGTCCAGGTCAGCACGGGGCACGACCTGGTTGTAGTGCACGTTGAAGCCGTGGGCAAAGGCCAGCGAGGCGCCTTGCTTGATGTTGGGTTCGACGTTGTTCTTGTACACAGCTGCGATGTCTTCATCGGGCAACAGGATCATGACCACATCAGCGGATTTGACGGCGTCATTGACTTCCAGAACCGTCAGGCCAGCCTTGCCGACCTTGTCCCACGATGCACCACCCTTGCGCAGGCCGACCACAACCTTCACGCCACTGTCGTTCAGGTTTTGTGCGTGGGCGTGGCCTTGGCTGCCGTAGCCGATGATGGCCACGGTCTTGCCCTTGATCAGGCTCAGGTCGGTGTCTTTGTCGTAGAAAACTTTCATGGGTCGCTCCGGTTGAAATGCGTTGTTGGGGTGAAAAATAGAAACAGAGGATTGTCTTACACGCGCAGGATGCGCTCGCCGCGGCCAATGCCGCTGGCACCGGTACGCACCGTTTCCAGAATGGCCGTGCGGTCGATAGCTTGCAGGAAGGCGTCGTTCTTCGACTGGTCGCCCGTCAGCTCGATGGTGTAGCTCTTCTCGGTCACGTCGATGATGCGGCCACGGAAGATATCCGCCATGCGCTTCATCTCCTCGCGCTCCTTGCCCACCGCGCGCACCTTTACCATCATGAGCTCGCGCTCGGTGTAGGCACCTTCAGTGAGGTCCACCACCTTGACCACTTCGATGAGGCGGTTCAGGTGCTTGGTGATCTGCTCGATCACGTCGTCGGAGCCCGTGGTCTGAATGGTCATGCGCGACAGCGATGCATCCTCGGTGGGTGCCACGGTGAGCGACTCGATGTTGTAGCCACGGGCCGAGAACAGGCCCACGACACGGGAAAGAGCTCCAGGCTCGTTTTCCAGCAAGACAGCAATGATGTGTTTCATGATGAAGAGATTCCTCTTTTCGCTGCCCTCCCCCATGCACGGTAATGCATGGGCTTGGCAGGCAATAGATTCGTCGGAAATTGATTGCTATCTTTTCGATAGCATATAGCGCATGAAAACCATGCGCTCGAGGCCGATTTGGCTTATAGGTCTTCCGACCCCAGCAACATTTCGGTGATGCCCTTGCCGGCCTGCACCATCGGGAACACGTTCTCGGTGGGGTCGGTGCGGAAGTCCATGAACACGGTGCGGTCCTTGAGCTTGCGGGCTTCGCGCAGAGCGGGCTCCACATCCTTGGGGTTCTCGATCAGCATACCCACATGACCGTACGCTTCTGCCAGCTTTACGAAGTTGGGCAGCGCATCCATGTAGCTGTGGCTGTAGCGGCCAGAGTACTCTATCTCCTGCCATTGCCGCACCATGCCCAGGTAGCGGTTGTTCAACGAGCAGATCTTGATCGGCGTGTTGTACTGCAGGCAGGTGGACAACTCCTGGATGTTCATCTGCACCGAACCTTCGCCGGTGATACAGAACACCTCGGACTGCGGCTTGGCGAGCTTGATACCCATGGCATAAGGAATGCCCACACCCATAGTCCCCAGGCCACCGGAATTGATCCAACGGCGTGGCTCGTCAAAGCGGTAGTACTGCGCAGCCCACATCTGGTGCTGACCCACGTCGGATGTGATGTATGTGTCCGCATCCTTGGTCATGTTCCACAGCGTCTCGACCACGTACTGGGGCTTGATGACGTCTGGGCTACCCATGCTGTACTTGAGGCAATCACGCTTGCGCCAGCCTTCGATGGTGTCCCACCATGCGGCCAGGGCACCTGCATCAGGGCGCGTGCTGCTCTCGCGGATCATGGAAATCAGCTCGGTGAGCACGTCCTTCACGTCGCCGACGATGGGGATGTCGACCTTCACACGCTTGGAGATGCTCGACGGGTCGATATCAACGTGGATGATCTTGCGGTCGTTCTGGGCAAAGTGCTTGGGGTTGCCGATCACGCGGTCGTCAAAACGCGCGCCCACGGCCAGCAGCACGTCGCAGTTCTGCATCGCGTTGTTGGCTTCGATGGTGCCGTGCATGCCCAGCATGCCCAGGAACTTGCGGTCCGACGCCGGATAGGCGCCCAGGCCCATCAGCGTGTTGGTGACCGGGTAGCCCAGCATGTCGACCAGCGTGCGCAGCTCGTTGGTGGCGTTGCCCAGCAGCACACCGCCACCGGTGTAAATATAGGGGCGTTTGGCCGCAAGCAGCAGCTGCAGCGCCTTGCGGATCTGACCACCATGGCCTTTGCGCACGGGATTGTACGAGCGCATTTCCACGCTCTGGGGGTAGCCGGTGTAAGGCACCTTCTTGAAAGAGACGTCCTTGGGCACATCCACCACCACGGGGCCCGGGCGGCCGGTGCGGGCAATGTGGAAGGCCTTCTTCATCGTCATGGCCAGATCGCGCGGGTCCTTCACGAGGAAGTTGTGCTTGACGATAGGGCGGGTGATGCCGACCGTGTCGCATTCCTGAAAGGCATCCAACCCGATGGCGGGCGTTGGCACCTGGCCGGAGATGATCACCATCGGAATGCTGTCCATGTACGCCGTAGCGATACCGGTGACCGCATTGGTGAGGCCAGGGCCCGAAGTGACCAGTGCCACACCGACTTCACCGGTAGCGCGGGCATAGCCGTCAGCAGCGTGCACGGCGGCCTGCTCGTGACGCACGAGCACGTGCTGGATGGTGTCTTGCTTGTAGAGCGCGTCGTAGATGTACAGAACCGCGCCACCGGGATAGCCCCAGATGTACTGAACATTCTCAGCCTGGAGCGCCTTGATGAGGATCTCAGAACCCATGAGGTCCTGCGAGCCGGAAGCGGGGGAAGTGTTGCCCTGCGAAGCAGCGGCTGCTGAAGAGATTTCAGCCTTGGAGATTTCCATGATCGATCAACCTTTGTGAATTTCTCTGACGAAAAACCTTGGGTGCTCCTCGCACGCGCTCTTGTGAAGCCAGCTTGGAACTTGAGGCCAAGGACATGGGCGGGATGATTGCCGCGCCGGACCGTGACCCGTTTGCCTTTTGAATTGCAAACTCGATTATCGCACTGCAACACACACAAAACGCTCCGCTGCCAAAAAAAACTCCAGCGGGTGCGATAATCAGCGGTTTTACGGCGCCGTTGCGTTGCGAAACTGCAGGCTTTTGCGCCGATCTCCTCCCGGGCTGACCCGTCTTGGCAACCGAACAAGAACTCTCCGATTTCCTCAAAAGCGTAGAAAAGCGCGCATTCAAGCGCTCGGTCTACCACGTTCGCAATGAGGAAGCGGCGCTCGACATCGTGCAAGACAGCATGCTCAAGCTGGCTGAGCATTACGGCGATAAACCGGCGGGCGAGTTGCCCATGCTGTTTCAGCGGATTCTTTCCAACTGCACCCTGGACTGGTTCCGGCGCCAAAAAACCCGCAATGCACTATTTTCGAGCATGAGCGACTTTGAAGGCCCGGGCGAAGATGGCACGGATTTTGATCTGCTCGAAGCGTACTCGGGGACGGAAGACGGCGACAAAGCCGAAAGCGCGGAAGACCTGACCCGCCGGGCCCAGATATTCCAGGGGATTGAAGAAGAAATTGCCGAACTGCCGCCACGTCAACGGGAAGCGTTCCTGATGCGTTATTGGGAGGAAATGGACGTCGCAGAGACGGCTGCCGCCATGGGCTGCTCCGAAGGCAGTGTCAAAACGCACTGCTTTCGTGCCATACAAACCCTCAGCAAGGCACTGAAGGCCAAAGGAATCGAGCCATGAAGAACACTGTACAGACCCCATCGACCCAAGCTGAAGCTGCTGCAGAGCGCTTTGCGCTGCGCGTCACGGCGCGCCTGTCCAGCGGGACTGACGCCCTGCCCTACGACATCTCCGAACGGCTGCGCGCCTCGCGGATGCAGGCATTGGCCAAACGCAAAGTCACCGTACCGGTGCGTCGCACTGCACCCGCTGCAGCAATTGTGGTCAACGCAGGCAGCACCGCCACGCTGGGTCGCGGCGGCGAAGGCGGCAGCTGGTGGAATGCCCTGGTGTCCGCAGTACCGCTGCTGGCGCTGGTCGTGGGCCTGGTGGTCATCAACATCGCTCAGGATGAACGCAGTGCCAACGATGTGGCCGAGGTGGATGCCGCCTTGTTGACAGATGACCTGCCACCCGCCGCCTACTCGGACCCAGGCTTCGTACAATTCCTCAAGACCTCCGCGCAGTCAAACTGACCTGCCTGACTCTGGACTGCATGCACCCAAGCCCCTCCGAAGCACCCTCCACGCTGCCAGCCTTTGCGCTGGCATTGGCGCTTCTGGGCGCGCTCACCGCTGGCGGTTGGCAGGCCTGGGTGCAGATGCGCATGGCTCCCAGCACAGTGCTGCAGGCAGGCGCTGAGGCCGCAGTGGCCCGCCCCAACAATGCCCGCACGGACCTGTCTGGTGTGAACATGCCACCCGCCACCGAGTCGGGACCGGAGTGGGGCACGCTCACCACCCAGCAAAAACTGGCCCTGTATCCGCTGTCGGAACGCTGGGCGCTGATCAGCGAGTCCCAAAAACGTCGTTGGCTGGACCTTGCCATTAACTACCCCAGCCTCTCGGAAGAGGAACAACGCAAGTTCCATGACCGCATCACCGACTGGGCCAGCTTGAGCGCCCAGCAGCGCAACCAGGCGCGGTTGAATTACGCCGTGACCAAACGCCTGGCAGGGGACGACAAGCGGGCGCAGTGGGAAGCCTACCAAGCCCTGTCTGACGAAGAACGCAAGGCGCTGGCCTCCAAGGCTGCCCCCAACCCCCACGGAGCCGCCACAGCCCTGCGCCCTGTCTCGCCCAAGAAGCTGGTTCAGGTACCCGCAGCAACACAAGCCAGCCCTGACCGGCCCAACGCACCCAAGATCCCCCCGGTGGTAGACCACTCGCCCCGCGTTGCGGCTCCGGTGCCTCAGCCGGCCCCCCCTGCAGCGCCAGTATCGGCAGCGCCTGCTGCATCGGTTGGCGCTGTGGAAACTGCGCCCGTGGCGATCCCCAGTGCGGTGCCTGCAGCGCTCCCTCCTCTGAGCGGCAGCGGCACGGAAGGCTCTGGCTCTCCAACGCCACCCCCGGTAACACCCGACACCTCCGGCCTGTATCCTCAGTAGGTTTGCAACCTGCCCCGGCCCGACGGGCCTGACCTGGAATGTCCGTTTCTCCCCCTCCCACCACGCCGCAGCCTGCGGCAAACGCCCCGAGCGACCTCCTTGCGGGTGCTCCCACTCCCAACCTGTGGCGACGCATGGCTTGCTGGCTGTACGAAGGCATGCTGATGTTCGGCGTGGTCTTCATTGCCGGCTACCTGTTCGGCACGCTGAGCCAGACACGCAATGCGATGGACAACCGCCATGCGCTGCAGGCCTTTCTGTTCGTGGTATTCGGCATTTATTTCACCTGGTTCTGGGCCAAAGGACAGACCCTGGCACAGAAAACCTGGCACATCCGCGTGGTGGGCACAGCCGGGCAACCCATCGACCAGCCGCGCGCCTTGCTACGCTATGTCTTGAGCTGGCTGTGGTTTTTACCCCCGCTGGCAGCGATCGCACCGTTTTCCCTGTCGGGCGGAGAGTCGGTCGTGATCGTGCTGGGCTGGGTGGCCATCTGGGCCCTCCTCAGCCGGTTTCACCCCACGCGGCAGTTCTGGCACGACGCGCTGGCCGGCACCCGGCTGGTGCACTACGAAATTCCCAAAAAATAAGCGCATGCAACCCTCCTCCACCCCTTCGGCCGCTCCGGCCAACCCCCAAAAGGCACGCTCGGGCCTCAATCGCATCTGGCATGCGGCCGGCTATTCCATCGAAGGCCTGCGGGCCGGCTGGAACGAGAAGGCCTTCCGGCAGGAGGCCATCGCTGCCATGGTGTTGCTGCCGCTGTCACTGTGGCTGGGCCGCAGTTGGGTCGAGGTCGCGCTGCTCGCGGGCTCCGTAGTCATCGTGATGATTGTGGAGCTGCTGAACACCGGCATTGAAACCGCCATCGACCGCATCGGACCCGAATGGCATGACCTGTCCAAACGCGCCAAGGACATGGGCAGCGCAGCGGTTCTGCTGGCCTTGCTGCTGTGCATTGGCATCTGGGCTGCTGCTCTATTTCAGAGGTTTTTCCATGGCTGAACCCACTTTTTCTGTGTGCGTATATTGCGGATCGCGCCCCGGCGACAACCCCGCCTATGCCCAGGCGGCGCAGGCAGTGGGCCAATGGATCGGCGCCCACAACGGGCAACTGGTGTACGGCGGTGGCCGCAGTGGCCTGATGGGCACGGTGGCCGAGGCCACTCGCCTGGCAGGCGGGCGTGTGGTGGGCGTGATTCCACAAGCGCTGGTGGACAAGGAGCTGGCCAACCGCCAATGTGACGAGCTGCACATCGTGCAGACCATGCACGAACGCAAGGCCATGATGGCCGAGCGCAGCGATGCCTTCCTCGCCCTCCCCGGCGGCATTGGCACGTTTGAAGAGCTGTTTGAGGTGTGGACCTGGCGCCAGCTGGGCTACCACGACAAGCCCCTGGGCTTACTGAATGTGGCGGGCTACTACGATGGCCTGCTGGGCTTCTTGCAGACCAGCGTGGCCAGTGGCTTCATGGGTGAGTGGCAGATGGGCCTGCTGCAAGCATCCACCGATGCAGAGGCCCTGCTGCGCACGCTGGTGCAAGACGCGGGGCCCGACCAAGCGCCCGTCCCGCTGCGCTCGGTGATCTGACTCCCCCCGCACTCCGAAACTGGAGCGGCCCACAAGCCGGGACCGCCGCGCAAGGGCCACCAGGCTGGGTATGCGGCGCTTCTCTTGCTTACGCTGGCGTTGTCTGCCTTTTCTCGAATGGCGCAGCCGTTCGAGAAAAGGGCAAGGTAAGAAACGACTCAGAGGGTTGTCACCTCACACCGCTGCGTCGTCCAGATCGCCTGTGCGAATGCGCACCGTGCGCTCCACGGCGGTCACAAAAATCTTGCCGTCACCGATCTTGCCGGTGCGCGCCACGTTCACGATCGCGTCCACACAGCGGTCCACATCCTCGGATTTGACGACGACCTCGACCTTCACCTTGGGCAAAAAGTCCACCACGTATTCCGCGCCGCGGTACAGCTCGGTGTGGCCCTTCTGGCGGCCAAAACCCTTCACTTCAGTCACCGTGAGGCCGGTCACGCCGCATTCGGCCAGGGCTTCGCGGACTTCTTCGAGCTTGAATGGCTTGATGACGGCGGTGATCATTTTCATGGCGGGTCTCCTGGAGGATGTAAAAAAAATGGGGACTGAAGGCACGGCGCCGAGGCGTCACGCCCGGAATTTGCTGGTGATAGGGTAACGCCAGTCCTTGCCGAAGCTTCGGCGCGTAACACGAATCCCTACCGGCGCCTGGCGGCGTTTGTACTCGTTGAGCTTGATGAGGCGCGTCACACGCTCCACGTCGGCGCGAGCAAAGCCGCTGGCGATGATGGACTCGATGGACTCATCGTTCTCCATGTAGCGGGCCACGATGGCGTCCAGCACCTCATACGGCGGCAGGCTGTCCTGGTCTTTCTGGTCGGGCCGCAGCTCGGCGCTGGGCGGGCGGGTGATGATGCGCTCGGGAATGGGGCTGGCGCAGGTGCCATACGGGTCGTTGGCGTTGCGCCAGCGGGCCAGGTCGAACACCCGGGTCTTGGCCACATCCTTGATCACGGCAAAGCCCCCGGCCATGTCGCCGTACAGCGTGCAGTAGCCGGTGGACATCTCGCTCTTGTTGCCCGTGGTGAGCACGATGGCGCCGAACTTGTTGGACAACGCCATCAGCAGCGTGCCCCGGATGCGCGCCTGCAGGTTTTCCTCGGTGGTGTCTTCGGGCAGTCCGGCGAATTCGGTGGCCAGCGCGGCCTTGAAAGCCTCGAACTGCGGCTTGATCGAAATCTCGTCATAGCGCACGCCCATGCGCGTGGCCATGTCGCGCGCGTCGATCCAGCTGATGTCGGCGGTATAAGGCGACGGCATCATCACCGTGCGGACCTTGTCGGCGCCCAGCGCATCCACGGCAATCGCCAGCACCAGCGCCGAGTCGATGCCGCCCGACAACCCCAGCAGCGCGCCCGGGAAGCCGTTCTTGCCCACATAGTCGCGCACACCCAGCACCAGGGCATCCCACAGGTCGGCCTCCAGCGTGCGCTCGGGGGCAACCTCAGCTGTAATTTTGATAGCACCCTGGGCAGGTTCGACTAGCGCATAGGCCATTTTTTCCACAAAAGCAGGGGCCCGCGCCGCCACCGAGCCGTCGGCTGCCAGTGCAAACGACCGGCCTTCGAACACCACCTCGTCCTGCCCGCCCACCAGGTGCGCGTAGACCAGCGGCAGGCCCGTCTCGACCACACGGGCGCGCATGGTGGCTTCGCGTTCTGTGCCCTTGCCCAGGTGAAAAGGCGACGCGTTGATGACTGCCAGCAACTGCGCACCGGCGGCGGCCGTGTCGCGCGCCGGAGTGGCAAACCAGGCGTCTTCGCAGACCAGCACGCCCACCTTCACGCCCTCCACCTCGAACACGCAGGGCTTGCTGCCCGGCACAAAGTAGCGCCGCTCGTCAAACACCTGGTAGTTGGGCAGCTCGCGCTTGGCGTAGGTCTGCTCGATCTTGCCGTCGCGCACCACGCTGGCGGCATTGAAGCAGACGCTGAAGGCCTGGGCGCCAGGGGCCAACGCCTGCGGGTGGCCCAGCACGATGGCCAGGCCTTTCAACCCCGCAGTCTCGCGGGCCACGGTTTTCACGGCATCATCGCAGGCCGCAATGAAGGCGGGGCGCAGGAACAGGTCTTCGGCCGCGTAGCCGCAGATGGCCAGCTCCGGCGTCAGCAACAGGCGAGCGCCCTGGGCATAGGCCTCGCGGGCTGCCGCAATGATCTTTTGGGCGTTGCCGGGCATGTCGCCCACAACAAAGTTGAGCTGCGCAGTGCAAATGGAGAGCGTCATGGAACTGGAATCGGCCCCTGCGGCCAGGTTGAATACCGCCGTTGCAGGCCCGCAATCAAAGGTGCATCACAGGGGCCTGCATGGCTGAAGCTGCCATTATCGCCCGCGTACTCCCCTCCGTGCTGGACGTGGACACTGACGCCTGGAACCGCCTGCTGGCACAGCAAAGCCACCCCACGCCCTTCATGCGGCATGAATACCTGGCCGCGCTGGAAAGCAGCGGCAGCGCCACGCCGCGCACCGGCTGGACGCCCCGCTTCATGACGCTGTGGGACGGCGACACCCTGGTGGCCGCCTGCCCCCTGTACCTCAAGAGCCATTCGTACGGCGAATATGTGTTTGACTGGGCCTGGGCGAGCGCCTACGAGCAGCACGGCGTGCCCTACTACCCCAAGGCGGTGATCGCCGTGCCTTTCACCCCCGTGCCGGGCAGCCGCCTGCTGGCACGCGATGCCGCCACGCGCGCCCTGCTGGTGCAGGCGGTGTGCCAGTGGTGCGAGCAAGAGAACGTGTCGTCCGTGCACGTGCTGTTTGCCAGCGATGACGATGTGCTGACCAGCGCGCAGCAAGACCTGATGCTGCGGCACACCGTGCAGTTTCACTGGAAGAATGAGCCGCCCATGCCCCCTGCCGCGCAGGGAGCAGCCGCCACCAACGGTGCCCCCCCGCGCTACCAGGACTTTGACCAGTTCCTCGCCAGCCTGTCGCAAGACAAACGCAAGAAGATCCGCCAGGAGCGCCGCCGCGTGGCCGATGCCGGAGTCACCTTCCGCTGGTCACGCGGGGCAGACATCAGCGCGGCAGACTGGGATTTTTTCTACCGCTGCTACGAGCGCACCTACCTGGAGCATGGCAACCCGCCCTACCTCACGCGCGACTTCTTTGCCCGCATGGCGGCGCACATGCCCGAGGCCTGGCTGCTGTTTTTGGGGGAGCGGGAGGGACGGCCTATTGCTACCAGTTTGATAGCTGTTGGCGCATATGCATCGAGCGCACCAGCCCAAAAAGAAACTGAATCAGGCCCCGAATCAGGCTCCGAGCTGGTGGCCTATGGCCGCTACTGGGGCGCGCTGGAGCGCGTGGACTGCCTGCACTTCGAGGCGTGCTACTACCAGCCGCTGCAGTGGTGCATTGCGCATGGGGCCGTGCGGTTTGAAGGAGGCGCCCAGGGCGAACACAAGATGGCCCGCGCCCTGCTGCCCGTGCAGGCCACCAGCACGCACTGGCTCGCGCACCCGGCTTTTGCGGAGGCGGTACAGC
Organism: Acidovorax sp. GW835-FHT14G06; assembly: GCF_058793595.1. Taxonomy (NCBI): domain Bacteria; kingdom Pseudomonadati; phylum Pseudomonadota; class Betaproteobacteria; order Burkholderiales; family Comamonadaceae; genus Acidovorax; species Acidovorax sp. GW835-FHT14G06. The sequence goes on from NZ_JBXAGA010000001.1 coordinate 380,044, forward strand.
GCTTTCTGGACCGCGAGGGCGCGGGGGTGGAGGACTACCTGGAGTCCTTGCACCAGCGCCTTCCGTTCAAACAAGCGTCCTAGGTCTGCGCCTCACCCGTATTGCCTGCACAGCGCATTGGGCGGTGCGTTTCAGCAGCTCAGAACGATTCCCAATCGTCGTCCCCTGCAGCGCTCGTGACCTTGGTGCGGGACGCACTAGCCAATGCAGCGGGCTGCGCTGGCCGGGGCGCAGCAGCCTGGGACGAACCGGCCAGTCGCACCTTCAGCTCCTTGGCCAGCTGGATCACCGCTGTCGAGACCTTTTGCGAAGCCCTGGAGAAGGCGGTGTCGTTGGCCAGCTGCTTTTCTGCATGGTCGTAGGCCCCCTGATTGATCAACCGCGCGACCTTGCCCGCCTCTTCATGGAACTGGCGGTGTGAATCCACCAGACTCACAAAAGACGGCTTGCCACCGTATTTAGAGGCCCCGGCGCCGTGCAGCCATTTGCCCAGTTCGCAGCAATCGTCGCGACTCACGGTGTCAGCGTCCAGGTGTTCCTTTTGGGTGACGGCGGTGCGCAGCTTGGCGCGCCAGTTGGCGTGCGCCTGGATGGCGGTGTCCAGGTTGATGCCCAGCCCAGCGCCCGTGTTGGCACCAGGCGCGGCTCCAATGGCTCGCTGTGCCGGCATGTGTGCATAGGCTGGTGCAGCCCCCACACGCCCCACCGGAGCGAAGGACGCACGCTGCGCGCTGCCGGTTGCCGCCTGGCTTGCCACCGCGCCCTGGGCGCCGAGCTTGAAAAACGCCACCGTGCTCACCAGGTCCTGCGCCTGGTTGTTGAGGCTGCTGGCGGCTGCGGCCATTTCTTCTACGAGGGCCGCGTTCTGCTGGGTGACCTGATCCATCTGCGTCACAGCTTCGCCCACCTGGGCCACGCCCTGGCTTTGTTCGGAGCTGGCGGCGCTGATCTCGCCCATCAGGTCCGTCACACGTTTGATGGCGCCCACCACCTCGGTCATCGTTGCACCCGCCTGATCGACCAGCGTGGTGCCTGCGGTCACGCGTTCCACACTGTCGTTGATCAGGGTCTTGATCTGCTTGGCCGCGTCGGCCGAGCGGCCCGCGAGGCTGCGCACCTCGGAGGCCACCACCGCAAAGCCCCGGCCCTGCTCACCCGCACGCGCCGCTTCGACAGCCGCGTTGAGCGCAAGGATGTTGGTCTGAAAGGCAATACCGTCGATCACACCAATGATGTCGGCGATCTTGCTGCTGCTGTCGTGAATGCCCTTCATGGTGTCCACTACCTGGCTCACCACCTCGCCACCATGCACGGCCACCGACGAGGCGCTCTGCGCAAGCTGGTTGGCCTGGCGCGCGTTGTCGGCGTTCTGGCGCACGGTCGAATTGAGCTGCTCCATCGACGCTGCGGTTTGCTGCAGGGCGCTGGCCTGCTGCTCGGTGCGCGCGCTCAGGTCGTTATTGCCCTGGGCGATCTCAGACGACGCTGTGGCCACGTTCTCGGAGCCCGAACGCACGTGCCCCACGATGCGCGAAAGGTTCTGCTGCATTTCGTCCAGCGAGCGCAGCAGCTGGGCCATCTCATTGCGGGCATCGCCCACGTCGGGAATGTGAACCGACAGGTTGCCGTGGCTGATTTCATCCGCCGCCTGCACGGCACGCTGCACCGGCCCCACGATGGAGCGCGTGGTCCACAGCGCCAACAAGGCACCCAGCACCACCGACACCAACGCGCCCAGCGCCAGCACCCACTGGCTGGTGCCTGCGGCCTGGATGATGCCGCTTTCAAAATCGTCAAGCTGCTTGTGCGTGAGGTCCGTCACGTCGGCCAGCGACTGCAGGTAGGCGGTGGCCAGGGGCTTGAGGTCGCTGTCCACCAGCGCAAACACGTCTTCCCCGGCCTTCTTGCGCTCGAGCAACTTGGCACGCGCGTCCACATAGGCCTTGCGGGTGACTGCCACGCGCTCCATCAGCGCCTTTTCGGTAGGGTCGTCCACCAGTGCCTCCAGCTTCTTTTGCGCCTCACTGGCACGCTGCGACGTGGTGGCCATGTCGGCCGTCAGCGACTGGATATAGCCCGCATCGGTGGCCTTGAGCGACGCCGACGCACGCACCCAGTTCAGGTCGATGGCCGCCTTCCATTCCTGCGCCAGAGCATTGCGCTCCATCTCGACAGTGGCAATGCGATTGCTGGCCTCCTTGAGTACCGCCAGCCGCCAGACGCCGGTGGCGGCAATGGCCGCAGTGATCAACAGGATGAGGCCAAAGGCCAGACTCAGGCGCGCTCCGATTTTGAGGTTGTTCATAGACTCTTTCGTTGGTTTTATAGATTTTTGCCAGCCGTTGACCACTGTTGTCTTGCGTGGCATCGATTCCCGTGCACTGCCAGGTACCGCTGTCAGGTCTGGAATTTCCGAAATTGTATCATTATTTTGATAAATATGATAATTATCATTTCATTCCAAAAACCGGATGTGGAAAACGCGCTTCGCGCCTGCTCAAGTCTTTTTTTTGTACATGCAGGTTGCGCAGACGAAAAAAATCGCGCCATGGCCTCTGCGTGCTGCAGGTCGACGATGGACCTGAAGTACCAAAAATGACAAAGCCGCTCTAAAGCGGCTCTGCACACTGTCAAGCAGTCTAGGCCCCCAAAAGGCGCAAAGCGCTTACAAACGGCGCCCCTTCTTGAGACAGGTCAAAAACTCTCCCAGTCGTCCTCTGCGCCTGCGGCAACCGGCTGGGCCACCTTGGGTGTAGCGCCCGCTGCCTTGGGGGTGGCGGTACCGGTGGCAGGGGCCTTTTTGGCTGCATGGGCGGGGGTGGATGCGGATCGCAGCGCAAAGGTGGCCTTGCCCGCCTCACCGTGGCTGGTCGTCTTGTGCATGCGGGCGGGGGGCACAGGGAGCGGCACGGCGGCCGTGGCGCCGCTGGACGGCGTGACCCGCGCCTGGTCGGCCGAGAGCTTGAACACCGCTACTGCGCTCACCAACGCCTGGGCCTGGTGGCTCAGGCTGCTGGCGGCGGCAGCCATCTCCTCGACCAGCGCTGCGTTCTGCTGGGTGACCTGGTCCATCTGCGTGACCGCCTCGCCTACCTGCGACACACCCGTGCTCTGCTCGCTGCTGGCGGCGCTGATCTCGCCCATGATGTCGGTCACGCGGCGGATGGCGCCCACCACCTCGGTCATGGTGGTGCCCGCCTTGTCCACCAGCTGGGTGCCCTGCTCGACCCGTTCCACACTGGCGGTGATGAGCGACTTGATCTCCTTGGCTGCCTCGGCACTGCGCTGTGCCAGGTTGCGCACCTCGCCCGCCACCACCGCAAAGCCCCGGCCCTGTTCGCCGGCACGGGCGGCCTCCACGGCCGCGTTCAGCGCCAGGATGTTGGTCTGGAAGGCAATGCCGTCGATCACGCTGATGATGTCGGCGATCTTCTTGCTGCTGTCGTTGATGCCCTTCATGGTGGTCACCACTTCGGCCACTACGTCGCCCCCCTGCCCCGCCACCGTGGATGCGCTCATCGCCAGCTGGTTGGCCTGGCGCGCGTTGTCGGCGTTTTGCTTGACGGTGGAACTCAGCTCCTCCATCGACGCAGCGGTTTCCTGCAGCGCACTGGCCTGCTGCTCGGTACGGATGGACAGGTCGTTGTTGCCCGACGCAATCTCGGCACTGGCCGACGCCACACCCTGCGCGTTGCTGCGCACGCCCGACACCACATGCGCCAGGTTGTCGCGCATGGCGGCGAGGCCACCGAGCAATTGGGCTATTTCGTCCTTGCCCCGCGCGTGGATCGCCACGGTCAGGTCGCCCTGCGCTACCGCGTCGGTGATCTGCACCGCATCGCCCAGCGCGCGCGAAATCTGCCGGATCATGGCACCGCCCATCAGCGCCGCCAGCACGATCCCCGCCACCACGGCCGTGACCGCCAGTGCACGAATGGTCTGGTAGCTGGCGGCCGCACTGTCGTACTCGGCCTTGGCACGGTCCAGCTGCACCTGCATCAGCTGGCCCAGCACCTCCTGCAATGGGTCGATGGCGGGGTACATCTCCTTGGCCGCAAACGCAGTCAGGGCTGCCACATCGCCCGACTTGAAGTGCCCCGCCAGTACATCGGTGGCCGCATCTGCCTTGGCCTGCAGCGGCTTGAAGCGCTCGACCAACTGCGTTTCCTCCGGCACCAGCTGGGTGGCCAGATAGGCCTTCCAGTTGGCCTCGATGGCCTTGCGCGCATCGGCCACCGACTGCAGGCCCTGTGCGGGTGTCAGCGTACCGTCACGCACCTTGTGGGCCGTGTCCACCACGTTGACCGCATACATGTCCGCCACCACCTTGATCTGCTTGAGCGGCACCACCCGGTCGTCGTATACCGACTTGAGCCCGGCATTGGAATTGCCCATGCCATACAGCCCCGCCACGCCCACCAGCAACACCAGCAGACACAAGGCCGCAAGCAAACCCGCCAGGCGGGTGGAAATCTTGAACTGGTTCATGACAACACTCCTGAGGGAAACAAGCAAACAGGCTGCGCCCGACTGGCAGCGCACCAGCGGTTGGAAAGGGGCATACGGAGAGCGCGCAGCAGACTCAGGTGCGGCCTGGGCGGCGCCACGGTTGGCGTCGAAGACCACACGGCAGGCGCACAGCAGCTCGCGCTGGTGATGATGGGGCGGCCACCCATGCACGTGCGCGACGCGTTGAAACCTCTGTCCATTGCAGAACTCCTGTGGAGAACGGCGCCAAAAAAGGAATGTCCACCCACCGACGGGCCGCGCGCCGTGGCGGGCCCGCTCAGCATAGCGCTTTCCGTTACGTTTGCGTACAAATCGCCAGCCGACATTGGCGCGCCGCTGCCCACAACGGCAACTCGCCATCACGCACCTGCAGCAAGCATCGCGCCAGCGGGTGGCAGACCCACCCCACGCATGCCTTCAGCCATCACCAACAAAGCGCCCGCCCACAAAAAAGCACGCAGAAGGTAGCCCCCTCTGCGTGCTTTCTTGCTTTGTTTTTGATAGCTGTCAGCGCATTTTCTACCTGCGCTTGCAGCCGTTTTGAGCTGATTTCTTCACTCAGGGGCCTGCGCAGCCCTTCTCAGAAGCTTTCCCAGTCGTCGTCGCTTCCCGCAGCCTTGGGTGCCGGGGCCGGGCTGGGCGCGGCAGGTTTGGCGGCGGGTGAGGCGGCCGGGCTGCTGGTCTTGGGCGCTGCCAGGCTGGCGGCGGGTTTGCTGCCACTCTTGGCGCTGCTGCCCAGGCTGCTGCGTGCCGGGGTTTTGTAGCTGGGCGCTGCAATGGGGGTGCGGGCGGGGGCTGCCGTGTGGCGGTTCTGGCTGTAGCTGCTGTTCGTGCTGCTGGCGTCGAGCTTGAACACGGCCACGGCGTTGACCAGTTCGCCGGCCTGGGCGTTCAGCGCGCTGGCAGCTGCGGCCATTTCCTCCACCAGGGCAGCGTTTTGCTGGGTGGCCTGGTCCATCTGGGTGACGGCTTCTCCCACCTGGCCTACGCCTGCGCTTTGTTCGCTGCTGGCGGCGCTGATCTCTCCCATGATGTCGGTCACTCGCCGGATGGCGCTGACGACTTCGGTCATGGTCGCTCCGGCTTTGTCAACCAGTGCGGTGCCTTGTTCCACGCGTTCCACGCTGGCGGTGATGAGGGCTTTGATTTCCTTGGCGGCTTCTGCGCTGCGTCCTGCCAGACTGCGCACTTCGCCAGCCACCACGGCAAAGCCCCGGCCTTGTTCGCCGGCGCGGGCGGCTTCCACCGCCGCGTTGAGCGCCAGGATGTTGGTCTGGAAGGCGATGCCGTCGATGACGCTGATGATGTCTGCAATCTTGTTGCTGCTGGCGTTGATGCCTTTCATGGTCTCGACCACTTCGGCCACTACGTCTCCGCCTTGTACGGCCACGGTGCTGGCGCTGACGGCCAGCTGGTTGGCGGCACGGGCGTTGTCGGCGTTCTGGCGCACGGTGGAGCCCAGTTCTTCCATCGAGGCTGCCGTTTCTTCCAGCGCCGACGCTTGCTGTTCTGTGCGTGCGCTCAGGTCGTTGTTGCCTGAGGCTATCTGCGCACTCGCCGACGCTACGCCTTCGGCGTTCTGGCGCACCGAGCTGACGGTGTTGACCAGGCTTTGCTGCATGCGCTGCAGGGCGCTGAGCAGGAGGCCTGTTTCGTCCTTGGACTGCACGACGATCTGCCCGCTCAGGTCGCCGCTCGCCACACGGTCAGCCGCTTCCACGGCCCGTGCCAGAGGGCGGGTGATCGAGCGGATGATGGCGATTGCCAGAAAGATGGCGATGGCGATGGCCAGTGCACCCGCGATGAGCACATCGCGCTGCAGGGAATTCGCTTCAGCTTCTGCTCGACGGCCCGCATCTATGGTCACTTGCGCTTGGAATTCCACCTGTTCTTGGATGACGGCCTGATAGGCACGCTGCACAGGACGCAGCTGTTCCTCCAGAAGCTTCAACGCCTCGTCTTTCTGGCCTTGATTGACCAGCGCCAGGTATTGGTCACCCACTTTCAGAAATTCAGCGCGCTGCTTCTCCATGCGCATCAGGATCTCTTTGCCTTTGTCGGAGGTGATCAGGCGTTCCAGGTCTTTGTAGATATCAGACACCTTGGACCTGGCTTCAACCACCCGATCGAGTGAAGCCTTCACTATAGATTCGTTGGAGAAGATCACCAGATTTCGATACTGGATGGCCTGCAAGTTGACGCCATCTGCCAGAGCCCCCAGCCCTTTGGTAACAGGTATGCGGATGTCTATCACGTCCTTAAGCTCAGCGCGCTGGCTGGCGGAACGGACCAGGCTGACCGCCCCAAGCGCGACCAGCAAGAGCACCATGACAGCAAATGCCACAGCCAGCCGGGTTGAAATCTTCAGCTGATTCATCCTTCTTCTCCTCTGTGTTGATGTTGTGTGGGTGGATGGCAGGTTACCCGCGCGCCGCCTTTGTCACCAGCCCTATTTCGTCACTGCTCAGCAACGCCACGATGTCCATCACGATCAGCATGCGCTCGCCCAGGCTGGCAATGCCAGTGACAAAGGCCGGGTCCACATGGCCCTGCCGCTCGAACTGGGGCGTGGGCTTGATGAGGTCGGGCGTGAGCGAGACCACATCGGCCACCGCATCCACCACCGTGCCAATCACGGTGGAGCCGATGTCCAGAATGATGACCACGGTGAAGTCGGTGTAGCTGGCCTCGGGGCACTGCAGCTTCACGCGCAGGTCCAGGATGGGGACGATGCGACCGCGCAGGTCGATCACGCCCTTGATGAAGTCGGGCGATTGCGCCAGGCGCGTGGGCCGCTCGTACGAGCGGATCTCCTGCACGCGCAGGATGTCGATGCCGTACTCCTCCGCCCCCAGGCGAAAGGTCAGGAACTCACGCACGGCTGCGTTAGGGCTTGCAGCCAACGCGCGGGGCTCAGGGTGGTTGGCGGCAGGCGCAGTGGCATCGGCAATGGCAGTCATGGCGCGGGCTTTCAGGCAGTGGAACGGGAGGGGTGCGAACAGCGCCAGGACGCAACGAACGCAAAAGCTATTCAAAGCATAGCAGCGCACGGTTGCAAAATATGACATTCGCGGGCAATCCCCCCCGCAATCTGAAGGGGACTCCCCCGGTCCCGGCGGGGGCAATTGGAGAGCTTGCTCCATTTCGCGCCCCGCCTTGGTGCGCAAAAACTGCTACCGTCGCACCACCCGCGTGCCTTGCCCGGCAGGCGCCCGTTTTGGAACGACGACTTGATGCCTCTCTTCTCCGACCGCAAATCCGCCGCACCCCACCACATGCCACCGCCCAGCCTCCCCTTGCTGGCGCTGGAGCTGCGGGCCCCCTGGGAATTTGGCGCCGTGCTGCCCGCCTGGCCCGTGTTGCAGCGCGCTCCACTGGGGGATGGGCACACGGTCATCGTGTTTCCAGGCCTCACGGCAGGTGACGCCACCACCCTGCCCCTACGCCGCTACCTGGAATCGCGCAACTACAACACGCTCGGCTGGGGCCAGGGCCTGAACCTGGGTCCGCGCGAGGGCGTGCTGGAGAACGCCAAGGCCCAGCTACAGCAAGCGGTGCATGCCAGCGGCAACAAGGTGAGCCTGGTGGGCTGGAGCCTGGGCGGCATCTACGCCCGCGAGCTGGCCAAGGAAATGCCAGACCTGGTGCGCTGCGTGGTGACCCTGGGCACGCCGTTTGCCGGGCCACACACCTCCACCAACGCCTGGCGTATCTACCAGTTCGCCAGTGGCCGCAGCATCGAGCGCGAAACCGAAAACTACAACCTGCCCGAGGCGCCCCCGATGCCCACCACCAGCATCTACTCCCGCACCGACGGCGTGGTGGCATGGCGCGGCAGCATCCAGGCACCCGCCGACCACAACCCGCACACCGAAAACATCGAGGTGGTGGCCAGCCACTTTGGCATCGGCCTGAACCCCAGTGCCTGGTGGGCCGTGGCCGACCGCCTGGGCCAGCCACATGGGCCTGGCGTGGTGTGGCAACCCTTCCAGCGCCCCAAGCTGCCGGGGCTGCATCTGGTGTACCCCAACCCGCACCGCTAACCGGCGCGCTGACCTGCCAGAGCAGCGGCGCATCCGTCCACGCCTTCACAAAGCGCCCACCCACAAAAAAGCACGCAGAAGGTAGCCCCCTCTGCGTGCTTTCTTGCTTTGTTTTTGATAGCTGTCAGCGCATTTTCTACCTGCGCTTGCAGCCGTTTTGAGCTGATTTCTTCACTCAGGGGCCTGCGCAGCCCTTCTCAGAAGCTTTCCCAGTCGTCGTCGCTTCCCGCAGCCTTGGGTGCCGGGGCCGGGCTGGGCGCGGCAGGTTTGGCGGCGGGTGAGGCGGCCGGGCTGCTGGTCTTGGGCGCTGCCAGGCTGGCGGCGGGTTTGCTGCCACTCTTGGCGCTGCTGCCCAGGCTGCTGCGTGCCGGGGTTTTGTAGCTGGGCGCTGCAATGGGGGTGCGGGCGGGGGCTGCCGTGTGGCGGTTCTGGCTGTAGCTGCTGTTCGTGCTGCTGGCGTCGAGCTTGAACACGGCCACGGCGTTGACCAGTTCGCCGGCCTGGGCGTTCAGCGCGCTGGCAGCTGCGGCCATTTCCTCCACCAGGGCAGCGTTTTGCTGGGTGGCCTGGTCCATCTGGGTGACGGCTTCTCCCACCTGGCCTACGCCTGCGCTTTGTTCGCTGCTGGCGGCGCTGATCTCTCCCATGATGTCGGTCACTCGCCGGATGGCGCTGACGACTTCGGTCATGGTCGCTCCGGCTTTGTCAACCAGTGCGGTGCCTTGTTCCACGCGTTCCACGCTGGCGGTGATGAGGGCTTTGATTTCCTTGGCGGCTTCTGCGCTGCGTCCTGCCAGACTGCGCACTTCGCCAGCCACCACGGCAAAGCCCCGGCCTTGTTCGCCGGCGCGGGCGGCTTCCACCGCCGCGTTGAGCGCCAGGATGTTGGTCTGGAAGGCGATGCCGTCGATGACGCTGATGATGTCTGCAATCTTGTTGCTGCTGGCGTTGATGCCTTTCATGGTCTCGACCACTTCGGCCACTACGTCTCCGCCTTGTACGGCCACGGTGCTGGCGCTGACGGCCAGCTGGTTGGCGGCACGGGCGTTGTCGGCGTTCTGGCGCACGGTGGAGCCCAGTTCTTCCATCGAGGCTGCCGTTTCTTCCAGCGCCGACGCTTGCTGTTCTGTGCGTGCGCTCAGGTCGTTGTTGCCTGAGGCTATCTGTGCACTCGCCGACGCTACGCCTTCGGCGTTGCTGCGCACGCCCGACACCACACGCGCCAGATTGGCCCGCATGTCGCCCAGCGCATTCAGCAGCTGGCCCATTTCATCCTTGCCACCGGGGGGCACTTCGGTCGCGAGGTCGCCATCGGCAATCGCGCGGGCGGCCAACACGGCGTGGTGAGCGGGGCGTGTAACAGCGCGGGTAATGGCCACGCCCAGCACGGCCGCCAACGCCACGCACAGCGCGAGGGTGCCCAGCACCCAGATGCGTGCCGCATTGAACACTGTCATCGCTTCCTCATTGGCCTGCAATGCAGCGTCCGCATTGATCTTTTGCAGCTCGCCCAGAGTCTCGGCGGTGGCCACAAAGGCCGACTCCGATTCGCCCGCATACAGCATGCTCAACGCGTCAGCCGTGAGCTCCATGGTCTCGGCAGTGCTGAAGTCCACACCCTTGGCAATGTCCGCCAGCTTGTCCTGCAACGCCACATAGGCCGCCTTGCGCGTCTTGTAGGACTGGAAAACCTCGCGCTCCTTGGGCATGTCGATAAGCGGCTCGTAGATCGCCTCCACACGGGTCAGGTCCTTGTGGCGCGCTGCGACCTGCTCGGCAAAGGCCTTGACCTCGGCCGCGCTGCGCGCCGTGACCATGCCCGCCTCCGCACGGCGCATGCGGTTGAGCAGCACGCGCAGCTCGCCCGTTTGCGTGACGCTGGGCAGCAGGTTGGTGGCGATCTCCTCGGCGTTGGAGTGGATGCGGGACATCTGCACCAGCGCAATGGCGCCGAGCAAGGCGGTCAGCAGCACCACCGCCAGGAAACCCGCCGCCAGCTTCACGCCGATGCGCAGATCAGAAATTTTCATGAATCACCTCAAAGTACCTCGTGACACCGGGACCACCCCGAGTGTGTAACCAAATGCAGTCTATCAGCGGGCCTGACCGCACATTGCGCGGCTTTTCCCTACCCCACCGGGGCACAGCCCACAAAAAAGCACGCCATCCCAAGCGGATGGCGTGCTTTCATTTTGATAGCAGCTGGTGCAAACAACACCAGCGCTTCCGGCCTATCAGGCCTGCGACTTCTTGTAGCTATCGATGCCGTCGGTGATTTCCTTCTTGGCGGCGTCGATGCCTTCCCAGCCCAGCACCTTGACCCACTTGCCCTTTTCCAGGTCCTTGTAGTGCTCGAAGAAGTGGGCGATCGCGTTGCGGCGCATGGCGTTCACATCGTCGATGGTCTTCCAGTGGTCGTACATGGGCAGGATCTTGGAGGTGGGCACAGCAATCACCTTGCCATCCACACCCGCCTCGTCTTCCATCATCAGGATGCCCAGGGGGCGACAGGGCACGACCACGCCGGGGAACAGCGGGTAAGGCGTGATCACCAGCACATCGACCGGGTCGCCGTCGCCCGACAGCGTCTGCGGCACGTACCCGTAGTTAGTGGGGTAGTGCATGGCGGTGGTCATGAAACGGTCCACAAAAATGGCGCCCGATTCCTTGTCCACTTCGTACTTGATCGGATCGGCGTTCATCGGGATCTCGATGACGACATTGAAGCTGTCAGGGACGTTCTTGCCAGGGGGGACGTTGTTGAGGGACATGTCTTTGGATAGTGGTTTGTTGACGATAACCCGCGAGGCGTTCGGCGCTGATGCAGCGCAATGAAGCGTCGGGATTAACCCTGATTTTAGGCGCACGCCCCTTTCTGCCCGCTTGCAAACCGGCGTTTGCCTGTAAATTGGGCCTGTTGGCCAATCGGCTCCTGCGCGAAACGCATGGGTAGCACGAGGAAGCAACGCAGCGGGGAAGCCACCGATGCGTTGGTCCCCCTCCGTGCAACACACCAAGGAGAATTGAATGGCTGCAAGTTCAGCACTGACATCCCCTCTCATCCTCGCCCTCGTTTGCGGGCTCATCGCGGTGGCCTACGGCGTATGGGCCCGGGGCTGGATCCTTTCCAAAGACCCGGGCAACGCCCGCATGCAGGAGATTGCCGCAGCCATCCAGGCCGGCGCCGCCGCCTACCTCGCCCGCCAGTACAAGACCATTGCCATCGTGGGCGTGGTGCTGGCGGTGCTCATTGGCGTGTTTCTGGACGGCACCACGGCGATTGGTTTTGTGGTGGGCGCCGTGCTCTCTGGCGCCTGCGGCTTCATCGGCATGAATGTGTCGGTGCGCGCCAATGTGCGCACCGCCCAGGCAGCCACCCACGGCATTGGCCCGGCGCTGGATGTGGCGTTTCGTGGCGGTGCCATCACCGGCATGCTGGTGGTGGGCTTGGGTCTGCTCGGTGTCACGGGCTTTTACTGGTTCCTGGCGGGCAACGGTAACCACACGCCCACCACCCATCTGGCCACGCTGCTCAACCCGCTGATCGGCTTTGCATTTGGCTCGTCGCTGATCTCGATCTTTGCGCGCCTCGGTGGCGGCATCTTCACCAAGGGCGCCGATGTGGGTGCCGACCTGGTGGGCAAGGTGGAGGCCGGTATCCCTGAGGACGACCCGCGCAACCCGGCCGTGATTGCCGACAACGTGGGCGACAACGTGGGCGACTGCGCAGGCATGGCGGCCGACCTGTTCGAGACCTATGCGGTGACGCTGATCGCCACCATGGTGCTGGGCGCCCTGATGGTGGCCACGGCCCAGGTCAATGCGGTGGTGTACCCGCTGGCGCTGGGAGCGGTGTCCATCGTCGCATCCATCATTGGCTGCTTCTTCGTCAAGGCAACGCCCGGCATGAAGAACGTGATGCCCGCACTGTACAAGGGTCTGGCGATCGCGGGCGTGCTGTCGCTCATCGCCTTCTATTTCGTCACGCTGTGGATCATGCCGGACAACGCTGTCACGGCCACGGGCACCCAGCTGCGGCTGTTTGGCGCCTGCGCCACCGGCCTCGTGCTGACGGCCGCGCTGGTCTGGATCACCGAGTTCTACACCGGCACGCAGTACTCGCCCGTGCAGCACATTGCCCAGGCGTCCACCACCGGCCACGGCACCAACATCATTGCGGGCCTGGGCGTGTCGATGCGTTCCACGGCATGGCCCGTGGTGTTTGTGTGCACGGCCATCATCGTGTCCTACGGTCTGGCTGGCCTGTACGGCATTGCGGTGGCAGCCACGTCGATGCTGAGCATGGCGGGCATTGTGGTGGCGCTGGATGCGTATGGCCCCATCACCGACAACGCGGGCGGCATTGCTGAAATGGCCGAGCTGCCCAGCAGCGTGCGCGACATCACCGACCCGCTGGACGCCGTGGGCAACACCACCAAGGCCGTGACCAAGGGCTACGCCATCGGCTCGGCAGGCCTGGCTGCACTGGTGCTGTTTGCCGATTACACCCACAAGCTGGAGAGCTACGGCAAGGCCATCAGCTTCGACCTGTCGGACCCGCTGGTCATCGTCGGCCTGTTCATCGGTGGGCTGATCCCCTACCTGTTCGGCGCCATGGCCATGGAGGCCGTGGGCCGCGCGGCCGGCGCGGTGGTGGTGGAGGTGCGCCGCCAGTTCCGCGACATCCCAGGCATCATGGAAGGCACGGCCAAGCCCGAATACGGCAAGGCCGTGGACATGCTGACCACCGCCGCCATCAAGGAGATGGTGATCCCCAGCCTGCTGCCCGTGGTGGTGCCCATCGTGGTGGGCCTGGCCCTGGGGCCCAAGGCGCTGGGCGGTTTGCTGATGGGCACCATCGTCACCGGCCTCTTCGTGGCCATCAGCATGTGCACCGGCGGCGGTGCCTGGGACAACGCCAAGAAGTACATCGAAGACGGCCACCACGGCGGCAAGGGCAGCGAGGCGCACAAGGCCGCGGTAACCGGCGACACCGTGGGCGACCCCTACAAGGACACGGCCGGCCCGGCCATCAACCCGCTGATCAAGATCATCAACATCGTGGCGCTGCTCATCGTGCCCCTGGTGGTCAAGTTCCACGGCGGGTGAACCCGCCCCACCATCGTCAAAAAGGGGCCTCTGGCCCCTTTTTGACGCGTAACATCGCATCCAATACAGCTGCCACTGGTACCGCGCTCCACTGAAGATGTCCTTGACACACACCACCCTGCCCGCCGCGAACCCGACCGACAGCTCCGCTGCGCCCCAGCAGCGCATCGTCCAGATCGCGCTGGCCCAGGCCCGGCCTGTGGTGGAGCGCGTCATCGAGGCCACGCGCGTGTCCCTGCAGGCGCGCCTGGACAGTGCCCGCACCCCCGGCGAGCACCATGCGATGCAGGAGGCACGGCAGCAACTGGTGCGGCTGGCATCGGTGATGGCAGAGCGCTATACCGACGCACTGCGCAAGGCGCTGGACCAGGACACCGCACAGGGCGAAGACAAGCCCACACGGTCCCTGTTCACCGTGCACTTTGACGACCTTGAGCTGATGGACGAGGCGCAGATCAACGACAGCGTGGAGCGCGCCCGTGCACGGCAGGTACTGATCTCTGCGGTGGAGGGGCCGCTGGCTGACTTGGACGCGCTGGTGTGCGCGGCCCAGGGGCTGTCCCGGGTGCAGCCTGAGCACAACCCGCTGCGCCCCGACGTCTTCTTGCAGGCTCTGCAATCCGTGGTGTCGCAGATGCAGGTCACGCCCCAGGTGCGCCACGACTGGGTGGGGTTGATGGCCCAGGCATTGGGCACCGAACTACGCAGCCTGTACCTGGCGCAAATCGACCAGCTCAAGCAAAGTGGTGTGAAGCCTGTGGGCTATGCCATGCGGCAGGCCACGGGTGAAGTGGTCTATGTGGCGCCGGCCGACGCCGGGGCGTCCCCCGGTTTTGCAGCCGACAACGACTTGTGCGTGTCCTCCACCAGCACGGGCGATCCGTTGCTAACGCTGGACCGCCTGCGCCGCCTGCTGCTGGGCGAGTTCAACGAGGCACATGCACCTGCGGGCATGCACGCCGTATCCGACGCCCCCCAGGAATCGTTCGCCGACCGGTTCGCACGCGAGTTTGAGCACCCGGCGGAGCGCCTGCCGCAGATAGACCCACCGGCCACGGATTTCGCGATAACGGTGCCTGCAGCCTTCGAGGCGCTGCAGGAGATGAACCAGGTCGGCCAGATGATGGAGCGCCTGGGCACACCGCGTGCGCCAGCAGGCAGCGGCACAGACGGCACCCCTGCAGCCGCGCAGCGGCAGCAGGTGCAGGGCCTGGGCCAGACCTTGAGCATGGAGGTGGTGGCGCTGATGGTGGACAACATCGCGCGCGACACCCGGCTGCTGTGGCCGGTGCAGCAGTTCATCCGCGCGCTGGAGCCTGCGCTGATGCAGCTGGCACTGGCCGATCCCCGCTTTTTCAGCCACAAGGAGCATGCCGCGCGCCGCCTGCTACAGGACATCACCGACCGCAGCCAGGCCTTCAACAGCCCCGAAGCCCCCGGCTTCCAGAGCTTCATGCGGTCACTCATGCACATTGCCGGGCCGCTGGCCACCGCCACCATCGACAGCGCCGATGACTTTGAGCAAGTCCTGCAGCAGCTGCACGCCAAATGGGACGAGAAGGACCAGGCTCTCAAGCAGGAGCGTTTGCGTGCCATAGAGGCCCTGCAGCATGCAGAGCAGCGCCACCTGCTGGCTGCGCAGATATCGCGCGAGATTTGGCTGCTGCCCGACATCGGCAAGGTGCCAGACGCCATATCGCGCTTTTTGCTGGGCGCTTGGGCCCAGGTCATGGCCGAGGCGCGCCTGTCGGACAAGTCGGGGACGACCGACCCTGGCCGCTACCAGGAACTGGTGGACGCCCTGATCTGGAGCGTGCAGCCCGAGCTGACGCGCGCCAACACGGGCCAGCTGGCCCGCCTGCTGCCCAAGCTGCTGGCCAAACTGCGCGAAGGCCTGGCGTCCATCGACTATCCCGCCGACCGCACGGAGGCTGTTTTTGAGCTGTTGATGCAACTGCACCAGCAGGCCTTCAAACCGGGGCCCAGGGTGGCTGCGCCAGCCCCTGCAGCCGCAGCGACTTTTGCGCCCCGCGCTGCGGAGCCGCAACAACCAGCCCCCCTTGAAGAGGACGACCCCTGGGTTGCGCCCTCCGAAGCGAGGGAGTCCGGCTATATCGATATCTCGCAATCGCCCGAGAGCGAAGACACAGGCACGGCCCCCGAGGCTGCCCCCAGCAGCGCTGCGCCCCTGCCGCCGCCCGCCTCCACCATCACGGTGGGCACCTGGGTCAATCTGCAGGTGGCGGGCCAGTGGGAGCGCACACAGCTGTCCTGGATCGGCTCGCACGGCAACCTGTTCCTGTTTACCAGCGCCGCTGGTCGTACTCAGTCAATGACCCTGCGGCTGCTGGACCGGCTGCTGCAGCAAGGTGCCTTGCAGGTGCTGGCCGAGCACACCGTAGTGGACAACGCCCTGGATGCAGTGGCTCAGGTAGCGATGCACAACAGCGTGGAAAGCAGGCGCTGACGGCACACAGCCTGCACAACAGGAGTAGTCAAACACCGCTGACGGTGATAACCTGTTTCCATCACTCCAAGGCTTTGCAGGATTCAGGGGAATTTGTCAGGGCCTTAGCCCGCTTTGGCGGGCTTTTTTACGGGTGTCGCGCGAGCCACAGTGGCTCAACCAGAACTTGCGGCAGGCAGTGTGAGCGACGCGCGCAAACCGCCAAGGCCCGCAGGCTCCAGATCCAGCCGCCCCCCATACAACGCCGCCAGGTCCTGCACGATGGCCAGGCCCAGGCCCGTGCCGGGCACTGTTTCGTCTAGGCGCACGCCGCGTTCCAGCGCTTGCGCACGTTGCGCGGCATCAATACCGGGGCCGTCGTCCTCTACAGTGACCACCAGCTGGCGCTGCGTGGCATCCACTTCGGGGGACAGCTCCTGCGCCTGCAGCCGTACCGCAGACCGGGCCCATTTGCAGGCGTTGTCCAGCAGGTTGCCCAGCATTTCCTGCAGGTCCTGCGCCTCACCCGCAAAAAACAGCGGTACCTGCGGCGGCGCGATGCTGATGTCCAGCACCCGGTCCGCATGCACCTTGTTCATCACGCGCACCAGGCCTTCCAGCGCCGGCTGCAGCGCAGTGCGCTGCCCAGGCAAGTGCGCAGAAGCGGCCACCCGCGACCGCGCCAGGTGCCAGTCGATGTGCCTGCGCGCCACCAAAACCTGCTCGCGCACCAGCGCCGCCAGCTCCTGGCCATCGGTGGGCGGCCGCGCGCGGGCCGCGTTCTCCAGCACCGCAAGGGGTGTCTTGAGCGCATGCGCCAGGTTGCCCGCCTGGGTGCGTGCGCGCTCCACCACTTCGCCGTGGCGGCGCAGCACGGCGTTGAAGTCGTCGACCAGCGGCTGCACTTCAGCAGGGAAGCTGCCTTGCAATTGCGAAGCCCGCGCTTCTTGCACATCTTGCACCGCACGCTGCAGCGCCTCCAGGGGCTTGAGCCCCACCGCCACCTGCGCCCAGGCAGCGGCGGCCAGCAGCACCAACAGCACCGCGAGCGACAGCGCCAGCCCCCCCGTGAACCGCGCAGTGGCCGCCTGCGTGGCCTGCAGGTCGGCGGCCACAATCAGGCGCCAGCGCGCCGCATTCACGCCCTCGGCCCGCACCGTGCGCTCCAGCACCAGCAAAGGCGCACCCTGCGGGCCCACCACCTCGTGCACATGCACGGCGCCATCGGCCAACGCATCCACCTGTAGCGCCAGGCTGGTGTCCCACAACGAGCGCGAGCGCAGCACACCGGCCCGCCCCCGCCCGTCAGGCGCCATGGCGTCCACCTGCCAATACAGGCCCGAGTAAGGCTTGAGCCAGCGCGGGTCAGACAACGCCTCGGCAGCGATCACCGGCTGCCCCTGGGCATCGAACTCCAGCCGCGCGGTGATCTGGTCCAGCTGCAGCTGCAGCGCTGCTTGAAACTGCTGCTGCACATGCTCGCGAAACAACCCGCTCAACACCAGCCCGGCCAGCACCATGGCCACAGCCACCCCTGCCAGCGTCAAGGCCAGCAGCCGCAGTCGCAAGGACCGGGACCAGTGCAAGGGCGCGGCAGGCGGCAGGCCTTGCCGGTTCATGGCGGCACCAGGCGGTAGCCCATGCCACGCACGGTTTCGATGCGGGCTGAAGCCGACGAGGAGGGTGCGAGGGACGACAGCTTCTTGCGCAGACGCCCCACAAACACCTCAATGGTGTTGGAGTCGCGGTCAAAGTCCTGCGCATAGATGTGTTCGGTCAGCTCGGCGCGAGACACCAGCACGCCGGGCCGGTGCATGAGGTAGTCAAGCACCTTGTACTCATGCGCCGTGAGCGCCACCGGCTGGCCCGCACAGGTGACGCGGCCACTGCGGGTGTCCAGCGACCAGTCGCCACACTGCAGCACGGCCGACGCTTGCCCGCTGGCGCGGCGGATCAATGCGCGAAGTCGCGCCAGCAGTTCTTCGAGGTGAAAAGGCTTGGTCAGGTAATCGTCGGCACCGGCATCGATGCCAGCGACCTTTTCGTGCCAGTTGTCGCGCGCGGTGAGGATCAGCACCGGCATGTTGCGCCCCTCGGCCCGCCAGCGCTTGAGCACCGTGAGCCCGTCCACCACCGGCAGGCCCAGGTCCAGCACCACGGCATCCACCGCCTCTGTCTCGCCCAGAAACTGCGCGTCGCGCCCGTTGTCGGCCTCGTCCACGGTGTAACCCGCGCCCTGCAGCGCGGTGCGCAACTGGGCGCGCAACAGCGTGTCGTCTTCTACCAGCAGGATGCGCATGGGGGGCTTGATCGGAAGGGTGTCAGCGATTGTCTTGGCGTCGTTGCAGATCTTCGCGCGATTCGCGTGGCTGTACGCGCAGCACCTCGGCCGTTCGCGCATCGAGCTTGACCTTGGTCAACTGCCCTGCAGGCGTCAGCAGCTTGATCTCGTAAATCCAGCGATCGCGCTCCGGCTCCAGCTCCACTTCGAGCACCTGGCCCGGTACCTCGCGCATCAGACGCTCCAGCACCGTGGGCAGTGGCAACACCTGGCCCCCCTGCACCGCCTGCCGCGCGCGGTCGTGGTCGTCCTTGCCGCTGGCCCCGGCGGGTGGCACGGCCAGCGCTGCAGCGCACAGCACACAGGCAGCCAGGCGCCAGCGCTGGGTATGGAGGCCCGCAGCAACAGGGAGGAAGGAGAAAAACATGAGCGCATTGTCCCGCGCGATATCTGAACAGCCGATGAACAACCCTTTCACGCGCCGTTCAGGTGGGGATTTCAACAATGACTGCACAAGCGATGAAACCCACAAGGACCACAGCATGACTTCCCTTCGCACCCTGACTCTGGCGGCGCTCTGTGCACTTGCAGCCACCAGCATCAGCCACGCTGCTGACACCACCGCCGCCCAACAGCTCGCCCACTGGAGCGCTCAGGCCGGGAGCCCAGGCAACGCCGACAAAGGCAAGGTGTTCTTCACCACGCGCCATGGCGGCGAATGGTCTTGCGCATCCTGCCACGGCACGCCGCCCACCGCGCAGGGCAAACATGCCAGCACCGGCAAGTCGATCGCGCCCCTGGCTCCGGCCTTCAACCCCAAGGCCTTCACCGACACCGCCAAGGTGGACAAGTGGTTCCGCCGCAACTGTAACGACGTGCTGAGCCGCGAATGCACGGCCGTCGAGAAGGCGGATGTGCTGGCTTACCTCAACGCGCTCAAGCCCTGAGACCCACACCATGAAAAAACCTGCCCCCCTCCGCCCAGCAGCCCTGGCCGCCGCTGTGTGCGTGCTGACCCTGCTGTCGCTCTCCAGCGCCCATGCAGACGGCGGGCGCGCCATGCCCCGCAACGTGCCCAGCGCCTACACCCAGGAGTGCGCCGCTTGCCACACCGCCTACCCGCCCGGCCTGCTGCCCGCAGCATCGTGGAACCGCGTAATGACGGGCCTGGACAAGCACTACGGCACCGACGCTTCGCTGGACGCGGCCACCGTGCGCCAGCTCAACCAGTGGCTGCAGGCCCACGCAGGCACCTACAAGCGCGTGAACGAGGAGCCCCCTGAGGACCGCATTACCCGCTCGGCCTGGTTTGAACGCAAGCACCGAAAGATCGAACCCGCCACCTGGAAGCTCGCCAGCGTGAAAAGCGCTGCCAACTGCGCGGCCTGCCACACAGGCGCAGACCAGGGACAGTTTGACGAACACAACCTGCGCATGCCGGCGGGGCTCGATGCCCGATCGCGCCGTGCGTGGAACGACTGACCGCTACAGACAGAAACCTTTGGCGTCCCCATAAGGAGAAAACGATGAACAACACCCCTTCCATAAACCCTGTCAGCACCACGGCGCAGCCAGCCCCTGCCAGTGCCCCCAGCCGCCGGGTGACCGATGCGCCCACGCGCATGTTTCACTGGCTGTTTGCACTGTGCTTTGTGGGCGCCTACGCCACGGCTGATAGCGAGCACTGGCGGCTGCTGCATGTCACGCTGGGCTACACCATGGCGGGGCTGCTGGGCTTTCGCTTGCTGTACGGCATCTTCGGGCCGCGCACCTCGGGCCTGGGCCTGCTGTGGCGCAAGCTGGCGGGGACACCCGCATGGCTGCGTGCCCTGCCCCAGGCCTCGTCGGTCATGCAGATCAACTGGCGCCAGGGCCAGAACCTACTGATGGCGCTGGCCATCGTTTTGCTGCTGGCGCTGGTGGTGCCTCTCACGCTCAGCGGCTATGCCACGTACAACGACTGGGGCGCTGCGCTGGGTGGCAACTGGATGGGCGAAGCGATGGAAGAAGTGCATGAGTTCTTCGGCAACGCCCTGCTGTTTGTGGTGTTGGCCCACATTGCGCTGATTGCAGGCCTGAGCGTGCTACGCCGCAAGAACCAGGCACTGCCGATGCTCACCGGCCGCGTAGAGGGCAAAGGGCCTGACCTGGTCCCGAAGAATCGCACCTGGCTCGCCGCCCTGCTGCTGATCGCAGCCCTGGCATTTGGTGCCTGGCAGTGGCAACAGTCGCCCAGCGGCTGGGTTTCCAGCAGCACATCGACCGAACGCCAACGGCACCACGATGACGATTGAGACATAGCCACCGAAAAGAAAGGAAACACCCCATGAAAATCTACATGTGTGCCGTTTGCGGCTGGATCTACGACGAGGCTGCTGGCCTGCCCGACCACGGGATCGCACCCGGCACCCTCTGGGCCAATGTGCCCGCCGACTGGCGCTGCCCCGAATGCAATGTCGGCAAGGCAGACTTTGTGATGTGCGAAGTGTGATGAAGGCAGATGGAGTGCGGCGCACTGCGCTCCGTCAGGGATGCAGACACCAGCGCGCGGTATAACCGTTACACCGTTGCGACCCTAATTGCAACGCAAGCCTCACGTCCCACATGCCCACTACCGACTCCCCCACCGGCCTCGACCCGGCCCTAGCCGCCCAGCGCCTGCGCGAAGAAGGCCCCAACGAACTGGGTATCAGCCAGCGCCGCACGCTGCGCGACATGGCCTGGGACGTGGTGACCGAGCCCATGTTCCTGCTGTTGCTGGGCGCAGGCGCCATCTACCTCGCCATGGGTGACGCGCACGAGGCGCTGATCCTGCTCGGCTTTGTGGTCATCATCATGGCGATCACGGTGCTGCAGGAGCGCCGCACCGACAACGCGCTGAATGCCCTTCGCGACCTCTCCAGCCCCCGCGCCCTGGCATTGCGCGGCGGCACCCTGGTGCGCATTGCAGGCCGCGATGTGGTGCGCGAAGACCTGCTGATGATTGCCGAAGGCGACCGCATCCCGGCCGACGGCACGCTGCTGCAGGCGCACGAGCTGGCCGCCAACGAGTCGATGCTGACCGGCGAATCCGAGCCCGTGGCCAAACAACCTGCCGACAAGGTGTTTGCGGGCACGCTGGTGGCCAGCGGCCAGGGTCTGCTGCAGGTGACTGCCGTGGGGCGCCACACCGAGCTGGGCCGCATAGGCCAGTCGCTCGACACCATTGCACTGCAGGCGTCGCCGCTGCGCGAAGAGATGGCACGGCTCACGCACAAGCTGGTGCTCATTGGCCTGTCGCTGTGTGTGCTGCTGGTGGCGCTGTTCTGGGCGCTGCGCGGCGACTGGTTGCAGGCTGTGCTGGCGGGCATTACGCTGGCCATGGGCATCTTGCCGCAAGAACTGCCCGTGATCATGATCATCTTCCTGGCACTGGCCGCGCGGCGGCTGGCGGCGCAGCAGGTGCTCACGCGGCGGCTCAACGCCATCGAGACGCTGGGCCAGACCACTGTGCTGTGCGTGGACAAGACCGGCACCCTCACCCAAAACCGCATGGCGGTTGCGGCGCTCTGCATTGCAGGCCAGGAGCTCGATGTGCAGAACCTGCCAGCCGCAGCGGATGGCAGCGCGCTACCCGATGCCTTCCACGAACTGCTCGAATACGCCGTGCTGGCCAGCGAGATCGAACCGCACGACCCCATGGAGCAGGCCTTCCACCGCATGGCGGCGGACCACCTGGTGGACACCGAGCACCTGCACCCCGCATGGTCGCTGGCGCGCGAATACGAGCTGTCGCCCCAGCTACTGGCCATGAGCCACCTGTGGCGCGACGGCACCTCGGCGCACGACACCGTGGCCACCAAGGGTGCGCCCGAAGCCGTGGCCGACCTGTGCCACCTGCCCGACGCAGAACGCGCCGCTGTCAGCGCCCAGGCCGCGCGCCTGGCCGACCGCGGCCTGCGGGTGCTGGGCGTGGCCAAGGCACGGCACCACACACAAGACACCTGGCCCGACGCCCAGCACGACTTTGACTTTGAATGGCTGGGCCTGGTGGCCCTGGCCGACCCACTGCGCCCCGAGGTGCCCCAGGCCGTTGCACAGTGCCGCCAGGCGGGCATTCGCGTGGTGATGATCACAGGCGACCACCCGCGCACCGCGCGCGCCATTGCAGCCCAGACGGGCATCGCCAACGACCGCGTGATCACCGGCGACGAGCTGGCCCACATGCCACCGCAGGTGCTGGCCGACCAGGTCCGGCAGGTCAGCGTGTTTGCGCGCATCAAGCCACACCAGAAGCTGGCGCTGGTGGAAGCCCTCAAGGCCCAGGGCGAGGTGGTGGCCATGACCGGTGACGGCGTGAACGACGCCCCCGCCCTCAAGGCCGCTCACATCGGTATCGCCATGGGACAGCGCGGCACCGACGTGGCGCGCGAGGCTGCAGCCCTGGTGTTGCTGCACGACGATTTCGCAGCCATCGTGTTGGCGATTCACCGGGGGCGGCAGACCTTTGCCAACCTGCGCCAGGCCATGGTCTACACGCTGGCGGTGCACGTGCCCATCATTGGGCTGGCGCTGCTGCCGGTGCTGTTCGGGCTGCCGCTGGTGCTGGCGCCGCTGCACATCGCGTTTCTGGAGCTGGTCATCGACCCGGCCTGCTCCATCGTGTTCGAGGCCGAAGAAGGTGCTGCCGACCTCATGCAGCAGCCGCCGCGCGCGGCCGACGAACCCCTGCTGTCCGCCCGCCACATCCTGCTGAGCGTTCTGCAGGGCAGCGTGGTGACCGCTGCCGTGGTGGGCCTGTATGCCTGGCTGCTGAGCCAGCCCGCACATGCCGCCACCGCCAGCACGGCCGCGTTTGTGGTGCTGGTGGCAGCCAACGCCGCGCTCATCCTGCCCAGCCGCAGCAGCCAGACGGTGTGGCGCAGCCTGTGGAAGGGACTCACCCCGGTCAGCCTGTGGGTGGCGGGCGGCACGCTGGCCGCGCTGACGGCCATCACCACCGTGCCGTGGCTGGCCAACGCCTTCAGGTTTGTGCCGCTATCGCCCCTGCACTGGTTCATGGCCGTGCTGGCCGGGCTGCTGCTCACGGTAGTGTTTACGGCCAACAAGCGGTGGCTGCAGCCAGCCACACTGGCGCGCCATACTTCTCTCGCCTAATCCCCCCCGCCCTACACCATGCCCATCGTTCTCGAATCCATCGACCACGTCGTGCTCACCGTCGCCAGCATCGACAAAACCATTGCGTTTTATGAGCGTGTGCTGGGCATGACCGCGCGGGAGTTCAAGCCCCAGCGGTACGCGCTGCACTTCGGCATGCAAAAGATCAACCTGCACGAAGTGGGCACGGTGGTGGACCCCAATGTGCGCCACGCGACGGCGGGCTCCGGCGACCTGTGCTTTCTCACCCAGATGCCACTCGACGACGTCATCGCCCACCTGCAGGCCGAAGGCGTCCCCATCGTGCAAGGCCCGGTGGGCGCAACGGGCGCCCGCCACCGGCTGCGCTCGGTCTACATCTACGACCCGGACGACAACCTGATCGAGATTGCCAACGAGGTGTGAGGCGCTGGCTGCACCTATCGCGGTACGGTCTCCCACACAACGATCAGAACTCGGCCGAGATCGCCGCCCGCAACAAAGTTGCCGCGGGCTCCACCAGCTCTTGCAGCTGCCCGGCCCGGTCCTGCTCGATGGAGTGCAGCACCATCTCGTTGATCCCCCCCACCACGGCCATGGCCATCATCGGCTGCAGGGGCGTCTTACGTTTGCGCTCACCAGGGCGGTTGTTCACCACGTCCAGCATCAGGTCGGCCAGTTGCTGGTTGGCGCGGCGGCGCGCGGCCAGACCCGTGGGGCCCAGGCCCAGGATGTCGATGAACAAGGTGCGCAGCAGCACAGGGTTGCGTGCCAGCACCCCAAAGTAAGCAGCCATGGCCTGCTCCACCTGGGCCTCCCAAGCGCTGTGCGGATCGATGGCAGTGCGCAGCACCGCAATCGCGTTGCCGCTGGCCGCCTCATACAGTGCGGTCAGGCAGTCGGCCTTATCGGCAAAGTTTTCATAGAAGGTGCGGCGCGACACACTGGCTTCGCGCACGATGTCGGCAATGGTGGTGTCTGCGTAGCCCTTGGAGGCCACGGCGCGCGCCATGCCTTCCAGCAGGCGGGCGCGATGTTCGGTGCCCGCGGTGGGCGCAACGGCTGAAGCGGTGACTTCACTCATGGAGGCAGATCGTGAGACAGAAAAATCGACGAGGTACTTGACAGTACCACAGTGGCGCTGCATCATACAAATCCATCGGTACTGCAAAGTACCAAACCTATGCACCCACGGTGCGGCATCACCCCGCACCAGGAGCCTTCCCATGACCGAACTCGTTGTCCGCCGGCTGCTGATCGACTTGGAGACCCCCTTTGCGCGCCATTGGTGTGGTGGCGACGCGTTTCGCTCGGCACTTTTCAATGCGCTGTCGATGAGCTTTCCGGTGGGCGAGCAGTTCTTCATCGATGCGGTGCGTGACGGCCACAAGGCCCTGCCCCCAGAGAAGCACGCGCAGTTTGCCGATGAGGTACGCGGCTTCATCGGGCAGGAGGCCACCCATCGCCGCATCCACGCGCTGTTCAATGGTCACCTCGACCAACAGGGCCTGGTCAACGCATGGGCCCCGCGCGCGCAAGAGCGCATGAAGCTTTTTGCCAACGCTGACCCACGCCACCCATTGGCCGTGACAGCCGCCAACGAGCACTTCACCGCCCTGCTGGCCGAATGGCTGCTGGCCCACCCCCAGGTGCTGCAGGGTGCCGAGCTTCGCCTGGCCACGATGTGGCAATGGCACTGTGCCGAAGAGTCCGAGCACAAGAACACGGCCTTCGACCTTTACCAGGCCTTGGGCGGCAACCACGAGTGGCGCATCACCTGGTTCCGCCGCATCACGGTGGTGTTCCTCGGCGATGTGCTGCGCCAGACGGTGCTGAACCTGCGCCGCGATGGCTCGCTGTGGAAATGGAGCACGTGGACCAGCGCGGCACGCACGTTGTTCGGCAAGGGCGGCCTAGTGCGCGAGACCTGGCGCCCCTGGCGCGAGTACCTGCGCCCCGACTTTCACCCCAGCCAGCACGGCACCGACTTGTCGGCACGCTGGCTGGCAGAGCACAGCAACGCCTACACCCCGGTGGGTGCGCGCTGACAACCACGACCTGACACCATGACCCATCCCACCACGCCCCGGCACACAGGCCGGGCAGGCGCGGCTTTGCTCTGCCTGTTTGCATCTACCCCCCTGGCCCTGCTGCCCCTGCAGGCCCACGCCGCCCCTTTGGCGTTTGACGCAGCGCTGCAGCAGCTGCACCAGCGCTCCGACCAGCTGGCCGCATCGCGCAGCGCCGTCGAAAGCGCCCAGTTGCGCCGCGACGCCATGCAGCGCCTGGGCGGCCCGGTGGTCAACCTGAGCGGCGCCGCCTATACCTATAACGCCAACCTGGACGTGGACCTGAACCCGCTGAACCGCGCCCTGCCCGGCGTACTGTCGCAGCTGCCACCCCAGCTGGCGGGCTCGCTGGCCCAGTTGCCGCATCTGCCGTCCAGCTACACGCTCAACCGCAGCAAGAGCGACACCACAGCCTCGGTCTCTGCCATCTGGCCGATCTACATGGGGGGCGCCAGCAATGCGGCCCGGGGCCTGCTGGATGCCCAGGCGCGAGAAGCCCAGGCCGACGCCGCCAAAACCGGCCATGAGGCCACCACCCTACTGGTGCAGCGCTACTTTGGCGCCCAGCTGGCGCAGCGCGCTGCCCTGCTGCGCGAATCGGCCCTGGCCACCATCGAGCAGCACGACGCCGCCGCACAGAAGATGCTGGACGCCGGCGTGATCGCACGCGTCGAACGCCTGCAGGCCCGCTCCGCGCTGGAAGAGGCCCGCCGCAACGCGCGCAAGGCCCGCGACGATGCCGAGCTGGCGGCCACCGCGCTAACGCGCACCCTCAAGGCGACTGACCCTGTCACACCCACCAGCCCCCTGTTTGTGCTGAGCCAGCCGGTCGAGCCCCTGCCCCACTTCATCGACACCGCCTTGGCCCACCACCCCGGACTGGACAAGGTGGCCGCCAAGAAAGAGCAAGCCACGCAACTGCATGCCGCACAGGAGGCACTGCGCAAGCCCCAGGTGTTTGCGTTTGGCCAGCGCCAGCTCAAGACCGGCCGCGATGCCGACTGGGTGGCCGGCGTGGGCGTGCGCTGGACGCTGTGGGACTCCATCGACCGCAACGCACTGGCCGAATCGTCCAACCGCCAGATCGAGCAGGCTGAGCGCACCGGCGCGCAGGCGCAGAACGACATTGCACTGCTGGTGGAAAAACGCTGGCTGGCCCTGGAGCAGGCACGCCGCGCCTACTTTGCGCTGCAGCCGGGGCTGGAGCTGGCCGACGAAGTGCTGCGCCTGCGCATCTCGGGACTGAAGGCGGGCACCAGCACCACGCTGGATCTGATCGACGCGCAGACAAACCAGGCCAAGGCCCAGACCGAACGCGCCCAGGCCGCCCACGACTACGTGAAGGCGCTGGCCGATCTGCTGGAGGCCTGCGGCCTGTCGGAAGACTTTGGCAAATACATGGCGCGCGCTGATGCGCTGAAAGTGGAGTGAAGAGCATGAGCAAGAAAACAGCAGCCGTTGGCGCAGCAGCCTTCGTGGCCGTAGCAGGCTTTGTGGGCTTTGGCCTGTGGAAAGCCTCACAGCCTGCACCCGAAGTCTTTCAGGGCCAGATCGAAGCGCAAGAGGCCGACATTGCCCCCAAGGTCACCGCGCGCATCGCGCAGATCCTGGTGAAGGAAGGCGACCAGATCACCGTGGGCGCACCGCTGATCCGCATGGACAGCCCCGAGGTCACCGCAAAGCTGGCCCAGGCCACGGCAGCGCAAGAGGCTGCCCAGGCCGTGGCCGACAAGGCCCAGCACGGCGCGCGCCCGCAAGAGATTGAAATGGCCCGCCTTAACTGGCAGCGCGCCGTGGCCGCTGCCGACCTGGCCGAATCGTCCTTCAAGCGCGTCGACGGCCTGGCCCGCGAGGGCCTGGTGGCGGCGCAAAAACGCGACGAGGCCGAGGCCAACTTCAAGGCCTCGCGGGATCAGGCGCTGGCCACCAAGGCGCAGTACGACCTGGCCCGCGCCGGTGCCCGCAGCGAAGACCGATCCGCCGCCAGCGCCCAAGCGCGCCAGGTGGCCGGAGTGGTGGCCGAGGTGCAGGCAGCCAAGGCCGAGACGGAACTCAAAAGCCCCGTGGCAGGCGAAGTGGCCAAGGTGCTGGCCCGCACGGGCGAGCTGTCGCCCCAGGGTGTGGCCGTGGTCACGGTGGTGGACCTGAAAGACCAGTGGGTGGTGCTGAACGTGCGCGAAGACCGCCTGCAACGCTTTGCCATCGGCAACGAGTTCGACGCCACGCTGCCAGCGCTGGGCAACAAGGTGGTCAAGTTCAAGGTCTATCACACGGCTGCACTGCCCGACTTTGCCACCTGGCGCGCCACGCGCGCAGGCCAGGGCTTTGACGCGCGTACGTTCGAAGTGCGCGCGCGCCCGGCAGCCCCTATCGAAGGCGCACGCCCTGGCATGACGGTGCTGGTGCAGTGACATGCGCCTGATGCACAGCGATTTGAGTCAAAAGTGCCGGTAGCGCCAGTGCAATATGCGCAAACAGCTATGAATTCGATAGCAAACAGCCTTCGCCGCGAAGCCCGCCGCCTGGCGGCCGACCCTTGGGACCTGGCCATGGTCACCTGGGTGCCGCTGCTGGGCGTGGCACTGCTGTGGTGGATCTTCTCGGCCGGCCTGCCGCGCCACTTGGCCGTGGGCGTGGTCGATGACGATCACTCCAGCCTGTCGCGCCAGCTAGTGCGCATGTTGGATGCCACGCCGGGCGTGCAAATCACCCAGCACTTCACCAACACGACCGAGGCTGAGCACGCGCTACGCGCGGTGGACGTGTATGCGGTGGTCACCATCCCCCGCGACTTTGCGCGCACCGTGAAGGAAGGCCGTGCCGCACAGGTCACGCTGCTGCACAACGCGCAGATGTCCACCCACTCGGGCCTGCTGCAGCGCGATGTGCGCGCTGCCGTGGGCACCTTGTCGGCTGGTATCGAGATGGCCGCGCGCAACAAGCGCGGCGAAAGCGCCCAGGCCGTGCATGTGAGCATGGAACCTATCCACACGCAGATAGTGGCGCTGTTCAATGTGTCGAGCAACTACGAGCAGTTTCTGGGCGCGGCGCTGATCCCTGCCCTGTTGCACATCCTGGCCATGACGGCCGGCGCCTGGGCGGTGGGCCGCGAGCTGCGCGACCGCACGCTGGGAGAGTGGCTGGGCGCAGGGGGCTGGGCGCGCACTGCAGGCGCACTGGTCGGCAAGCTGGCCCTGCCCTGGGCATCTCTCACGCTGGTGGGCCTGCTGGCGCTGGTGGGCATCACCTGGGGCCGGGGCTGGCACCCGCCGGGCAACCTGTGGTGGGTGGTGGCGGCGCTGGCGCTGCTGATGGCTGTATCGGTGATGGCAGGCGCCGCGCTGGCGGGCATCACGCGGTCGCTGCGCACCGCGCTGTCGGGTGCGGGCTTTTTTGCGGCACCGGCGTTTGCGTTCAGCGGCGTGGCGTTTCCGCTGGCGGGCATGCCCGCCAGTGCCCACGCCTGGGCCGAGGCCATGCCGTTCACCCACTACATCCGCCTGCAGATCGAGCAGCTGCAAATGGGTGCTCCACTGGCCACCAGCGTCTGGACCATGGTGGCGCTGATCATCGCCACCGCCGTGCTGTGGTTGGTGGGTGCCGCTGCCCTAACCCTGAGCCACCGGCGCTCCGACACGTGGGGGGGCCGCTGATGAACACACCGATGAAACCCATGCCGGCGGTGTCACCGCCACACCAGGGCCTGCTGCGGGCCTGGCTGCAAGCGCTGGCCACTGTGGTGCGCGACAAGGGCGTGCTGCTGCTTTTGGTAGGAGCGCCCGTGCTCTACGGTTTTTTCTACCCCTGGTTCTATGCCGACGAGGTGCTGACCCGCGTGCCTGTCGCCGTGGTGGACAGGGACCACACCAGCCTGTCGCGCCAGATCACCCGCTTTGCAGACGCCGACCCCCGCATAGAAGTGCGTTTTGTCGCCGCCAGCGGGCGCGAGGCGCAGGAGGCCCTGTGGCGCGGAGAGATCGAAGGCTACGCGGTGATCCCTGCCGGGCTCAAGCGCAGCGTGGTGCGCGGCGAGAACGCAGTGGTCAGCATCGAGGCCAACGGGGCCTACGCATTGCTGAACAAGGCCGTGCAATACGGTTTTGCCGAGGCCGTAGGCACGGTGTCTGCGGGGGTCGAGATCCGCAAGCTGCAGGCCAGCGGTCAAAGCGCCCCCCAGGCCCGCGCCAGCCGCGCGCCGGTGCAACTGCAGATGGTGGCGCTGTTCAACCCCACCGAAGGCTACGGCAGCTTTGTGGTGCCCGCGGTGGCGCTGCTGATCCTGCAGCAGACCTTGCTGATGGGCGCTGCGATGCTCACCGGCACCTGGGTGGAAA
Organism: Acidovorax sp. GW835-FHT14G06; assembly: GCF_058793595.1. Classification (NCBI taxonomy): domain Bacteria; kingdom Pseudomonadati; phylum Pseudomonadota; class Betaproteobacteria; order Burkholderiales; family Comamonadaceae; genus Acidovorax; species Acidovorax sp. GW835-FHT14G06. The sequence goes on from NZ_JBXAGA010000001.1 coordinate 409,950, forward strand.
GCGGTCAGCACCGCGCCCGCGCAACTACCTGGCTGGGCCGCCTGCTGGCGCTGAGCACACTGGGCTGGGCCAGCGGCCTCTTCTACTTTGGCTGGATCTTTGTGCTGCACGACTACCCGCGCGGCGGCAACCCGCTGGGCGCGCTGGCGCTGCTGGCCTGCTACATCCCGGCCATAGCGGCGTTGGGGGCGCTGCTGGGCCTGTGGTTTGGCAACCGTGAACGCGCGCTGCAGGTGCTGCTGTTCACCACGCTGCCCATCGCGTTCGTCGCAGGCTTCTCGTGGCCGGTGGAGGCCCTGCCCGAGCCGCTGCAGTGGCTGCGCTGGCTGCTGCCCAGCACCTCGGGCGTGCAGGCGTCACTGCGGCTGAACCAGCTGGGCGCGCCGCTGTCCGCCGCGCTGCCTTACCTGTGTGCATTGGTGGCGCTGGGTGCGGTGTGCGCAGGGGCTGTACTGGCCCTCGCGAGGCCGTCAAGCCCTAGCGCTCAAGCAGCAAACGCGGCGGAGCGCGAGCGCAGAGCTTACTGAGGGTGGGCAGCAGCCTGTTGCCCGGTACGCAAGCGCACCGGGCCGCTGCGCTCTTCCACCGCTGCCTGCACTTCCTTGCGCACGCCCAGTGCAAACGCCCACTCGGCCACCACAAACAGCGGGCCCACGATGAGGCCCACCAGGTCGTCCACAAACGCGGGCTTGCGACCTTCGTAATAGTGGCCCACGAACTGGATCACCCAGCCCACTGCAAACAGGCCGATGCCCGTGGCGAGCCAGACGGCCAGGGTCTGTGCGGCCACCCATTGCCCGCCCACCAGCATGGCGGCCAGCAGCGCGGCCATGGCCAGGCCAAAACGCATGTCCAGCCGGAAGTAGAAAACACTTGCCGCCAGCGCTGCCAGCAGCGCCGGGCTTAGCGGCAGCGCACCCACCATCCAGGTCGGGCGCGACAGCAGGATGACGACGGCGAACATGATCATGGGCACGCCCACAAAATGGGTGTGGATGTTGCGCGGGTCGCGGTGGTAGTCGGCGTATTGGGAGAGGTGGTCGATCAGGGTTTTCATGGGTGTCTCCAGCATGTGTTTTGCGCAGCATCAATACTCGCGCTCAGGTCGCGCCAGCGTCTGTCGTGCAGACGACAAAAGCCGCCGTGCCCTCCTGCCCCGTTCAATCGCATCCCATGTCCACCCCTTCCGCCTACCTGCCTGTCCTCCAGTCTGGCCGCTGGTTTGCCCACCTGCCGCCCGACTTTGCCCAGCCGCTGATTGCCATGGCGCAGTTGCGCCATCTGCCGACGGGCGAGGTGCTGTTCCGGCGCGGCGATGCGCCCTGTGGCCTGTATGCGGTGGTGCGCGGCGCAGTCAGCATCTCGGGCACCGGGGGGCGGGCCGACGAGGCGCGTGCGGCGCTGCTGATCCGCCTGGAGCCGCCGCACTGGTTTGGCGAGATCTCGGTGTTTGACAACTCGGCCCGCACCCACGATGCGCAGGCCACCGAACCCACCACCCTGGTGCACATCCCACACGAGCGGCTGCAGCACTGGCTGCAGGCCCATCCGCAGCACTGGCATGCGCTGGCCTTGCTGATGACCGACAAGCTGCGCTCGGCCTTCGTGGCGATGGAAGAGCTGGCCCTGCTGCCCGCGCCCCAGCGCCTGGCGCGGCGCCTGGTGATGATGGCCGAGGGCTACGGCCAGTGGACGGCCGAGGGGCAGTCGCGCCGCGTGATCGAGATCTCGCAAGAGCAACTGTCGCTGATGCTGGCGATCTCGCGTCAGACCACCAACCAGATCCTCAAGGACCTGGAATCGCGCCACCTGGTGCGCGTGCAGCGCGGCGAGGTGGAGATTCTGGACCTGGCCGGCCTGCGGGGTGCCTGCGCCTGATTACTATCAAATCAATAGCAACCAAGGCGCATTGCACTAGCGCATCGGCGTGTTTTTACACAAATACTAAGCACACATTCCATTTCCGGGCAAAATGGCGGCCATGCAACTGAACTACATCGCCAACGCCTCGGTGCCCTCGTCCTCGGGCCGCACGATCCCCGTGATCGACCCGTCCGACGGCCAGCCCTTCGACGAGATCCAGCGCAGCAACGCCGACGACATCGACGCGGCGGTGCATGCAGCCCGCCAGTGCTACCACGCTGTGTGGCAGAAGCTGGCCCCGGTGGAGCGCGGCCGCCTGCTCCAAAAGCTCTCGGCCAAGATCCTGGAGCATGCGGACGAGTTGACGGCGCTAGAGCAGCGCGACTGCGGCAAGCCCACCAAGCAGGCACGCGCCGACGCCATTGCGCTGGCCCGCTACTTCGAGTTCTACGCAGGTGCGTGCGACAAGTTCCACGGCGAGACCATCCCCTACCCCGACGGCTACAGCGTGCTGACCTGGCGCGAGCCCCACGGCGTCACGGGCCATGTCATCCCCTGGAACTACCCCATGCAGATCTTTGGCCGCAGCGTGGGCGGCGCCCTGGCGGCGGGCAATGTGTGCGTGGTCAAGCCGGCCGAAGACGCCTGCCTCTCGCTGATCCGCGTGGCGCAGCTGGCAGCCGAGGTGGGGTTCCCAGCCGGAGCTTTGAATATCGTCACCGGCTACGGCCACGAGGTGGGCGACGCGCTGGCGCGCCACCCCGGCATCGACCACATCAGCTTCACCGGCAGCCCCAAGATCGGCACGCTGATCCAGCAGGTGGCTGCCGAGCGCCACTGCCCCGTGACGCTGGAGCTGGGCGGCAAGAGCCCGCAGATCATCTTTGCCGACGCCGACCTGGACGCCGCCATCCCCGTGGTCATCAACGCCATCGTGCAGAACGCGGGGCAGACCTGCTCGGCGGGCTCGCGCGTGCTGATCGACTCGCTGATTTATGAACCCCTGCTGGAGCGCCTGGGCAAGGCGTTTGAAAAGCTGCGCGTCGGCCCCGCTGCCATGGACCTGGACGTGGGCCCGCTGATCCGCCAGACGCAGCAGCAACGCGTGTGGGACTTTCTGTCGGACGCGCAAGTGGCCGGAATCCCCATGGTGGCCCAGGGCGTGGTGGTGGACGACGCGCCCGAGACTGGCTACTACCAGGCCCCCACCCTGCTGCGCGATGTGCCCGTGGGCCATCGACTGGCACAGGAAGAAGTCTTCGGCCCCGTGCTGTCGGCCATGGCCTTCCAGGACGAGGACCACGCGGTCGAGCTGGCCAACGCCACGCAATTCGGCCTGGTGGCCGGCATCTGGACGCGTGACGGTGCGCGCCAGTTCCGCATGGCCAAGCGTGTGCACAGCGGCCAGGTGTTCATCAACAACTACGGCGCGGCCGGCGGTGTGGAGCTGCCGTTTGGCGGCGTCAAATCCAGCGGCTACGGGCGCGAAAAGGGCTTTGAGGCGCTGTACGGCTTCACCACCTTGAAGACCGTTGCCATCAAGTACGGTTGAAGAGGCATTGCAGGGTGTCCCGCCCGCGCGCGACGGCACGGGCAGGCCCCGCTAACCTCGGCTGCTTCTGTACGACGATTTTTCTTCCCCATGCCCCTGAGCCCCCCCGCCCCCCGCACCCTGAAGCATGTCCGCCGGGTGAACTACCAGGGCTTTGAACGCGACGATGGCCTGTGGGACATCGAAGGCGAGCTGCATGACAGCAAGGCCTACGACGCCCCCTCGCACCGCGACCCGACGCGCACGCGCCTGGCGGGCGAAGCCATCCACCACATGTGGCTGCGCGTGACCGTGAACCGCCAGCTGGTGGTGCAGGCGGTGGATGTGTCCATGGATTCACACCCGCTCAAGGGCTGCACCGAGGCCCAGGCAGCGCTGCAGCGCATGGTGGGCTGCAGCATGGCACGCGGCTGGCGCCAGGCCATCCAGAAGCACCTGGGCGGCGTGGAAAGCTGCACGCACCTGCGCGAACTGCTGTTCAACCTGGCCACGGCGGCGTTCCAGTCAGTGCCTGCCGTGTTTGCCGCCAGCCACCCCGACGAGCCGCCACGCCATCTGGGCCAGTGCACGGGGTGGGACTTCAACGGCAACGGCGTGAAGGAATTCTTCCCCCAGTTCTATGGCCGGGAGCCCAAGGCACCCGCCCCGGCAGCCCCTACGGCCCCTGCCACTGAAATTTCAGCCCCATCGGGCGCTAGCGCTAGTTGAATATGCGCTGGTAGCTATCAATTTTGATATATCACCACAACCCATCGGAGACACCCATGCGTGTGCAGAACAAATCCATCATCGTCACCGGCGCTGGCAACGGCATTGGCGAAGGCATCGCCAAGCGCCTGGCCGCTGAAGGCGGCAAGGTCATCGTCAACGACATCAACGAGGTGGGAGGCCAGCGTGTGGTGGCCGAGATCACGGCCGCCGGCGGCACCGCCGCGTTCTTCAAGGCCGACGTGACGAAGTCCGCCGAAGTGAAGGCGATGGTCGACGAAGCCGTGCGCCTGTACGGCCGCCTGGACGTGGTGGTGAACAACGCAGGCTGGACGCACCGCAACCGCCCCATGCTCGAAGTGAGCGAGGACGAGTTCGACAAGGTCTATGCCATCAACATGAAGAGCATCTACCTGAGCGCCATCCACGCCGTGCCCGCACTGCGCCAGGCGGGTGGCGGCAGCATCATCAACATCGCCTCCACCGCCGGGCTGCGCCCCCGCCCAGGCCTGACCTGGTACAACGGCTCCAAGGGCGCCGTCATCATCACGAGCAAGTCCATGGCCGCTGAGCTGGGTCCCGACAACATCCGCGTGAACTGCATCAACCCCGTGTTCAACCCCGACACCGGCCTGGCCGCCGAGTTTGCGGGCGGCCCGGTGGACGATGCGCGCCGCGCCAAGTTCCTGGCCACCATTCCGCTGGGGCGCTTCTCCACCGCACTGGACGTGGCCAACGCCGCGCTGTACCTGGCGAGCGACGAGGCGTCGTTCATCAGCGGCGTGTGCATCGAGGTGGATGGCGGGCGCTGCGTTTAATCAGGCAAGAGGCGTCCCGGCATGCTCTGAAGCAGCCACCACGCCCCTTTTTGAGCGGCCCAATCCGCACTGGGGCAGTGCGGATTGATTTGACGGTGCTGGCCCTGCTGCCTATAGTGCCGCCGATGTTTGCGAGCCAGCCCCACACCACAGCCGCCAGCGCCACCGCGCCGCTGCGCCGTGGCGCGCGGTCGCAGGCCACGCTCCAGGCGGGTGACTGCGCTCTCTGCACCCTCGCTGCAGATTCCTGAGCCCGGCGACATCCCCTCCCCTCCGCATTCTTTTCGCGCACCTCCTGTCGCCGGGCCCCACGCCCAGCGCCAGCTTGCGCCTTGGCAACCGCCGGGGCGCGGACGTCAGGAGTGTCCATGTCCCCGTTCCCTTCGGGCGAGATTTCGCTCGCCCCGTGCGCCCTTGCGCACAGACTGCCCGCCGATGAGGCCATCGCCAACGCGTCTGCCGCCACCGACATCACCCGCCACTTCATCCGCGCCAAGCGGCCCTGTGCCGACGGTTACCGCTGGTACCTGCGCCGCCAGGAGGGCGCCAGCAACTACCAGGCGCTACTGGACGACCTGGTGCGCGAGGGCCGCGTGGAAGACGCGTGCTGGATGCTGGACCAGTTCGGCCCCACCAACGATGTGCTGGAGGTGGACCACCTGGAGGCAGACGCGCAGGTGTTTGCGGGCAGCGTGTGCTGCCGGGGCCATGCCGACGTAGAGGGTGTGCTGCGCACCGGCCGCAGTCTGAGCGTGCTGGGCGGTCTGCGGGTCGGCGGTGCGCTGCGCGTGGGCGAAGACCTGCGCGTGGCGGGCGCTGTGCGCTGCGAGGGCAGCGCGCGGCTGCACGGCGATGCGCGCGTGGGCTGGTCCCTCACGGTGGCGCAGCGGCTGCAGTGCACAGGCAGCCTGCGTGTGGGCGGCGAGCTGGACTGCGGCGCTGCCGCCCACGTCGGCGGCCACTGCCGGGTGGCCCAGGATCTGCGGGTGGCGGGCGACCTGGGCTGCGACGGCGGCATCAAGGTGGGCGGGCATCTGCAAGCCGATGCCGCCGTGCAGGCAACCCGGGGCGTGTGGGCCATGGGCGATGTGGACTGCAAGGGCCACCTGCAGGTGGGCTGGGGTGTGCGGGCCGGTGGTCACATCCACTCCGGAGGGGCCATCCGCGCGGGCGAAAGCCTGTGGGCGGGCGAAACCATTGCAGCGGGCGAGGCCTATGGTGTGTATGCAGGCCTGGTCGTGCCATTGCCCGACTGGCACCACAGCGCCCAGGTGTGCGCCCGCGAACAGCCAGCGCGCCTGCTGAGCGGCTGCTGGACCGGGGGCACGGGGAGCACGCCATGATGGCCAGCGCACTTTGCCTGCCTGGCCATGCCACCACCACCGAAACCACCAAGGCATCGACCAGCCCAGGCCTGCCCGGCCGCTGGGCACAGTGGCTGACCGAACTGCGCATCGACGTGGACCTGTCGGGCCGCGACATCCAGCGCGAGTTCGATGCGCTGTACGACCGCATTCGCACCAACCACCGCACGCGCGATGCGATGCAGCCGCTGCCCCTGCATCTGCGCGGGCTGGTGTTCCGCCTGCGCGAGGCCGATGGCGAATATTTTGTGTACGCCATCGACCCGCTGTGCAACCGCATCGTGGCCTACACCGTGTTCAACCGGCTGGTGGAGGTGGACCGGCGTACCGACCGCCACCTGCGCGCGCCGCACACCAAGGTTGCGCACGGCTACCGGCGCATGGGCATTGCCACCGCCATCTACCGCTGGTGGCTGGACTCTGGCCGCAGCCTCATGACCGGCGCACGCCAGTCAGCCGGCGCGCACGGCCTGTGGATGGCCCTGGCGCGCGACTACGAGTTGGCAGCGGTCCGAATCGGCGCGCACAAGCGCGTGCAGCACTTGCCGCTGCCCCCGCCGCCGGGATTTTTCGACGCGCTGGGCACGCGGCTGGTGCTGGTGGGGCGCGATTGCCGTTTGGCGGACTTCACGCAGCCTGCCGCCTGTGGCGGCCACTGACCGGATGCGCCCGCCCAGCCGTGCGGTGCGGCTCAGCCCAGCACCTCGCGCAGGGCGCCCTCGTAGAGACTGGTGAGCTTGTCCATCACGCCCAGCAGGCGTTCGCTGGTGGTCGCCACGGCACTGAGCACTGCCTCATCGGCCGGGCGGCGCAGGGCCGAGTCGAAGAACAGCCACTGCGAGTCCGCCAGCTCCAGCTCGCTGCGGATGGCGGGAGTGGACACCGGCGCCGCTTTCAGCGTCTGCAGCGCCTGCCGGAAGTCGGCGGCGTCGGCCACCAGCTGCGCCTGCACCACCTTCGACTCCACCTTGGCCGCATTCAGAAAATAGTTCTTGGCCAGGCGCTGCGACAGCATGCGCTGGCGGCCCGCCAGGTTGACCAAGCGGGCGCTGGGGGCCTGTGCCATCTTCTCGATGGACTCGGTCACGGTCTGCGCAACCAGCAGCGTGCGGTCCGCCTGCTCGGACGCCGCAACGACCAGTGCGGTCTGGGTGGCCGGCGCCGCCGTCAACTGGTTGAGCAGGGCAAACTGCTTTTGCACATCGGCCAGTTGGCGCCCCACATCGGCGGGCCATTGCCCTGACTGCATGCCCCGGGCCAGCTCGTTGCTGCCGGACTGCACCATCTTGCGTGCCAGCCCCATCACGTCCACCGCAGCGCCCGGCAGCACCTGCAGGTACTGCTGGCAATAGGCCTTGGCCATGCGTTGCGACAGTGCACGGAACCAGCCCGCATAGTTGATGGCCCCCGACAACCCCATCTGTGCCTGGGCCCCATTGGCCCAGGTGGGCAGCAGGATGCCCGCCGCCACCCATTGCACCGCCACACGGCGCTGGCATGGCATGGCGTCGGCGGAAAACCTGTTCAATACCTCGCGAACTGGCATGGGACCCCCTTGAAATCGGCTGCACATATTGTTGCAACGCAGCATTTCGACACCCTGCGCCATATCAAACATCCCCCATCCGCTAGTCCCACACACGCGGAGACGCAGAACCCACCATCAGGGTCATTGGCAAGCAGGCCCACTGATGCGCACCAAACCTGACACACTGCGCCGTTCAGGAGACAAACATGTTGATACAACTGACCTATGCCAGCCGCACGTCCCGCGTGCTCGGCCCCGCGGACATCAAGGACATCTTGAGCGCGTCGCAGCGCAACAATGCCCGCGCGGGCATCACCGGTGCGCTGTGCCTGAACAATGGCATCTTCCTGCAGCAACTCGAAGGCGATCGTGCTGCGGTCAACGCGCTGTACCACCGCCTGCTCAAGGACACGCGCCACAAGGACACGGCTGTGCTGGACTTTGGCGAGATCCCTCACCGCCGGTTTACCAGCTGGTCCATGGGGCTTCTGGGCTCGGTGGACGCCAACCGGCAGCTTTTCCTGAAATACTCCAGCACCGCCGATTTCGACCCGTTCAGCATGAACACCTTGATGCTGCGCAGCTTCTTTGACGAGATCCTGCAGAACGTGCGTTGGCTGGAGTGAGAAAATGCGGGGCATGTGCCCTCCCGTCCTGCTGAACGAGCCCACCCATGTCTGAACGCGTGATTCCGCTGGTCGATGAGCGCCTGGCCGCGCTGGCAGCGACTGTGCCAGCGCAGCTGGCGAGCCCCACGGGTCAACTCACTGACACCCGGGACCGCCCGCTGCGCGACCTGCGCATCAGCGTGACGGACCGCTGCAACTTCCGCTGCAACTACTGCATGCCCAAGGAAGTGTTCGACAAGGACTACCCCTACCTGCCGCACGGGGCGCTGCTGAGCTTTGAAGAAATCACGCGGCTGGCGCGGCTGTTTCTGGCGCACGGCGTGCGCAAGATCCGCCTGACGGGTGGCGAGCCCCTGCTGCGCAAGAACCTCGAAGACCTGGTGGCGCAACTGGCCCAGTTGCGCACCGTGGATGGCGTGGCGCCCGACCTCACGCTCACCACCAACGGGTCGTTGCTAGCGCGCAAGGCAAGAGCCTTGAAGGACGCAGGCCTGAACCGCGTGACGGTGAGCCTGGATGGCCTGGACGACACGATCTTTCGCCGCATGAACGATGTGGACTTTCCGGTGGCGGATGTGCTGGCCGGCATCGAGGCCGCGCATGCGGCAGGCCTGTCGCACATCAAGGTCAACATGGTGGTCAAGCGCGGCACCAACGACCACGAGATATTGCCGATGGCGCGGCACTTTCGGGGCACCGGCACCACGCTGCGCTTCATCGAATACATGGACGTGGGCGCCACCAACGGCTGGCGCATGGACGAGGTGCTGCCCTCGGCCGAACTCATCGAACGCCTGCGTGCCGAGCTGCCGCTGGTGCAGCTGGACCCGAGCAGCCCCGGCGAAACCGCCGAGCGCTGGGGCTACGCCAATGCCCAGGGCCAGCACGACCCCGCACTGGGCGAAGTGGGAGTGATCAGCAGCGTGACCCAGGCCTTCTGCCACGACTGCAACCGCGCGCGCCTGTCCACCGAAGGCAAGCTCTACCTGTGCCTGTTTGCCAGCCAGGGCTACGACCTGCGCAGCCTGCTGCGCGGCGGCGCGAACGATGCAGAGATTGCCGCGGCCATCGCGCCCATCTGGCAACAGCGCAACGACCGCTACTCCGAGTTGCGCAGCAGCCTGCCCGCTGACACCGGCCAGGGTGCGCGCCGCGTTGAGATGAGCTACATCGGGGGCTAGCAACTCTTTTGAAAAAGCGTTGTGCTTATGGGCAGCGCCGTCTTTCTAGCAAACTACCCATTCCCCACAGGATTTCAATTGATCAATCAGCAAGACATCACCGGCCTGGTCCTCGCAGGGGGCCGCGGCTCCCGTATGGGCGGGGTGGACAAAGGCCTGCAGAACTTTCGCGGCCTGCCGCTGGCCTTGCACACGCTGATGCGGCTACAGATGCAGACCGGCGCCACCATGGTCAATGCCAACCGCAATCTGGCGGCCTACGAGGCCTTTGGCACGCCGGTGTGGCCTGACGTGCTGAGCGACTACGCCGGGCCCCTGGCAGGCTTTCTGACCGGGCTGGAGCGCTGCGAAACCCCCTGGCTGCTGACAGTGCCCTGCGACACCCCGCTGTTTCCGCTGGACCTGGCCCAGCGCCTGGCGGCAGCGGCAGACGCTGAGGGCGCCGACATTGCCATGGCGGCGGCCCCCGAAGACGACGGCAAGGGCCAGGTCACCGTGCGCCCGCAGCCGGTGTTCTGCCTGCTGCGCGTGGACCTGCTGGAAAGCCTGGTCGCCTTCACCCAGGCCGGTGGCCGCAAGATCGACGCGTGGACAGGCCAGCACCGCTGCGCCATCGTGCCGTTCGACCAGCCGGGCGATGACCCCCAGGCCTTTTTCAACGCCAACACGCTGGCTGAGCTGCACGCGCTGGAAAACAGCAGCGCGCCCCAGGCCTGACCCACGCGCCAACCCCATGAACAGTCGCCCCCCGGTGGACGCTGGCGCGGTGCAGATCCGCCCCCTGGTCGCCGTAGACGCGGTGGCGTACAAGGCCCTGCGCGACGAGGCCCTGCGCACGGCGCCAGATGCGTTCACCTCGGACTACGAATCTTCCGTGGGCCGCAATGCCAGCGAGTACGTGGCGCGTTTTGGCGCGCTGGAGTCCGGCCAGTTCTTCCTGGGCGCCTTTGACACAGCGGGCCAGCTGCTCGGCTGCCTGGGCTGCGAGCGCGAGCAACGCACCAAGCAGCGCCACTGCGCCGTGGTGGTGGGCATGATGGTGGCGCCTGCTGCGCAGCGCCGGGGCGTTGGGCGGCAGCTCGTGGATGCCTGCGTGCAGGCCGCCAGCCAGGTGCCTGGGCTGACCCAGCTGGTGCTCACCGTCACCGCGTCCAACCAGCACGTGGTGCGCCTGTACGAGCAGGCCGGCTTCCGCGCCTGGGGCCTGCTGCCCAACGCCATCGTGGTGGATGGCGTGGGCTACGACAAGCTGCACATGGTGCGGCTGCTCTCCCACTGACTTCAAGCGAATCCCACCCATGAAAACCATTGCCCAGATAGCCGCCGAGCTGCAAGGCTACGACCCGCAGGCGCTGAGCGCCGCCGATGTGAACCAGTTTCTGGACCGGCTGGTTGAGCCCGTCACCGCCACCGAAGTGCTGCCGCTGTTCAGCGCGCTGGGCCGCGTGCTGGCGCAGGATGTGATCTCGCCCGTCAGCGTGCCGCCCCACGACAACTCGGCCATGGACGGCTACGCTTTTGCGGGCGCGCAACTGGTGCCTGGGCAGCCGCTCACCCTGCGCGTGGTGGGCACCGCCCTTGCGGGCAAGGCCTGGGCAGGCACGGTGGCTGCGGGCGAATGCGTGAAGATCATGACCGGCGCCATCATGCCCGCCGGGCTGGACACTGTGGTGCCGCAGGAGTTCACCACCGCCGCTGCCGACGGCCAGATCACCATCGCAGCCGATGTGCTGCGCGCCGGAGACAACCGCCGCTTCAAGGGCGAAGACATCATGCAAGGCCGCGTGGCCCTGGCCCGTGGCGAGCTGCTGACGCCCGCCGCCCTGGGCCTGGTGGCCAGCCTGGGCCTGCCCAGCGTCACGGTGTACCGTCGACTGCGGGTGGCGTACTTCTCCACCGGCGATGAGATCCTGAGCCTGGGCGAGGCTCCCCGTGAAGGCGCCGTGTATGACAGCAACCGCTACACCGTGTTCGGCCTGCTCACGCGCATGGGGCTGGAGGTGATTGACCTGGGCGTGGTGCGCGACGAACCTGCACTGCTCGAAGCTGCCTTTCTCCAGGCGGCCCAGCAGGCCGACGCCATCATCACCAGCGGAGGCGTGAGTGTGGGCGAGGCCGACCACACCCGCACCATGATGAAAAAGCTGGGCGACGTGGCCTTCTGGCGCATCGCCATGCGCCCCGGCCGCCCCATGGCCGTGGGGCGCATCGGCAACGCAGAAAATCAAGCCGTTTCGGCCTCAAGCGCCAGTGCATCATGCTCTAACAGCTATCAAAATGATATCAATACAGCCCCCGGTGGCGCAGTGCTCTTCGGGCTGCCCGGCAACCCCGTGGCGGTAATGGTGACCTTTCTCGCCTTTGTGCGCCCCGCCCTGCTGCGCATGATGGGCAGCACCCGCGCGGCGCCCCCGCTGCTGCGCGCCATCAGCACCGAGCCCATGCGCAAGAAGCCCGGCCGCACCGAATACCAGCGTGGCCTGGTCACCACCGCGGCCGACGGCACGCTGCAGGTGCGCACCACCGGCAACCAGGGCTCGGGCGTGCTCAGCTCCATGGTGCAGGCCAATGGGCTCATCGTGCTGCACCACGGGCAAGGCAATGTGGCGGTGGGCGATGCGGTGGACGTGATGGTGTTTGAGGGAGTGATCTGACACGGCAATGCGCCGCCAGCCAGTGCATGCCATCGGCCGCCAAGGTAACCTGAAACCAGCCTCTCGCCCTGTTCACAAACCGCGAATCACGCAATGCCCTACGCCGCCCAACACCTTGCACAACCCCCATCCCGAGACGATGTGGACCGCCTGCCCGGCGCCACGGTGGTCGAGTTCGGTACCCCCTGGTGCGGCCACTGCCAGCGCGCCCAGCAACTGATCGAAACCGCCCTGAAAGACCGCGCGGACATTGCCCACGTCAAGGTGGAAGACGGCCCTGGCCGGCGCCTGGGCCGCACGTTCGGCGTGAAGCTGTGGCCGACACTGGTCTTTATGAAAGACGGCAAGGAAGTGGCGCGCCTGGTACGCCCGCAGAGCGGCCAGGAATTGCAGAACGCGGTGCAGGCGGTGCTGGCCTAAGCCACCCGCGCTGCAACCCGCTGGACCCAGACCGTCCTCACGCTGGCACCGCACAACAGAAAGCAGAAAGGCCCCTGCCGGGCCCTTTCTTGTCTTGCTTTGCTTCTGCTGTTTTGGCAGCTCACTTTGCACTCCCACTGAAGGCTACTTGGCCACATAGTCGTGCGGGTGCACTGGGTGGGCTGGCTGATCCACGGCCACCGCTGTGTTGGCCCCCGGCACCGCCTTGCGGGCAAACAGCGTGTACATGGTGGGCACCACAAAAATGGTGAGCAGCGTGCCCAGCGACATGCCACCCACAATCACCCAGCCGATCTGGGTGCGCGTTTCGGCGCCAGCGCCCGTGGCCAAAGCCAGGGGAATGGCGCCCAGCACCATGGCCCCCGTGGTCATCAGGATGGGGCGCAGTCGCTGGGCCGAGGCCTTGACCAGCGCGTCCACCATCTCCATGCCCTCTTCGCGCAGCTGGTTGGTGAACTCCACGATCAGGATGCCGTGTTTGGTGATCAGGCCCACCAGCGTGATCAGCCCGATCTGCGAATAGACGTTGAGCGAGCCGCCGCTCCACTTGAGCGCCAGCAGCGCACCGATCATCGACAGCGGCACCGACACCATGATGACCAGCGGGTCGATGAAGCTTTCGAACTGCGCGGCAAGCACCAGGAAGATGAACACCAGCGCCAGCACAAACACCACGCCCAGCGCGCCTTGCGAGTTCTTGAACTCCCGCGAGGTGTCGTTCAGGTCGGTGGTGTAGCCGGGCTTGAGCACCTTGGCCGCCGTCTCGTTCATGAAGGTGATGGCCTGGCCCAGCGAGTAGTCGGACGACAGGTTGGCCGTGATGGTGGCCGAGCGGCGCTGACCAAAGTGGTTCAGCTCGCGCGGGCTCACGCTTTCGCGCACGTTGACCAGGCTGGTCAGCGGGATCATCGCGTCGTTGCGGCCGCGCACATAGATGGTGTCGATGTTCTCGGGCGTGGTGCGGCCCCGCGCCTCGGTCTGCACGATCACGTCGTACTGCTCGGCATCGCGTTTGTAACGTGTGACGGTGCGGCCGCCCAGCATAGTCTCGATGGCCTTGGCCACCACTTCCACGCTCACGCCCAGGTCGGCGGCGCGTTCACGGTTGACCTCGATGCGCAGCTCTGGCTTGTTCAGGCGCAGGTCCACGTCAGGGGACACGATGCCGGGGTTCTGCGCAATCTCGGCCATGAAGGCAGCCACCACCTTGCTCAGGTTTTCGTAGCTGTCCGAGGTCTGGATCACGTAGGTGAGTGGCCGCGAGCGAAAGCCCTGGCCCAACGATGGCGGCGTGATCAGGAAGGCATTCACGCCGGGCAGGCCCGCCACCTTGGGCTGCAGCTCCTTGGCCAGGGCCAGCGTGGTGCGGTCGCGCTTTTCCCAGTCGACGGTACGGTAGATCACGCTGCCTTGCGCCACCGTGGGGTTGCCGATGTTGGCGAACACGCGGTCGAATTCGGGGTAGGTGTTGCCGATCTTTTCCAGCTCCAGTGCATAGCGGTTGGTGTAGTCCAGCGTGGCACCGTCGGGCGCGGTCACACTGGCCAAAATGGTGCCCCGGTCTTCCAGCGGCGACAGCTCCTGCCGCATGCTGGGGAACACCAGCACCAGCGCCGCGCCGCTCAGGGCCATAACGCCCAGCACGATCCAGCGGGCCTGGAACAGCGCACCCCGCACGCCACTGCGCCCCGCGCCCGCACCACCCCAGCGGGCCGTGACGATCCAGCGCAGCAGGCGGCCATAGGCATCCGAGAGTGCGGTGAGCCAACGCTCCATGGAGCGGTCAAACCAATTGGGATTCGGGTTGTGCTTGAGCAGCAGCGAACACATCATGGGCGAGAGCGTCAACGCCACAAAGCCCGACACCACCACGGCCCCGGCCAGCGCCAGCGCAAACTCCACGAACAAGCGCCCCGTGCGGCCGGGTGTGAATGCGAGTGGCGCATACACCGCCACCAGCGTGAGCGTCATGGCAACGATGGCAAAGCCGATTTCGCGTGCGCCCTTGATGGCTGCAGAAAACGGGTCGAGCCCCTCTTCGATGTGGCGGTAGATGTTCTCCAGCATCACGATGGCGTCGTCCACCACCAGGCCAATGGCCAGCACCAGCGCCAGCAGCGTGAGCGTGTTGATCGAAAAGCCGGCCAGCGACATCAGCGCAAAACTGCCCACCAGGCTGACCGGGATGGTGATGATGGGAATGATGGACGCACGGAACGTGCGCAAGAACACAAAGATCACCAGGGCGACCAGCACCACGGCCTCGATGATGGTGGAGTACACGCTCTTGATGGAGCGGTCGATGAACAGCGAGTTGTCGTTGGCAATGTCGATGCCGATGTCTGGCGGCAGGTCGGCCTTGAGCAAGGGGATCATGGCGCGCACGCCTTTGGACAGCTCCAGCGGGTTGGCCGTGGCCTGGCGGATCACACCCACCGAGATCGCATCGCGGCCATTGAGCCGCACGCGGCTGCGGTCGCTGGCAGGGCCTTCTTCAACCCGGGCCACATCACGCACGCGCACTGAAAACCCGTTGACCGTGCGGATCACGATGTCGGAAAACTGCGCCGGGGTTTTCAGGTCGGTCTGGGACGTCACGCTGAACTCGCGCTGCTGCGATTCAATGCGGCCTGCCGGCAGTTCCAGGTTGTTGCGGCGGATGGCATCTTCCACGTCCTGCGTGGTCAAGCGATAGCCGGCCATGCGCTCGGGGTCCAGCCACACGCGCATGGCGTATTTGCGCTCGCCATAAATCGGCACATCCGCCACACCGGTCACCGTCTGCAACCGGGGCTTGACGATGCGGTTGATCAGGTCATTGATCTCCAGCGGGCTGCGTGTATCGCTGCTGAAGGCGAGCCACAGCACGGGCGATGCATCGGCCTCTACCTTGGCAATCACGGGCTCATCCACCGCGAGCGGCAGGCGGTTGCGCACACGGGCGGTGCGGTCGCGCACTTCAGCGGCGGCGTTGTCAGCGTCCTTCTCCAGGCGAAAGCGCACGCTGATCTGGCTTTGCTCGGCCCGGCTGATGGAGGTGATCACATCCACGGCGTCGATACCGGCGATGGAGTCTTCGAGCGGCTTGGTCACCTGCGATTCGATGACCTCGGCCGACGCGCCCGCATACCGCACGCTGACGGTGACCACGGGTTCGTCGATCTTGGGGTATTCGCGCACCGACAGGCGCGTGAAGCTCACCGCGCCAATCAACAGCACCAGCAGTGACAGCACGGTGGCAAATACCGGCCGGCGGATGGAGATTTCAGCGAGTTGCATGGCAGTCCAGAGGCATCAGAGGGTGACGACAGGCAGTCCGTCAGACGGGAGGGCGGCTGCCAGTGGGCGTGGACCGGCTGGAGGTTCCGGCCAGCTGGCAAGGGTTGGGGCCGGGCAGCGGATCGGTTTCGCTGCGAGCCGCCATCACGCGGGCCCCCGAGGGGGCGGCAACAGGAGATGGAGATGCCGATGCCGCAGAGGTGCTCGGCGCAGGCGCAGGCGCATCAGCCACTGGTGCTGCCTTTTGGCCCGCCCCGGTCGCAGCACCTGAAGCGCCCGAAGCCGGCCGCGTTGCTGCGGCCGCCGCACCACCGTTGCCCTGCTTGCCCAGCTCCACCACGCGCACCTCTGTGCCGTCCTTGCGGATGCGCTGCTGGCCCGCCGTGACCACCAGGTCGCCGGTGCCCAAACCATCGACCACCTCCACCCACCCAGGCGAACGGGCGCCCAGCTTGACCGGTGTGCGGCGCGTCACCTTGCTGCCTGGCTCCTTGCCTTCCACCACCTTGAGCACATAGGGGCTGGTGCCGTCGGGCACGATGGCTTCCTCGGGCACCACGCGCGCGTCGCTGCGTTCGGAAAACACGGTCGTCACCCGCGCGAACATGCCGGGGCGCAGCTGCAGGCGGCGGTTGTCGATGCAGCCACGCACCGCGATGGCCCGCCCATCCGCATCGATCTGCGGGCTGATGGCCTGCACCACGGCGGCGTAACGCGCGCCTGGCAATGCATCAAACGCTATCTGCGCGGCCTGCCCCGGGCGCACCTTGCTCTGCAGCCGCTCGGGCAGACGGAAGTCCACATAGACCGCATCAAGGTCTTCGATATTGACGATATCGGCCCCGTCCTTGAGGTAGTCGCCCACGCTCACGCCCCGGATACCCGCAATGCCATCGAACGGGGCCACGATCTTCAGACGCTGGGCCGTTGCCTGGGCCAGCGCCAACTTGGCCTGGGCCACCTCCAGGTTGGCGGCACTCTCGTCCACCGAACGCTGGCTGATGAAGCTCTGGGCCACCAGCTCCTGGTTGCGTTTGTGGTTGGCCTGGGCGATGGACAGCTCGGCCTGGCTTTGCTGGATCTGCGCACGGGGCAGCTGGTCGTCAAACTGCACCAGCACCTGCCCGCGCTGCACGCGCTGGCCGTCACGGAAGTTGAGCTGGGTGATGCGCCCGCCCACTTCGGGCCGAAGCATCACGCTCTGGCGCGACCGCAGGCTGCCCACGGCTTCAGCATCGTCGCGCAGCGCCATCTGCCGCACGGTCACTGCCTCTACGGCCACAGGGCGGCCAGCACCAGCGGGTGCACCACCGCCAGCCGGTGTGCCAGCGCCTGCCCCCGCCTCGGCACGCTGCTGCGGCTGTGCGGGTTTCTGGAGCCACCAGGCAGCGCCCGATGCGGCAGCCATGCCGATGACAGCGAAAACGATGTACTTGTACTTGTTCTTGGACGCCATGGGTCAGTCAATCCAGTGAGGTGGGATGCGCAGTCACACAATGTAACAGTGGGTGTATGCAGCCGCAGCCACCCTCAGCAATATCCCCGGGGCATGCGCCGCTGGAGGTTGCAGGCTGTACCTGGCGCGGGCGCAAAAAAAGCCTCCAAAGAGGCTTGCACGGGAGGAGTTGTCGACGATGGACTACCTGCGGCCCAGGGCCTGGTCCACGCCCCGGTTGGCCAGCGCGTCGGCCCGCTCGTTGCCTGGGTCGCCAGAATGCCCCTTCACCCAGCGCCATTCAATGCGGTGACCGCCGGTGCTGACCAGCGCATCCAGCCGCTGCCACAGCTCCACGTTCTTGACCGGCTGCTTGGAGGCCGTGCGCCAGCCCTTGGCCTTCCAGCCGTGAATCCACTCCGTGATGCCCTTGCGCACGTACTCGCTGTCCAGATACAGCGTCACGGCACAGGGGCGCTTGAGGGCCGACAACGCCTCAATCACCGCCATCAGCTCCATGCGGTTGTTGGTGGTGCCCAGTTCGCCGCCGAACAGCTCTTTTTCGGTCGCACCGGAGCGCAGCAATACGCCCCACCCGCCGGGGCCCGGATTGCCCTTGCAGGCGCCATCGGTGTAAATCTCTACCTGGTTCAAACTCTGTTCCTGACAATGTGGTGAATGGTTGCTGGGCGGGGCATGGCCCCCCATGGCAACCACAAAAAACTGTGCTCAAGGCTTGTGCCGGGCCGCAGTGGGCGCAGTCCGCGAAGCACTCACCCCGCGCTGGGACGCCCGGTTGGCGATGGGCACGGTGCCCGCAGCGCGCTGGCGGTGGGAGCGCCAGGCGGGCTCCAGCAAACGCATGCCATGCACCCGTTTGACAGCAACCAGGAAATACGCGGCACCCAGAATGGGCCACCACTTCTCACCCAAAGGGTCCATCCAGCCAAAACGCTCCAGCCACTGCGGGCTGCGCACCGCTGGACGATAACAGCCAAACCGGGCCGATTCGACCTCGAAGTTCAAAAGCCGCAGCCAATCGCGCAGGCGGCGATAGCCGATGAACTCCCCCACGTCGGGCAGGTACAGCGTGCCCCGCCCCAGGCGCTGATACAGGCGTGCACGCCGCTGCCGCAGGCCCCACAGGCTGGTGGGGTTCAGGCCGCTGATGACCACACGCCCTTCGGGTACCAGCACCCGCTCCACCTCGCGCAGCGCAGCATGTGGGTCGATGCTCAACTCCAGTGTGTGAGGCAACACCAGCAGGTCCAGACTGGCAGCAGAGAAAGGCAGAGCCACAGGCTCGGTGAGCAGATCCACCGCGCGGCGCTGCAGCGGGCCGTCGTCACCACCAGCCTCCACAAAGGCGATGGAACCCTCCACGGCCTCTTGCCCCATGGCGAGCCACTGATGCGGCATGCGGTTGGCGCGCAGGCCGTCCAGCAACGGCATGCCGAGCTGAATGCTGTGGTAGCCAAAGATATCCGCCACCGCCTCGTCAAAGCGCGCCTGCTCCCATGCGAGCAGATAACGGCCGGGGGGGGAGTCGAACCAGTGGTGCAAACCTATAATTTGATCGCTCATGAACTTGCTACCGCTGCCCGCCTTTACCGACAACTACATCTGGATGCTGCACGACGGCCACCAGGCCATCGTGGTGGACCCGGGAGAAGCCGCGCCGGTGGAGCAGGCCTTGCACCGTTGCGGCCTGTCATTGCAGGCCATTCTAGTCACGCACCACCATGCCGATCATGTCGGCGGAGTCGATGCACTGCGCCACGCCACCGGTGCACAGGTGTATGGTCCAGCGCGGGAGCGCATGCCCGAGCCGCTGTTGCGACTGGAGCAAGGCGACACCGTCACCACGCTGGGGCTGCAGTTCCAGGTCATCGACGTGCCAGGGCACACGGCGGGCCACATTGCCTACTACTGCCCCGAGATGGACGGTGCACCCCTGCTGTTTTGCGGCGATACGCTGTTCTCGGGCGGCTGTGGCCGGCTGTTTGAAGGCACACCCGCGCAAATGCTCGACTCGCTGGACCGGCTGGCCGCACTGCCTGGCAACACCCGCGTGTGCTGCACCCACGAGTACACACTGTCCAACCTGAAGTTTGCGCGGGCCGTGGAACCTGGCAACGCCGCCCTGCTCCACTACAGCAGCCAATGCGAAGCCTTGCGGGCGCAGAACCAGCCCACACTGCCGTCGCACATGGCGCTGGAGCGAGACATCAACCCCTTTCTGCGCGTACGTCGGAGCCCGGTGGCACAAGCCGCCCAGGGCTACGACGCGCAGGTGCCCCTTGACGACGCCGTAGCGGTGCTGGCCGCGCTGCGTCAATGGAAAAACGAGTTCCGATGAAAATTTTGCACATTGCCTGCCTGGCTGGCCTTTTGTGGCTGACAGGCTGCGCCACCACGGGTTCGGCGCCGGACCAAGGATCCGCAGGCGGCAACACTACCAGCACGAAGAGCACGGCGACGCCCCACACACCCGTCATCCCTAACGGCCCGCTCAAACCCATCACCGCAGCGCGGGCCGCGAGTGGCGAGGTAGCGTCGTTGTCGGCCCCCGCCGACTTGTGGGACCGCATACGGCGCGGCTTTGCCATGCCTGACCTGCAGCATGAGCTGGTGCAGGACCGGGAGCAGTGGTACGCCACACGCCCCGACTACATGCAGCGCATGACAGAGCGGTCCAGCAAGTACTTGTTCCACATCGTTGAAGAGCTGGAACGCCGAGGCATGCCGACCGAGCTCGCGCTGCTGCCCTACATCGAAAGCGCGTTCAACCCCCAGGCAGTATCGAGCGCCAAGGCCGCGGGCATGTGGCAGTTCATGCCCGCCACGGGCAACTATTTCGACCTCAAGCAAAACGCCTTCCGCGACGACCGCCGGGATGTGCTCGCGTCAACCCGCGCGGCGCTGGACTACCTGCAAAAGCTCTATGGCATGTTTGGCGACTGGCATCTGGCCCTGGCCGCCTACAACTGGGGTGAAGGCAGCGTGAGCCGTGCCATTGCGCGCAACCAGAAGCTGGGCCTGGGCACCACCTACACCGACCTGAACATGCCTGCGGAAACCCGCATGTATGTGCCCAAGCTGCAGGCGGTCAAGAACATCGTGGCCAACCCCGATGCCTTCCGCACAGAGCTGCCCCTGATCGAGAACCACCCCTACTTTCAGACCGTGGACATCACACACGACATCGATGTGTCGCTGGTGGCCACGCTGGCGGGTATTCGCGAGGAGGATTTCCGGGCGCTCAACCCGTCGTACAAGCGACCCGTGATTCTGGCCGCAGGCACACCGCAGATTTTGCTGCCCTGGGACAACGCCAAGGTGTTCCAGCGCAACCTGGAGGCCAAGCGCGAAGGGCAGTACGCAAGCTGGACCGTGTGGTCTGTACCCACCACCATGACTGTGGCCGAGGCAGCACAACGTGCAGGCATGAGCGAGGCGGATCTGCGCAGCATGAACAACATCCCGCCGCGCATGCTCATCAAGGCGGGCTCGGCGCTGATGGTGCCCCGCTCCACCACCACACGGCAAGACGTGTCGTCCCACCTGGCCGACAACGGTCAACTGAGCCTCACCCCCGAGATCGTCACCCGCCGTACCACAGTGCGCGCCGGCAAGGGAGACACGGTGGCCAGCATTGCACGGCGCTACAAGCTGGCGGCGGCCAACGTGGCGGACTGGAACGAGGTACGGGCGAATGCCGCGTTCAAGGTGGGCCAGCAGATCGTGGTGTACCTGCCGGTGCGCCAGAGTCAGGCGCGCAGCGGTGGCAGCAGTGCCCGCGCATCGGCCGCCACCTCGGGCAAACGCCAGGCTCCAGCGCCTGCGCGGCGTGGCGGATCCCCCTCCAAGGTCAAGCGCCGCTGAGCCGCAGACGCCTCAGCAAAGCCACCTGGGCCTGGCGAGCCCGGCATTGCTTGGCCGGTCGCTGGGCCCATGCATCAGAACCGGAGCGTGTGCATGCCCAGCAACCCCAGGATGCCCATGATGATGAGATAAAGCGCCACGATGGTGCTGAGCAAACGCGGCATGACCAGGATGAGGATGCCTGCGATCAGGGAGACGAGCGGACCGATGCTAAGGCTCAGCGACATGGTGGATATTCCTTGAAAAATGGAACGAGGATGGCGCAGCAGAACCGCTGCACGCGTGGTCTGCGCGATGCATATCGCGCAGTGTGATTGCGGTGCTATCGCAGGCGCCCGACACTGTAGTCGATGCCAGAGCCCTTGGAGCCTGCCGCCACAGCGGCTTATCAGACGCTGTACTTTTGGCGGGCCTTGCGCACGAAGTCGCTGGTGGAGGTGCGAGCTAGTTCGACCTTGGCCTCGGCCAGTTCGGGCAGCACACGCGACAGCACCCGCAGTGCGGTGGCCGGTCCTTCGTCCGGCATCAGGCCGTTGGTGGAGTACGTCTCGCGCACCCGGCTGAACGCCGCCAGATACAGCCCCCGGTCACCCATCAGGTAGGCGGCAGGCACCGCCTTCACCAGATCTGCCGGGGCTGCCGTCTGCAGCCACTTGAGCGCATGCACGACGCCATTGACCAGCGCCTGGGCCTGCGCTGGCTGCTTCTGGATGAAGGCCTGCGGGGCATACAGGCAACTGGCGGGCATGGTTCCATTGAACATGTCCTGCGCCGCCTTGAGCGAACGCAGGTCCCCCACAATGCGGGTGTCCGCCTTCTGCTCCAGCAAGGTCATGATGGGATCGGCATGGCACAGTGCATGCACCTGGCCGGAACGCAGCGCGTTCATGGCATTGGTGCCCGAGCCCACCCCCACAAAACCCACATCACGCAACGACACGCCCGCACGCATCAGCATCAGACTGGCCGCCAGATGGGTGGATGAGCCCACCGACGACACACCCACCTTGCGCCCCGCCAGGTCACCCAGGTCCTTGTACGCAGGCACCGACCGCAGTGACACACCGAGCGCCAACTGCGGGGCCCGCCCCTGCAGCACCAGCGCACGGTACGCGTGGCCGCGCACCTGGGCGCGTAGCACATGCTCGAACGCACCGGAGCATACATCGGCCACACCGTCCTGCACCGCCTGCCAGGCCAGCGCTCCCGCCGAATAATCCCGTACCACCACGTCGAGGCCTTCCAGACGGAAATACCCCAACGCATCGGCCAGCGCCAGAGGCAGGTGGTACAGGACACCTTGCCCGCCCACAGCTACGGTCACGCGCCCCAGTGCAGCGCCATCGGTCTGCGCATGCACCCGGATGGCAGGCGCCCACACCGCAGCCGCCGACAAGGCGGATACGGCGCCGAAGGCGCGGCGAGTGAGTGAAGGCAGAGGCATGAAATCAGGAAAAAAGACAATGCTGCATTGCAACAATCGTGCCGCAGCGCAGGCGAAACCGCATCAGGGTGAATCCCTGCGGGTTACTACGTACCGCGATAGGCAGGCTTCAGCTGCAGCACACCGCAAGACGGGTGGCACGCACCCGGCGCTGTCAACGGTAACCGATGAACAGGATGGCGATGTTGACCAGAAAGCCACCCGCCCAGACTGCGCTGCGTGCCATCGGCATGTCAGCCACGTACATCATCACGTAGAAGATGCGCAGGAAGACATACAACAACGCCAGCAGGTCCAGCAGCGTCTGCCCCGCGCCCAGCAGGTGCGCAATGATGACCGCACCAATGAAAAACGGCAGCGCTTCGAAGCTGTTGGCCTGCGCTGCGTTGGCGCGCCCGCGCCAGTCGGACTGCCGCGAGAGCCAGCCGCGCGGGTCGTGGTTGTCAAAACCGCCTTCTTTGCGGGACTTGCCAAAGTTGCCACTTTTGGCCAACCAGGCACAAGCGATGGGCAGCAGTGCGGCGAACAGCACGCACCAGTAGGCCACGGTGAACCGCGCGACGTGCAGGGTGGTATTCATTTTGGATGCTTTTGAGAGCACCAGCGCAGCAAATACAAGCACTGGT
Source organism: Acidovorax sp. GW835-FHT14G06 (assembly GCF_058793595.1). NCBI lineage: Bacteria > Pseudomonadati > Pseudomonadota > Betaproteobacteria > Burkholderiales > Comamonadaceae > Acidovorax > Acidovorax sp. GW835-FHT14G06. The sequence continues at coordinate 433,357 of NZ_JBXAGA010000001.1, forward strand.
AGCTATTAAATTGAGAGTATTTTAGCCGCAGACGTTGTCCAGGAAACGGGCTGGCAGCGGCCTCTGCGTCACCGGCGATCCACCAGCGCATGCGCAATCGTGCCCAGGTCCACATACTCCAGCTCGCTGCCCACAGGCACGCCGCGCGCGAGCCGCGTGACGTGCAACCCACGGCTCTTGAGTGCCTCGCTGATCACATGCGCCGTCGCCTCCCCCTCGGCATTGAAGTTGGTGGCCAGAATCACCTCCTGGACGGTGCCATCCGTGGCGCGCTCCATGAGCTTGTGCAGGCCGATCTCCTTGGGACCGACACCATCGAGCGGACTGAGCCGCCCCATCAACACAAAGTACAGCCCCTTGAAGGCGCCGGTGCGCTCCAGCGCCGACTGGTCAGCCGGCGTCTCGACCACACACAGCCGCGTGGCATCGCGGTCAGGGTCTAGACAGGTGCTGCACACTTCCGCCTCGGTGAACGTATGGCAACGCGCACAGTGGTGCACGGTGCCCACCGCCTCCGAGAGCGCCCGCGACAGCGCCAGCGCCCCTTCGCGATCATGCTGCAGCAAATGAAACGCCATGCGCTGCGCAGACTTCACCCCAACCCCCGGCAGCCGACGCAGCGCCTGGATCAAAACATCGAGGGAGTTGGTGGTGGACATGGAAAGGCTGGAGATAAGGCGCGTAAGGTCGTACGAAGCAGTGGAGCGAGGCTCAACAGGCCAAGCCCAAACGGATGCGGGAAAACAACGGGAATTTACCCCTGCCTTTACACCCACCCTCAAGGGCGTAGCGAGCGGGATCAGCTGCTAGGCGGACGGAGCACAGCCACCGGAACGTACTTGAAGTACGTGAGGATGGCGAGCACCGCCCAACGACGTAGATGACCCGCTCGGTAGCCAACCCTCAGAAAGGGAATTTCATACCGCCGGGGAGGCCAGGCATACCTTGCGTCAGCTTGCCCATCTTCTCCGAAGAAGTCTCCTCCGCCTTTCGCACCGCCGCATTGAACGCAGCCGCCACCAGATCTTCCAGCATGTCCTTGTCTTCGGCCAGCAGGCTCGGGTCGATGGTGATGCGCTTGACATCGTGCTTGCAGGTCATGACCACCTTCACCAGACCCGCGCCCGATTCACCCTCCACCTCGATGAAAGCCAGTTCGTCCTGAGCCTTCTTGAGGTTGTCCTGCATCGCCTGGGCTTGCTTCATGAGGCCGGCGAGTTGTCCTTTGTTGAACATGGTGTGGTTTCCTTTGCTTTCTTTCTGGTTGATCGATTCCCACGTGGGGACTGAAATTCAGTATCCGAAATTCACGGTATTGTGCTTTGCGCCGTTAGCGGCCATCGAAACTGCCGCTGCCCAGACCAGTGCTCCCGCGCAAGGGCCGCCCCGCCGCGCTGGGAGCGTTCCCCTCCCGCGAAGCGAGAGAGGGGGAAGGCGCCGAAGGCGACTCAGGGGGTGTTTCATCTCACGCGGGTTTGATGCTGCCCGGCACGATTCTCGCGCCGTAGTCACGCATCAGCGATTGCACGAAGGGGTCGTTGTGCACGATTTCTTCCGCGCGGCGTTGGCGCTCGGCGGCGGCGGCGGCGTTGCGACGGGCAGGGCTGTCGATGACCACGCCCACTTCCACGCTGATCTGGGTCGCATGGCCCGCAGCTTCAAGGGCCGCACGCAGGCGCTCGCGCGCCGTGGGCTGGTTGAGCGATTCGCGCTCGACGCGCAACAGCCAGTGACCGCCGTCGCGCGCCACCAGCTGCGACTGCAGGGCCAGTTCGCGCACCAGCGCCGTGATAGCCTCTGCTGCCACCAGTTGCTGCACCGTGGCATGCCAGACGTCCCCCTCTTCGGTGGGGGTGTAGCGGGCAGATACCGGGGTCGGGGCAGACAGTGGAAGCGGCTGCAACCGCTCGCCGGGCTCGGGGGACTCACGCACCGGGATTGCTACATATTCAGGAGCATTGTGTGCTTTGAATGATTGCGCTACACCGGGATTTTGCTCAAACCTCTCGGTGGTGCGTACCGGCAACGCCGTGGCAGCGGGCGCAGCCGCAGTGGTCACAGTACCGGGCTCGTCAGAACCTGGCCATGGGGGTGGCTCAGTCTCGTTGAACGACTCTGATGGATGGTCTCCGGCGCCAGAAGATGCGGTGCCTGCAGCCACTGCTGGAACTGGGGCCGTGACTGCAGGCGCTGGGGCCGCAGACGGAACTTGCGGGGCAGAAATTACCGCAGCCGCTACACGCCCGGGCACTGCCGAAGCACCTGCAGAGATGGTGCCTGAAGTGGGCGTTTCAGCCCGCGTCAGAGTTTTTTTTTCAGCCGGTCCGCCAACCCCACCCTGGGGCTTAAAGGCCAGCAGGCGCAGCAGCACCATGGTCAGAGCCGCATACTCATCCGGCGCCAGGCCCAATTCGCCGCGCCCGTGCAGGCACAGACTGTAGAGCAACTGCGTTTCATCGGCGGGCATCAGTGCAGACAGGCGGGCTGTCTCGGCTGCCTCGGGGTCATCGGCATCCACGGCCCCCGCCATCTGCGGCACGGCCTGGAACACGGCCATGCGCTGCAGCACGGCACTCATCTCTTCGAGCGTGGAGGCGGCAGACAGCCCGTTCATGCGCAGCGTGTCCGAGGTCTCCACCACGGTCTTCCCGTCACCCAGGGCGAGCGCTTCGATGAGCCGGAACACGTAGGAGCGGTCCACCGCACCCAGCATCTGGCGCACACCGGCTTCCTGCAGCTGACCGCTGCCAAACGCAATGGCCTGGTCGGTGAGCGAGAGCGCATCGCGCATGGAGCCCCGCGCAGCGCGCGACAGCAAACGCAGCGCCTGCGGCTCGGCAGGCACGTTCTCATTGGCCAGTACGCGGGTCAGGTGTTCCAGCACCGTTTCGGGGGCCATGGGACGCAAGTTGAACTGAAGACAGCGGCTCAGCACCGTGACCGGCACCTTCTGCGGGTCGGTCGTGGCCAGTACAAACTTGAGGTATTCGGGCGGTTCTTCCAGCGTCTTGAGCATGGCGTTGAACGCCGTGTTGGTCAGCATGTGCACTTCGTCGATCATGAAGACCTTGAAGCGCCCCTGCACCGGCTTGTAGACCGCCTGCTCCAGCAGGCTCTGCACTTCGTCCACGCCCCGGTTGGAGGCCGCGTCCAGCTCGGTGTAGTCCACAAAGCGGCCGCTGTCGATGTCAGTGCAGGCCTGGCACACGCCGCAGGGCGTAGCTGTGATGCCGCCATTGCCGTCCGCACCCTGGCAGTTGAGCGACTTGGCCAGGATGCGCGACACCGTGGTCTTGCCCACGCCGCGCGTACCGGTAAAAAGGTAGGCGTGGTGCAGGCGCTGCTGGGTCAGCGCATTCGACAAGGCCTGGACCACGTGTTCCTGCCCCACCATCTCGGTGAAATTGCGGGGACGGTACTTGCGGGCGAGCACGAGGTAGGACATGCGGTCGATTCTACGGGCTGGGCCATGCGCCCCTGGCGCCGCCAGGGCAAACAAAACAGCCACTGAAAAATCAGGGCCTTCATCCGACGTACAATCGGCGGTGACGGGCCTCCTCGCATGGTGAAGCGGCCAACCGGGTCAGGTGGGGAACCAAGCAGCCCTAACTGTGGAGTCAGTGCCGGGGGTAAGGCTCGTCAACTTCTTCTTTTTTGCGCAGTCGCGCAAAAACTCTCCCCTCTAGAATTCCGTAGCGCGCCGGGCGCCTCACGCTCACTCAAGCCCCTGCGGATTGCCCCAGCCAGCGCAGCGCCCCCTCCCCCGCCATACGGCCGCTGGCCATGCTGGCGGTCAGCAGATAGCCCCCGGTGGGTGCCTCCCAATCCAGCATTTCGCCCGCGCAGAACACGCCTGGCAAGGCTGTGGCCATGAGGTGCACGTCCAGTGCCTCAAAAGCCACGCCACCCGCCGTGCTGATGGCTTCGTCCAGCGGCCGCGCGGCCACCACGGTGATGGGCAATGCCTTGATCGCATGGGCCAGTGCCACAGGGTCGTTCATGCCGTCCTTGCCCAGGTGCTCGTACAGGATGCCGGCCTTGATGCCGTCCAGGCCCAGGCGGCTCTTGAGGTGGCTGGAAAGCGACCGGGAGCCGCGAGGGTGGCGCACCTCCACCAGAACGCGCTCAGGCGCATGGTCAGGTAACAGGTCGAGGTGGAAGGTGGCATGGCCGTGGGCTTGCACTTCGTCGCGCAACAGATGCGACGCGGCGTAAACAAGGCTGCCTTCGACTCCCGTGGCCGTGACCACAAACTCGCCCCGACGGCTGAAGCTGTGGCCCTGGCTGTCGGTGAAGTTGAGCACCACGGTCTTGAAAGGCTGGCCCACAAAACGCTCGGCAAAATGCGGCGTCCAGCCCACGGTCGGTGCAGGCGTGCGTCCCAACAACTCCTGCAAAAAGGCGCGTCGCGTTTCGCCCGCTGGTGCGTCGGCACGCAGCACGTCAAAACCGCAGTTGGACGGGCGCAGCGGGGCCACGGCCACGCCCCGCTGCGCCAGCAGAGGCACCCATGCACCATCAGACCCCAGGCGCGCCCAACTGCCGCCGCCCAGCGCCAGCACAACGGCCTTGGCCGCCACCCGCACCTCGCCAGCCTGTGCAGCCAAGCGCAGAGCGCCATCCTCGGCCCAACCCAGCCAGCGGTGGCGCATGTGGAACAGCACGCCCTGCCCGCGCAAGCGCTGCAGCCAGGCGCGCAGCAGCGGCGCGGCCTTCATGTCGGCAGGAAACACACGGCCCGAAGTGCCCACAAAGGTCTCCACCCCCAGCCCCTGCGCCCAAGCGCGCAGCTCGGGGCCGCCAAAAGCCTGAATCAGAGGCTCAATCTGTGATTCGCGCCCGGCATAGCGACTTACAAAAGGCGCGTGCGGCTCGGAATGCGTGAGGTTGAGCCCGCCCTTGCCCGCGAGCAGAAACTTGCGTCCCACCGAAGGCATGGCGTCAAACAGGTGCACGGCCACCCCCGCCTGAGCCAACACCTCTGCGGCCATCAGGCCGGCGGGGCCACCGCCGATGATGGCCACGTCGCACTGCAAAGCCTCCGCAGACGAGGCGGATGCGGGGCGGGTATCGGAAGGAGGAAGGGTGTGGGACACAGGAGGGCCTTGCTAAATAAGGGGCGTTGCGCTGCGGGGGGCTGGAGCAGCCGTTCAGAACAGAGAACCCTGCGGAGAATCCGCAGGCCCCGGCGGGGCGGGTGGGCGCTCGGGCTTTGCTGGAGCGACCGGCGCAACGGGGGCGAGAGTATGCCCCACCGCAGGCGAGTGGGCCGCCGATGCCCCTGCTGCGCCCGGCGCATCGGCGACCATCACCAACCGCCCATCGCCCGTAAGGAACGCGGCGTACACCGCCTCGCCCGGCATCAGTGCCTGGACAGCTTCGCGGTAGCGCTGCAACTGGGCCACCAGCGCCTGCTGGCGCTGGGGTTGTGTGGCACTTTTGTAGTCCAGCACCCACCAGCCCGCCACTGCGTCGTTGGAATGGGCCGCGCGGCGCAACACCAGCCGGTCGATGCGCAGGCTCTGGCCCTGGTAGTGCAACGGCGCTTCATTGATGGCGGTCTGCACCAGTGCAGGGTCCCACGCCCAGGCACCCTCGCCCGCCAGAATGGCCTGCGCCATGCGGGCGGCCAACTGTGCGGCAGCGGGGGCGATGTCGTGGTCCAGGGCCAGGCGGGCAATGCGCGCGGTGGGCCAACCCTGGACGCGCAAGTCGGCCAACGGGGCACCGGTTACACCTGCCTGCTCCAGCAGCTGGTGCATGGCATCGCCCTGGCGCGACAGGGGGGTGGATTCTCCGTCGCCAGGCATGGCCACGGGGGCGTCGCCTTGCGGTCCCGCAACGGGGGGGACGCGCGCGCTTTGCAGCGCCTCGGGCAGCGCAGGCAGGCTGGGAATGGTGAAGGTCTGCGCAGGCGCTGCATCCCCCACCTCCCGCGCTATCGGGGCCAAGGCTTGTGTGTCTACCTCGGTCACCAACGGTGCCAAGCGGCTCCACCAGCTACCAGGGGCCGAGTTGCCAGGCTGCACCGAGGACAGCACCAGGCAGTGCTTGGCACGCGTCATTGCCACGTAAAGCATGTTCAGCTCCTCGCGGCTGCGGGCCTGCTGCTCGGCGGCGAGGGCATCCACCGCGCTGGGTGGCGGGTTCGATTCGCTGGCCAAAAAGACGAAGGCCGACGGCACGGCCTGCTCGCCAGGCCAGTCCACCAGCACGCCCATGGTCTCGGCCTTTTGCGGACGGGTGTCGGTGTCGAGCAGCAGCACACAGTCGGCCTCCAGCCCCTTGGCGCCGTGCACGGTGAGCAGGCGGATGGCCTGCGCATCAGCCCGGCCGGGTGCGCGTACACCGCCCTTCTTCATGGCCCGCACAAAGGCATAGGGCGTGAGATAGCGACCACCGTCATGCTGCAGCGATGCCGCCAGCAGCGCGCGCAGATTGGCCTGCACCGACTGGCGCTGGGTCACGGGTGCTGCGGCAGCAAAGCGGGCCAGCACGTCACCGTGTTCATAAATGGCGTGCAGCGCGTCGTGCGGCGGCAAACTGCCCACCCACGCCTGGTATTGAATCAAAACAGCTCCAAGCGCTTTATATTCATGCGCAAGCAGCTCACTTTTCAATAGCAAATCAAACCAGCTACTGCCTGCATGTTCCGGCTGACGGCGCAGGACAGCCAGGGCCACCAGGGCGTCGTCGCGCAGTCCAAACAGGGGCGACTTGAGCGCGCGCGCCAGCGACAGGTCGTGCGTCGGCGAGACCAGTGCATCGAGCAGCGCCACCATGTCCTGCACCTCAGGCGCGTCGAAGAGGTCGGCCTTTTCGGGCTGCACGCAAGGCAGGTGCAGGGCGCGCAGGGCCTCTTGCATGCTGGCCAGGCGGTCGCGCTTGCGGGCCAGCACCAGCACCTCTTTGGGCGGCGTGCCACTGGCGATCTGCGCGGCCACCCAGGCGGCGGCCTGGGTGCATTCGCGCATGCGCTGGGTCTCTTCGGCTTCGTGGCGGGGTTCGGTCAGGCTGTCGCGCCAGGCCAGGGGGTCTCGCGCTGTACTGCCTCCATCGCCCGCATCGTCGTCATCGGTGATGGCGGGCAGACGCAGCAGCTGGCCGGGGTGTTTGGATTCGGTGGTGTGGTCGCGGAATCCGCTGGTTTCGTGCTGCGCCTGAGCCTGGCCCATGACGGCGTTGACGGCGCCGATCACGCCCTGCGCATTGCGGCGTGTGTGGTCGCAACTCAAAAGGTCGCCGCCCAGCCCATCTCGCACAAAGGCCTGTGCGGCGATGAACACCTGCGGCTCGGCGCGACGAAAGCGGTAGATGCTCTGCTTGGGGTCGCCCACGATGAACACGCTGGGCGCGGCCGATCCGCCTCCTGATCCGGCATAGCCCGACAGCCATGCGTGCAGCGCCTGCCACTGCAGCGGGTTGGTGTCCTGAAACTCATCGACCAGCAGGTGGCGGATGCGTGCATCCAGCCGCTCCTGCACCCAGCCTGAGAGCACCGGGTCAGCCAGCATGACCAGAGCCGTGCGCTCCACATCGTTCATGTCCACCCAGCCGTGCTGCTGCTTGACCGCTACAAACTGCGCGATCAGGCAGCGCGCCAGCCGGGCCATGCGCTGCTGGTGTAACCAGGCCTCGTGCTGGCGGCGCGCGGTGAGCAGGCGCTGCAGCTCGGGCTCGGCCTCTTGAGCGGCGGGGAACTTCTCCAGGTTCTTGGACAGGCGGTCTTCCTTGGCGACGAACATCGCACGGCGCAATTGGTCCAGGCGCTGGTTCAGGTCAGTGCAGCCCAGCGCGTCGATGATGGCGTCGGCCGCCTTTTGCGGGGTCTTGTTCGCCTCGCCCCCCAGGGCGCTGGCACGGCTGCGCCAACGTTGAAGGGAGGCCTCGGTCTGCAAGGCCTCGGCAGGTTCTACATACGCAGCCAGTTCGGGGTACGCCTGCTGGAACGGCGGCACGGACGCATCGACCACGCCAGCCTCGTCGGCCAGGTCAAACTCCACACGCTTGGCCAGCGCCGCTGCCAGGGCCTTGTGCGTTTGCGAGCGGCCATGGCGGGCCACCACGGCTTCGTAGTCAGCACGCAGACTGGCGCTGTCGGCCACGGTCTGCAAGAACGGCGGCCACACCTCGCGCACCGCCTCGGCGTCGTCTTCGAGTAGCTCGAAGTGCGCGGGCAAGCCTTGCTGTTGCAGCAGCGCCAGCGGGGCCGTGCCCAGCAGCGCGGCAAACCAGCTGTGGAAGGTACGGATCTGCACTGGGCGACCTGCCCCAAGCAGTTGGCGATATAGATTTTGTAGCGCCTCGCGCTTTTCCAGAGCGCCCTGGGGGCTGATTCCTCTTGCAATCAGCTCTGCCGTCAGCGCCTCCAACGGTTTGTGGCTGAACTCCTCCAACCACTCCTGCAAGCGCTGGCGCATTTCGCCTGCGGCTTTTTTGGTGAAGGTGATGGCCAGGATCTCGTGTGGCGCACAGCCATCGAGCAGCGCACGCAGCATGCGCGAGACCAGCATCCAGGTCTTGCCCGCACCCGCGCAGGCCTCCACCGCCACGCTGCGTGCGGGGTCGCAGGCGATGGCGTAGAAGGCCTCGCGCGATACGGGACGGCCGTTGTGTTCGTAGGCGGCCTGGGTGGGTTGTGGAATGCTGACGGTCATGGCGTCTCTTGCGCGGGCAACGCCTGTTCAGCGTCGGCCCAGTAGTCTTTGCGGCACAGGCCGCGCACGGCGCAGAACTCGCACACCGATCCCTCGCCCAGCGCGGGCAGCGGCGCACCGGCGGCGATGCGGGCCATGTCGTGCTGGATGCCTTCGATGAGCACATCGCGCAGGTGCACCACCTCGTCTTGTTCGTGCAACTGTGTCTCGCCGCGCTCGCCTACGTTGACATAAGCCGCGCGCAGGGTGTCGTGGCTCAACAAGGCCGCGTAAAAAGCAAGTTGGGTGTCCTCCGCTCCAGCCTTGATGCGCTGGCGGGTCACGCTGTCGCTTTCGGTCTTGTAGTCAATCACCAGTACCGCAGGCTCGCCGGTGGACGAGACCCCATCGATGCGGTCGATGGTGCCGACCAGCTCCAGGTCGCCCAGCGGCTGGCGGGCCTTGACCTCGGCCTGGCGGAAGGTGGCGCCCTGTTGCTCATGCCCTGCCAGCCATTGCAGGTAGCCGTCGCGCAGTTGCGTCCAGCCTGCGGCAAAGGGCAGAAAGTCGCCGTCTTGCAGGCGCTGCTCGCGGGTGACGGCCTCGGCGGCGGCGTCCATGCGGGTGCGGCGCTCGTCCAGGCCATCGGCCGGTTCCGCCAGCAAGGCTTCATGAAAGTGCTGCAGTACCGCGTGCAGCCAGGTGCCAAAGTCGCGCTTGTCCACTTCGGCATCCAGTTCGTCGGCCTCGCGCAGGCCCAGCTGGCGCTGTGCAAAGAAGCGGTACGGACAATGGCGCAGATCGGAATACGCGGTAGATGACAGGTGCGTCACCGGCAGCGCCTGGCCAACGGGCAAGGGGCGCTGCGTGGGGGTGGCGGCCACATCGCGCGCACCGCGCTCGTCGGCTCCTGGCATGGCGGTGCCATCCAGTTGCAGAGCCAGCACCAGCGCGCTGGCCAGAAGGGGCTCGCCGCCCTCGTCACCGGTGCGCCACAGCACATCCACTACCGGCGTGCGCAGGGCATGGGTCCAGGCGGCACGCTGGGCGGTCTCCAGCGACTGGCGCGTGGGCAGGCCCCAGGCCTCGCGCTGCGCTTGGGACCATTCGCCCACGGGCTCGGGGGCAGGTTGCAGGCGCTTTTCGTCACAGCCCGGTAGCACGGCGGCGGCGAAAGGGCGGCCCAGCAGTTGCGGCATGGGCAACACCACCACAGGGGCTCCGGCCGCCTGCGCGGCCACGTAGCGCCCGGCCTCCAGCACGTCTTTGGCCCAACGGGTGAATTCGGCCAGTGTCATGCGGCGACCCACACTGTCGCCCCAGCCGTCCAGTTCTGACTGCTGGCCGTCTTGCAGGCGCAGGGCGCCCAGCACGCGCATGCCGGCCGGGTCGGCCTGCAGGCCTTGCCACTGGCCCGCTTGCTCCAGCACGGCGCGCAGGGTTGGCAGCCACTGCGCCAGCGGGCGCGAAGTGCGCAGGGATTCGCGCCAGGCCTCCACCGTGGCCACGGTGCGGGCAAGGTGGGGCTGTGCACTCAAATCCCGGGCGGCAGCGGCGCTCCAGTACTGCACCACGCCCTTGCGCAGCCATTGCTCCAGGCGGTTGACCTCGCCAGACATCAGCGCGGGGGTGTGTTTGACCCAGTCCAGCACCTCGTTGGAGGAGGCATTCCACGCTGCGGCCTGCAGTACAGCCATGACCCGTGAAGCGGCGCGCGTGGTGGACAGAATCCAGCCGCTTTCATCGCGAACCAAGACGCCACTGCTGTCCAGGTGGGCCAGCACACGGCGGATCAGTGCACGGTCCGTGGCCGCCAGGGCCACGGGCACCCGCCCCTGCTCGACGTGGCGCAGCACACAGGCCGCAGCGCGATGGGCCTCGTCTTCGGCGTCCGTTGCGACGCGCAGGGCCCACTGCGGCGGCGAATCGGCATCGTCGACCGGTGCGGGCAGCGCAATGCACAAACCTTGCTCACCCCAATGCGCCTGCAGGGCACGGGTCAGCACGTCAGACTGAAACCCCTCCAGTACCACCAGCGCATCCACCGCCCCGCGAACGCCAGGCTCAAACAGCACGTCGGTCGCATAACGAGATGCGAGTGCCCATTCCAGTGCCAGGCGCGCCACCAGAGCCTCGTAATGCAGAGCGGAGCCTTCCTCGGCCGTGGCCAGCAGCTTGCGGGCCTCGTCACCCCAGGCAGCGCGCAGCGCCGGGGGCACGGCGGCAACCACCGGGGCCAATTGGGCTGCGGCCTCCTGCAGTGGCGTGGCCAGCATTTCGCGCTGCGCGCCCTGCCCCACACGATCGAGCAGCGTGCGGGCCGTGAGCGTGTCGCGCGCCATATCGCCCGCCAGATCGTCGCCCGTGGGCTCAAATGCTTGCAACTGGCGAGCCCAGTTGCGGGTGGTTTCAAAACGTGGTGCAAAGCCCTGCGGAAACTGCTGAGCCCAATGGCGCTGGGCCCAGGGCATGAGCTGGGCGTAGGGCACCAGCACCACCGTGCGCGCCAAATGGGCGCCATGGGCTTGGGCATGCGCAGCCACCTGGGCCAGTGCGCGTTGCCACAGGGCGGTGCTTGCGGCCGCAAATCCACTGGTTTGATCGCTTTTCGCTATGACTGTCATAGCGTCGCAAGACCCGGCCACACCGGTGAACGTGGGATTGGTTTCTGTCACAATGCCCAGACTTTAAACGTACACCGGTCGCAACCCGCCCAAAATCAAGGAATTCCGCCATGGCCAGCGAACTCATCAAACATGTCTCCGACGCCAGCTTTGAAGCCGACGTGCTCCAACCCGGCTCCGCCGTGCTTGTGGACTACTGGGCTGAATGGTGCGGCCCCTGCAAGATGATTGCCCCCATCCTGGACGAAGTCGCAGGCACCTACCAGGGCAAGCTGCAGATCGCAAAGATGAACGTGGACGAAAACCGCGAGATCCCCGCAAAGTTCGGCATTCGCGGTATCCCCACGCTGATGCTGTTCAAGGATGGCCAACTGGCAGCCACCAAGGTCGGAGCGATGAGCAAGGCCCAGTTGACCGCCTTCATCGACCAACAACTGGCCTGACCCATTACCCCAAGCCCCTCGGTACCCATGCCGCTGGGGCTTTTTTGTTGAGCGATAGACCTTCGGGAAAACAGCTAGCTGGCAGCTGCGCAAGCCCACAACTTGCGACCCTGAGTCCCCCGTATTTTTTCCTGTCATAATTCCTACAGATCACCGGGCTGCATGCATTGGCAGCCGGACCAAGATCCCTGGCGAGCCGAACCTGCAAACAGCAGCCCATTCGGCATCAGCCCACCTCCCCCAAGATTCATACCAGCTCCGCCAAGGAGTCAATCCATGCACTTAAACGAACTCAAGGCACTGCATGTGTCTGAAGTCCTGAAGCAGGCCGAAGAACTCGAAATCGAAAACACGGGCCGCATGCGCAAGCAGGAGTTGATGTTTGCCATCATCAAGAAGCGCGCCAAGGCGGGTGAACAGGTGTTTGCAGACGGCGTGCTGGAAATCCTGCCCGACGGCTTCGGCTTTCTGCGCAGCCCCGACACGAGCTTCACGGCCAGCACGGACGACATCTACATCAGCCCCAGCCAGGTGCGTCGCTTCAACCTGCACACCGGCGACATGATTGAAGGCGAGGTGCGTACGCCCAAGGATGGCGAGCGCTACTTTGCGCTGACCAAGCTCGACAAGGTCAACGACGGCCCGCCAGAGCAGAACAAGCACAAGGTGATGTTTGAGAACCTGACGCCCCTGTTCCCCAAGGAGCAGATGCGCCTGGAGCGCGACGTCAAGAGCGAAGAGAACATCACCGGCCGCATCATCGACATCATCGCGCCCATCGGCCGTGGCCAGCGCGCCCTGATCGTGGCCCCGCCCAAGAGTGGCAAGACGGTGATGATGCAGCACATCGCCCATGCCATCACGGCCAACAACCCCGACGTACACCTGATGGTGCTGCTGGTGGACGAGCGCCCTGAAGAAGTGACCGAAATGCAGCGCACGGTCAAGGGCGAAATCATCGCCTCGACCTTCGACGAGCCCGCCGCCCGCCATGTGCACGTCGCCGAGATGGTGATCGAGCGCGCCAAGCGCCTCGTCGAACTGAAGAAGGACGTGGTGATCCTGCTCGACTCCATCACCCGCCTGGCCCGCGCCTACAACAACGTTGTGCCCTCGAGCGGCAAGGTGCTGTCAGGCGGTGTGGACGCCGCCGCGCTGCAGCGCCCCAAGCGCTTCTTTGGAGCCGCCCGCAAGGTTGAAGAAGGTGGCTCGCTCACCATCATCGCCACGGCGCTGGTTGATACGGGCAGCCGCATGGACGAAGTGATCTTTGAAGAATTCAAGGGCACGGGCAACTGCGAAATCCACCTGAACCGCCGCCTGTACGAAAAGCGCGTTTTCCCCGCCATCGAACTGAACAAGAGCGGCACCCGCCGCGAAGAACTGCTGCTGGCCCCCGAGATCCTGCAAAAGACGCGCATCCTGCGCCAGTTCATGTACAACATGGACGAGATCGAGTCCATGGAATTGATGATCAAGAACATGAAGGCCACAAAAACCAATGTGGACTTCTTCGACATGATGCGGCGCGGGGGCTGATTCCCAGCCTGTGCAATAATAGAGGGCTTTTTCGTGCGGAAAGTACATCGGACTGGCCGGTGCGGCTCCCGCAGTTGACTCAAAGGAAGATCATGAAAGAAGGCATTCACCCCAACTACCGCGAAGTTCTGTTCGTGGACCTGTCCAACGGTTTCAAGTTCGTGACGCGCTCGTGCGTGAACACCAAGGAAACCGAAACCCACGAAGGCAAGGAATACCCGCTGTTCAAGCTGGATACCTCTTCTGAATCGCACCCTTTCTACACCGGCACGCAAAAGTCCGTGGACAACATGGGTGGCCGCGTGGAGCGCTTCCGCAACCGTTTTGGCAAGACCGCAGCGAAGTAATTCGCCCCTGCGTTTCCGCCAAAAAGGCAGCCCGGGCAACCGGGCTGCCTTTTTTCATGGGTTTTGCCTTTATTCTCGGTGGCTCCTCTGCCCTGCCGCCCACTGTCGCGTGACTCCACCCACCCCCGCCATCGTTACCCAGAACGCTGTCAGCCCACTGCCCCGCTGGGCGCTGCTGCTGCTGTGCATTGCCTATGTGGTGCCAGGCTTCGTTGGCCGTGACCCTTGGAAGAATGCAGACGTCACCGCTTTTGGCTACATGTTGGAGCTGGCCCAAGGACGCACTCCTTGGCTCAGCCCGTTGCTCGGTGGCATGCCCCCTGAAACCGAAGGGCTGCTCCCTTACTGGCTAGGGGCCTGGGCTGTGCAGATGGCGCCTGCCTGGCTGTCGGCGGAGATGGCAGCGCGCATGCCGTTCCTTGCCCTCTTTGTCATCACGCTGGTTGCCACCTGGTATGGCGTGTACTACCTGGCCCGCAGCCCCGGCGCCCAACCGGTAGCGTTTGCCTTTGGCGGCGAGGCCCCCCCCCTCGACTACGCACGCGCCATTGCCGATGGAGCCTTGCTGGCACTGATCGCCTGCCTGGGCCTGGCACAGCTGTCGCACGAAGTGACGAGCTATCTGGCGCAGCTCAGTTGCACCGCTCTGCTGTTTTTTGCGGTGGCGGCCATGCCACACCGTACCGTGGCGCCTGCGGTGGCACTGGTGCTGGGCATGGCTGGGCTTACGCTGTCCGGAGCCCCTGCCCTGACGGCCATGCTGGGCGTGGGCGGCATGGTGCTGATGGTCTTCGCGCCCGCTGGCCACACTGACCACCGCTGGCGCTGGGCCGCCATGCTGGCTGCCGCCACACTGGCGGTAGCCGCTGTGGCACAGGGTCTGGACCTGTGGCGCTGGCGCGTAGTGGGGTTCGATGGTGGCGGCAAGGACTGGCTGAGCCTGGCGCGCCTGCTGCTGTGGTTTGGCTGGCCGGCCTGGCCGCTGGCGCTGTGGACCGTGTGGCGCTGGCGCCAGCAAATTTTCAGCCGTCCCGGCCAACGGCATCTACTGCTGCCCCTGTGGTTCACCCTGGTGTCGATTGGCGCGACCATCACCACCCAGCCGGCCGACCGGGCCTTGCTGCTGGGCCTGCCCGCGATGGCTGCGCTGGCGGCATTCGCCTTGCCCACGCTGCGTCGCAGTGTGGGGGCCCTGATTGACTGGTTCACGCTGCTGTTTTTTACTGTATCGGCCCTCGCGATCTGGGTGATCTGGATTGCCATGCAGACCGGCGTACCTGCCAAGCCCGCTGCCAACGTGGCCAAGCTGGCGCCGGGATTTGTGCCGCAGTTTTCGGTGCTGGCGTTGCTGGTGGCCGTGGCGGCCACCTTGGGCTGGTGCGGCCTGGTATGGTGGCGCGCGTCTCGCAACCGCGCACCCATCTGGAAGAGCCTGGTGCTGCCTGCTGGCGGTGCTGCCCTGGGCTGGCTTTTGCTGATGACCCTGTGGCTGCCCCTGCTGGACTACGCACGCAGCTATGGTCCGCAGGTGCGCAGTGTGGCGGCAGCCCTGGGGCCGGAGCCCGGGTGCATTCAGACCGTGGGGCTGAACCGCGCCCAGGTGGCGGCACTGCAGTTCCATGGACAGCTGTCGCTGCGGCGCGCAGGACTGCAGGATGAATGCCAGTGGCTGCTGGTAGATAGCGTGTCCTGGCCGGCGTCAGAGCGCATGGTCCGTGCAGAGCTGTGGGAGCCTTGGGCCACCCTCCCCCGCCCAACCGACAAGAACGAGAACCTGCTGCTGTTCCACCGCGCGGCCCCGGCACGCTGATGTCGGAGCTGTCCACCATTACCCGGCACGCCATGACCGTGCTGGCGGGGCAATTGGCCGTCATGGCATTCGGGGTGACGGACACCATCGTGGCGGGGCGCTACAGCGAATTGTCGCTGGCCGCGCTGTCTGTGGGGTCGGCCATCTTCATCAGCGTCTACGTTGCGCTGATTGGCGTGCTCCAGGCGTTGCTCCCCGTGTGGGCCGAGCAGCGTGGCGCACAACAACCCGAGGCCGTGGGCCGATCACTGCGACAGGCCTTGTACCTGTGCGCTGCTGCTTCAGTGGTGGGCATGGCGGTGCTGCTTTCCCCAGGCGCGCTGCTGCGCTGGACGGAGGTACCGCCTGCGCTCCGCCCCCAGGTCGAAAACTACCTGGCGGTGTTGGCACTGGCACTCCCACCCGCCCTGCTGTTCCGGATCTACAGCACCCTCAACCAGGCCCTGGGCCATCCGCGCCTGGTGACTTGGCTGCAAGTGGGCTCGCTGTTCATCAAGCTGCCGCTGTCGGTGTGGTTCACCTTTGGCGGCGGCGGCCTTCCCGCTCAGGGTGTGGTGGGCTGCGCCTGGGCCACGCTGGTCGTCAACTGCAGCATGCTGGCCTTGGCCGTGTGGCTGCTGCGCACGCAGGATATCTACACCCCCCTGGACCTGTGGCGCCGCATGGAGCCACCCCACTGGCCCACCATTGCGGGATTTGCAAGGCTGGGCATTCCGGCCGGCCTGGCCGTGATGGTGGAGGTGACCTCCTTCACCCTGATGGCCTTGTTCATCGCGCGTCAGGGCACCACCTCGGCGGCCGCCCACCAGATCGCCGCCAACATGGCTGCCGTGCTCTACATGGTGCCGCTGTCGCTGTCCATCGCCACCAGCGCGCGGGTGAGCTACTGGCTGGGCGCACAGCAGCCCCAGCGAGCCCGCCAAGTGGTTTTGATGGGTTTTTCGCTCGCTGCGCTAGTGGGTATTGCCTTGGCAGCTATTCTATTGATAGCAAGACACTCGATCAGCCAGATCTACACCGACAACGCCAGCGTGGCAGCCGTGGCCGGCACGGTGCTGGTCTGGGTGGCGGCATACCACGCCGCCGATGCGGTGCAGACGCTGTGCGTGTATGTGCTGCGCTGCTACCGCATCACGCTGGCGCCACTGGCGGTGTACTGCGCGCTGCTATGGGGTGCCGGCCTGGCAGGCGGCTACTGGCTGGCTTATGGAGGCAGCGGGCCTTGGTCGGGTGTGGCTTCGCCCACCCCCTTCTGGGCAGCTAGCGCGGCGGCGCTCGCCGTGACCGCGCTGCTTTTGTTGCCATGCTCTGGCGCGCCATCAGCCCGGCAGAGCAAAGCCACGCAAACGGTTGGCCGGGAAGGTGACTGAAAACACCGAGCCCTTGCCCAGGGTGCTGCTGATGTCCAGCCTGGCGCCATGGCGCTGCAGCACATGCTTGACGATGGCCAGGCCCAGGCCTGTGCCCCCGGTTTCGCGTGAACGGCTGCGGTCCACGCGGTAAAACCGTTCCGTCAGGCGAGGAATGTGTTCGGGCGCAATGCCGGGGCCAGTATCGTGCACAGAGAAAACAGCGCTGCCGTCATCCTTGCGCAGCCACTGCACATCGATGGAGCCCCCTCCGGGGGTGTAGCGCACAGCGTTGTTGACGAGGTTGGACAGGGCACTCTGCAGCTCGGCAGGCACGCCAGCAATCTCCCCCTCGGCACGCAACAGGTCGGCAGCCGGAAAACGGATCGCATGGGGGCGTTGCTGGTTCTGGGTGAGCAGCACCGACAGGGCGCGGCCCTCGTCTTCACAGCGCTGCATCAACGACTGCACTGGCGTCCAATCGGCCATGCCAGGCAGCGGACTACCCTCCAGGCGCGACAGCGTCAGCAAGTCCTGCACGACGCTTTGCATGCGCTGCGCCTGCTGCGCCATCATGCCCAGGTAGCGCGAGCGCTCGTCGGCGCTCAGTGGCAAAGTCTGCAATGTCTCGACGAAACCGGTCAGCACCGTGAGCGGAGTCCGAATTTCGTGCGACACATTGGCTACAAAGTCGCGCCGCATGGCGTCGGCCTGCTCCAGCGCCGTGACATCGCGCGACAGCAGCAGCGTGCGCCCGTCGCCATAGGGGTGCAGGTGCACCGAAATGCGCACGGGTCGCGATGGCGTGCTCAGGCGCCCCTCCAGCACCACATCGCTGGTGAAGTCCTTGGCGGCGAAGTAAGCCGTGAATTCGGGGTTGCGCAGCAGGTTGCCAATGGACTGCATGACGTCGCGCTGCGCATCAAAGCCAAACTGGTTGGCAGCCATCTGGTTGCACCACTCGATGCGGCCCTGGGCATCGAGCAGCACCACGCCATTGGGTGATGCCTGCAGGGCAGCCAGGATCTCCTGCAACCGGTCCTGGCTATCCCGTATCTGCGCCTCCTGCTTGCGCAGCAGACGCCGCGCGCGGTCCGCCGCCTCGCCCCAGATGCCGCGCATGGAAGGCACCGACGCCAGCTCACCAGTGCGCAGCCAGCGCAGCACCCTCACGCCACGCAGCAGGTCCCAGACGAACCACGCCCAGGCAGCAATGGCCGCACCCAGTGCAGCGCCCCAAGGCCCACCTTGCCACCACCCCAGGCCACCACCCGCCAATTGCCACAGCAGGAAAAACGAAATACGCCACAGCATGCGGATTGCAAAGCCTTCTCAGAAACGCCAGGGGCGCGACTCGCGCGCCCATTGATCCATCACATTCATCAATCGCCGCCGACAACGCCTGCCAGCCCGGGGCAGCCCGAGGTACCGCACCACAGCACCATCGCAGGCAGCAGCGAGCCTACTCCATCAGGCTGACAGCGGCACCTGCGGCTGGGCGGTGAGCCGGTAGCCCGCACCGCGCACGGTTTCCACCATCACCGACGCCGCACCCAGAGCCTCGCGCAGCCGCTTGACATGCACGTCCACCGTGCGTTCTTCGATGAAAACATGGTCGCCCCACACCTTGTCGAGCAGCTGCGACCGGGTGTGCACACGCTCGGCATGCTTCATCAAGAAATGCAGCAGCTTGAACTCGGTAGGCCCCACCTTCAGGGGCTGGCTCTGGAAGGTGACCCGATAGGTCGCGGCGTCCAGCACCAGCTCGCCAATGGTCACGCTGTCACTCACCTGCTCGGGCGCGCGGCGGCGCAGCACGGCACGGATGCGGGCCAGAAGCTCCTGCGTGGAAAAGGGCTTGGTGATGTAGTCGTCGGCACCAGCGTCCAGCCCGGCCACCTTGTCCGGCTCGTCGCCGCGGGCGGTGAGCATCAGGATGGGGATAGGCTTGGTACGGCTGTCCGCACGCCACTTGCGCGCCAGCGACAGGCCGCTTTGCCCTGGCAACATCCAATCCAGCAGGATCACGTCGGGCAGCACAGCATCCAGCTCGCGCTGCGCGCTGTCGCCGTCTTCCGCCCAGAAGGGCTGGAAACCGTTGTGTCGCAGGTTGACCGCAATCAGCTCGGCAATCGCGGGTTCGTCCTCGACGATGAGGACACGGGGAAGCTTTCTCATGGTGAATCCAGCGCCCCGTACTTACAGCACTGCGGACTCGATCTCGTCGAGGGCCGTATGACGCACGTCCTTGCCCTTGACCAGATAGATGATGAGTTCGGCCACATTCTTGGAATGGTCGCCAATGCGCTCGATGGCCTTCGCCAGGAACAACAGGTCCAGGCTGGGGGAGATGGTGCGAGGGTCTTCCATCATGTAGGTAATGAGCTTGCGCACGAAGCCATCGAACTCCTTGTCGATGAGATCGTCCTCCTTGAGGATCGCCACCGCCGCCTTGACGTCGAGCCGTGCAAATGCATCCAGCGTCTTGCGCAGCTGGCCCGAGGCCAGCTCGGCTGCCACACGCAGGTCGCTTGACGGCAACGAACGCGGGGCACCGCCTTCAATGATGGAGCGCACCATGCGCGCCATCTTGTTGGCCTCATCGCCCATACGCTCCAGATTGGCCGTGGCCTTGGAGAAAGCCAGCAGAAGGCGCAGATCGCGCGCTGTGGGCTGGCGCCGGGCGATGATGGAGGACAGCTCCTGGTCGATCTCGACCTCCATCGCGTTGATGCGGGTCTCCATCGAGGCCACCGTCTCCACGGCCTCCAGGCTGAACTGGGACAGCGCATACACCGCCTGGCGGATCTGCGACTCCACCAGACCGCCCATTTCCATGACGCGGGCAGAGACGCTGTTGAGTTCGCTGTCGAACTGGGACGAAAGATGTTTATCGGGCATCTGCTGTCTCCTTAGCCGAAACGGCCGGTGATGTAGTCTTCGGTTTCCTTGCGCTCGGGCTTGAAGAAGATCTGCTCGGTAGCACCGAACTCGATCATCTCGCCCAGGTACATGTAGGCGGTGTAGTCACTGCAGCGGGCGGCCTGCTGCATGTTGTGCGTCACGATGGCGATGGTGTAGTCGTGCTTGAGCTCGTCGATCAGCTCTTCAATCTTGGCGGTGGACAGCGGGTCCAGCGCCGAAGTGGGCTCGTCGAGCAGCAGCACCGAGGGCTTCACGGCCACGCTGCGCGCGATGCACAGGCGCTGCTGCTGGCCACCAGAGAGCGACAGTCCACTCTGGTGCAGCTTGTCCTTCACCTCGGTCCAGAGCGCAGCCTTGGACAGCGCCCACTCCACGCGGTCGTCCATCTCGCTCTTGCTCAGCGTTTCATACAGCTTCACGCCAAAGGCAATGTTGTCGTAGATGGACATGGGAAACGGTGTGGGCTTCTGGAACACCATGCCGATGCGGGCACGCAGCAGGTTGATGTCCTGCTTGGGGTCCAGGATGTCCTGGCCATAAAAGCTGATGGAGCCCTCGGCACGCTGGCCGGGATACAGGCTGTACATGCGGTTGAGCGTGCGCAGCAGCGTGGACTTGCCGCAGCCCGAGGGGCCGATGAAGGCGGTGACCTTGTGCTCGGCGATGTCCAGGCTCACGTTGCGCAGGCCCTGAAACTTGCCGTAGAAAAAGCTCAGGTTACGCAGCTCCAGCGCGTTCTTGCTGGCGGTGGCGGTAGCAGTGGCGTTCATTGTCAATTCCTGAAAATGGAGGCAGTCTTGTCGGTGGCTTCAGCAGGGGCAGCTGGTGGGATCACAGGCGGTTCTTTTCGCGCAGGAAGACCCGCGCCACGACGTTGAGGATCAGCACCGACAGCGTGATGAGCAGCGCACCGCCCCAAGCCAGGCGCACCCAGTTCTCATAGGGGCTCAGGGCGAACTGGAAGATCACGACCGGCAGGTTGGCCATGGGCGCGTTCATGTTGGTGCTGAAGAACTGGTTGTTGAGTGCGGTGAACAGCAGGGGCGCTGTCTCGCCACTGATACGGGCCACGGCCAGCAACAGGCCGGTCATCACGCCGCTGCGTGCAGCGCGCAAGGTGACCATGGTCGAGACCTTCCAGCGCGGAGCACCCAGTGCAAAGGCCGCTTCGCGCAGGCTGCCAGGCACCAGGCGCAACATGTTCTCGGTGGTGCGCACCACCACAGGCACTGCGATGAGCGACAGCGCCAGGCTGCCCGCCCAGCCCGAGAAGTTGCCCACGGTGGCCACCGCGATGGCATATACGAACAGGCCCAGCACGATGGAGGGAGCGGACAGCATGATGTCCGTCACAAAACGGGTCAGCTCGGCGGTCTTGCTCTGGTCCCCATATTCGGCCAGGTACACCCCCGCCAGCACGCCGATGGGCGTGGACACCAGCACGGAGAAACCCACCATCAGCAGGCTCCCCACGATGGCGTTGGCAAGGCCCCCGCCATCGGAGCCAGGTGCAGGGGTGGACTGCGTGAACATGTTCCAGTCCAGTGCGGCAAAGCCGTTGGACAGCAGCACGCTCAGGATCCAGAGCAGCACAAACAGACCCAGTGCCATGGCACCCAATGACAGGGTCAGGCCAATGGCGTTGGAGCGCTGGCGCTTTTTGTAGAGTTGTTGATTGAATTCCATGGGGCTTGTCTCTGAAGAGGGACGGGAGCTGGGCTGCGGGGCTTACAGGCCCTTGGCCTTCTCGGCACGCAGCAGCATGATCTTGGCGGCCGACAGCACCACAAACGTGATCACGAACAGCAGGAAGCCCAGCGCAAACAGCGTGGACAGATGGAAGTCCGCAGCTTCGCCGAACTCGTTGGCCAGCGTGGACGCGATGGAAGTGCCGGGCGAGAACAGCGACGCGGGCATGCGGTTGGCGTTTCCGATCACAAAAGTGACGGCCATGGTCTCTCCCAGGGCCCGACCCAGGCCCAGCATCACCCCGCCAATCACACCCTTCTGGGTATAGGGCAGCACCACGCGGCGCACCACCTCCCAGGTCGTACAACCCAAGCCGTAAGCGGACTCGCGCAGGATGGGTGGAACGATCTCGAACACATCGCGCATCACAGCAGCCACAAAGGGCAACACCATGAAAGCCAGCACGATACCCGCCGCCAGAATGCCGAAGCCGTTGGTACTGCCGCCGAACAAAAAGCCGATCAGCGGCATGGAGCCAAGCAGCTTCTGCACAGGCACCTGGAAGTGGTCTGCGAACAATGGCGCAAACACGAACAGGCCGAACATGCCGTAAATGATGGACGGCACAGCCGCCAACAACTCCACCGCGGTGCCCAGCGGACGACGCAGCCACACTGGGCAGGTTTCCGTCAGGAAAAGCGCAATACCAAACGCGAGCGGCACGGCAATCAGCAGTGCAATGCCCGCGCTGGCGAGGGTACCGACGATGGCAATCGCCGCACCGAATTCTTCATTGATGATGTCCCATTCAGCACGCCAGATGAACTGGATGCCGAACTTGTGAAAAGCCGGCCACGCGTAGATGAACAGCGAGACGATGATGCCCAGCAGCGCCACCAGCACCAGCAGCGACAGGCTCTGGGTCAGCCGGTGGAAAACGATGTCCTGCAGCCGCTGCCGCTTGGCAATCGACACCATGGACGGTGTGGGGGCGTCCGTCGTCTTGACGGACACGGGTTGCGAACTCATGGTGGTTCCCACGCTCATGTTGACTCCCATCTGGCTTCTGGAGACCCCACAAACCAGTGCCCATCGGCCAGACCAGCCGGCCGATGGGCACTATTCTGGGGCAAACCGCTTTACTTCTTGATTTGCGACCAGACCTTGGAACGGATCTGCGCCGTCAGGGCGTCAGGCAGCGGCACGTAGTCCAGATCAGCCGCCATGGTCTTGCCGTTCTTGAAGGCCCAGTCAAAGAACTTCAGAACTTCGGCCGACTGGGCCTTGTCTGCAGGGTCCGCATACATAAGGATGAAGGATGCCGTGCTCACGGGCCAGCTGTTGGCGCCCTTGGCGTTCACCATCGAAATACCCATGCCAGGCACGCTGAACCAGTCGGCGCTCGCAGCAGCCGCCGCAAAAGTGGCGTCGTCGGGAGCCACATACTTGCCATCGGCGTTTTGCAGCTGCAAGAACGTCATGTTGTTCTTCTTGACATAGGCGTACTCCACGTAGCCCAGAGCGCCCTTCACGCGGGTGACGTTGGCGGCCACACCTTCGTTGCCCTTACCACCCACCGAAGACTGGGCAGGCCACTTCACCGCAGCACCCTTGCCCACCGTGTCAGCCCATTCCTTGCTGACGGCGCTCAAATAATCCGTCCAGTTGAACGTGGTGCCCGAGCCATCGGCGCGGTGCACGATGGTGATGTTCTGGTCGGGCAGCGTCTTGCCAGGGTTCAGGGCTGCCAGCTTGGCATCGTTCCACTTGGTGATCTTGCCCAGGTACATTTCAGCCAGCACGGTGCCGGTCACGCGCAGTTCGCCCGGCTTGAAGCCATCCAGATTCACCACGGGCACGGTGCCACCGATGATGGCGGGAAACTGCACCATGCCGTCCTTTTCCAGTTCAGCGCCCGACAAAGGGGCATCGGTAGCGCCAAAAGCCACGGTCTTGGCGCGGATCTGGCGGATACCACCGGAGGAACCGATGGACTGGTAGTTCAGGCCCACGCCGGTTTCCTTTTTGTAGGCTTCAGCCCACTTGGCATACATCGGAAAGGGGAACGTAGCGCCGGCGCCGGTGATGTCCGCCGCAAATGCGTTGCCCACTGCCAGGGCGGCCAGTGCTACTGCGACGGTTTTGAGAAATACGCGTTTCATGAGGTACCTTTCGGCAGGGGTTAACAGGAACACAGCGAACTCTAGAGGTCTATCATGACAATTCAGTGACACAAAAGGACCGGTCCCAGGCTATTGCGACAACCGCCATGACGCCGAATGGATGGTGTCATGGATATGTCACACGATCCCATCACACTAGCCCCATAGCCCAACCACCTGCCCGCCCGGCCCCCAGCGGCCTGCGCCTCAGATGGGGTCACGCGCATCGCGGTACGATGCCGCACGAAGCTTCCACCACACACACATGCAGAACGGCACACGCCTCGCCGCAGTCGACCTCGGCTCCAACAGTTTTCGCCTGGAAATCGGGCGCTATGAGTTCGGGCACGTCCAGCGGGTGGAATACCTCAAGGAAACCGTGCGCCAGGGCAACGGGCTGGATGAAGACCGGAACCTGACTCGAGATGCCATGGAGCGCGGCTGGGCTTGCCTCGCGCGTTTTGGTGAGCGCCTGGCGGGTTTTCCCCGCGCCCAGGTGCGTGCAGTGGCCACGCAGACACTGCGCGAAGCACGCAACCGCGAAGAATTCCTGTCGCGCGGCAGTGAGATGCTGGGCTATCCCATTGACGTGGTGTCCGGTCCTGAAGAGGCTCGGTTGATTTATCAGGGCGTGGCCCGATTGCTGCCCCAGTCGGACGAGCGCCGCCTGGTGGTGGATATCGGAGGACGGTCCACTGAATTGATCCTTGGACAGCAGTTCACACCCCATGCTGTGGCCTCTTTCCGGGTCGGCAGCGTCGCGTGGTCACAGCGCTACTTTGCCAAGGGAGAGTTCTCTGCGCAGGCGTTCCTGGCGGCGGAAATCGCAGCCAAGGCGGTACTGGACGAAGCGCTGGAGACTTTTCGCCCCGACGCGTGGGACGTGGCTTACGGATCGTCTGGCACGGCAGGCGCTGTGGGCGACATTCTGGCTGCCGCTGGAGGCCCGCAGGGTCTGATCACCCGCGATGGGCTGAACTGGTTGCAGGAGCGTTTGATGCGCGCGCAAAGTGCAGACCGTCTGCGCATGGACGGGCTCAAGGAAGAGCGCCGCGCGGTCATTGGCGGTGGCATCAGTGTGCTGCGCGCTGTGTTTGACCTGCTGGACATCCGCGAGATGCAGGTTGCGCAAGGGGCACTGCGCCAGGGCGCCTTGTACGATCTTCTGGATCGGGAGCAACCCGGAACCGACCTGCGCACCACCACCGTCCAGGGATTAATGCAACGGTTTGGCGTGGACATGGAGCATGCAGACCGCGTGGCGCGCACCGCCTGTGCATTGTTTGACCAGGCTGCCCCACCCGGGAGCGAACGTGCCAGCCGCAAGCTGGACTGGGCCGCCCGGCTGCATGAGATTGGCTGCCGCATTTCGCACAGCGACTACCACCGACACGGCGCCTACATTCTCGACAACACCGATGCCGCTGGCTTTGCTGTGCCGGAACTCCACCGTCTGGGAGTGCTGGTGCAAGGGCAGCGAGGCAAGGTGCGCAAGTTGGGTGTGGAACTCGACGACTCCATTTTTGTGCTGCAGCTTTTATGCTTGCGCTTGGCTGTGGCCCTGTGCCATGCGCGCCGGGAGCCCGATACCAAGGGCCTGTCGCTGCGTCTTGACAGGCAGCAATTTCAAGCCAGCGCCCGGCCCGGCTGGGCCCAGGCATACCCGCAGTCCGCCCACCTTCTGCGCGAAGAAGTACAAGCCTGGCAGAAGACCCCTTGGGAGCTGACTGTTGACATGCCTTGAGGAGAGCAAGAAAACGATATAAACTGTTTATATCGTTTATCAAATCTCTACCATGACCACTGCCCCCACTACCCCCAGTACCGTTGTTGTGCCCGCCGCACCTGCAGCCCCGACCACAAAAGCAGCCAAGCCGACCAAGCCAGCATCAGCCGTCAAGGCCCCCAAGGCAGTCAAACCAGCCAAAAAGGCCGTGGCAAAAAAGGCCTCTACCCCCAAGCCAGCTGTGGCGACCAAGCCAGTCGAGGCAGCAAAGCCAGGCAAGGCCAATGAGCCCAAAGCCAAAAAGCCCAAGTTGGTGCGTGACAGCTTCACCATCCCCAAGGACGAATACGCGGTGCTCGGCACCTTGAAAGACCGCGCCACGGCACTTGCCCATCCCGTCAAGAAAAGTGAGCTGCTGCGTGCGGGGCTCAAGGTGTTGGCGGGGCTGTCAGACAGCGCGTTGCACAGCGCCTTGCAAGCTGTGCCCTCCATCAAGACCGGTCGCCCCAAAGCCGATGTGGCAGAAGCCATGCCAAAAGCCGCAGCTAAGACAGCGGACAAGGCCAGCGGCAAAACAGGACGCAAGTGAAGTAGGCCCCAAGGCACCGCACGCCTTGGGCGAGGATCCTCACAAGTCCGCTGGCATTTGTGGGTGAATCAAAGAAACTCCGGTGACTGCACTGCCATCAGCACGGTCTGGCTGTGGTCCCAGCGCTGGCGCTGGCGCAGCCACCACACGGAGCCCTTGCGCACAGGGCACTCGGGGGCCTGGAGTTGCAGCAACTGGGCAACGGTCTGGCCTAGCATGGGCTGGTGCCCCACCACCAGTACCGCGCCCTTAGCGTGCGGCCATTGCACAAGCTCCAGCAAATCCTGTGGTGTTCCGCCTGGCAACAACTCGGCACGCATCTTGAATTTGCGTCCCAAGGCATGGGCAGTCTGCTCAGTTCGCCGTGCTGGACTTGCCATCACCCTGAGGCCTTCCGGCAGTTGACGATCAAGCCAGGCGGCCATGCGCGCCGCCTGCTTCTCACCCCGGCTGGTAAGAGGGCGGGCAAGGTCATCGCCGCCATCTCCGGCCTCTTCCGCTTCGGCATGACGCCAAAGAATCAAATCCATCATGCGGCCCCTGGCTCCTCGCGGCCGAGGGCAGGCCGCGGCCCATAGCGCACCATCAACGCGTTCTGCGCACCACGACCGTCCACAGGGTGCGCAGCGCGGTCATAAGTGCCGCCGGCGTTCAACGTCCAGGCGTCCCGGTCATCACACAGGTAGGCCACCAAACATTCGTCGATGATCTGCTGGCGCAACGTGGCGTCGATGACCGGCCACGCCAGCTCCACGCGGCGCATCATGTTGCGGTTCATCCAGTCGGCACTCGACAGATAGAGGTCTTCCTCGTCGCCCGCGCGGAAATAGAAAACACGCGTGTGCTCCAGGAACCGGCCAATCACCGAGCGCACCCGGATGTTGTCAGTCACTCCAGGCACCTGCGCGGCCAGCATGCAGGCCCCGCGCACAATCAGATCGATGCGCGCGCCACGCTGCCCGGCGAGGATCAACGCTCGCATCAGCCCCTCGTCGGTCAGGGCATTCATCTTGGCCACAATCCGTGCGTCTTCTCCACGGCTTGCCGCCTGCCCCACGCGCTCGATTTTTTCGATCATGCGGCGGTGCAGATGGAACGGTGCAAGCATGAGCTTGCGTAGCTTGGGCGGCCGGTTCTGGCTGGCGAGGTGATTGAAAACACCATCCATGTCGGCGGTGGTCTCTTCATCTGCGGTGAGGTAACTCAGGTCGGTATACAGCTTGGCCGTGCGCACGTTGTAGTTGCCGGTGGACAGGTGACCGTAGCGGCGCAACTGCCGCCCTTCGCGACGTGTGACAAGCAGCATTTTGGCGTGGGTCTTGAGGCCCACCACGCCGTAGACCACCTGCGCACCAATCGACTCCAGCGCCTCAGCCCAATTGATGTTGGCCTCTTCGTCAAAGCGTGCTTTCAGCTCCACCACCGCCATCACCTCCTTGCCCCGGCGTACCGCCTCGCTGAGCAGGTCCATGAGTTCGGAGTCGGAGCCTGTGCGGTAGATGGTCTGTTTGATGACCAGCACCTGCGGGTCGTTCACGGCCTCCCGCAAGAACGCGAGCAAACCATCAAAGCTCTCGAAAGGCTGGTGGATCAACACGTCGCGCTGGCGCAGCTGATCCATGATGGACACCCCCGGCTGAAGCTGCCTCGGCCATGCGGAGCTCCAAGGCGGAAACAGCAACGAGGGATCGTTCACCAAGTCCACCAGCTGATTCAGGCGCACGAGGTTCACAGGACCATGTACACGGTACAAGGCCGCGCTGGGCAGATCAAATTGCTCTAGCAAAAAGTCGTATAGGAAGCGGGAGCAACCTGCAGAGACTTCCAGCCGAACAGCCTGTCCGTAGTGGCGGTGCTGCAGGCCCTGCCGCAAGGCAGTGCGCAGGTTGCGCACATCCTCTTCGTCCAGTGCCAGATCGGAATGGCGCGTGACACGAAACTGCGAAAACTCCGTCACCTCCCGACCAGGAAAGAGGTCTTCCAGGTGGGCCCGCACGATGCTCGACAAGCTGACGAACAATGCCCCATCGGGCGCTACCTTCTTCGGCATGCGGATCAAACGGGGCAAGGCGCGCGGCACCTTCACGATCGCGATTTCGTTCTCGCGCCCAAAGGCATCGTGTCCCTTGAGGCGCACAATAAAGTTCAGCGACTTGTTGGCCACCTGGGGAAACGGATGGGCAGGGTCTAGCCCCACCGGAATCAACAAGGGGCGGACCTCGCGCACAAAATACTCGTGTACCCAGCGCCTCTGCTCTGCGGACCGGTCGCCGTGCGCAACGATACGGATGCCATGTTGTGCAAATGCGGGGACCAGCGCTTCGTTGTATAGGGTGTATTGCCGCTCCACCAGGTCGTGCACCTGGGAGGATAGGGCCTCAAAAGATGCTGCGGTGTAGAGGCCCTTGGTCTCACCCTTCTTAGCCGCCGTGATGTGCGCTGCCGCACGCACTTCAAAAAACTCATCAAGGTTGGACGACACGATGCACAGATAGCGCAGCCGCTCCAGCAGCGGAACATCCGTGCGGACCGCCCAATCGAACACGCGTTCGTTGAATGCCAGGATGCTGTGGTCCCGGTCCAGAAACATGTGGGGCGTAACGCCAGCAGCAACCCCTCCCGACGAAAGATCATTGTCATGTGACAAGGTGTGCGAGGAATATCCCACAGCATCGGTGTGCTCGGGCTGCAGAGGGACAGAATCAACAGGAGGCAGGGGCGGCATGGATACGCGGGTGCAGCAATTGCAGGATCGCTGCAGTATTTAACGCCCAGATGACAACTGCGTGACAGACTTTGTGACAGACACAAAAACTCCCTGTTCGCTGGAGCGGGCTGGTACCAGATACTGCTGAAACAATCTTGCTGCATGGGCCCAGGTGAACTCCAGCGCCCTGCTGCGGGCCTCGGTGCGCGGAATGGCTAAAGCCTGCTGCGCGGCGACCAGCAGGCTGTCATGCAATACACCACCCACAGGTGCCTTCCCGTCTCCAGCCCCCAGCACCTCACGGGGGCCGTCTTCAGGAAAGGCAGCGACCGGTGTGCCACAAGCCATCGCCTCCAGCATTACCAGCCCGAAGGTCTCTGAGCGGCTGGGAAACACAAATACATCGGCCGAGGCGTAGACCTGTGCCAGCGCCTCCCGGTCCAGGATGCCGAGCCAGCGCACCTGAGGGTACTTGGCTTTCAGCCGCGCTTCCAGCGGACCTACACCGCACACCACTTTGGTTCCCGGCATGTCTATCTGCAAAAAGGCATCAATGTTCTTTTCATATGAAAGGCGGCCTACGTACAGCGCTACAGGATGAGCCAACACGCCAGTGAGCGGACTCTGGCATACCTCGCCGTGAAAGCGAAACGCCTGGGTGTCCACACCGTGCGTCCACAAACGCAGTTGACGAAAGCCTCGCTGCTCCAGCATCTGCAAGACGCCCTGTGTAGGCACCATTACCCCTGACGAGGGGCGGTGAAAATGCCTGAAAAGTGCATAGCCCCAACCCAGCGGTATGCGCAGGGCAGCCTGAAGAATCTCGGGGAACCGCGTATGAAAGGCTGTGGTGAAGGCCAAACCACGCTTGAGACAGTAACGACGCCCGGCCCACCCCAAAGGCCCTTCGGTGGCCAAATGAACGGCATCGGGCTGCAGGGCATCCAACTTGTGAGCGAGTAATTTGTAGGGTCGCACTGCCAGATCAATGCCCGCATAACCAGGGCACGGACGGGTAGCAAACTGGCCTGGATGCAGCACATGCACGTCATGCCCGACATCCTCCAGCTCCCGCACCAGCTCCACCAACGTGGTCACCACGCCATTGACCTGTGGTAGCCATGCATCGGTCAGCAAAGCGATCTTCATGCGGACACCTGTGTGGTCTGGCTCGACAGATTGGCCGCAGGCATAGCTGGCCATTGCAACAGCTCCAGTCGACCATCGAGATGCTCGACAAGTGCCGTGTGGCTCTCCACCCAGTCACCATCGTTGCAATACAAGGTGCCGCCAATCTCGCGCATCTCGGCGCGGTGGATATGTCCGCAGACCACTCCATCATGCCCACGGCGACGGGCCTCTGCGGCCACCGCCACCTCAAAGTCGGTGACGTAGTTAAGCGCCTTTTTCACCTTGCCTTTCAGGTATGCGGACAGCGACCAATACGGCAGTCCCATGCGTGCCCTGAGCGTGTTGAGATGGCGATTCAGCCTGAGCGTGAACTCATACAGGTTGTCACCGACATAGGCGAGCCATTTGGCGCACTGGATCACGCCATCAAAGTGGTCACCGTGCGTGACCCACAGGCTGCGCCCATCAGCAGTGGTATGCACTGCATCAGACACCACCTCGATACCACCAAAAGAATGCCCCACAAATGCCCTGGCAAACTCGTCGTGGTTACCAGGAACAAACACTACGCGGCACCCCTTGCGCGCACGCCGCAACAGCTTTTGCACAACATCGTTGTGGGCTTGCGGCCAGAACCACCGGCGACGCAACTGCCACCCATCCACGATGTCACCCACCAGGTACAGATGGTCGCTGGGATGGTGCTTCAGAAAATCCAGCAGCGCTACAGCCTGACAACCCGGTGTGCCGAGATGCAGATCCGAAATGAACACCGCGCGATATCGCTGTTGGCCGGCGAGCGATGCATGCGCGTCGGGCTCTGCATCCTGCGGCACCAGGGACTCGTTCAACCAGGGGCCCAGGGCGTCGAACGCGGCACGCACCGGTCAAGCTCCCAGAAAATGCTTGCGATAGCGGGGATGCAGGTCCGCCAGCCGCATCAGCATGGGCAGGTCGGCTGTATTGAAGTCCGGATCCCAAGCAGGCGCCCCCAGCACGCGGGCTCCCAGTCGCAGGTAGCCCTTGATCAGGGCGGGGGGGTCCACTGCAATGGAGCCATCCAGATGCTCCACAGGCAGCGGCAGGCGTGGCAGCACGTGGTATTCGATCGGTGCCAGGTGGGTCTTGCGCACTTGCTGCCAGATGCTGGCAGCAGCGTCGCCGCTGACCACCCCATTGTGGAGCATCGGAATGCTCGCGCAGCCAATCATCGTGTCGAGTTCGTTGCGTACCATGAAGTCCGCCAACGCACTCCACAGAGCCATGATCACGCCGCCGTGGCGGTGATCGGGGTGCACGCAGCTACGGCCCAACTCCACCATGCGCGGGCGCAGCGTGCGCAAGCGCGTCAGGTCGAACTCGGTATCGCTGTACGTTCCGCCCACCCGCTTGGCCTGCGCGGGCGTCAGCACCCGGTAAGTCCCAATGACTTGCTGACTGTGGGCATCGCGCACCAGAAGGTGCTCGCAATAGTCGTCAAACAGGTCCACATCATGGCCAGGAATGGGGGTCGTCAATCGAGCGCCCATCTCTGCCGCGAACACCTCAAACCGCAGGCGTTGCGCCTCACGGACTTCGTCTACATGCCTCGCCCAAGTCACCTCGATAGCGCCACGCGCCGGGGCAACATGCGCCGCGCCCGGCACAACGCCAGGACGCTGAACAATACCGGTGCCAGCCGCCTCAGGCGATGTGGACAACTGCATCAAAGTGGGCAGGTCGTTCATGGACAACGTCTCCTTCGGTAAGAACGGGCATAGCTTGAATTTCCTAGAGGAGCGGCAATCCGCTTTCCTGGCCGGGAGTGTGAAAGCCGCGCATGACACCCCCATGTCTCCGTTATGTCAAAGCCATGACACACCGCCGTGACCATTGACACAGGCCCCGCCAACGACCTGCATAATTGATTGAGGAACTCCACCGTGTCTTCACCCGCCCTGCCCCCCACCCGCAGCCCCATCGCAGTCTTTGTGGCAGTGTTTGTGCTGGCAGCAGCCTGTGCTGGGGCAGTGGTCTGGACGCTGGAACGCCAGGAACGTGCGCAGCAGCGCATCCAGGCGGCCGATGTGGCGGGCGATCATGTGCAGGCGCTGCAACGTGCCATCGAGTTGGCCCTATCGGCCAACAACACCCTGGTGGCACTGGTGCGCCAAGGCCACGGCAACGTACCCCAGTTCGAGGAAATTGGCATGCAGATGCTGCCGTTCTATCCGGGTATCGCGGCCATGGGTCTGTCCCCTGGAGGGGTGGTGCAGCAGGTCGTACCGCGCAAGGGCAACGAGAATTCGATTGGTTTTGACCAGCTCAACGATCCCCGCCAAGGGGCGGAGTCCGCGCGCGCACGCGAATCCGGCCTGCTGACACTGGCGGGCCCTATGGAGTTGGTGCAGGGCGGCCTGGGGGTCGTGGGGCGCCAACCGGTGTACCTGGAAGACGACCTGGGGCGCCGGAACTTCTGGGGGTTCACTTACGTCACCATCCGCCTGCCCGAGGTGCTGGCCACAGCCCGGCTACCCCAGCTCACGGAACGGGGTTTCCACTATCGACTGTGGCGTGTTCGCCCCGACAACAAACAGGAGCAGACGATTGCGACGTCTGACCCTCCGCCCACGAGCGACGCCGTAGGACGATCGCTGATCCTGCCCAATGGCCAGTGGACGCTCAGTCTGGCCCCTGCCAAGGGGTGGGGTGCGCCGGACGTGCTGGCCCTGCGCTGTGCAGTGGGTTTGCTGTTTGCGTTGTTGATGGGCTACCTCGCGCGCTTGCTGGTCGAATTGAAGGCGCACGAGCGCGGCCTTGCTACACAGGTGGCCCAGCGCACCTCCGAAATCCAGGCCACGCAGCAGCAGCTGAGCGCGACCATCGACGCCATTCCCGATCCGTTGTTTGAATTCGATCAGGATGGCCGTTATTGCAGCGTACATAGTCCCCGCGCCGAGTTGCTCATGGGCCCTGCTGACCAGTTGATCGGCCGCCATGTCACAGACGTGCTGCCCGCACTGGCCGCACTGACTGTGATGGATGTGCTCCATGAAGCACATTCCCAGGGCTGGTCCACCGGACGGCAAATCATGCTGGATCTGCCCGGCCTGGGGCCCACCTGGTTCGAACTTTCTGCGGCCCGCAAGACAGGCTCAGCGGGGGGGAAACCCCGCTTCATTCTGCTGTCCCGTGACATCTCTGAACGCAAGCGCTCACAAGAACAACTGCAGCTGACAGCCCAGGTATTTGACCAGAGCGGCGAGGCCATCGTGATCGCCGATGCAGCCCACACCATCGTGCGCATCAATCGGGCATTCAGCCGTATCACTGGCTACACAGAGGCGGAGGCCGTAGGGCAGTCGATGCGCCTGCTCACGGTGGCCGAGTCCACCCGCGACTTCAACGCTGACTCGGTGTACGCCCACCTGACTCAGCAGGGGCACTGGGAGGGTGAGGCCTGGGGCCGCCGCAAGGATGGATCGACCTACCCACAGTGGCTGTCCGTGAGCAGTGTGCGCGACGGCAACGGCAGTACCACCCACTCCATTACTTTGTTCCGCGACATCACGCTTCAGCGCGAGGCGCAAGACCGCATCCAGCGGCTCGCGCATTTCGACCCCCTCACGGACCTGCCCAACCGCGCGCTCCTGGCCGAGCGTGCCCAGCGCCACATTGAACAAGAGCAAGCGCGGGGCGGAACACTGGCCCTGCTGTTCCTGGACCTGGACCATTTCAAGAACGTGAACGACTCCCTGGGGCACCGTATTGGCGACATCCTGCTGGTGGCCGTCGCGCGACGGCTGGAGTCGCTGCTGGGCCCGCAGGACACCGTATCGCGCCTGGGGGGTGATGAATTTTTGTTGCTACTGCCTGCTGCCTCGGCCGTGCAAGCGGCCGACGTAGCCAACCGGTTGCTGATCGCCGTGGCACAGCCGTTTCAGGTCGAGCCTTACGAACTCACAACCACACTGTCCGTGGGCATAGCCATGTATCCCGCGGACGGAGATTCGTTCGACACCCTGTACCAGCGAGCCGATGCCGCCATGTACCGCGCCAAGCAAAGCGGGCGCAACCGCTTTGGCTTTTTCACTGCAGACCTGGAAGCTCGTACAGCCCGGGCCTTGCAGATCGAAAACGCACTACGCCGGGCGCTGGAACGCAATCAGTTCGAGCTGCACTACCAACCCCAGGTATCACTTACCACGCGCCAGGTGGTCGGAGCCGAGGCGCTGCTGCGCTGGAGCCACCCCGAACTGGGCATGGTGTCCCCGGCAGAGTTCATCCCCGTGGCAGAGAGCAGCGGCATGATCGTCGCAATTGGCGAGTGGGTTCTGAATACCGCCGTGCATGACACCAAGCGCTGGCTGGACCTGCAATTGCCACTGCGGGCTGTGTCTGTCAACCTGTCGGCGGTCCAGTTCCGTCACCCACAGTTGCCTGAGATGGTGACGCGCTGCCTGCAACAGGCTGGACTGCCCGCGCGCCGGCTGGAGCTGGAACTGACCGAGGGCGCTGCAGTGGACGACCCCGCTGCGGCACTGGCCATGATGGACCAATTGCATGACCGGGGCGTGCGGCTGTCGATGGATGACTTTGGCACGGGATATTCGTCGTTGAGCTACCTCAAGCGCTTCCAGATCTACAAGCTCAAGATCGACCAGTCGTTTGTGCGCGACCTTGACGATGATGCCAACGACCGGGCCATCGTCAGCGCAATCATCCGCATGGCACAGGCACTGGGCATGCAAACCACTGCTGAAGGGGTGGAGACCGATGGCCAGCTGGAGTTTCTGCGCGCGCAGGGCTGCGACGAAGGGCAGGGTTACCTGTTCAGCCGCCCTCTGGCGGCCGATGCATTTGAAGCCTACCTGCGGGAACACCTGGCCCGCTGACAACTCGGGTTGAACGCATCAGGCGCCTTGTCGCTCAGGCGCGTTGAAGGTTGAAGAGCTGGAATGGAGGCTGTCGTACGGCAGAACATGTGGCACCGCACTTGAGGCATACCCTCAAACGGCTTGTAAGCTGCCGCTGCTACACTTTGGCACAATTTTTTTGAGGCCATCTGGCCCTGCCGCCTGTTCTGGTCTTATGTATTCGCTGTTCAGCACTCCGCCCTCGCAGCGCGCCGGAGTGCCTCCTGACACCCCACTGCAACGCACCCTGCGTGAACAACAGACCCTCCTGGATAGCGCGGGAGTGGGTATCGTGTTCCTGCGCCAGCGCAGCGTGGTGCGCTGCAACCAGCGATATGCCGAAATTTTTGGCTATGGCAGCCCTGCCCGCTTGGTAGGACTCAATACCGAGGCCTTCTACCCAGACCGCGATGCCTTTCGGGATCTGGGGCGCACCGCCTATCCCGTGCTGGCGCAGGGGCAGTCATTTCGCATCGAACGTCAGCTGCGCCGCCGTGATGGCACGCTGTTCTGGGGCAGCCTCACAGGAAGGCTCATCAATCCACACGACATCGGTGAGGGCTCGATCTGGATCGTGGACGACATCGATGAGCAAAAGCGTGCCCAGGCCGCACTGAATGCCGCTGTGCGCGAAAAACAATTGCTGTTTGACAGTGCCATGGTCGGCATCGTGTTCCTGCGCGACCGGTATTTGACCCGCTGCAACCACCACTTTGAGCAGATGCTGGGCTTCGAGCCGGGTGAACTCATGGGCAGTTCATCGCGCCGCTGGTACGCCAGCGACGCAGCCTGGCAAGAAGTGGGCCGCCGCTGCTACCCGTCGCTGGTGGCAGGACAGTCGTACGAGGGCGAGGTGGAGCTATGCCGCAAGGACGGTACCCCCGTGATCTGCGAAGTCCGCAGCAAATGCATCGATCCGGCGGACCCTGCCCAGGGCACCATCTGGATCACCATGGACATCACCGACCGCAAACGCGCACAGGCGGTGTTGGCCCAGGCCCATGAGGAGCTGGAGCGGCAGGTGCAAGACCGCACGCGCGAGCTGCGCGAGACGGTGGAAAACCTGCACCGTGAAATCAATGACCGCAAGGCCGACCAGGAGCGTATCTACTGGCTGGCTCACTACGATGCGCTGACTGGCCTGCCCAACCGGGCCCTGCTCGCGGAACGTGCGCAGCAGGCCATTCAGGTGGCCCAGGAGAACCAGACACCGCTGGCCGTCATTTTCTTGGACCTGGATCACTTCAAGCACGTCAACGACTCTCTGGGTCACCGGGTAGGCGATGTGCTGCTGGTCGAGATTGCCAAACGCCTGCGCGCTGTGGTGCGCGACAAGGACACGGTGTCTCGCCTGGGAGGGGATGAGTTCATCCTGCTTCTGCGGGGCGCTGATGCGCGGGGCGCAGCCCGGGTCGCCAGCAAGTTGCAGGAGGCATCGCGTCAGCCGTACCAGATCGACCATCACGAGCTCACCATGGCCCCGTCGATGGGCATTGCGCTGTTCCCCCAGGACGGGCACGACTTCGACACGCTGACCCAATCGGCCGATGTGGCCATGTACCGTGCCAAGCTGGATGGGCGTAATACCTTTCGCTTCTTCACCCCCGAGATGCAGGCTCAGTCGGTGCGTGCCTTGCAGCTCGAAAACGCATTGCGCCGCGCCCTGGAGCGCGAGCAGTTTCACCTGCACTACCAGCCTCAGATGCACCTGGCCACGGGCACTGTACGCAGTGTGGAAGCCCTGCTGCGCTGGCAACACCCCCAGCTGGGTGCAATTTCTCCGGGAGAGTTCATTCCCATCGCGGAAGACAGCGGGCAGATTCTGCAAATCGGCGAGTGGGTGCTGCGCACAGCACTGGCCCAGCTCAAGACATGGCGCAGCTGCGGATTTCCCGAACTCACAATGGCGGTCAACCTCTCGGCCATCCAGTTTCGCCAGCCACAACTGCCAGAGCTGGTAAGTCGGGTGCTGGCGGAGTCAGACCTGCCCCCTGATTCGCTGGAACTGGAGCTGACGGAGGGCGTGGCCGTAGATGACCCCCATGCGGCAGTTGCCACCATGGACCAGTTGCATGCACGTGGGGTGCGAATGTCGATGGACGACTTCGGCACGGGCTACTCGTCACTCAGCCAGCTCAAACGATTCCAGATCTTCAAGTTGAAAATCGATCAATCCTTTGTGCGCGACCTGGGCAACGACAGCAACGACCGCGCCATTGTCAGCGCCATCATCCGCATGGCGCAGGCGCTGGGCATGCGGACCACGGCGGAGGGGGTGGAAACCGAGAGTCAGCTGGCCTTTTTGCACGAACAAGGTTGCGACGAAGCGCAGGGCTACCACTTCAGCACGCCGCTGCCAGCAGAACAGCTGGAACGCTTCATGCGGCAACACACAACGGCGCACTAAGGGGCTGCGGGGCCACTCATGGCGAGGCAGGGACCGCTGCGTCGCCAAGCCCCCAGAATTCAACCCGCGCGGGCGGCGTCAGCCAAGCGCTGCGCGCAAGAGCTGGCCAATTGCGCGTCGCGCGCCTCCACCATCACCCGCAGCAGAGGCTCGGTGCCACTGGCGCGGATCAGTACGCGGCCCGAGGAGCCCAACTGCTGCTCAACCGCGTGCGTGGCCTCTGCCAGTACGCGGTTGGCCTTCCAGTCCTGCCCTGGCGCCAGACGGACGTTGAGCAAGACCTGCGGGTAGAGCGTGATGTCTGCCAACAGCTGAGCCAGCGTGCGGCCACTGCGCACACAAGCCTGCAGCACCTGCAGGGCACTGACCAGACCGTCGCCGGTGGTGTGTCGGTCCAGGGCCAGCAGATGCCCGGACCCCTCCCCGCCCAACACCCAGTGGTGGCGCGCCAGTTCTTCCAGTACGTACCGGTCACCGACCTTGGCGCGTACAAACTTCACTCCCTTGGCCTGCAGCGCCACCTCTACCGCCATGTTGGTCATCAGCGTGCCCACCACGCCAGGCACGTGCTCGTCACGGCCCATGCGGTCTGCGGCCATCAGGTACAGCAGCTCGTCACCGTTGTACAGCCGCCCCGTGGCGTCCACAATCTGCAACCGGTCTGCATCGCCATCCAGCGCAATGCCGTAGTCGGCACGGTTGGCACGGACAGCGCGTACCAAGGCGTCGGGGTGTGTGGCCCCCACTTCGTGGTTGATGTTGAGACCATCGGGTGCACAGCCAATCGACAGCACCTCTGCACCCAGCTCGTGAAACACCTTGGGCGCCACCTGGTACGCAGCACCGTGGGCGGCATCCACCACGATCTTCAGGCCCTTGAGCGTCAGGTCCTG
Organism: Acidovorax sp. GW835-FHT14G06; assembly: GCF_058793595.1. NCBI lineage: Bacteria > Pseudomonadati > Pseudomonadota > Betaproteobacteria > Burkholderiales > Comamonadaceae > Acidovorax > Acidovorax sp. GW835-FHT14G06. Next base: position 471,229 of record NZ_JBXAGA010000001.1, read on the forward strand.
GGGAAAGGTGCTCTTGCAAAACTCGATGTAACGCCCGGCTGCATCGTCCAGGCGTCGCGCCTTGCCCAGGCTGGCCGAATCGACCCAGACAGGTGGCTCGGACAGTGCGGCCTCCACCGCCAACTCCCAGGCGTCTGACAGCTTGGTGCCTTGTGCACTGAAGAACTTGATGCCATTGTCAGGGTAGGCGTTATGGCTGGCACTGATGACCACGCCCAGACTGGCGCGCTGGGCGCGGGTCAGGTAAGCGACGCCGGGCGTGGGCAACGGCCCCAGCAGCACCACATCCACCCCTGCCGAGTTGAAGCCAGACTCCAGCGCGCTTTCGAGCATGTAGCCCGAGATGCGCGTGTCCTTGCCGATCAGCACCGTGGGCCGCTCCTCCGTGCGGCGCAACACGCGACCCACGGCATGGGCAAGGCGCAGCACAAAATCCGGTGTGATGGGCGGCTGCCCCACAGTGCCGCGGATGCCGTCGGTTCCAAAGTATTGGCGTGTCATGTTCTGGCGTCTCCTCGTACGGATCTCAGTATGTTGTTGTCAAAGGCGAGGACTTGGCGCCCCACTACCTGCTCTCGAATCACTGGCCCCTCAGCCAGATCGCTGCATCGCAGACCACACTGCCAGTGCCGCCACCGTCTCGCGTACATCGTGCACGCGCACTACCGACGCGCCCCGCTCCACCGCGAGCAAAGCGGCGGCCACACTGGGTACCATGCGTTGGCTCACCTCCAGCCCTGTGATCGTGCCCAGCGATGACTTGCGCGACCATCCCGCCAGCAGCGGGTAGCCAGCTGCCAATAGCTCGGACTGTCGTGCCAGCAACGCAAAGTTCTGTTCCACCGTTTTGCCGAAACCAATGCCCGCATCCAGCAGGATACGAGCCTTTTCGACCCCAAGCGCTAGTAGATTATGCGCCTGCAGCTGCAAAAATGATAGCACCTGAGGCACCACATCACCCCCCATAGGCGCCTGTTGCATGGTCTGCGGGTCGCGGTGCATATGCATCAGGCACACACCACACTGCGGGTACGCAGCCACCACTGCCGCAGCTCCTGGCTGCCGCAGGGCCCAGATGTCGTTGACGATGTCAGCCCCCAGATCCAGCACAGCGCGCATGACCTCCGGCTTGTAGGTGTCCACCGAAATCGGGACATCCAGCGCCACAGCCTCACGCACCAAGGGAACGACACGAGACAGCTCCTCATCCAGCGGCACAGCAGGGCTGCCCGGGCGAGTGGACTCACCACCGATATCCAAAATATCCGCGCCCTCTTTCAACAGCTGTTCGCAATGCCGTAGCGCAGCAGCCGTGGAGCCATGGCGCCCACCGTCGGAGAAAGAATCAGGAGTGACGTTGACGATGCCCATGACCTGGGGACGGACCAAGTCAATTGCGAAGCGAGAGGTTTGCCAGATCATGCCGATCACACCCGTGCAGATTTCGAAATAGCGGCTCGACAAAGCATTCCGCAAGAAAAAACGATGGCCCCCATGAAAAACGGGGCACAAGGCCCCGTTCAAACGGCTGGACCGCGAGCCCGGTCAGGCTGCCGTCGGTGCAGTGTCCGTGGCTACAGCTGGAGTGCCGCCACTGGAGTTATCACCACCAGAGGGCGGGGTGCGTGGCGTCCAGTCCTTGGGAGGACGGGGTTCCTTGCCCGCCATGATGTCGTCCAATTGCTCGGTATCAATGGTTTCCCATTCGAGCAAGGCCTTAGCCATGGCGTGCATCTTGTCGCTGTTCTCTTCGATCAACCGGCGTGCCAGGTTGTACTGCTCGTCAATGATGCGGCGCACTTCCATGTCCACCTTTTCCATGGTCTGTTCGCTCATGGTGGTGGTCTTGGTGACCGAGCGGCCCAGGAACACTTCGCCTTCGTTCTCGGCATAGACCATGGGTCCCAGCGCATCCGTCATGCCGTAGCGAGTGACCATGTCACGGGCGATGTGCGTAGCCCGCTCGAAGTCATTGCTGGCACCCGTGGTCATCTGGTTCATGAACACTTCTTCGGCGATCCGGCCGCCGAACAGCATGCTGATCTGGTTGAGCATGTATTCGCGGTCATAGCTGTAGCGGTCCTGCGCGGGCAGGCTCATCGTCACACCCAGCGCACGGCCGCGGGGAATGATGGTGACCTTGTGCACGGGGTCGCACTTGGGCAGCAGCTTGCCGATCAGCGCGTGACCAGACTCGTGGTAAGCCGTGTTGCGGCGCTCTTCCTCGGGCATGACCATGCTCTTGCGTTCAGGGCCCATGAGGATCTTGTCCTTGGCCTTCTCGAAGTCCTGCATCTCGACGGTGCGCGCATTGCGGCGGGCAGCCATCAGGGCAGCTTCATTACACAGGTTGGCCAGATCTGCACCGCTCATACCGGGTGTGCCACGAGCGATGATGCCAGGGGCCACATCCTGACCGATCGGGATCTTGCGCATATGCACGTTCAGGATCTGCTCGCGGCCGCGGATGTCGGGCAGCGTCACATACACCTGGCGGTCAAAACGGCCAGGGCGCAGCAGGGCGGCGTCCAGGATGTCAGGGCGGTTGGTGGCAGCCACCACGATGACGCCCAGGTTGGTTTCAAAGCCGTCCATCTCGACCAGCATCTGGTTCAGAGTCTGTTCGCGCTCGTCGTTACCACCGCCCAGGCCAGCGCCACGCTGGCGGCCCACCGCGTCGATTTCATCGATGAAGATAATGCACGGGGCGTTCTTTTTGGCGTTGTCGAACATGTCGCGCACACGGGCCGCGCCCACGCCGACAAACATTTCCACAAAATCGGAGCCCGAGATGCTGAAGAACGGCACCTTCGCCTCGCCCGCAATGGACTTGGCGAGCAGCGTCTTGCCGGTGCCGGGAGGGCCCACCAGCAAAAGGCCACGAGGAATCCGGCCGCCGAGCTTCTGGAATTTTTGCGGGTCTTTCAGGAAGTCCACCACTTCCTTGACCTCTTCCTTGGCTTCGTCGCACCCGGCCACGTCCGCGAACGTGACTTGGTTGTTGTTCTCATCGAGCATGCGCGCCTTGCTCTTACCGAAACTGAAGGCGCCGCCCTTGCCGCCACCCTGCATCTGGCGCATGAAATACACCCACACTCCGATCAGCAGCAGCATGGGGCCCCAGCTGACCAGAAGTGTCATGAGCAAGGAGCCTTCTTCGCGGGGCTTCACGTCAAATTTGACGTTGTGGTTCAGCAGGTCACCGACTAGGCCACGGTCCAGCACCGAAGCATTCGTGCGGATCTTGCGATCGTCGGTGGTGACGGCCACAATCTCACCGCCGCTCAGCCCTTCGGGAATGGTGGCGCTTTTGATGCGGTTATTGCGGACTTCGTCCAGAAACTCGGAATACCCTACGTGGCCTGCGCTGGCGCCGCTGCGGGTGTCAAACTGCTTGAACACCGTGAACAGCACCATGGCGATGACCAGCCATACGGCAATTTTTGAAAACCACTGATTGTTCAAGCGGGGCTCCAGTTGCGGGGAACAGAAAACGGACACACTGCCGTCATGGCACGCATGTGCGGCCCATTTTAGGTCTTTCAAGCCACGAGGCCAGACCTATTCCCCCTCACGCCCATGGAATCAGCACGGACTTTGCGGTCGTAGATCACGGATTCTTGACCTGAGGCAAGCCTGGACAGGCTACTTTTTGAGACCCATGCCCACCAGGAACGTTTCGGACGACTTGTCGCGCGAAGCCTTGGGCTTCAAGGGTTTGACGACCTTGAAGGTCTGCTTGAACAGGGTGACCAGATCGCTGTATCCACTGCCATGGAACAGCTTGACCACCAGGGCCCCCTCCGGTTTCAAATGGTTGCACGCAAAATCCACGGCCAACTCCACCAGATGCGCAATCCGTGCCGCATCGGCCGACTCGATGCCAGACAGGTTAGGCGCCATGTCAGACACCACCACGTCCACCACCCGCCCGTCGAGCGCCTGCTCCAGTCGCTCCAGCACCTCGGGCTCGCGAAAGTCACCGTTCAAGTACGTAACGCCTTCAACAGGCTCCATGGGCAGGATGTCCAGCGCAATGATCACCCCGTTGAGCTGCCCCGCCGCAGCGCCTGCGGGCGACATGCGCCTGCGCAGATATTGGCTCCACGCACCAGGTGTGGAACCCAGATCGACCACCGTATGGCCCGGCTTGATGAGGCCCAGTTGCTCATCAATCTCCTTGAGCTTGTAGGCGGCACGGGCACGGTAGCCTTCCTTTTGTGCCAATTTGACATAGGTGTCGTTCACGTGGTCGTTGAGCCACGCCTTGTTCACCTTCTTGCTCTGGGTTTTGACTTTCATATAGCGGTATTGTCTCTCGACAATCGCTGCAGCTGGTGACTTGAAAGCCTGGCCGCGCACGGGAGGTAGAGTCACTCCACCACGGGCCGCAGACATAATACGGGTATGCCCCAAATTCAACTGACTCCTGCCGAGCGCCGGGAACAACGCGCCAATGCCCACCACCTGGACCCCGTGGTCCTGATCGGTGGCGATGGCCTCACCCCCGCCGTCAAGAAGGAAATCGACGCCGCCCTCAACGCCCATGGCCTGATCAAGGTACGTGTTTTCAACGATGACCGCGTGGCACGCGAGCTGATGTACCAGGAGCTCACCGCTGAACTCAACGCTGCGCCCATTCAGCACATCGGCAAGCTGCTGGTGCTGTGGCGGCCCCAGCCTGTCAAAGAGCGTACCGTCGATGAAGACCGTATGCCCGGCCCACGTGACGTCAAGGTGCTCAAGTACAGCAAACGTGGTGGACAGCGCCCCGAAATCAAGCAGTTGCGCGTGCTCGGCAACCAGCGCCTCACCTCAGGCGGCCAGATCAAGCGCGCCAAGCCCAAGCAAAAATCCATCAAGAAGCGCCAGGCAGACTGATGACCGCTGAAGCAGTATCTGCAACCGTTGCAGCACCTGCCGGCATGGCGCCCACTCGCCACATACTCTGCATGAAATGGGGCACGAAATACGGCCCTGAATACGTCAACCGGCTGTATGCCATGGTGCGCCGACATCTGAGCGGGGACTTCCGTTTTATCTGCCTCACCGATGACAGCACCGGTATCCGCAGCGAAGTGCAATGCCTGCCCATCCCCGCACTGGATCTGCCGCCAGGCATTCCCGAGCGGGGCTGGACCAAGCTGGCCACCTTCAGCGCAGACTTGCATGGCCTGCGGGGCACCGCGCTGTTTCTGGACGTGGATGTGGTCATCACCGGCAGCCTGGATGATTTTTTCACCCAGCATGGCGAGTTCCTGATCATCCATGACTACAAGCGCCCATGGCGCATCACGGGAAACTCGTCGGTCTACCGCTTCGAACTCGGCGCCCACCCTGATGTTCTGGCGTATTTTCGCGAACATTTCTCCGAGATCCGCGCGCAGTTTCGTAACGAACAGGCCTATCTGTCCGACTTCTTGCACAAACAGGGCAAGTTGCAATACTGGCCCGCGGCATGGTGCCCCAGTTTCAAGTACCACGGGATACCGCCGTGGCCTACCAATTACTGGCGCGCACCGTTCGTGCCTGACGGCGCACGCATCGTGATTTTTCATGGGGAATGCAACCCCCCAGACGCGCTGGCAGGCAGGCGCAACCGCCGTTTCCGTTATATCCGCCCAGCCACCTGGGTGGCGGAGCACTGGCACGAATAGGCGCGGAGGCAGGCTGGCCGGTCACTCAGGACGCGACGTTCAGCCTGTAGCAGGTCCGCCGCTGAATCGATCACCTGACATTCAATCGCTGGCGGACGTATCTTCCTCTACCGCGTGGGCTCCTGGCCGAAGCGTTTGCCAGAACACTGCCAAGGCGCAGCCCCATTGCAATGCGTACATCACCGTGCCCACGCTGTGCCACAGGCGAAGGTCCTGACGGGCCACAATGCGGGGCGCCACACCAAACTGGTTGAGCAACGCCAGCAGCAGGCCACCCAAGACGAACAGCATGGCAGCGCGCGCCCAGGGATATTGCGCCACTGCGTGCCGGGGCCTGGACAAGAGCAGCAACACTACACAGCACACCACGGCCACCCAGGTTTGAGCGGCAAACAGCCGGGCCGCCATCTGACCCGCCACAGAAGCGGACGGCAGATAGGCAAACAGCATGGGTACCACCAAAAATCCGATGGTTGTCAGGCTACCCCACCACAAGGCCGCCACCAAAGCGGGAAGTTTCGGGCGCACGCCCAGCCACACGACAGCCATCACACCATCACTGGTAGCTGACCGCCACTACCTCGTAGCGGCGAATGCCACCGGGGGCCTGCACCTCAGCGGTGTCGCCCTCTTCCTTGCCAATCAGCGCGCGCGCGATGGGGCTGGAAATATTGATCAGGCCCTGCTTGAGGTCCGCCTCGTCTTCGCCCACGATCTGGTACCTCACCATGTCTCCGGAATCTTCGTCTTCCAGTTCGACCGTGGCACCAAATACCACCTTGCCGCCACCATCGACCGCGCTGGGGTCGATGACCTGGGCCACTGAGAGCTTGCCCTCAATCTCCTGGATGCGACCTTCAATGAAACCCTGGCGGTCCTTGGCAGCATCGTAGTCGGCGTTTTCACTCAGGTCGCCCTGCGCGCGCGCTTCGGCAATGGCCGAGATCACCGCGGGACGCTCCACGGTCTTGAGTCGATGCAGCTCTTCCTTGAGCATTTCAGCGCCGCGCTTGGTGATTGGGATGGTGGCCATGCTGTTGAGTCTCCACAAGTCAAAACGGTGAAAGTGCAATGCACTTCCACCGATCGGTCGCCACGCTGCCCCCCGAAAATACCTGGGGGTGCACATGGCACATCTACAAAAGGAAACCGCCGCACGTTGCCGAGCGGCGGTGTCAGATCAAGGGCAGATTATGCCGCTTTTGCTGCGGCTCAAGCCAGCAGTTGGGCGTGCAATTCCTGCACCGAGTACACGTCGAGCTTGTCGAGGTACTTCATGCCTTCTACGGCGGCCTCTGCACCAAAAATGGTGGTGAAGGTCGTGACGCGAGCCAGCAGCGAAGACGTGCGGATGGCCCGCGAATCAGCGATAGCGTTGCGGCGTTCTTCCACTGTGTTGATGACCATGACAATCTCGTTGTTCTTGATCATGTCCACGATGTGCGGACGGCCTTCAGTGACCTTGTTGACCACCACCACCGGTACGCCCGCTTCGGCAATGGCTGCAGCAGTGCCCTTGGTTGCCACCAGCTCGAAGCCCAGCGCCACCAGCTGACGCGCGATATCCACCGCGCGGGGCTTGTCGTTGTTCTTCACGGTGAGGAACACCTTGCCCGAGGTCGGCAGCTTGGTGCCGGCACCCAGCTGGCTCTTCACGAAGGCTTCGCCAAAGGTCTTGCCCACGCCCATCACCTCGCCCGTGGACTTCATCTCCGGACCGAGGATGGTGTCCACGCCAGGGAACTTCACGAAGGGGAACACGGCCTCCTTCACGCTGAAATACGGCGGTGTCACTTCCTTGGTGATGCCCTGCGAAGCCAGCGTTTGGCCCGCCATGCAACGTGCGGCAACCTTGGCCAGCTGGATGCCTGTGGCCTTGGAAACAAACGGCACCGTGCGCGAGGCGCGGGGGTTCACTTCCAGCACGTAGATCACGTCCTTGCCGTCCACTTCCTGGATGGCGAACTGCACGTTCATCAAACCCACCACGTTCAGGCCTTCGGCCATGGCGGCAGACTGGCGCTTGAGCTCGTCCACCGTGGCTTGCTTGAGATAGTAAGGGGGCAGCGAACAGGCCGAGTCACCCGAGTGCACACCGGCTTGCTCGATGTGCTCCATCACGCCACCGATGAAGGTCTTGCCTTCGGGGTCGCGCAGGCAGTCCACATCGCACTCGATGGCGTCGTTCAGGAAGCGGTCCAGCAGCACAGGCGAGTCGTTGCTCACCTTCACGGCCTCGCGCATGTAGCGCTCCAGGTCGCGCTGCTCGTGCACGATTTCCATCGCACGGCCACCCAGTACGTAGCTGGGGCGCACCACCAGGGGGTAACCCAGCGTGGCGGCTTTTTCCAGAGCCTCGGCTTCGGTACGCGCCGTGGCATTGGGCGGCTGGCGCAAGCCAAGGTCGCCCAGCAGCTTCTGGAAACGCTCGCGGTCTTCGGCGGCGTCGATCATGTCGGGGCTGGTGCCAATGATTGGCACGCCCTCGGCTTCCAGGCCCAGTGCCAGCTTGAGCGGCGTCTGGCCGCCGTACTGCACGATCACGCCGTGTGGCTTTTCCTTGTCCACAATTTCGAGCACGTCTTCCAGCGTTAGCGGCTCAAAGTACAGGCGGTCGGAGGTGTCGTAGTCGGTCGAAACCGTTTCAGGGTTGCAGTTGACCATGATGGTCTCGTAGCCATCCTCGCGCATGGCGAGTGCGGCATGTACGCAGCAGTAGTCAAACTCGATACCCTGGCCAATGCGGTTGGGGCCACCACCCAGCACCATGATCTTCTTGTTGTTGGTGGGCGCAGCTTCGCACTCATCCTCATAGGTCGAGTACATGTAGGCCGTGTTGGTGGCGAACTCTGCGGCACAGGTGTCCACGCGCTTGTACACAGGGCGCACGTTGAGGGCACGGCGCGCTTCGCGCACGGCCTTCTCCGAGGTCTTGAGCAGCTTGGCCAGACGGCGATCGGAAAAGCCCTTCTTCTTGAGCGCGCGCAGCGTGTCCGCACTCAGGCTGGCCAGGGCAACCTCGCCCTTGTCCACGGCCAGTTGGTCCAGTTCGAGTTCGATCTTCACGATCTCTTCGATCTGCACCAGGAACCACTTGTCGATCTTGGTGAGGTCGTACACCTCGTCCACCGACAGGCCCATGGCAAACGCATCGCCCACGTACCAGATGCGCTCGGGGCCGGGCTCGCCCAACTCCTTCTCCAGCACTTCGCGGTCCTGGGTCTTTTCGTTCATGCCGTCCACGCCCACTTCCAGGCCACGCAGGGCTTTCTGGAAGGACTCCTGGAAGGTGCGGCCCATGGCCATCACCTCACCCACCGACTTCATTTGCGTGGTCAGGCGGCTGTCGGCCGTGGGGAACTTCTCGAACGCAAAGCGCGGAATCTTGGTGACCACGTAGTCGATCGAGGGCTCGAACGATGCAGGCGTGGCGCCGCCGGTGATCTCGTTCTTGAGCTCATCCAGCGTGTAGCCAACTGCCAGCTTGGCCGCTACCTTGGCGATGGGGAAGCCTGTCGCCTTGGACGCCAGTGCCGACGAACGCGACACGCGCGGGTTCATCTCGATGACGATCATCCGGCCGTCCTTCGGGTTCACCGAGAACTGCACGTTGGAGCCCCCGGTGTCCACTCCAATTTCACGCAGCACCGCCAGCGAGGCGTTGCGCATGATCTGGTATTCCTTGTCGGTCAACGTCTGCGCGGGGGCCACGGTGATCGAGTCGCCGGTGTGCACGCCCATGGGGTCCAGGTTCTCGATGGAGCAGATGATGATGCAGTTGTCCGCCTTGTCGCGGACCACTTCCATCTCGTATTCCTTCCAGCCGAGCAGCGACTCTTCAATCAGCAACTCGTTGGTGGGCGAGGCTTCGAGGCCGCGCTTGCAAATGGTCTCGAACTCTTCGGGGTTGTAGGCAATGCCACCGCCGGTACCGCCCAGCGTGAAGCTGGGGCGGATCACAGTGGGGAAACCCACGGTCTTTTGCACGGCCCAGGCTTCGTCCATGCTGTGGGCGATGCCGGAGCGCGCGGAGCCCAGACCGATTTTGGTCATGGCGTCCTTGAACTTCAGGCGGTCTTCGGCCTTGTCGATGGCTTCAGGTGTGGCACCGATGAGCTCGACCTTGTACTTGTCGAGCACGCCGTTGTGCCAAAGGTCCAGCGCGCAGTTCAGCGCGGTCTGGCCACCCATGGTGGGCAAGATGGCGTCGGGGCGCTCCTTGGCGATGATCTTCTCGACCGTCTGCCAAGTGATGGGCTCGATGTAGGTGACGTCGGCGGTGGCCGGGTCGGTCATGATCGTTGCAGGGTTGCTGTTGATCAGGATGACCTTGTAGCCTTCTTCGCGCAGGGCCTTGCAGGCCTGCACGCCGGAGTAGTCGAACTCGCAGGCCTGGCCGATGATGATCGGGCCAGCGCCGATGATGAGGATCGATTTGAGGTCTGTGCGCTTTGGCATTATTTCTTCTCCATCAGCGCGGTGAAGCGGTCAAACAGGTAGGCGATGTCGTGCGGGCCGGGCGATGCCTCGGGGTGGCCCTGGAAGCAGAACGCTGGCTTGTCGGTGCGCTCCAGCCCTTGCAGCGTGCCGTCGAACAGGCTGATGTGCGTGGGGCGCAGCGTGGCGGGCAGCGAGGCCATGTCCACGGCAAAGCCGTGGTTCTGGCTGGTGATGCTCACACGGCCGTTGTCCAGGTCTTTCACCGGGTGGTTGGCACCGTGGTGGCTGTTGTCCATCTTGAAGGTCTTGGCGCCGCTGGCCAGGGCCATGATCTGGTGGCCCAGGCAGATGCCGAAGGTGGGCACGCCGGCATCAACGATCTGGCGTGTGGCTTCAATGGCGTAGTCGCAAGGCTCTGGGTCGCCAGGACCGTTGGACAGGAACACGCCGTCCGGCTTCATGGCCAGCACGTCGGCCGCAGGCGTCTTGGCAGGCACCACGGTGAGCTTGCAGCCACGTTCGGCCAGCATGCGCAGGATGTTCTTCTTCACGCCGAAGTCGTACGCCACCACATGGAAGCGCGGCGCAGCCTGTTGGCCATAGCCTTCACCCAGCTTCCACTCGGTCTGGTCCCAGGCATAGGTCGAAGGGGTGGTCACCACTTGCGCGAGGTCCAGGCCCTTCATGCTGGGCGCAGCCTTGGCAGCTGCCAGGGCTTCGTCGATGCGCGCCTGCGTGACGGACTCACCGGCCGCCAGACCCAGGATCGCGCCGTTCTGCGCACCCTTGTCGCGCAGCAGGCGGGTGAGCTTGCGGGTATCGATGTTGGCAATGGCCACCGTCTTTTCGCGCACAAGGTACTGCGAAAGCGTTTCGGTGGATCGGAAGTTGCTGGCCAGAAGGGGCAGGTCTTTGATGATCAGGCCTGCAGCATGGACCTTGTCGGCTTCGATGTCTTCCGCATTGACGCCGTAATTGCCGATGTGCGGATACGTCAGGGTGACGATCTGCTGGCAGTAGCTGGGGTCGGTGAGGATTTCCTGGTAGCCGGTGATGGCGGTGTTGAACACCACTTCACCGACCGTGGTGCCGGTGGCACCGATCGAGTTACCGATAAAGACCGTGCCGTCTGCGAGCGCCAGGATGGCGGGCGGGAAGTTTCCCTTGAGAGACAAAAGCACTGGGTTCTCCGGATGGTTACGGTCGCCCGGCGCCTGCAGACCACTCGCACACTCGAAGCGCGATGGTGCCAATGGCTGCTCTCAGATGGGTTGTTGCTTTGGGTGCGGTCGGGCGACGCTGTTGCGAGAAAAGCTCCCGATTATACCCTCCGTCGCTGACACCTCCGCAATGCACGCCTTGCATAACCCTGATACCAGCGTCTATGACCTGCGGGCCCAAGGCTCGCCCTGAGCGCCCATAGCACCGCGGCGGGCGCAGACAGGTTCAGCGCCCTGCCCCGCTCGCGTGCAGGCAGATGGCTGCAGCCGCTGCCACGTTCAGAGACTCCTCGCCACCGGGCTGGGCGATACGGATGCGCAAGGCAGCTCGATCCTCCAGAGCCGGACTGACGCCTTGCCCTTCGTGGCCCAGCACCCACGCACAAGGCCAAGGCAAGGCTGCACGGTGCAGAAAATCGCCTGCGTGCGAGCTGGTGACCAGCAGCGGCACCTGCAGGGCAGCCAGATCATCCAGCGCCAGCCCCTCGATCAGGTCGAGCGCGAAATGCGCCCCCATGCCAGCCCGCAAGACTTTGGGCGACCACAACGCGGCGCTGCCTTTGATGGCCGCCACCTGACGGAAGCCGAAAGCCGAGGCGCTGCGCAGGATGGAGCCCACGTTGCCCGCGTCTTGCACCCTGTCCAGCACCACAGTGGCTGCATCGGGCCGCAGGCACTCCGCTGCGGGCAGTTCCAGGATAAAGCCCATATGCGCGGGAGACTCCAGCCCGCTGATGTCTGCAAACAGCGCATCGGCAAGCACTATGAATTTCGTAGCTGCTTGGGCATATTCAATCTGCGCTTGTGGCCAAAAAGACTCTGAAAACACCGCCACCGATGCCCGCAGCCCCCGAGCGAGCGCAGCGCGGCACAAATGATCGCCTTCAAGCCAGACACGGCCCTGCTTGCGGTACGCCGTCGTGTCCTGGGCCAGACGGCGCAAATCCTTGACGAAGGTGTTATCGCGGGAATGGATGGCGGTCACGGACGAGGATGTCATGGCAAATTTTCAGTGCCCGGTCAGGAGCCGGTGCGCAGGTTCTGGGCCACAGGCGCAAACGAGCGCCGGTGGTAAATGCAGGCACCGTGCTCGCGCAAGGCTGCCATGTGCACGGCCGTACCGTACCCCTTGTGGCCGGCAAAGCCGTACTGCGGAAACTCGTCATGCACCTGCGCGCACCAGCGGTCGCGATGCACCTTGGCGAGGATGGAGGCCGCCGAGATGGCAGGCACCAACGCATCGCCCTTAACGATGGCCTCCGCCGGAACGTCCAGCACGGGCAGCCGGTTGCCGTCCACCAGCACCATGGCTGGTTTGAGCCGCAGCCCCATGACGGCACGGCGCATGGCCAGCAGCGTGGCCTGCAGGATGTTGAGCTGGTCGATTTCTTCCACGCTGGCCTCGGCAATGCTGCAGCACAGGGCCTTGGCGCGGATCTCGTCGTAGAGCTTCTCGCGCCGAGCGGCCGTGAGTTTCTTGGAGTCGGCCAGGCCTGCAATAGGGTGCAGGTCGTCCAGGATCACGGCGGCGGCCACCACTGGCCCGGCCAAGGGGCCACGGCCGGCCTCGTCCACCCCGGCCACCAGGCCGGGGGGATGCCAGGGCAGGCAGGCCTGCTCAGGCAGCGGGGGCGAGGATCTTCTGGATCGCATCGGCAGCCAGTTGGGGAGTGTTGCGCAGCAGGCTTTCGTGCAGGGCCGTAAAGCGCTGCTCCAGCGCCGTAATTTTCAGCGGTTGTTGGCGCCGCGCATCCAGCCAACGCAGCGTGGCTTCACACAGCGCCTGCGGCGTGGCGGCATCCTGGATCAGCTCAGGCACCACGAACTCACGGCACAAAATATTGGGCAGGCCTACCCAGGGTTGCAACTGCTTGCGGCGCATGAGCCACCAGCTGAGCGGGTGCATGTGGTAGCCGATAACCATGGGCCGCTTGAAGAGCGCAGCCTCCAGCGTCGCGGTGCCGCTGGCGATCAAGGTGGCATCACACGCCGCGAGCACGGTGTGCGACTGCCCCGTAGTGATTTGCAAGGCCCCCCCCAACCCACACGAGCGCGCCACTTGTTCGATGCGGTCGCGCAGTGCGGGCACCGCAGGCACTATCAATTTGATAGCTGGCCGCGCTTTCAGCACTAGCGCTGCAGCCTCAAAGAATGGCTGCGCGATGTACTGGATCTCGGAGGACCGGCTTCCCGGCAGAATGGCCAGCACCTCATCAGAGTCCTGCAGACCGAGTTGCGCCCGGGCGGCAGCGCGGTCCGGCACCATGGGAATCACGCCTGCCAGCGGGTGCCCCACATAGGTGGCAGCAATGCCGTGCTGAGCGAGCAGCTCCGGCTCAAACGGGAAGATGCACAACACATGGTCTGCACTGCGGCGGATTTTTTCGACACGGTCGGCGCGCCACGCCCAGATCGAGGGGCAAACGAAGTGCACAGTCTTGATGCCAGCGGCGCGCAAATCGGCCTCCAGGCCCAGGTTGAAATCGGGCGCATCCACACCAATGAACACATCAGGGCGGTCTTTGAGCAGACGCTCACGCAGCTGCTTGCGGATGCCCAGCAACTCGCGCAGCCGGCGCAGCACTTCCATGCTGTAGCCGTGCACCGCCAGCTTGTCGCTGGGCCACCAGGCAGTAAAGCCACGGCGTGCCATCTGCGGCCCGCCAATGCCGCGGGACTGGAGCCCAGGCCAATGCGCTTGCATGCCATCGATGAGCAAGCCTGCGAGCAGGTCGCCCGACGTCTCGCCCGCCACCATGGCGACGCGGGGGGAAGCGGCCATTACCGAGCCCTCAGCGCGCTATGCCGCGCGTTGCGTCGGCCAGGAACCGCTCCATCATCGCGGCATCCTCGCTGGCCTGCGGTGCGGACTGTGCCAACTCTGCAATGGCGGCGCGTGCGGCCTCCAGCGTGAGGCCCTGGCGGTAAATCAGCTTGTGCATCTGCTTGACTGCGGCAATGCGTTCGACCGAGAAGCCACGGCGGCGCAGCCCTACCACGTTGTAGCCACGCACGGCCAGCGGATTTCCATCCACCAACATGAAGGGTGGCACATCCTGCGACACAGCGCTGGCAAAGCCCACCATGGCATGAGCACCAACCTTGACGAACTGGTGGATCCCAGTGAGCCCTCCCACCGTCACCCAATCGCCCAGATGCACATGGCCTGCCAGCGTGGTGTTGTTGGCCAGCGTGGTGTGGTTGCCCACATGGCAATCATGGGCGATATGGGTGTACGCCATGATCCAGTTGTCATGGCCCACGGAGGTGATACCACCGGCCTGGGGCACACCCAGGTTCAGCGTGCAGAACTCGCGGATGGTGTTGCGGTCACCGATGACCAGCTCGGTCGGCTCGCCTGCGTACTTCTTGTCTTGCGGGATCGCGCCGATGGAGTTGAACTGGAAGATGCGGTTGTCAGCACCAATCGTGGTGCGCCCGTCAATTACGCAATGCGCACCGACCGTGGTCCCCGCACCAATGGACACGTGTTCGCCGATGACTGAATATGGCCCCACTGTGACCGTGGGGTCCAGGCGGGCACCGTCCGCAACGATGGCAGTAGGGTGGATATTACTCACGATCCAACAGGCCTGAACCGATCAACCCACGCTGCGCATGGTGCACATGAGCTCGGCCTCGCAGGCCACCTCTTCGCCCACGCTGGCCACGCCCTTGAACTTCCAGATGCCACCGCGCACGCGGTCGATGGTGATGGTCAGGATCAACTGATCGCCGGGCTCCACAGGGCGCTTGAAGCGCGCGCCGTCAATGCCGACAAAGTAGTAGATGTTGTTCTCATCGGGCACCTTGCCCATGGCATCGAACGCCAGCAAGCCTGCAGCCTGGGCCAGTGCTTCCAGGATCAACACACCCGGCATCACCGGACGGCCAGGGAAATGCCCCATGAAATAGGGCTCGTTGAACGTAACGTTCTTGATGGCCTTTATGCGGGTGTTGCTCTCCAACTCGATCACCTTGTCCACCAGCAAAAACGGGTAACGGTGGGGCAGTTGTTTGAGAATTGCGTGAATATCCATCATCGAGTTGTTCTTCCGTTCATGCTGCCTTGAGGGCCTGCTCCAGCGCCTTGATACGCTCGCGCAGGCTGTGCAATTGTTTGAGTGTGGCAGCGTTTTTTTCCCAGCGCGCATTGTCGTCGATGGGGAACATGCCGGTGTACTGGCCGGGCCGGGTCAGCGAGCGCGTCACCACCGTGGCGGCCGAAATATGCACGTTATCGGCCAGCTCCAGATGCCCCAACACGATGGCCCCGCCGCCCACAGTGCAATGCGCCCCGATGGTGGCACTGCCCGCCACACCCACGCACCCAGCCATGGCCGAGTGTTTGCCGATCCGCACGTTGTGGCCAATCTGGATCAGGTTGTCGAGCTTCACGCCATCTTCGACCACCGTGTCCTGCAGCGCACCCCGGTCGATGCAGGTGTTGGCGCCAATCTCGACGTCATCTCCAATGCGCACGGCACCCAGTTGCTCGATCTTGACCCACTGCCCGTTTTCCGGCGCAAAACCGAAACCGTCGGCCCCAATCACCACGCCCGGATGCACGATGCAACGCGCGCCGATATGACAGCCCTCACCCACGGTGACACGCGACTTGAGCACGGTATCGGCGCCCACCGTGGCACCCCGCTCGACCACGCACAACGGACCAATGGTGGCCGAAGGGTGCACCTGTGCCGAGGGATCAACCACTGCACTGGGATGCACGCCGGATGGCCGCGCGGGCGCATTGCGCTGCCGCCACAACTGGGTGGCCCGGGCGAAGTACACGTAGGGGTTGTCAACCACAATGCAGGCACCACGCGCCAGTGCGGCGTCGCGCATGGTAGGCGCCACAATGACACAGGCCGCCCGGGAGGCGGCCAGTTGCTGTTGGTAGCGGGGGTTGCTCAGGAAACTGAGGTCTCCTGGGCCCGCGACCTCCAGTGGCGCAATGCGGGCGATGGCGGTTTCCCGCCCCCCTCCTTCCAGCGAACCACCGAGCGCATCAACAATGTGCCCGAGAAGCAAGCTGCTCACGCGCCACCTGTCCTGCGCAGCGGCTTACTTGGCAGCAGCAGCGGCATTCAGGGCCTTGATCACCTTGTCGGTGATGTCGTGCTTGGGGTTGATGTAGACGGCCTCTTGCAAGATCACATCGTACTTCTCGGCCTCGGCAACCTGCTTGACCACCTTGTTGGCACGTTCCAGCACTTGCGACAGCTCTTCGTTCTTGCGAGCACTGAGGTCTTCCTGGAATTCACGGCGCTTGCGCTGGAAGTCACGGTCCTGATCCACCAGCTGGCGCTGGCGCGCGGTGCGCTGGCTCTCCGCCATGGTGGGTGCTTCACGCTCAAACTTGTCGCTGGCAGTCTTCAGGGTATTGCCCAGATCCACCAGCTCCTTCTCACGACGGGAGAACTCCTGCTCCAGCTTGGCCTGCGCAGCCTTGGCTGTGGTGGCTTCACGGAAGATGCGATCAGTGTTGACGAAACCGGCTTTGAACTCTTGCGCTTGTGCAGGGGCTGCGATGGCAACGGTGCCAAGCAGCAAGGCCACGGAGAGATGGCGAGAAAAGGATTTCATTAGAAAGACGTTCCAATCTGGAATTGCAGTTTCTGGATTCTATCGCCGGCAAACTTGCGCACTGGCTGCGCAAATGCCAAACGCAAGGGGCCGAGCGGCGAAATCCAGCTCAGACCCAGGCCCACGGAGGCACGCATGTCACTGAAGGTAACTTTGTCGTTCTCGCCGTACACATTCCCCACGTCCAGGAACGTGAAGATCCGCAGGGTCCGGTCATTGCCAGCGCCCGGGAACGGAGCAATCAACTCGGTGTTCAGCGTGATCTTCTTGGGACCGCCCAACGATGCCCCGGTCACATCACGCGGGCCCAGGGTACCCTGGTCGAAACCACGCACCGAACCAAGGCCACCGGAGTAGAAGTTCTTGAACACAGGGAATGGACGGCCGTTCAATCCCTTGCCATAGCCCGCCTCGCCATTGAATGCAATGGTGAAGCGCTTGTTGAGGGGGATGTATTGCTGATACTGGTAATTGGCCCGCACATAGCGCGCATCGCCCGCCACGGACCATTCGGAATTGAGGCGCTGGTAACGACCGGAATTGGGTGCCAGAGCGCTGTCCCGGTCGTCACGGGACCAGCCCACCGTCAAGGGAATCGACGTGCTGCTGTAGCCGAACTTGTCGGCATAGAACAGGTAAGTGGCCGGAATGTTCGTCCCGGGCTTGATGCGGGTTTGCTCCAACCCGCCGCCAAAGAACACCGTGTCGGTCTCGCTGAAAGGCACCCCAAAGCGCACGGAGGTCCCCGTGGTGACCAGTTGGTAGTTACCGCCCTGGTCCTCATAAGGCTTGTCGGTGCGGTAGTACACATCGAGCGTGCGCGAGATGCCTTCGGGCGTGAAATACGGATTGGTCGTGCTGAATACCAGGGTGCGCCGGTACTTGCTGGTGTTGACGTCGATGCCCAGGTAGTTGCCTGAGCCAAAGATGTTCTCCTGCTTGATGCCAAAGGAGAGCGACGCCTTCTCAGCGCTTGAAAAACCCACGCCCAGTTGCAACGAACCGGTGGGCTTTTCTGCCACGTTGATCACCAGATCGACCTGGTCGGGCGAACCTGGCACTTCCTGTGTCTCCACGTTCACTTCTGTGAAGAAGCCCAGACGATCCACGCGGTCGCGGGACAGACGGATCTTGTCGCCGTCATACCAGGAGGCCTCGTACTGGCGGAACTCTCGGCGAATGACTTCGTCGCGCGTGCGGTTGTTGCCGCTCACGTTGATACGGCGCACGTAGGCGCGGCGCGCTGGTTCGGCCTGCAGCACGAAATTGACACGGTTGTTCTCGCGGTCAATTTCGGGCACGGCCTCCACGCGGGCAAATGCAAATCCAAAACGGGCGAAGTATTCGGAAAACGCCTTGGTGGTTTCAGTCACCTGGTCAGCGTTGTAGGGCTCACCGGGGCGGATGGTCACCAGCGACTTGAACTCGTCGTCGCGGTCCAGATAGTTGCCCTCGAGCTTCACGCCCGACACCACATACCGCTCGCCTTCAGTCACATTGACGGTGATGGAAATGTCCTGCTTGTCCGGAGAGATGGCGACCTGCGTGGAATCCACACGGAACTCCAGGTAGCCGCGCTGCAGGTAATACGAGCGCAGGGTTTCAAGGTCGGCATTGAGCTTGGTGCGCGAATAGCGATCGGACTTGGTGTACCAGCTCAGCCAGCCCCCCGTATCCTGGTCGAACAGACCCTTGAGCGTCGATTCGTTGAACGCCTTGTTGCCCACGATGCGCACTTCCTTGATGCGCGCAGGCTCACCTTCGGTCACCGTGAAAGTCAGGTTCACGCGATTGCGCTCAATGGGCGTCACCGTGGTCACCACCTCGGCGCCATACAGGCTCTTGTTGATGTACTGACGCTTGAGCTCCTGCTCGGCACGGTCGGTGAGCGCCTTGTCGTAAGGGCGCCCTTCCGTCAGACCCACCTCGCGCATGGCTTTTTTGAGGGCATCCTTGTCGAACTCCCGGGCACCAGCAAAGTCCACATCAGCCACCGTGGGGCGCTCTTCCACCACCACCACCAGCACGTTGCCACTGGCTTCCAGGCGCACGTCCTTGAAAAGCCCCAGGCCGAACAGGGCACGGATCGCAGCTGCACCTTTTTCGTCGTTGTAGTCGTCACCCACCCGCAGGGGCATGGACGCAAACACGGTACCGGGCTCCACACGCTGCAAGCCTTCCACGCGAATGTCCTGCACCTTGAATGGCTCCAGAGCCCATGCCGCATTGGCGGCAAAAATCATGGCTGCAACGGCCGATGCGGTACGCACGCCCAGGCGATTGATGTGTTTTTTCATGAATGAAGCAGGAGCCGCAGTTGCAGGGCAAGCGCAGCAAAAGTGTTAGCCAAAGAGCCGGGTGATATCGTTGAACAGGGCTATGGACATCATGACCAGCAGGATCGCAACGCCTCCACGCTGCAGTCGCTCCATCCATGCGTCCGACACACCCCTGCCCGTGACACCCTCCCAAAGATAATACATCAGGTGCCCACCGTCCAAGACAGGCAGCGGAAGCAGGTTCAGCACTCCCAGGCTCACACTGATGAGGGCGAGAAAGATAAGGTACTGAGTCAGCCCCATGCTGGCGGAGCGGCCTGCATAGTCGGCAATGGTCAAGGGGCCACTCAGGTTCTTGAGCGACGCCTCGCCGATCACCATACGGCCCATCATGCGCAGGGTCAGCAGCGACACATCCCAGGTCTTCACCATGCCGCCCCACAGGCCATCGACTAGCCCGTAGTCCACCGTGACAAACTCCGGCGTGGCCCCCACATAAGCGCCAATGCGCCCCACCGTATTGCCGGGCTCAGTCACGGCGTCGGGCAACACATCCAGCGTGATCACCTGGCCACCGCGCTCAATGCGCCATGGCTGCGCCAATGGTTCGTTACCGCGCACCGACTGCCGGATCAACTCGCGCAGTTGCTGCCCGTCCACCACATCGATCTGCCCCACCTTGAGCACCACATCACCTTGGCGCAGACCAGAACGCTCGGCCGCACTTTGTGTCATGACCTCGCCCAGCACGGGACGGGTCCAGGGGCCGAGGATGCCAACCTTGCGAAACAGCTGGGCATCAGCCTCGCGGCTGTCGATCCGGGACATGTCGAGCACGACCTCGCGGTGGCCCACGCCATGGGCGGACTGCACATCGAGACGTACGTTCAGCCCCTCCAGCGCACCCCGGGTTAGCAGCCAGCGCAGGTCTTCAAACGAGCGAACCGGCTCCAGTTCTTCGGCGCCCAATGCGGCGCGCTCCACCAGTTCGCCACCACGCAAACCGGCACTGTGTGCGACCGAGCCCGCCGCAGGACTCGCAAGAATGGCCCGGGGCTCTTCAACGCCATTCCAGTTCACGACCGAATACAGCAGCACTGCGAGCAACAGATTGGCAATGGGCCCAGCAGCGACGATGGCGGCACGCGAGCGCAGGGGTTGGGTGTTGAAGGCCAGATGACGCTCTTGTGCAGGCACGGGTGCCTCGCGCTCGTCCAGCATGCGCACATAGCCCCCCAATGGGAAGGCTCCCAGCACAAACTCCGTGGGAGAGCCCTGGGGCTGCCAGCGCAGCAATGGCTTGCCAAAACCCACGGAGAACCTCAATACCTTGACCCCACAGGCCACCGCCACGCGGTAGTGCCCGTATTCGTGCACCGCGATCAGAAGACCGAGGGCCACGATGAAGGCAGCGATAGTGAGCAGCATGGAAGGATGGTTCCTGAGTTGGACGACAGTCAGGCAGCCAGACGGCCCGCCACATGTTCTGCCGCATGGCGAGCCTGGGTGTCCAGATCCAACAATGCGGCGAGCGAATCGGGCTTGGAGGGCGAAACTGCGTCCAAAGTTGCAAGGTTGACCGCATGAATATGGTCAAAACGCAGCCGACCGGACAAAAAAGCGCCCACAGCCACCTCATTGGCAGCATTCAGCACCGCCGTGGTTCCCTCCGCCGCCTTCAGGGCCTGCCAGGACAGGTGCAAACCCGGAAAACGAATGGCGTCCGCGTCCTCGAACGCCAGGGCGCTCAGGGTGGAGAAATCCAGTTTGCTGGCACCGCTGGTGATGCGCTCGGGCCAGGCCAGGCCACAGGCAATGGGCACTCGCATGTCGGGGGTACCCAGCTGCGCCAGGATGGAGGCGTCCCTGAACTGAACCATCGAATGGATGATCTGCTGCGGGTGGATGACCACCTTGATCTGGTCCGGGTGCAGATCAAATAGCCAGCGCGCCTCGATGACCTCCAGGGCCTTGTTCATCATCGTGGCCGAATCCACTGAAATCTTGCGTCCCATCGAGAAGTTGGGGTGTGCGCAGGCCTGGTCAGGGGTGATTTGCGCCAACGTGGACGGATCCCGCTGACGGAACGGGCCGCCCGAGGCAGTGAGCAGGATGCTGTCCACCCGGTCAGTCCAGGTGGCAGGGTCTTCTGGCAAGCACTGGAAGATCGCAGAGTGTTCGCTGTCGATGGGTAGCAGTGTGGCACCACCGTCGCGTACGGTCTGCATGAACAGCCCACCACCCACGACCAGTGCTTCCTTGTTGGCCAACAGCAATCGTTTGCCTGCGCGCGCCGCAGCCAGACACGGAGCCAGACCGGCGGCCCCCACGATAGCAGCCATTACGGCGTCAACCTCATCATGGGCCGCTATGATTTCAAGAGCATCTTGCGCTTGTATCACTTGCGTCGGGAGGCTGTTAGCCTGCAATTTTTCCGCCAGCAGCGCCGCATG
The DNA here is from genome assembly GCF_058793595.1 of Acidovorax sp. GW835-FHT14G06. Classification (NCBI taxonomy): domain Bacteria; kingdom Pseudomonadati; phylum Pseudomonadota; class Betaproteobacteria; order Burkholderiales; family Comamonadaceae; genus Acidovorax; species Acidovorax sp. GW835-FHT14G06. The sequence continues at coordinate 492,867 of NZ_JBXAGA010000001.1, forward strand.
GGATGCGCTGGCCATCACTGCGTAGCGAGGGCGAAACTGCGCGCATTGCTCCAGCAGCAGGTCCACTTGCGTCGCAGCGCTGAGGGCAAACACCTCGAAGCGCTCGGGGTGGCGTGCCACCACATCCAGCGTGCTGGTCCCAATGGAGCCGGTGGAGCCGAGAACGGTGAGTCGTTGTTTCATCATGGGGTCGTCAGGCTCGTGAGCATCATGGCCAGGGGCAGTGTGGGCAGCAAGGCATCCACGCGGTCCAGCACGCCGCCGTGTCCGGGCAGCAGGCCACTGCTGTCCTTGACACCAGCGCTGCGCTTGATGAGCGACTCCACCAGGTCACCCGACACGCTCATGGCGACCATGAACAACGCCGCAATCACCAGCATCCACCAGCCCTGTTGTGCCATGCGGGTGTAGAAACTGGGCACTGCCGCCTGCCAGTGGGCATCGGCAGCCGCCCAGACAAAGGCCATCACCATCACCCCTGCCAGGCCACCCCACACACCCTCCCAACTCTTGCCGGGGCTGATCGAGGGTGCGAGCTTGCCTTTGGTAAACCGCAGTCCCAACGCACGGCCCGCAAAGTAGGCAAAGATGTCCGCCACCCACACAAGCAGCAGCACCGACAGCAAAAAGTTGATGCCCACGTTGCGCGCCTGCACCACGGCCAGCCATGCCAACCACAAGGCCAACACCCCAGCAACCAGGCGCAAACCGGCCGGTATGCGGGGCCAGCCGGGCACCCCGGCCTTGAGCAGCCAGGCAGCAGCCAAGACCCACAGCCCGCCGCCCACCACCCACAGCGCAGTCAACGGGCGATCGACCCAGCCCAGCGCCCACGACCCGGCGCACAAGGCCACACAGGCAACACCCACCGCCACGGAACCTGCTTGGCCGAAGCCGCTCAGACGACCCCATTCCCAAGCCCCGGCAGCCATCAGAACCAACACGACCAGCGTGAACGGTATGGTGTTGGCGTAGAAAAGCGCGGGCAACAAGATGGCCAGCAGAACAAGGGCTGTGATGACGCGCTGTTGAAGCATGGGGGCTTTCAGAACCTGTTCAGGTTCTCAACCCGGCATCGGATCAGGATGCGCGGACAGAATCTGTTCAGAGGTTTTGCCAAAACGGCGCTCGCGGCGGCTGAAGGCGTCGATGGCCTCGTCCAGGGCGGACTCATCGAAATCGGGCCACAGCCGGTCGCTGAAGAAGAACTCGGAGTATGCCGATTGCCAGAGCAAAAAGTTGCTGATCCGCATTTCTCCCCCGGTGCGGATCACGAGATCGGGGTCGGGCACGTGGGCCAATCCCATCGCATTGTGCAGACTGGCCTCGGTGATGGGCTCGCCACGGGCAGCCAGCGATGCAGCCGCCTGCGCGATGTCCCAGCGGCCTCCGTAGTTGAAGCACACGTTGAGCACCAGGCGGGTGTTGTCCGCCGTGGCGGCTTCTGCCTGACCCAGGCCGTCTCGCACCTTGGGCGAAAGGCTGCCACGTTCGCCCACAAAATGAAGACGCACGCCGTCTTTCTTGAGCTGGGGCACCTCGCGCGCCAGCGCCATCGCCAGCAGCTCCATGAGGCCGGAGACCTCGTCGGCGGGGCGGTTCCAGTTTTCGGAAGAAAACGCAAAAACAGTGAGCACACCAACGCCGCGCTGCACGCAAGCGCGTGCGCAGCGGCGAAGTGAGTCAACCCCTTGCTTGTGGCCGGCCAGACGCGGCAGAAAGCGACGCGTAGCCCAGCGGCCGTTGCCATCCATGACGATGGCAATGTGGTGTGGCACCACCGGAGATACAGACATGGGAATGTTCAAGCCCTGGGGGCTCAAACCGCCATGATTTCCTGCTCTTTGGCGGCCACCAGCGCGTCGATCTCGGCGATGTGCTTGTCGGTGAATTTTTGCACTTCCGTTTCGGCGCGCTTCTGGTCGTCTTCGGACGCCAGCTTGTCCTTGACCAGTTTTTTGACGGATTCGTTGGCATCGCGGCGCAGGTTGCGCACGGCGATCTTGGCGCTCTCGCCCTCGTTGCGCGCGAGCTTCGTCATTTCCTTGCGGCGCTCTTCGCTCATGGGGGGCATGGGCACGCGGATCAGGTCGCCCATGGAAGCCGGGTTCAAGCCCAGGTCGCTTTCGCGGATGGCCTTTTCAATCTTGGCGCCCATGCCCTTTTCCCAGGGCTGCACGCTGATGGTGCGCGAATCGATCAACGCCACGTTGGCCACCTGGCTCAGTGGAACCAGGGAGCCGTAATACTCAACCTGCACCGTATCGAGCAGGGCCGGATTGGCACGACCGGTGCGGATCTTCTGCAGGTTGTTCTTGAACGCGGTGATGGACTGGTCCATCTTGGTTTCAGCAGTCTTCTTGATGTCGGCAATCGTCATGTTTTCTCCTCGGGCCGACCTGCATGCAATGCAGGCCTTTCCATCGTGATCAAGCGTAAACCAGCGTACCTTCGTCTTCGCCCATCACCACGCGCTTCAAGGCGCCGTGTTTGATGATGGAGAACACCTTCACGGGCAGCTTCTGGTCACGGCACAGGGCGAAGGCAGTCGCGTCCATGATGCCCAGATTGCGGGACATGGCCTCGTCAAAGCTGAGCTTGGTGTAGCGCGTCGCCGTGGGATCCTTCTGGGGGTCGGCAGTATAAACGCCGTCCACCTTGGTAGCCTTAAGCACCAATTCGGCGCCAATTTCCGCGCCACGCAAGGCAGCTGCTGTGTCGGTGGTGAAAAACGGGTTGCCCGTACCGGCCGCGAAGACCACGACCTTGCCCTCTTCAAGATACTGCAGCGCCTTGGGGCGCACATAGGGCTCGACCACCTGCTCGATGGCAATGGCGGACATCACGCGGGCCACCAGGCCCTGCTTGTCCATGGCGTCGGCCAGGGCCAGGGCGTTCATCACGGTGGCCAGCATGCCCATGTAGTCGGCGGTGGCACGGTCCATCCCGACCGAGCCCCCGGCGACACCACGGAAAATATTGCCCCCACCGATCACCACGGCCACCTGGACACCCAGGCGGGTCACTTCGGCGATCTCCTCGACCATGCGCACGATAGTGGCGCGGTTGATACCGAAGGCGTCATCCCCCATCAGCGCCTCACCAGACAGCTTGAGCAAAATGCGCTTATGGGCTGGTGCAGCGTTGGACATGGGAAATTTCTCCAGTAAGTGGTACGAGGCTTTGGTGGGGTGGTTACAGGGAAAGATCAGGCAGCAGCCTTGGCAGCAGCCACCTGGGCAGCCACTTCGGCAGCAAAGTCGTCCACCTTCTTCTCAATGCCTTCGCCCACCACGTACAGGGTGAAGCCCTTCACGTTGGTGTTGGCAGCCTTGAGCATCTGGGCCACGGTTTGCTTGCCGTCGGCAGCCTTCACGAAGACCTGGTCGGCCAGCGAGACTTCCTTGAGGTACTTCTGCACCGCGCCGTCGATGCGCTTGGCCGTGATTTCAGCGCTTTGTGCAGGCTTGCCGGCAGCCACGAGTTCCTTGTTGGCTTCGTCAGCCTTGCCTTCGGCGACCGAGCGCTCCTTGGCGATCAGGTCGGCAGGCACGTCAGCGCTGGTCAGGGCCACGGGCTTCATGGCGGCCACGTGCATGGCAACGTCCTTGGCGGCGGTGGCGTCACCGTCGAACTCGACGACCACACCGATGCGCGAGCCGTGCAGGTAGGCTGCCAGGTTGGAGCCGCTGAAGCGCTTGAAGCGGCGGAACGACATGTTTTCGCCGATCTTGCCGATCAGGCCCTTGCGCACATCTTCCAGCGTGGGACCGAAGCTGTCTTGCTCGTAGGGCAGTGCACCCAAGGCTTCCACCGTGGCGGGGTTGTGCAGTGCCACCAGTTTGGCAGCGGCGTTGGCCATGGCAATGAAGCTGTCGTTCTTGGAAACGAAGTCGGTTTCGCTGTTGACTTCGACCAGAGCACCCGTGGTGCCGTCGATGTAGCTGGCGACCACGCCTTCAGCAGTCACGCGCGATGCGGCCTTGCCAGCCTTAGTGCCCAGCTTGACGCGCAGCAGCTCTTCCGCCTTGGCCATGTCGCCATCGGCTTCGGTCAGCGCCTTCTTGCATTCCATCATGGGGGCGTCGGTCTTGCCACGCAGTTCAGCCACCATGCTTGCGGTAATTGCAGCCATCTTTATTCCTTCAGTATTCAGTTCAGTCAGTTCAGATTCGGGCTAAAAAAAAGGGGGCTCACCAGGGGCCCCGCTTTTGTTCGCGACGGATCGCGCAGCCGGGCTATCAGGCAGCGGCTTCTTGCACTTCCACGAATTCGTCGGTGCTCTCGGCGGTTGCAGCCTTCACGACTTCATTCACGGCGTTGGCACGGCCTTCGATGATCGCGTCAGCGATGCCACGGGCGTACAGCGTCACGGCCTTGGCCGAGTCGTCGTTACCAGGGATCACGTAGTCAATGCCTTCGGGCGAGTGGTTGGTATCAACCACACCGATCAGCGGGATGCCCAGCTTCTTGGCTTCGGCCACGGCGATCTTGTGGAAACCCACGTCGATGATGAAGATGGCGTCGGGCAGAGCAGCCATGTCCTGGATGCCGCCGATGTCCTTTTCGAGCTTTTCGATTTCGCGGGAGAACGTCAGTTGCTCTTTCTTGCTCAGGTTCTCGAGGCCAGCTTCTTGCTGAGCCTTCATGTCCTTGAGGCGCTTGATCGAAGTCTTCACGGTCTTGAAGTTCGTCAGCATGCCGCCCAGCCAGCGCTGGTCCACGAAGGGCACGCCAGCGCGCAGAGCTTCGGTAGACAGGATTTCACGGGCTTGGCGCTTCGTGCCGACCATCAGGATCGTGCCGCGGTTGGCAGCCAGCTGCTTGGCGAACTTTTGGGCTTCCTGGAACAGTGGCAGCGACTTTTCCAGGTTGATGATGTGAATCTTGTTGCGATGGCCGAAGATGTAGGGGGCCATCTTGGGGTTCCAGAAGCGGGTTTGGTGACCGAAGTGGACACCAGCTTCCAGCATTTCGCGCATGGTAACGGACATAAAAATACTCCAAAGGTTAGGTCTAAAATCAGCCCCAATATTTGCAGTGCCGTGATCCTCACGAACACCGCAACACCTTGACAGGGCTGCTTTGCGATTGGTCTTGCCACAGCGGCCACGCCGGTTGTGCAAACCTTGCACCACTGCGCTACTGCTCCCAGCAAAACCCAAAGATTCTAGCACACCCATGCTCCCTGACCTGATCGCCACCCGTGAGCAACTGCGGGACGGCGCCACCACCGCGCCCGCCGAGCTGGAGCGCTGCATCGACGCCGCCCAGGCCGCATCCAACACCCACAGCTTTTTGCGCACGCTGTTTGACGAGGCACGCACCACGGCGGTGCAGCCGGGTGTGGCCCAGTTGCCCCTGGCCGGGCTGGCCGTGTCGGTGAAGGACTTGTTTGACATGGCCGGACAAGCCACCCCAGCGGGCTCCACCGCGCTTTCGGAGGCTCCCGCAGCCACACAAGACTGCCCGGCCGTGGCCCGACTGCGCGCAGCAGGTGCCTGCCTGATCGGCCGCACCAACATGGTGGAGTTTGCGTTCTCGGGCGTGGGCATCAACCCCCACTACGGCACCCCCGCTGCCTGGGATGCCCGCTTTGGCGCCCTGCCCGGCGCGCCCCGGGTGCCCGGCGGGTCTTCGTCCGGCGCCGGGGTATCGGTGGCCACCGGCGCGGCTTTCATCGGGCTGGGATCGGACACCGGCGGCTCCATCCGCATTCCTGCAGCGCTCAACGGCATTGTGGGCTTCAAGAACACGGCCCGGCTGGTGCCTACCGCCGGCGCCGTGCCGCTGTCCACCACCCTGGACACCGCCTGCGCCATGACGCGCACCGTGCGCGACGCCATCGTGGCGCACGAGGTGCTGGCCGCCCGGCGCGTGACACGCAGCCTGGCGCCGCTGTCCCAGTACCGGCTGGCGGTACCGTCCACCCTCTTCCTCGACGGGCTGGACGCCCCCGTGGCGCGCGCCTTTGAGCGCAGCGTGGAAGCCTTGCGCCAGGCGGGTGCCCAGATCGACACCATCGCCCTGCCCGCTGTGCTGGAGCAGCCGGCCTACGGCTTTGCCGCCCCCGAAGCCTACGCCTGGCACCGCGAGCTGCTGCAGCGCGCAGGCGACCGCTACGACCCCAGGGTGCGCATGCGCATAGAAAAAGGCGCCACGCTGATGGCCTGGGAATACATCGACCTGCTGCAGGCACGCCAGCAATGGATCGCCCGCATGCTCGCGGACATGGAGCCGTACGACGCCCTGCTGTCCCCCACCGTGCCCATCCTGGCGCCACTGCTGGCCGATGTTGCCCCTGCAAATGGCGCGGACAAGGCGAAGGACGCCGCCCGCGATGCCGAGTTCTTCCGCGTGAACAACCTGCTGCTGCGCAACACCAGCGTGGTCAATCTGCTGGACGGCTGTGCGCTGTCACTGCCCTGCCACGTGCAAGGGGAACTCCCGGTCGGGCTGATGGTCTGGCACGGGGCGCTCAGGGATGACACGGTGCTCAACATCAGTCTGCAGATCGAGCAAACACTACAAAAATAATAGCTACCAGCGCATGATTCACTAGCGCTACAAGCCAAAAACACCCAAATTCATGAAGATTGCCATCGTGGGCGCCGGCATTGTCGGCGTCACCACCGCGTACGAACTGGCCAGCGACGGCCACGAAGTCACGGTGTTTGAACAACGCAGTGCGGCCGCCGAAGAGGCCAGCTTTGCCACCGCCGGGCTGCTGGCGCCCCACCTGCTCAGCCCCTGGGCGCTGCCGGGCTTCGGCCAGCCGCTGCGACTGATGGGGACACAGGCCACCCTGCGGTTGGCTGGCGGCCTGACCCGCGCCAACTGGGCCTGGCTGCGGCGCTGGCGCAGCATGGCGCGCAGCCACAGCGCCCCGGCCACCGCTGTCGAACGCCTGGCGCAATACAGCCAAGCTCGACTGCAGGCCATTGCGAACCAGCATGAGCTGGACTTTGAAGCCAGCGACGGCCGCCTGGTGCTGCTGCGCACCGAAGAAGACCGCACCCGCCTGCAACCCGCGCTGCAAGTGCTGCGCGACAGCGGCGTGGCCCTGCGTGAGATCGACGCCGATGTGGCGCGCCAGATCGAGCCCGGCCTCTCGCCCGAAGCCCCGTTGGCGGGCGCGATCCACCTGCCCGATGCGCGCGCGGGCAACTGCCGTCTGTTTGCACAGTTGCTGCGCCAGGGCATCCAGGGTGCGGGGGTGCAGTTTGTGTTCAACACCCGCGTAGACCGCGTCGGCACCAGCCCCACGGGCGTGGCGCTGCAGGGCGAAACGGACCTGCGCCGCTTTGATTCCGTGGTGCTGTGCGCCGGCATGGCATCGGCCACGCTGCTGCCCGCACTGGGCCTGGGGCTGCCCATGGCGGCTGTCTACGGCTACTCCGTGAGCGCCCCACTGCGCGAATCCACCCACGCCCCCCGCGCCAGCGTGGTGGATGCGGGCCAGCAAATCTCCATCACCCGCCTGGGCCAGCGCGTGCGCATTGCCGGTGGCGCTGAACTGGCCGGGGCCGATGCCGAGCACCACACCCCCACACTGCAGCGCCTGTACCGTACGCTGAACGACTGGTTCCCCGGGGGCGCGCAGCTTTCATCCAACCTGCAGATCTGGCGTGGCGCCCGCACCATGCTGCCCGATGGCGCCCCGGTGGTGGGCGCCAGCGGCGTGCCGGGCCTGTGGCTCAACACCAGCCATGGCGCTGGCGGCTGGGCCCTGGCCTGCGGTAGCGCGCGGGCGCTGGCCGACCTGATCGCGCAGCGGGAACCCGAGGTGTCGCTGGACGGGCTGGGCATGCGGCGGTTCTGAACCTTCCGCGCTTTGCCCCCACGGGGCGTCGGCGCACAATGGCAGGCGCGCTGCCGCTGGCAGCAGCCCCTGCCACCTGCAGCCCATGCACCGCATCACCGCCCACCAGCCTTATCCCCTGTTCAACACGGCCGCCACGCGCCGCCTGGAAAAAGCGGCGGCAGCCGCCCTGCCCCCGCACACGCTCATGCAGCGCGCCGGCCTGGCCGTCGCGCAACTGGCCCAGGCGCTGGCACCCCACGCACGCACCGTGTGGATTGCCTGCGGCCCCGGCAACAACGGGGGTGACGGGCTGGAAGCTGCCAAGCACCTGCAGCGCGGTGGCCGCAGAGTCGTCGTGACCTGGCTGGGGCAGCCCGATACGGCCCCGGCCGATGCCAGGGCCTCGTGGCAGCGCGCACAGGACGCTGGCGTGGTCTGGGCTGATACCGCGCCCGACGACCTGGGTGCAAGCGACCTGTGCATTGATGCGCTGCTGGGCATTGGTGTCTCGTCTTCACCCAACAGCCTTGCACGCGCGCCCGATGCCCGGCTCCAGGCCTGCCTGCAAGCCCTGCACAGCAGCCCAGCCCCACTGCTGTCTGTGGACCTGCCCAGCGGGCTGGACGCTGACACCGGCCAGTTTGCTACAGGCCTTGCGCCCCATACGCCACCCCACCTGCACCCTCACGCTCCCCCGGCACGCCACACGCTGAGCCTGCTCACCCTCAAGCCCGGCCTGTTCACTGCCGCCGGACGGGATGCCGCAGGCCAGGTGTGGCTGGACGACCTGGGTGTAGACCCCGGGCATGAGCCGCCCAATGCCTGGCTCTCTGGCCCCGCCCTGCCCGTCCCCCGCGCCCATGCCAGCCACAAAGGCAGTTATGGCGACGTGGCCGTGGTGGGCGGCGAGGGGCTGACCGAGCGTGGCATGGGCATGGCGGGCGCAGCACTGCTGGCGGCATCGGCCGCCCTGCACAGCGGCGCGGGCCGGGTGCTGGTGGCCCTGCTAGATAAGGGGCATCTGCAACTGGATCCACAGCAGCCAGAGCTGATGCTACGCAGCTTTGACGCACTGGCGCTGGAGCAGCTCACCGTGGTCTGCGGATGTGGCGGCGGGCAGGCCATCGCACGCGTGCTGCCAGAGGTCATCACCCGCGCGGCCCGCCTGGTGCTGGATGCCGACGCGCTCAACACCATAGCAACCCGGGCCGCACTGCACGCGCTGGTGGTGGCACGCGGACAGCACGGGCAACCCACCGTGCTGACCCCCCATCCGCTGGAAGCCGCCCGCCTGCTCGGCCTGACCACGGCCGAAGTCCAGGCCAACCGGCTGTGCGCCGCGCAGCAGTTGGCGGACCAGTTCAACTGCGTGGCCTTGCTCAAGGGTTCGGGCACCGTGATTGCGGCGCCCGACCGCGTTCCAGCCATCAACCCCACCGGCAACGCACGGCTGGCTACGGCAGGGACGGGTGATGTACTGGCCGGCATGGTGGGCGCCCACCTTGCTGCGGGCGCCAGCGCCTTGCGCGCTGCGAGTGAAGCGGTGTACCAGCATGGCCAGGCAGCTGATCATTGGCCTGTGGGCCAGCAGGCATTGACGGCCAGCACGCTGGCGCGGCGCGTCGGCGGCTGAGCGCTACTGCAGCAGCGTGACCTGCCTGAGCGGCTTGAGCACGCTCGACGGTGTCATGCCAAAGGTCTGCCGAAATATCCGGCTGAAATGGGCCGAATCAGAGAACTCGCCGTGCAAGGCCGCATCGGTCAGACGCGGGCTGACGGCCAGCCCCGCCATGGCCAGCCGCACCTGGGACCAGACCCGATAGGTACGCAAGCTCACCCCCATCTCGGCGCGGAACAGGTGGTTGAATCGCGACGCTGAAAGCTGGACGCCCGAGGCCAGCTCACCCCGTGCCACACGCCCCGCGTGCGGATTGCGCAGCGCATGCAGACTGCGCACCACGCGCTGGTCCAGCGGCGCGACCTCGCTATCGAACGGGCAGCGCAGCAAGGCAGGCAGATCGAAGTGATGCAGATAGCCCTCCATGGCACTGCGCGCACCCACAGGGACTGCAACATCCAGCACCACGCCACCCTCTTGCTGGAACAGACCGCGCAACCCGCGTGCTTCGCGCGAATCGGGCTCCAGGTACACCAGGGCGACCGCCTCGCCACAGGGGTCGAACAGGTGCTCCACGCCCGCATCCACCAGCGCGCTGTGGCAGGTCTGCACACGCCCTGCCCCCCAGTGCACCGCGAACCGGCCCGAGAGCCCCATCAACAGCACCGGCGACGCATGGCAGTGCCAGCCCGTTGCAGGGATCTCTCCGATGTAGAGCGCCCGGTCAGTGCCCAGGGTCAGTGTGTTGCGTGCTGGCATAGCCCAAACCTACAAGTTTTTTTACCGCGTTCTCCGTAGCCTTGCCTCTCCCGCCAGGGGCCGAGCGTATGTTGACGCTTGAAGCAGCAGTCCTTGGCATGCACGCAGCCATACCCTTGGAGAACGCCTCTTGAAACGCATCGCTATTTCTGTCGCAACGGCTCTGGTACTGGGCACGGTCGGCCTCTACTACGGGGCACCTTCGCTGTTCAAAGAGCCCCTGCTCAGCGCTAATCGCCATCTGTCCGGCCTGGACGAAAAAACCGCCGATGCGGCCATGCACACCATCCACTACCTGGACAACGGCACGCCCCCAAACCCCGCACTGGTCCACGGCAGTGGCACACCCATCGTTCTGCTGCACGGCATTTTTGCGGAGAAAGACCATTGGGTGGATTTTGCGCGACCGCTCACCGACCAGTACCGGGTGATTGCCCCAGATATACCGGGCTTTGGCGAGAGCACGCGGCGGGCGGACCAGGCCTACGACTACGGCGCCCACGTCACGCGGCTGGCCGCGTTTCTGGACGCGCTCGGCCTTGCGAAAGTGCATCTGGCGGGCAACTCGATGGGCGGCACCATCGCCGCTCTCTTTGCTTTGCAGCATCCCGAGCGCGTGGCCAGCGTGGCGTTCATCGGCGCACCCCACGGCATTCGCTCGCCCCAGCCCAGCACCATGGACCGCCTCATCGACACCGGACAACGCCCGCTGGTAGCCCACGACGCCACCGCCTTCAAAGCAATGATGGAGTTGGTGTTTGAAAAGCGCCCCTTCCTGCCCTACCCCATCCTGCATGCCTCCGAGCAGGACGCGCTGCGCAACGCTGCATCCAACACCCGCCTGTGGGACGCGCAGCTGAAAGACCGCTATCTGCTGGAACAACACCTGGGGCACCTGCAGCAGCACCCCACCCTGGTCCTATGGGGCGACAGCGACCGCGTGTTCGACCGAAGTGGCCTTCAAACCGTGCAGAAGCTGCTTCCGCAGGCACACATCGCCGCGCTGCCGGGCATCGGGCACCTGCCCATGATGGAAGCCCCCGCCGACACGGCACAACGGTATGCGCGCTTTCTGGAGCAATCGAGCGCCCCTCAAGCCGTCAATCATGCACACTTCAATAAAAAATAGCCGCAAGCGCATGCTCTATATGCGCTTGCAGCTATCAATTAAATAGCAATTATGAGACGAGCTGGAGGGCCTTGGTCCACCAGCTCGACGACCTCAGCCGCGGCGCGGCTTGCGCGCTTTGCCTTTGCTGGACTTACCCGCCACCGCCTTCTTGACCGATGCTTTAAGCGACTGGATCGGCGAACGCGCGGCCCGCTCGCGGGTCAGGCCCGCCTGCTCGGTGGCGGATGGACCTGCGGCCTTGTCGGCCTTGCGTCCGCCGGACCGACCACCCGCCTTGCGGGCACCACCACCAGCCCCCTCGGTGCCCACACCCTTGTCCTTGAGCGCGCGGCCCAGCAGCTCCTCGCCTTCGCGCACCAGGCGGAAGTCGATCTTGCGCCCGTCCAGATCCACACGGCTCACCTGCACCCGCACCCGCGCGCCGATGGCGTAGCGGATACCTGTGCGCTCGCCGCGCAGTTCCTGGCGCGCCTCGTCGAACTTGAAGTATTCGCCGCCCAATTCGGTGATGTGCACCAGCCCCTCGACGTACATCGCGTCCAGCGTCACGAAGATGCCGAAGCTCGTCGCAGCACTGACCACGCCACTGTATTCCTCGCCCAGGTGCTCGCGCATGTACTTGCACTTGAGCCAGGCTTCCACATCGCGGCTGGCCTCGTCGGCACGGCGCTCGTTGGCGCTGCAGTGCAGTCCAGCAGCCTCCCAGGCCTGGGTGTCGCGGCTGGGCGGTTTCACATCCTTGCGTGGCTTGGTGCCAGGTGCGGCCACGCGCGCAGCCAGACGTTTGGCCAGCTTGGCATGCGCCTCACCCGGCGTGGGCAGGGATGGCAGCTTGTACTGCGTCTTGTTGAGAATGGCCTTGATGACCCGGTGCACCAGCAAGTCGGGATACCGACGAATGGGGCTGGTGAAATGGGTGTAGGCATCGAACGCCAGGCCGAAGTGGCCGCTGTTGATGGGCGTGTAGATGGCCTGCTGCATGGAGCGCAGCAGCATGGTGTGGATCTGCTGTGCGTCGGGCCGATCCTTGGTCGCCGTAGCAATCGCCTGGAAGTCGCCCGGCTTGGGGTCGTCGCCAATCGTCATGCCCACGGCCATGGCCTTGAGGTAGTTGCGCAGGATCTCCTGCTTCTCGGGCGTGGGGCCTTCGTGCACGCGGAACAGGCCAGGCTGGCCACCCTGTGCAATGAAGTCGGCGCTGCACACGTTGGCCGCCAGCATGGCCTCCTCGATGAGCTTGTGCGCATCGTTGCGGGTGCGTGGCACGATCTTTTCGATGCGGCCGTTTTCGTCGCAGACGATCTGCGTCTCGGTGGTCTCGAAGTCCACGGCGCCGCGTTGCTGGCGTGCAATGATAAGCGCGCGGTACACGTCATGCAGGTTGAGCAGGTCCTTCACGCGGTCCTTGCGCTTGCTGGCCTCGGGGCCGCGCGTGTTGGCCAAAATGGCCGCCACTTCGGTGTACGTGAAACGCGCGTGACTGAACATCACGGCCGGGTAGAACTGGTACGCATGCACCTCGCCCTTGGCGGTGACCAGCATGTCGCAGACCATGCACAGGCGCTCCACCTCGGGGTTGAGCGAGCAGAGCCCGTTGCTGAGCTTCTCGGGCAGCATGGGGATCACGCGGCGCGGAAAGTACACGCTGGTGGCACGGTCGTAGGCATCGATGTCGATGGCGCTGCCCGTTTCCACATAGTGGCTCACGTCGGCAATCGCCACCAGCAGACGCCAGCCCTTGCTGCGGCCGACCTTGGCGGGCTCGCAGTACACGGCATCGTCGAAGTCGCGCGCGTCTTCGCCGTCGATGGTGACCAATGGCACATCGGTCAGGTCCACGCGGCGTTTCTTGTCCTGCGCGCGCACCTTGTCGGGCAGCTCCTTGGCCTGGGCGAGACACTCGGCAGAGAACTCGTGTGGCACGCCGTACTTGCGCACCGCGATCTCAATCTCCATGCCAGGGTCGTCCACTTCACCGAGCACTTCGGTGATGCGCCCCACAGGCTGGCCGAACAGGGCCGGAGGTTCTGTCAGCTCAACCACCACGACCTGCCCAGGCTTCGCGGCGCCCGTGGCGCCCTTGGGGATCAATACATCCTGGCCATAGCGCTTGTCTTCGGGAGCCACGAGCCACACACCACTTTCCTGCAGCAGCCGGCCGATGATGGGCTGGGGTGGACGCTCGATGATTTCCACAACGCGGCCCTCGGGGCGGCCACGGCGGTCCTGGCGCACGATGCGCACGCGCACACGGTCCTTGTGCAGGACTGCGCGCATTTCGTTCGGGGGGATATAGATGTCGCCTTCGCCATCGTCGCGGATGACGAAACCGTGTCCATCACGGTGCCCTTGCACGCTGCCTTCGATCTCTTGCGACAAATGTGTGGCTGGCTGCGTGCCGGGGGTGGATTTTTTGTTATACAATCTTAGTCTTTCCTGAAATGCCCAGGTGGCGGAATTGGTAGACGCACTAGTTTCAGGTACTAGCGAGTAACATCGTGGAGGTTCGAGTCCTCTCCTGGGCACCAAGTTTAACGAGAACCAGCGATGGTTTTCAAAATATCGAAGCCGCTGTACACCCAGCGGCTTTTTTATTTGCTGATGCACTTTGAATCCTTTTGCTGCGGCCCGAGAACTTCAAACAGGCCGTACATTTTTTTGATAACTTTCCAAAAGCCCGAATTTCTTGTCTTATAATTCGAGGCTGATCTGAAAGCCCAGGTGGCGGAATTGGTAGACGCACTAGTTTCAGGTACTAGCGAGTAACATCGTGGAGGTTCGAGTCCTCTCCTG
>NZ_JBXAGA010000001.1:507068-556299 GCF_058793595.1 Acidovorax sp. GW835-FHT14G06
ACTGGGCACCAAACACATAAAAAGCCGTTGCATCCGCAACGGCTTTTTTGTTTTCCGGCCGCCAAAGAAAAAACGAGACCGACAGCGATCTCGTTTTTCGTTGTATCTGCTGAGCTGCGGGTACACGCACCGCAGTGCGCACACCCCAGCCCCTCTATTACTTACGCAGCAGCGTCTTAAGCACGTTCTGCAAACGGCGTGCATTGGCCGTATCGCTGGTGCTTGCCAGCACGCGCGCCACATCCTGACCCCAAGTCTGGGCCGGCGCAGGGTCATTGCGTCGTGTGAGCAGCTGCAACTGCAACATGCGCCGCGCAGCGATGTGCTCCGCGGGCGTTGGAGCGTCAGCCGCCATCTCCAGGCGCAGCAGCGCTTCCGACGCATCTCCCGTGGGCCCGGCAGACAGCGCTTGTGTCCAGGCGCTGCGCACCGACGCCGTCACGCCCGAACCCAGATCTTGCGTGCCGGGCACCATCGCTGCATCGCGCTTATCCCATGCCGTCAACAACTGGGTCAGGGCTTCGCCATGGGCCTGTGCTGCCAGCTTCTTCAGAGCAAGCTGCGCGTGCTCCATCGCCTCGCGCTGTGCGCGGAACGCTGTGTCACCCAGACGGGGGCCACGGTCCTCGAACGCCGGGCGATCACCAAAACGGCCACCTCGATCAGCACGATCGCCCATGCGGCCATCAGTGCGTGGGCCACGGGCACCGTCTCGGTCACCAGGGCGCCCATCACGGCGGTCACCAGGGCGCGCACCACGGCCGGTGGCTACCGGAGCGTCTTTTTTCATGCCAGGGCGATCATCCCCACGCACAGCCACAACAGGTCGTGCAGCAGGCTTGGGGGTCGCGGGTACGGGTGCAGGCGCTGCGGCAGTAGCATCACCACCTTCCACAGCCTCCACAGAGGCATCCGCTCCGACTTCGGTAGCAAGGGGAGCAGCGGGAGCAGCATTCACCTGGACTTCGGCGTGCGACTGTGCATCCTTGTTGGCCGTGGCGACAGCTTCGGCCGCCTGGGCCTGTCCGCGCAATGCGGCTTCCAGCGCCTGCATGGCAGCGCGGATCTGCTGCGCATCACCAGTGGCGTTGGCTGCTTCCAGCGCCTTGGAGGCCTCCAGAACCACGCGGTCCCGCGCACTCAGCTCGGTGACAGCGCGATCACGATCCACCGACTTGCGATTGAACGCTTCATCAATGGGCTTGCGGAAAGCGTCCCACAGCTTTTGCTCGTGCTTGCGATCCAGCGGCACCGTCTGCGCCTCGGCTTGCCAGCGCTGCTGCAGTGCCTTGACGGCATCGATACGCAGCGACGGAGCTGCGCCAAGGGCTGTGGCCTCGTCGATCATCGCGTGGCGACGCGCCAGGCTTTCCTTCTGCGCGGACTCCAGTGGTGCAGCAGCCAGGGCAATGGCCTGCTTCCACAACGGCTGCAGTTCGGCAAAGATTTTTTCACCCACATGGCCGCCTTCGCGCCAGCGGTCACCAAACTGGTACAGCGCACGATTGATGGCCTTCCAGTCGCCCGACGCAGCATGCTCTTGCGCCCAGGCCTTGACCTCTTCGATCAGCGCCAGACGTTGCGCCTTGTGCTCGGCCGCTTCGGAGCGGATCTTCTCCAGCCATGCTTCCACGACCTTGTGCGCTGCGTTGCAGGCTTCGTCAAACTTCTTCCAGAGAGCGTGGTTGGGGGCACCGCCCTGGTCTGCCTGCTTCCACTGGTCTCGCAGATTGCGCAGAGTCTCCTGCATTTTGCGGCCACCCAGAGCCTGCCCCTCTGGGCGGTTGAGCAGGGCTTCGGCCTTGGCCACCAGGTCCTCACGCACCTGGTCTGCGCTCCAGCGCTGCCAGCCTTCCAGTTCACCGGCAGCCACCAGCGCCGAGTGCACCTGCTGCTCCAGGGCGTTGTCAATGTGTTTGCCATGCACCTTGAGCACAGCACGCAATGCAGCTGCCGCGCCAGCGCTGGCCTTGCCATGGCCTTCGGCAGTTTCTTTTTCGAGCGTCGCCAACGCATCACGCACCAGTTGGTGGGCTTTTTCAATCACCTCTGGCGCCACCTTGGGTTTGACGACACGCGCTGGTTTGCTGGCTGCAGCAGAAGCGGCCGCAGCGGCGGCAGCCTCAGTGGGCAGGCCACGTGCGGCGCGCAGTTCGTCCGCCCACACGGGCACGGGTGGCAGGGGCGAAGAGGCATCTTCTGCCGCAGCGGCAGCCTGGGCTACTGCGGGCTGAAAAGCCTCCCACACCACCAGCAACTGGGTACGCGATGCATCCAGCAGGGGGGGGAAGCGTGCTTCGACACTCGCCCAGCTCGCATCACCCGTCAGCTCCTGGGCCTGCTCCTGCCAGCGTGCGACATCGGCGCGCAGCAGCTCCAGCGCAGCATGTGCATCACGCCAAGGTTTGGTGGAAAGCACTTCGATGCGCTGCGCCAGCAGCACAGCGGCCTCGCGCTGCACCTGCACACGGTGCTGCAGGTCTTCGATGACCTTCACACGGTCCGCCAGCTGCACCTTGAGCAGCGACAGCGGCTCGCGCGAAAGAGGCGCGCCGGCCTTGGCGGCATCACGTTGCCAAGCCAGGGCATCTGCAATATTGAGCTTGGGGGCGGCCAGCAGGGCCTGGGCCTTGTCCGCCCACTCAGCCGCAATGGCCTCCTGCCCCTTGGCACGGCGGATTTCGTCCAGACGTTCGCGCACGGCGCGGGCTGCGCCCTTGTCACGTCCGCTCAGCTCCTTGAACACCTCCTGCAGCTGCTCGGGGGCTGGCTGCGTCGCCAGCCAGTCGCGGATACGGGAGGCGCGCTCACCCGACGTGGCGGCAGAGAAAGCGCCGCCGGTCAGCGCATCGAGCGGGTGCGGCTCGTGGGTTTTGGCCGGGGCCGGATTCACTTCAGGTGCGTCGGACATTTTGCTGCG
Organism: Acidovorax sp. GW835-FHT14G06; assembly: GCF_058793595.1. Taxonomy (NCBI): domain Bacteria; kingdom Pseudomonadati; phylum Pseudomonadota; class Betaproteobacteria; order Burkholderiales; family Comamonadaceae; genus Acidovorax; species Acidovorax sp. GW835-FHT14G06. The sequence goes on from NZ_JBXAGA010000001.1 coordinate 509,989, forward strand.
GGAAAAAAATGGAAACATGGATCCAATGAATAACGAAGGCGTCCCAGGCGCAGGGCCTGGGGCCGTGCCCGAGCGACCGCACCATGCGCACGCGAGGGCAACAAAGGGGCTATTTTCACCGGATTGGGCCAGCAGGCCGTAGCGGGGTGCATCATCAACACCAGCAAGGTGATCTGGCACAAGGCTCTGCGAGACAAGCCGCCCCGCTGATGGACCTCTGCGAGGACGCCGCGCGACACTCCGGGCGAAGGGTCGCCGCTCTAGGGAACAGCCCCCATTATCTATATATAAGACAGCGCCGCCCACACACATGGCGAAGCACCAATAAGAAAGCCCAACGAGCAGTGCCTGAAGGGCCTGCCCGCCGGGCTTGACGGCTGACACAACGGTCTTTGCCATCGATCGCGATGCGGAGAGAAAGGTCCGCATGGCGAGGAGGCAAGGTATTGCCTCCAGGGGTTGCCATGGAAGCGGCATCTGCTGCACCTCGGCACTGAATGCCCTCGGAGGGAGACTTCGCTTCGTCTGGCGATGCCTGAAATCTACAGGCGCCTCCACCTTATCAAACTCGCTTCGCCAACTCAAATCGGATTCTCAATGGCGGCGAAACGCCCGATTGAATTTGACATGGAGATGTCAGCCACCACCTGCCAGCCCACAGCGCTAAACGGCCCCTCACCCCACAAAAACTGTGATTTTTTACATAGTTTTCATAATTTTTATGTCTAAAAAAGAATTTTGTTAGTATTGACTATGCATTTAGTGAGCTTCTAGAATCCGCCAGCCCCAAAAACAGGGCTAGTACAAACCCCAATCGCTGCCGAACCCGGCTAAGTCAACCCAGGGCGCCAAGCACTCCACAGACGTGCAGCCCGGACTTGATGGCGTACCAATCCAGGCGACCTGCCAGAAAAGCACAGTCCACCGTGACTGCCTCGCTCCACTGGCCCGCCTCAGAAAGGAAGAGCTATGACAGCGTCAGGAAAAATAGTCTCCGGCGTGCGAACCTTCGCGGCCGACGTGACCGAAGGTTTTCTTGAAATCACCCACAACAGCTTCGCCCTTATTGGCTTGGCCGTTGCCTTTGTCGTCATTGCCCTCACTGCACGGCCCGATCTGCGCCAGGCCGGCGAAGAGCAACTGATGAACTGGCTGCAAGCCCGCCAGGTTGAAATGCTGGGCATGCCCATCGAGCCGGAGGCAAGCGAGCGCGCCACGGCCGTCAACCCCAAAGATCTGCCCAAGGAACAGGCAGCTGTGGCCTTCTGGCTCAGCAAGAAGTACCGCGTGGCACCTGAGCCTCTGAGCGCACTGGTGGCAGAGGCTTACGAGATTGGCACCCGCGCCAAGATCGACCCTACCCTGATCCTGGCCATCATGGCCATCGAGTCGAGCTTCAATCCGTTTGCCGAAAGCGCCGTGGGCGCACAGGGACTCATGCAGGTGATGACCCGCGTGCACACCGACAAGTACCAGAGCTTTGGCGGCCACTTTGCCGCCTTTGACCCGGTGAGCAACCTGCGGGTGGGTGTGAAGGTGCTGCAGGAATGCATCGCCCGCGCTGGCTCGCTCGAAGGCGGTCTGCGCTTTTATGTGGGCGCTGGCAACATGGCCGACGATGGAGGCTACGCAGCCAAGGTGATGGCGGAGCATCTCCGCTTGCGCCAGGTGGCCGGTGGCCGCGCAATTCCTTTCAATCCTCCGCCATCTTTGTCTACCCAGGCTCCGGTACAGAGCATTCCTGCGGCAGCACCCCGCACCACGCCCCCGGCAGCAGCCAGCGACAAGGTGGCACTGCTGACACCTGACTTGTAAACCAGTAGGTTACCCGGCGCGCCCTGGGAACGACCTTTGCACCAAGTGGTTTGGAGGTTTGTATGGTGTGCCAATGGCGCAGTGTCGGCTACACTAGAGGTGCACGCGACTGGCGATAGGCGCTGCATCCAGCCGATGGATGTTGCCGCTGACGTGGAAACCAGCAAGAACCCACTTCTTGTGAACCACTGGGAAGCGTGCCGCAGGGGTCCAGCCCCATGCGTTCAGCCGTTCGCCTGGGCAGCCCTTGTTTCAAGGGACACAAGTTCATAGGACTGCCAATCATGTACGACCGCAAAATTCTTGTCGAACAAACCGACCCCGAGCTGTTTGCTGCCATCCAGGCCGAGAACGCGCGCCAAGAGCACCACATCGAGCTGATCGCCAGCGAGAACTACGCCTCCCCCGCCGTGATGTGGGCCCAGGGCACCCAGCTGACCAACAAATACGCCGAAGGCTATCCAGGCAAGCGCTACTACGGTGGCTGCGAGCATGTGGACGTAGCCGAACAACTGGCCATTGACCGCGTCAAGCAGCTGTTCGGCGCAGAAGCCGCCAACGTGCAGCCCCACTGCGGTGCGTCGGCTAACGAGGCCGTGTTCCTGGCCTTCTTGAAGCCCGGCGACACCATCATGGGCATGAGCCTGGCCGAAGGCGGCCACCTGACTCACGGCATGCCCCTGAACATGTCCGGCAAGTGGTTCAACGTGGTTTCCTATGGTCTGGATGCGAACGAAGCCATCGACTATGAAGCGATGGAAAAGAAGGCCCACGAGACCAAGCCCAAGCTCATCATCGCCGGTGCCTCGGCTTACAGCCTGCACATCGACTTTGCACGTTTTGCCAAGGTGGCCAAGGACGTGGGCGCGATCTTCATGGTGGACATGGCCCACTACGCTGGCCTGATCGCCGCTGGCGTGTACCCCAACCCCGTGCCCCACGCTGACGTGGTCACATCGACCACGCACAAGAGCCTGCGCGGCCCCCGTGGCGGCATCATCCTGATGAAGGCCCAGCACGAAAAGGCCATCAACAGCGCCATCTTCCCCGGCCTGCAAGGTGGCCCGCTGATGCACGTGATCGCCGCCAAGGCAGTGGCTTTCAAGGAAGCGCTGCAGCCAGAGTTCAAGACTTACCAGGAACAAGTCGCCAAGAACGCCAAGGTAGTGGCCGAGACGCTGACCGCACGCGGCCTGCGCATCGTGAGCGGCGGCACGCAAAGCCACGTCATGCTGGTGGACCTGCGCGCCAAGGGCATTACCGGCAAGGAAGCCGAGGCCGTGCTCGGTGCCGCCCACATGACCATCAACAAGAACGCGATCCCCAACGACCCTGAAAAGCCGATGGTGACCAGCGGCGTGCGCATTGGCACCCCCGCCATGACCACGCGTGGCTTCAAGGAAGAAGAAGCCCGCATCACGGCGAATCTGATTGCCGACGTGCTGGACAACCCGCGCGACGAGGCCAACATCGCTGCCGTGCGCGCCAAGGTCAATGCGTTGACCGCTCGCTTCCCTGTCTACGGCTAAATCCCCAGCCAAGAGCCATGAAGTGCCCCTTCTGCAGCCACCTCGAAACGCAAGTCGTTGAAACGCGGGTGTCTGAGGATGGGGTCTTCATCCGCCGCCGCCGCCAGTGCGGTGCGTGTGACAAGCGCTTCACCACGTACGAGCGGCCGGAGGTAAGCTTTCCGGCCATCGTCAAGAAGGACGGGCGCCGCATTGAATACGACCGGGGCAAGCTGCTGGCTTCGTTCAATCTGGCATTGCGCAAGCGCCCTGTCAGCACCGACCAGATCGACAGCGCCATCGAGCGCATCGAAGAAAAACTGCTCAACCTGGGGCAGCGCGAAGTAATCTCCAGCCGCATTGGCGAGCTGGTCATGCGCGAGCTCAAGAAGCTCGACAAGGTGGCCTATATCCGCTTTGCCAGTGTGTACCGCAGCTTTGAAGACATCGACGACTTCCGCGCCATGGTGGATGAGGTGCGCAAGTAGCAGTGTGCTCCCCGGAGTGGCCGTCGCGCTGATGCCCTCTGCGTGTCCTCCTACCCCCCTGCTACCTTGTCTGCGCGATGCAGCGCGAGGGGCCACTGGCACGGATTGCACGTTGCAACGTTCGGCTATGGCCCCTGCGCATGTCGCGCATGCTACTTCGCAGAAGCTATTAATTTGATAGCTACTGCAGCATGATGGACTAGCGCTTCAGGCGGTTTTTACGTCAAAACTACCGCACAGCACTCAGGCAAGGTCCGCGCAAGTGCCCGACAATGCGCGCGGTGAAAACTCGCCATTTCCTGCAGCTGGTGCTGCTGTCTGCCCTGTGGGGCGCTTCCTTTCTGTTCATCCGCGTTGCCAGTCCGGTTCTGGGCCCCAATGTCATGGCCGCGCTGCGGATTGGCCTGGCCACTCTCACACTGATCGGCATCATGCGGTGGGCGGGCGAGCCCTGGCCCTGGCGCCACTGGCGTGAGCTGCTGGGGCTTGGCACGCTGACGGTGGCAGTACCCTTTCTGCTGTACGCCTGGGCGGCCCTGCACCTGCCTGCGGGCTACAGCTCGCTACTCAACACCATGGCCGTGCCGTTTGGCGTGATTGCCGCCGCCTGGATGAAGGAGGACACGCTGAGCACGCGCAAATGGGCGGGCTGCCTTTGCGGCTTTGCAGGGGTCGCGCTGATCGTGCAGCTGGGGCCTGTGGCGCCCACCTCATCGGTGCTGCTCGCGGCGGGCGCGTGCGTGGCAGCCGCGGCCTGTTATGGCCTGTCTCTCACCTGGATGAAACGGGCGACAAAGCGCATGTCGCCGCTGTCGATTGCCGCAGGCATCCACGCTGCAGCCCTGTTGCTGCTGCTACCGGGGGCGGCATGGACCTTGCCCGCCGCGCGTTTTACTCCAGAGGCACTGGCCGCCGTGGCCGTGATGGGCATCGTGACCTCAGGGCTGGCGTACTGGCTTAACCTGCGGGTCCTCAAACATGTCTCGCCCGTGGCCGCCATGAGTTCCGCCTTCATGATCCCGCTGTTTGGTGTGGCCTGGGGGCATGTGTTTCTGGGCGAGGCCCTGGGGCCGGGCATGCTCTGGGGTGGCACCTTGGTGCTGGTGGCGACCGGGCTGGTCACAGGTTTCAACCCCCTGCGATGGCTGGGTGCTTTGCGCCGCACCGAAGGCTGACCCACTGCCCCACTGACTGACCGAGCGACCCAGCGCCGGAGACGGGCTTCAGCGCGCGACGGTCGCGACGCGGGTGATACGGTTGGTGGTTGGCGGCATCACTGGGCTTTGCAGGCGGAAATAGGACTCCAGCGCGTCCAGATCCAGCTCCCCCACGCGCCGGTCCTGGCCTTGCGTCAACACTGTGAAGTTGTCGCCGCCGCTGTCCAGAAAGCTGCTCATCACCACACGCACCGACTGCGTGTCTGTCACTGGCGCGCCATTCAGCACCATGTGGCTGATGCGCGCCCCGGCAGGCTGGCTCAGGTCGTAGCGGTAACTGAACCCACTGGATACCGACAGCACCCGGGGTCTCTGCACAGTGTTGCCGGCGCTGGCGAACTGCTGCTCCAGCACCGCGCGGATCTGCGCTCCCGTGAAGGTCTTCACCACCAGCTGGTTGCCAAATGGCTGCACCGCATACAGCTGGCCATAACGCACCAGGCCTTGCCCATCAGGCACCAGGTCGGCGCGCAGGCCGCCCGGGTTCATGAAGGACAGCTGCGCACCACCGTCCGCAGGCGCTCGCGTGGCCAGCAACTGGGCGTCCGCTACCAGGTTGCCCAGCACGCTCTCCAGCGCCGCATTGGGTTGGCGGCGCATGGCCCCCTGGGCCTGGCCCACCGGCCGCTGGGCCAGTGGAATGGCGGCAGCGCGGTAGGTGTCGATGATCTTTTGCACGCCGGCATCCGCAGGGAACGTCGGCACGGCAGTGGTCAGCGGCACCAGCCCCTGGGCGCCGATGAAGGCCTCGCCCTGCACCACCACATTGCGCGCCGTCTTGCTCACCAGGCGGCGGGTCTGCGTATCCACGCGCAGCTGGATGTCGGTGAGCAGCGTGCCGTACTGGCCCGCACTTGTCAGCAAGAAGGGCTTGGCCGGGTTCACGCGGCTGTAATCGCACACATAGGCCTGGTGCGTGTGGCCGGAGACCACCACATCCACGGCCGGGTCCAGGCGCTCCAGGATGGGCACAATGTCGCCCGACAGGCCTGCGCAGCTGGTCTCCTGCACGCCCGCCGTGGTGCCGCCACCTTCATGGATGGCCACCACGATCACATCGGCGCCTTGGGCCTTGAGTTGCGGAATCAGCGCGTTGGCCGTGGCGGCCTCATCCTCAAAACGCAGCCCGGCTACGCCCGACGGGCTGACCATGGTGGGGGTGGCCTGCAACGTGAGGCCGATAAACCCCATGGTGACGGTGACACCGCCTTCGGTAAACCGCTTGAGCCCCATGGCTGGCAGCAGGGTGCGGCCGTCCTCGCGCACCGTGTTGGCCGCGAGCAGGCCAAACTTGGCCCCCTCAAAAGGCTTGCTGATGCGGCAGGGCTCGCGCGAGGTGAACTTCTCGCAGCCCCCGTGCTGCAAGCGCAGCAGTTCGCGCCAGCCCCGGTCAAATTCGTGGTTGCCCACCGCATTGAAGTCGATCTGCATGCGGTTGACGGCCTCGATGGTGGGCTCGTCCAAAAACAGCGACGACACCAGCGGCGACGCCCCCACCATGTCGCCTGCCGACACCACCGCGTGATGACGGGACTGTGCCTTGAGGGCCGCCATGGCGCTGGCAAAGTACGCCATGCCCCCGGCAGGCGCCAGCACCGGGCCGGTGGGCCCCTGCACGCGGTGCGCCATGTGGGGCGGCTCCAGATTGCCGTGCAGGTCGTTGAAGCCGATGAGGGTGATGTCGATGGTGGGTGGCGTGGCCTCAGCCACCGGCGCGGGAGCCCCCGGGCTGGTGCAACCGGTCAGCCACAGTGCCACGCTGACCAGCGCCACGCCGCAGCTACCCCGCAGGGCCCAGCGAATGCGCGCCGTGTGACCGTCAGCCTTCAACAAGCCGTTGCTCATAGGAAAGAGACCGCCCGAAGGACGGCGCAAAAAGGAGAGGTTTACAGAAACGATGCCTGGATCGGCGGCACGGGTGGCACCACGTCGCCGCACTGGGCACGGTGGCGCAGTGCGTGCTCCATCACCACCAGCGCCAGCAGCGCCTCGGCAATTGGCGCAGCACGAATGCCCACGCACGGGTCGTGGCGGCCCTTGGTGATCACCTCTGTGCTCTTGCCATGGATGTCGATGGACTCGCGCGGGCTGATGATGGAGCTGGTGGGCTTGATGGCAATGCTGACCTCCAGGTCCTGCCCCGTGCTGATGCCGCCCAGCACGCCACCCGCATTGTTGGTGCGAAAGCCCTGGGGCGTCATCGAATCACCATGCATCGTGCCCCGGTGGGCCACGCTGGCAAAACCGGCGCCAATCTCCACGCCCTTCACGGCGTTCAGGCCCATCATGGCGTGGGCAATGTCTGCGTCCAGCTTGTCGTACAGCGGCTCGCCCAGGCCCACAGGCACGCCCGTGGCCTGCACGCGGATGCGGGCGCCACACGAATCCCCCGCTTTGCGCAGGGCGTCCATGTAGTCCTCGTACTGCTGCACGTCGGCCACAGGGGCAAAGAAGGGGTTGCTCTGCACGTGGTCCCAGCTCTCGAACGGGATGGCCAGCTCGCCCAGCTGCGTCATGCATGCACGGAACTGCGTGCCGTATTGCTGAGCCAGCCACTTCTTGGCCACCGCGCCTGCGGCCACCGTGGGCGCCGTCAGGCGGGCCGACGACCGGCCACCGCCGCGCGGGTCGCGGATGCCGTACTTGTGCCAGTACGTGTAGTCAGCATGGCCGGGGCGAAAGCTCTCCGCGATGTTGCTGTAGTCCTTGCTGCGCTGGTCGGTGTTGCGGATCAAAAGCGCAATGGGTGTGCCGGTGGTCTTGCCTTCGTACACGCCGGAGAGGATTTCCACCGCATCGGGCTCGTTACGCTGCGTGACGTGGCGGCTGGTGCCCGGGCGGCGCCGGTCCAGGTCGGCCTGAATGTCTGTTTCGGTGAGCGACATGCCGGGCGGGCAACCGTCGATCACGCAGCCAATGGCCGGGCCGTGGGATTCACCAAAGTTGGTGACTGCGAATAAGGTACCGATGGTGTTGCCGCTCATGGCGGGGATTATCCCAGAGCCCCAGGGAGCCATCGCGCAACACCACCGGTCTACCGGGGCGCACCACTGCGCACCCGAGAAATCTACCATTGCAATGTCGCATGCGCGGGGCCCGATGGGGGCCGTGGCCCCCAGGCACGGGCAGGACATATCTCGCTTGGCAGGGCTCTGGGCGCTTGTTAGCATGTAACCATCGATTTCTGGGATCTACATGCCCGCCCTCGCGCCACCCTCTCCGGGTCCAACATCGCCGTCCCGCACCCTTCTGACTGCCGCACTGGCAGATGCACCGCTTCGCCGCGCACTGGATGCCAGCGACAACGCCGTCGTCCTGACCAACAGCGCCAAACGGGTGGTCTACATCAACGAAGGGTTCACACGGCTGTTTGGCTACCAGCCCGCCGAGGTGCTGGGCAGGCACCTGAGCGAGGTCTTGCTGGGCCCCCACTCCGATCCGGACCTCCTCGAAAGCATCCGGGGCAATGTGCTGACCAAAGGCAGTTTTCGTACGGACACCCTGCTTTACAGCAAGGCGGGGCAACCGCGCTGGGTGTCGCTGGTGATCAATGCGTCCGACGAAAGCTCGGGCGGACCGGGAGGCAGCATCTCGATCTTGACCGACATCACGCTCACCAAGATGCACGAGGTGCTGCAGACGCGTGTGCTCGAAGGCATGGTCAACGAGTTGCCCCTGCCCGAACTGATGGCACTGGTCTGCCGCGAGGTCGAACGCATTGCGCCCGAGGTCACCGCTACCATCCTGGCGGTGGACGCACAGGGCCGGCTGCACCCGCTGGCAGCGCCCAGCCTGCCAGCCATCATCAGCCGCGCGCTGGACGGACTGGCCATTGGCCCCACGGCAGGGTCGTGCGGCACCGCGGCTTTCCGCAACGCGCCCGTGGTGGTCACCGATATAGCCACAGACCCGCTCTGGGACGACTACCGTGACCTGTTTGCACCGAGCGGCCTGCGCGCCTGCTGGTCCAGCCCCATCCGTGACCACCGGGGTCAGCCGATCGGCACCTTCGCGTTCTATTTCCGCGAGCCGCGCGCACCCGACGCGCTGCATCAGCGCCTGGTCGATGTGTGCCTGCACCTGTGCGCATTGGCCATCGAACGCGACAGCACGCACCAGCGCATCCACCAGCTGGCGTTTTTTGACGTGTTGACCGGGCTGCCCAACCGCGCACTCTTTCGGAACAGCGCCGAACGCACACTGACCGACCTGCGGCAGAGTGGCCACACAGGCGCCCTGCTGTATCTGGACCTGGACCGGTTCAAGCAGGTCAATGACACCCAGGGGCACGCTGCGGGTGATCTGCTACTGAGCGAAGTGGCCCAGCGACTGACCCAGGGCTTGCGCGCCCGCGACCTGATTGCCCGCCTGTCGGGTGACGAATTTGTGCTGCTGTTGTCCGAGTGCACCACCGAACAGGCCGTGCAAAGCGCCCACCGTGTGCTGCACGACATTGCCCAGCCGCTGGATATTTTTGGGCAGACCCACGTGCCCCACGCGAGCATCGGCATTGCGATGTTTCCAAACGATGGTGACACCATCGACACCCTGCTGCGCCATGCCGACCAGGCCATGCACCAGGCCAAGAGCGACCATCGCCACAGCCTGCAGCTGTTCAGCGCCGAGATGAACCGCCGCGCCCAGGAGCGCGCCTCGCTGGAGCGTGCGCTGCAGCAGGCACTGTCCGACCGCAGCCTCACGCTGCACTACCAGCCGCAGGTGCTCAGCGGCTCCCCCGGCATATTGCACGGTGTGGAGGCTCTGGCGCGCTGGAACCACCCGCAGTGGGGCATGGTGCCACCGTCGCAGTTCATCCCTGTGGCCGAGGACGCCGGCCTGATCCATGACTTGACCTTGTGGTTGCTGGACGAAGCCTGCCGCCAGCTGGCGGCCTGGCGCGCTGCGGGCCACGATGTACCCTGCGTGGCCGTCAACCTGTCGGGCCGCAGCTTCCACCGGCCCGAATTTGCGCAGGAGATCGGCGATGCGCTGCAGCGCCATGGCCTGCGCACCAGCGATGTGCTGCTGGAGATCACCGAGAGCGTGATGATGGATGCGCGGCCAGTCACGCTGCAGAACATCGAAGCACTGCACCACAAGGGCTTCAAGCTGTCTCTGGACGACTTTGGCACCGGCTACTCCAGCCTGAGCTATCTGCACCGACTGCCCATCAGTGAGCTCAAGCTCGACATGGCTTTTGTGCAGGACCTCACCACCAGCGCCACGGCGCGCGCCCTCACTGTGTCGGTGCTGAGCATTGCGCACAGCCTGGGCATGGTTGTGGTGGCCGAGGGGGTGGAGACCACCGGCCAGCAGCAGTGGCTGCAGGCCCACGGCTGCCCGGTCATGCAGGGCTACCTGTTCGGCAAGCCGCTACCACCCGATGAGATCGAGGCCTGGCTGTGCGCCCAGGCGCCTCGCCCCTATCGCTGACTTGGCTAGAGACACATCTGTGCCGTCACGCCGGGGCGCGGGCCTCGCGCCCTGCCCACAACCTCAGGTACGGGGTTCTTCTTCCGGCCAGTCCCGGATGTAGGCCTTGAGCATCTTGTTCTCGAAGTTCTGGCTGTCCACCACGGCCTTGGCCACATCATAGAAGCTGATAACGCCCATCAGCATGCGGCGGTCCATCACGGGCATGTAGCGTGCGTGGCGGTCCAGCATCATGCGGCGCACTTCGTCCATATCAGTTTCGAGCGTGCAGGTCAGGGGCGCATCGTCCATGGCCGTGCGCACCAGCATCGTGCCCACGCTGCCGCCGTTCTTGACCAGCGCCTGGATCACTTCGCGGAAGGTGAGCATGCCCACCAGGTCGCCATGCTCCATCACCACCAGCGAGCCAATGTCGCGCTCTGCCATCAGGCTCACGGCACCCGCCAGCGGCTCGTCCGGCGATGCGGTGTAGAGGGTGTTGCCTTTGACGCGAAGGATGTCGCTGACTTTCATGGTGCGGAGTCTCCGGGGGATCGGGAAGAATCGGAAAGGGTATGTGTGGGCCCGCACACACCAGCACATCCGCTGGGGTTGCCCAGGTGCTGCAGGCTGTTTGTCGGCAAATATAGCCCACAATGCCCGCCTGCATTGACAACATGGGAGACACACAGATGCCCGGTTACTCCGACCCCGGCTTTGACACGCTCGCGCTGCACGCAGGCGCCAGCCCCGACCCCGCCACCGGCGCGCGCGCCGTGCCCATCCACCTGACCACCTCGTTCGTCTTCGAGTCGAGCGACCATGCCGCGTCCCTCTTCAATCTGGAGCGCGGCGGCCATGTGTACAGCCGCATCAGCAACCCCACCAATGCGGTGCTGGAGCAGCGCGTGGCCGCCCTGGAAGGGGGCGTGGGCGCGATCGCCACCGCCAGCGGCCAGGCTGCATTGCACCTGGCGATTGCCACGCTGATGGGCGCGGGCAGCCACATCGTGGCCAGCACGGCGTTGTATGGCGGATCGCAGAACCTGCTGCACTACACGCTATCACGCTTCGGCATCGAGACCACCTTTGTGAAGCCCGGCGACATCGACGGCTGGCGCGCTGCGGTGCGCCCCAACACCAAGCTGATCTTTGGCGAGACCGTGGGCAACCCCGGCCTGGATGTGCTGGACATCCCCACCGTATCCTCCATCGCGCACGAGGCCGGCGTGCCGCTGCTGGTGGACTCCACCCTCACCTCGCCCTGGCTCATCAAGCCCTTCGAGCATGGCGCCGACCTGGTCTACCACTCGGCCACCAAATTCCTCTCGGGCCACGGCACGGTGGTGGGGGGCATCGTGGTGGACGGAGGCAGCTTTGACTGGGACGGTCCCAAATCGGCCGGCAAATTTGCCGAACTCACGCAGCCGTACGACGGCTTTCACAACATGGTGTTCACCGAAGAGAGCACCGTGGGCGCCTTTCTGCTGCGCGCGCGGCGCGAGGGCCTGCGCGACTTTGGCGCCTGCATGAGCCCGCACACGGCCTGGCTCATCCTGCAAGGCATTGAAACCCTGCCGCTGCGCATGGCGCAGCACATGCGCAACACCGAGAAGGTGGTCGAATTTTTGGCCGCGCAGCCGTTTGTGTCGCGCGTGGGCCACCCGTTGCTGGAGTCTCACCCCAGCCATGCCTTGGCGCAAAAGCTGCTGCCACGCGGTGCGGGCTCGGTGTTCAGCTTTGACCTCAAGGGCAACCGCGAGCAGGGCAAGAAGTTCATCGAAACCCTCAAGGTCTTCAGCCACCTGGCCAACGTGGGCGACTGCCGCAGCCTGGTGATCCACCCGGCCAGCACCACGCATTTCCGCATGAGCGACGAAGCGCTGGCGGGCGCAGGCATCAGCCAGGGCACGATCCGCCTGTCCATCGGCCTCGAAGATGCCGACGACCTCATTGACGACCTGAAACGCGCGCTCAAAGCCGCAGAAAAGGCGGGGGCCTGACCATGCACATCCAAGTCAACGGCGCCGCCATCTACTGCTACACCGGCGGCAAGGCATTTGATGCCGCTAAGCCCACGGTGGTGTTCATCCACGGTGTCCTCAACGACCACAGCGTGTGGGCCCTGCAAAGCCGCTACATGGCCAACCACGGCTGGAACGTTCTGGCCATCGACCTGCCCGGCCACTGCCGCAGTGGCGGCGATGCCCCCGCCACGGTGGAGCAAGGCGCGGACTTCATCGGCGCGCTGCTGGATGCCGCGGGCGTGCAGCGCGCGGCGCTGGTGGGCCACAGCTGGGGTTCGCTGATTGCCATGGAAGCCGCTGCGCGGCTCAAGGACCGCATCAGCCACCTGGTGCTGGTGGGCACGGCGTTCCCGATGAAGGTCTCGCCCGCACTCATCGAGGCCTCGCAGACCGACCCGGAGAAGGCGATGCGCATGGTCAATGTGTTTTCCCGCAGCACCCTGTCTGCGCCCCCGTCGGCCCTGGGCCCGGGCACCTGGGTGTTTGGTGCAGGCATGGCGCTGGGGCGCAAGGTGCTGCGCAGCAACACGGCAGTCAACGTGTTCCACCGGGGATTTGTGGCCTGTGACAGCTATGCCGGTGGCGAAGCGGCCATGGCGCAACTGACCTGCCCCGTGCTGTTTGCGCTGGGCAGCCAGGACCAGATGACGGCGCCCAAGGCCGCACAGGGACTCGTCAAGGCCGCCCAGGCGGCGGGCAAGCAGGTACAGATCGCCCACCTGCCCGTGGGGCACAACCAGATGACCGAGGCGCCGGAAGAAACACTGGCCGCTATCCGGGACTTCCTGGCACGGTGACCCCCACCAACCCCGGCGCGCCGAAAAGGCCGCCGGGGTTTTTGGTTGTAGACCCATTGGCGACAGCACACCCGCAATGCCCCGCTGGTGCGCACTGGGGCTGCGGCGTATAACGCGTGCAGAGCCCCAACGCCGCCCGGAGACAACGCCATGACCACCCAGACTGCCACCCCGCAACCAGCGCCCAGCACGGACCCTCGGGCCTTCACGCGCTTCGCGGACTTCTACCCGTTCTACCTGAGCGAGCACAGCAACCGCACCTGCCGCCGCCTGCATTTTGTGGGCTCAACACTCACCCTGGTCTGCCTGGCCATGCTGGTGGCCACAGGCAAGCCGCAATACCTGCTGTACGGCCTGCTCTGCGGCTACGGCTTTGCCTGGGTGGGGCACTTTGGTTTCGAGAAGAACAAGCCTGCCAGCTTCAAGCGCCCGCTGTACAGCTTCATGGGCGACTGGGTGATGTACAAGGACATCTGGACGGGCAAAGTGCCCTTGTGAACTGATTGAAAGCTCTACAGGCAGCGGGCGCTAGTGCAGCATGCCTGACTAGCTATAATTTATATAGCATTCAAGACATCTCCCACAAGCAGCAGGTCAACTCAGGTCAACGCGCCTGCAGCACATCAGCCATGTACAAGCTTTCCAGCCTGGCGTTGACCCACAGCGGCCCCAGGCTGTCCACCCGCTGCAGCAGCAGGCGCTGCACCAGGGGCGCAAGCAAGGTGCTCTCCGGGTCGGCCAGCAGCACGTAGCGGGACTCGGGCACGTCGGCCGCGCTCACGGCGGCATCGTTCACCTGCACTACCCAGTCCAGCGCGGTCAGGGCCTCAAGCACAGGCTGCAGTTGCAGCCCATCCACCCGCAGCAACTGGGCCAACTGGCTGGGGCGCAGGCCCTTGATGGGCTGCTGGCGCGCACGGTACAGCGCCTGCAGCACCTCCACCGCCAGCTGAAACGTCCAGCCCGCCACCGTGCCGCGCCGCGCCACCCCCGCCAGCAGGCTGGGCAGGTAGGCGGTCACCACTGCCCCCAGCAGCACAATGACCCAGGCCACATAGATCCACACCAGCAAGATGGGCAGCGTGGCAAACGCGCCGTACACCACCGAATAGGTGGGCACCTTGCCCAGGTACACCGCCAGCGCCTTCTTGGCCAGCTCAATGCACACCGCCACAAAAAAGCCGCCCGTCCAGGCATGGCCCCACTTCACCGGGGTGTTGGGTACATAGTGGTACAGCGAGGCCATGCCCCCCGCCAGCACCACAAACTGGATCGAATCAAACAGCAACTGCACGCCATCGGGCAGGCGCTTGACCAGCCCGCCCGAGGCCGACATCACATACGAGGTGAGCGCCAGGCTCGCCCCCATGAGCAGCGGGCCCAGCGTGATGGCCGCCCAGTAGATCAGCACCCGCTGTCCCAGCGGCCGCAGGCGCTGCACGCGCCAGATGTCGTTGAGCGTGCGGTCGATGGTGAGGATCAGTGCCAGCGCCGTGGCCAGCAGGATGCTGAACCCCGCCACGCCCAGGCTGCTGGCCTTGGCCGCAAACTGGGTGAGGTAGCCCAGCACCTGGCGCGAGATGCTGTCAGGTACCAGGCTGCTGACCAGCCAGCCCTGCAGCGCATCCTGCAGCTTGCCGAAGATGGGGAATGCGGTGAACACCGCCAGCGCCACGGTAAAAAACGGCACCAGCGCCAGGATGGTGGTGAAGGTGAGGCTGCTGGCCGTGAGGCCCAGGTGGTCCTCGCGGAAGCGCTCACGCAGCGTCTGGGCCGTGGTCTTCCATGGGAAGTGCGACAGCTCGGTCATCAGCGCCTCCACGCGCAGTGCGGCTGTCTGTAAGGTCAAGGGCATGGCCGATATGATGCCACCCCAATGACTGCATCCCCCGCCGCCCCCTCCTCGCCCACCCCCCATCCCATGCCCTCCGACCATGGTGTGGCTGCCACCCGCTGGGTGGCTACCGGTAGCTTGCTGGCCCTGATTGTTCTGTGCCTGGCGTGGGAGCTGGTGCTGGCGCCCGTGCGGCCTGGCGGCTCGTGGCTGGCCATCAAGGCGCTGCCGCTGTGCATACCGCTGGCAGGCATCCTCAAGAACCGCATGTACACCTACCGCTGGGTCAGCCTGGTGATCTGGCTGTACTTCACCGAAGGCGTGGTGCGCGGCTGGGGCGACAAGCCCCCATCGCAATGGCTGGCCTGGGGCGAGGTGGCCTTGTGCCTCGTGCTGTTCACCGCCTGCACCCTGCATGTCCGCGTGCGCCAGCGCAACGCCAAGGCAGCCGCTGCTGCGGCAGAAGCCAGCGCAGCGCCACCCGCCCCCTGATGCCCATGGCGCAGCCCTCCGCTATCCGATCAACCCACTGAACCCGTCGCTTCACCCATGACCACTTTGCTCGACACCCTGCGCACCATCGTCGGCCCCGCCCATGTGCTCAACGAAGGCGACCTCACCGCCTGGGAACAGGACTGGCGCCGCCGCGTGCGCGGCAAGGCCCTGGCCGTGGTGCGTCCTGCCAATACGCAAGAGGTGGCCGCTGTGGTTAAGGCCTGCGCAGCAGCAGGCACCGCCATCGTGCCCCAGGGCGGCAACACTGGCCTGGCCGTGGGCTCCACACCCGACGACTCGGGCACGCAGATCGTGCTGAGCCTCACCCGCATGAACGCGGTGCGCAGCGTGGACACCGACAACCTCACCATGACGGTAGAAGCTGGCTGCATCCTGCAGAACCTGCAGGATGTGGCGCAGAACGCGGGCGTGCTGTTCCCCCTGTCACTCGCGGCCGAGGGCAGCTGCACCATTGGCGGCAATCTGGGCACCAACGCAGGCGGCACACAGGTGGTGCGCTATGGCAATGCACGCGACCTGTGCCTGGGCCTCGAAGTGGTCACCGCCCAGGGCGAGGTGTGGGACGGCCTCAAGGGCCTGCGCAAGGACAACACCGGCTACGACCTGCGCGACCTGTTCATCGGCAGCGAAGGCACGCTGGGCATCATCACCGCCGCGACGATGAAGCTCTACCCAGAGCCCGCCGCACGCCTCACCGCCTGGGCCGCTGTGCCATCCATGGAGCACGCCGTGGCGCTGCTGGGCCTGGCGCACAAGCAGCTGGGCGCGGGCCTCACGGGCTTTGAGGTGATGGGCCAGTTTGCGCTGAGCCTGGTCGGCAAGCACATGCCGCAGCTGCGCGTACCCTTCCTGGGCGACGACAACGCGCCCTGGTGTGTGCTGCTCGAAAACTCCGACAGCGAATCCGAAGAGCACGCGCGCGCACGGTTTGAAGCCTTGCTGGAGACCGCGTTTGAAGCAGGCTGCGTGACAGACGCCGTGGTGGCCGAGAACCTCACCCAGGCCCACCAGCTGTGGCACATCCGCGAGAGCATTCCGCTCGCCCAGGCCGAAGAGGGCCTGAACATCAAGCACGACATCTCGGTGCAGATCTCGCGCATCCCTGCCTTTGTGGCGCACACCGATGCAGTGCTGCAGCGCGAGATCCCCGGCGTGCGCTTGGTCAACTTCGGCCACCTGGGCGACGGCAACCTGCACTACAACGTGCAGGCCCCGGCAGAGGGCGACCCCAAGGCCTTCCTGCGCGAGCATGAAGCGCATGTAAACCACCTGGTGTACGAGGCCGTGGCCGAGTTTGGCGGCTCGTTCTCGGCCGAGCATGGCATCGGCGAACTCAAGGCCGACAAGCTCGCCAAGTACCAGTCGCCCGTGGCGCTTGGCATGATGCGCGCCATCAAGCAGGCGCTGGACCCGCAGGGCATCATGAACCCGGGGCGGGTGCTGCAGGCCTAGGCCCACCGGCACGGGTCAATCAGCGCCAGATCAGCGCAAGAAATGCAGGCCGCCCAAGGCCAGCAGCTCGCGCATCGGGGGCAAGAGCCCCCTGCCAAACGCATCAGCCTCGTACATGGCATACCGCTCCAGGGCGCGTTGCTCGAAGTCAGGAGCGTTGACGGCAGCAGCCACCAGCAGATCGGGGTGGTAGTTCAGCAAGCGGTAGTCGCTGCGTTGGCGCAGGCCCACGAAGGGGCATTCCTCATCCGGCACGCTGTTGGCCCATCTGTCCAGATCCTGCAGGCTGTGCAGCTGGTCCAGCCAGTCCAGCACGGCCCTGTCGTACAGTGCCGCCAGCTCATCCCGGCGCGTGGTGGCACTGTCTGCGCTGCCCATGGGCAACTCGTAGGTCACCCCCCCAGCCTGTTTTGAGAACAGTGCAGGTGGCTCCAGGTAAGTGAATGGCAGTCTGCGCGTCTGCGCGAAGTGCTGCAGGGACACCCTAAAGGCCGGCCCGCCATCGCTATCAAGGGCTGCCTGCAGGTGAGAGGGCAATGAAAGGCGTATCCATACGCCGTGGTGCAAGGTGTCTCGCACCATGTCCGAGTACACCAGCGCCTCGCCCACAGGCAGCTTTTTCTTGAACCAGAATTCGCCCCGCACCTTGCGCCAGCCCCGATGCACAAACAAGGGCTCCAGCGATTGCTGCATCCAGCGGCTGCGAGCCGAAGGCGAGGTGTCCAGCTCAGGGAATGCAGGTATGTCTGCCACAGCTGCAGCAGATCCCCTCGGGCCCAACGCCTGCCCTGAAGGGATGTGCACCTCGCCGCTGTGCGGATCAAAAATCACCCACCCCAGCTGGCGAGCCACGCGCTCAATCACCGGTAGCACCACCTCCAGTTCGGCCACGGCGGGGCTCAGGCTTTGCACCAGCGCAAACGGGTCCGGCTCCGGGGTTTCAGACCAATAGTCTTCGGGCTCGCCATCCTGCGGCAGCCCGGCTGCAATGGCTTGCATCAGAGCACCTGCCGCCGGATCGGGGTTGAAGCTCAACTGCTGGCGCAGGTCACGCAGCGTGGCCTGCGCGTCGTCACTGGAGATAGGGATCGGATGGCGCCAGAGGTGCAGAACATAGCTCATGGTCGAAGCTTGGGGCACAGAGCCCGAATGCGGATCAGACGCGCATCGTAGTCCACCGCACCCGAGAAAACCGCGGGGCATGGCGGCCGCCGCGCACCTGCAGGCCCTTGCAGGGAAACAGTCCTCCGGCTCTAACTGCAAAATGGCAATATCGCTCCACAACATCTCGCAGCCCGCCATGTGTTCCGCCACCAGCATACGTCCCGTCCAGCTCGCCGACTACCCAGCCTGGCGCCCGCTCTGGGACGGCTACAACGCGTTCTATGGCCGCTTTGGCGCCACCGCGCTGCCGGAGCACATCACGCAAGCCACCTGGCAGCGGTTTCATGACGCGGCAGAGCCCATGTTCTGCCTGGTGGCGCAGGACGATGCCAGCGGCGAGCTGCTGGGCCTCACGCACTATCTGTTTCACCGCAGCATGACGCGCATCGAGCCCGTGTGCTACCTCAGCGACCTGTTCACCCGCGAAGCCGCGCGCGGCCGGGGCGTGGGACGGGCGCTGATCGAAGCGGTGTACGGCGCAGCGCGCGCCGCCCAATCTTCCCGCGTGTACTGGCAAACCCACGAGACCAATGCCGCCGGGCGCCAGCTGTACGACAAGCTGGCCAAGCACCATGGTTTCATCGTGTACGCACAAGAACTCTGACCGCCACCCAAGGCCCACCTATGACACTGCCTGATCTGCACAGCGCCATCGCCGAACACACCGGCACGGTCTTCTGCGAGCGCATCAACAAGCCGCAAGAGACCAAAACGGTGAATTTTCAGCACCACATCCAGCACCCCGCTGCGATGGATGCCCCCCTGCCCGGTGTGGGCCAGCTCGCCGCTTTCTACGCCACGTTCGGCGGCGTGCTGCTGTACCACGATGCCAACTCGGGCGACGCCGCCCGCTACATCGCCCCGCCCGCTGAATGGCCCACGCTGCAAGAGGCGTTCGAGGGCTGGACGGAGCACCTGAGTGACGAAGAACGCGAAGAGATCCTGCCCGACTGGATTGCGCACTGCCTGGTGATTGGCGAGACGCCGCACTCGGGCAACTACATCCTGATGGCGACCGATGGCGAGTGCGCCGGACAAGTCTTCGAGTTTGACCACGACGGTTATGAGTTCACCCACGCGGCTGACGACCTGGTGGACTATGTACAGCGCCTGCTCCATCTCGACAGCCCCACGCTGGCCAACATCGCTTCGCACATGCGCTTCATTGACAAGAACACGGGGGCCCAGTGGTGGATTCTGGAAATGAGCGACAACCAGGGCCACCGGGTGCGTACCGACGTGTGAGCTGCGGCAGGGGTGGGAGCACCCATAGCTATAAAAATGAGAGCTTTCAGCGCATATAAATTGGGCGCCAGAGGCCATTTTTACTAGAACATTCGCCCTCCCGTCCGTGACACGAAGGGCAACGCCACTGCAGAAAAGGTGACGTCACAACACCTTGCGCATTGGCTGTGCCTTTAGCCCCGCCCAGGTTTGCCCCGCTCCATGCGGCACATAGCCAAGGCGGCGATAAAAGGCCTCCGCAGTGCGCGTGCTCTCCAACCCCAAAGCTGCGAGCCCCACCTCGCGTGCATGGGCCTCCACGTGCTGCAGCAGGCCCCGCCCCACCCCTTGGTGCAAGGCCTCTGGCACCACATAGCAAAGCGCCAGCGTGGGCCGCGCCAGCAGCGCAAAGCCCACCATCGTGTCGCCTCGGTATGCCCCCCATGCTGCAGCGCCCAGCGCGGAGATCCACGCAGCCAGGTTCTCGGGCGTCTTGTTGGCCAGCCAGGCCATCAGGATGGTGGGGTCATGGCCGTGGTCAAGCGCACAGCAGTGGGTGATGGACTGGCGGATGACCGTGCAGGCGGCTTCTGCGGCATCGGGGCCCACAGGGATGATGCGGTGGGCTTCGGAGACTGCGTTGGCGGGCCTCATGCCGATGCGGCCCGCGACAAGCCCACCAGCAACACCGCCAGCAATGCGTAGAACAAAGATCCGGCGATGTACAGGCCGCTCGCAGTCACCACGCGTTGACCCTCGCGCCGAAACGACAACGCTCCGGCGGGAGCAAACATGCGGGCTTCCTGGTGGCGCACATGCTCCGTGCGCCAGCGCCCCAGGCTGAGCGCACGCACCAGCAGTGCGCCGGTGGCTATCAGCAGCACATCTACCGCAGACCACAACACCGCAACCACAAGATCAGTCATAGGCATCCCCGGCGAATTGGCGATGTTTGATCATAGACATGCCGCTCCCAGGGGTGCGGACACAAGCCCCATGTCAGCGCGGGTCTTGGGCGGCGGGATGCTGCTCGCTCCATGCGCGTGCAGCCCCCCATCCCGGCGGCACGCAGCCCTGCTCCATCACACACAGGCTGGCGCTGGCCAGCGCATGGCGCAGCGCCTGCTGGCAGGCGTCGGCCGTCAGCCCGTCCACAAACTCCGCAAAACTCGCAACCCCGGCGGTCTGCGACTGCCGCAGCAGATGCGCCAGCAGCCCTGCCAGAAAGCTGTCGCCCGCGCCCACGGTGTCCACCACTGGCAGCGGCTGGGCCTCTTTTGCAAAACACTGCACGCCGTTGCGGTGCAGCAGCCAGGCGCCTTCCGCGCCCAGCGTGAGCGCCAGCAGATGGGCCTGCGGGTTGGCAGCTAGCAGATGCTGTGCGCGGGCCAGGGCATCCACGCCGGGCACGGCCAGATGCTCCAGGTCTTCGTCGCTGGCCTTGATGATGTGGGCGTGGGCCAGCGCGGCGTGCACCGCGGTGCGGTAGGCCGGCAGGTCGGGCATGACGGAGGGGCGCAGATTGGCATCGACCACCACACAGCGGCCTGCGGCGCGCTGGGCGGCCAGCCACGGCAGGTAGATGGCAGTGTCACGCGCGTCGAGCGCCAGCGCGCCGGTGCACACCAACTGCAGCGCGGGCAAGGCGGCGCAGCTATCGCCCAGACCTGCGGCAGACACGGCACGGTCGGCCACGCCTTCGCGGTAGAAGGCGTAGTCAGGGTGGCCATGTGCGTCGAGATTGACCACGGCCAGTGATGTGACCTGCTGCACGGGCTCGGGCTGGGCCAGCACCACGCCGTCAGCCACCAGTTGCGCAGCCAGTTCACGCCCAAAACGGTCGCGCGACAGGGGGTTGAGGTACTGGGTGCCCACACCCTGTCGCGCCAGCGCGCGGCACAGGTTGTAGAGCGCGCCGCCCAGGCACGGCAGGTAGCTGCCATCGGGGCGGCGGATCAGGTCGATGAGGGCCTCGCCTGCAATGGCGGCGTGGATGGGCGCTGTGCCGTTGGAAATCGTGGATGAGGAAGTCATGGTGTTTTGGGAGAAAACAGGCAGCGCGTCAGAACTGCGATTGCAGCGCGGGGTACAGCGCGACAAAGCGGGCATAGCGTTCGGCCAGCTGGGCTTGTTGTGCGGGCTGTGGCATGAAGATGGCGTCAGCGGGCAAAGGCTGGCACCAGTGGGCTTCGTCACCACCGCAGGCCATGGCCGCCAGGCGCGCAGCCCCCAGGGCGGCTGCGGCGTGTGCGCCCTGCGGGCGCTGCAGCGGGGTGCCCAACGCGCTGGCCAAGAGCTGCGCCCAGGGGTTGCTGCGGGCACCGCCACCGACCAAGGCCAGGGCTTCATCATCCCGGCGGGCAGCACCACCCTGCCCGGCCCCGGCAGCACGCATGGCATTGAGGCCATCCAGCAGGCCAAAGCCCACGCCTTCCATCACGGCATAGGCCAGGTCCGCCGCTTCGTGCTCGGCCCGCAGGCCCATGAACACGCCGGTGGCAGCCGCGTTGTTGTGCGGTGTGCGCTCGCCACTCAGGTACGGCAAAAACAGCGGCGCCTGCGCCTGGCGGGTGGTGTTGAGGACGCTGACGGCGTCAGACAGTTGCGCCTCGTCGCCACGCCCCGTCAGCCGGGTAACCCAGCCAAACGCACTCGCTGCACTGAGCATGACGGACATGTGGTGCCAGCGCTGCGGCAACGCATGGGCAAAGGCATGCACGGCGCGCTCGGTGGCAGGCGCAAAAGCGTCCGTCACGCGAAAGACCACACCCGAGGTGCCCAGCGACACAAAACCCTGCCCCGCAGTGCGGGCGCCCACGCCTACGGCACTGGCGGCGTTGTCGCCCGCGCCAGCAGCCACGACGATGCTGTCACCGAGCCCCCAGCGGCGTGCCACATCGCTGCGCAGTGTGCCGGTGGGCGCACTGCCCTCGGCCAGCGTCGGCATGTGCGAAACATCGAGCCCACAGGCTTGCAACATGGCCGGGCTCCAGGCGCGCGCCTGCACGTCCAGCCACAGCGTGCCCGATGCGTCGGACATGTCGCTCACTGCATCGCCGGTGAGTTGCAGGCGCAGCCAGTCCTTGGGCAGCAGCACGGTGCGGATCTGGTCGAACAGGGCGGGCTCGTGCGTGCGCAGCCACAGCAGCTTGGGCGCGGTGAAGCCGGGCATGGCGAGATTGCCGGTGATCTGGCGCGAAGTGGGCACAGCCGATTCCAGCTGCGCACATTCGGCGCTGGCGCGGCCGTCGTTCCACAAGATGGCCGGGCGCAGCACCTGGCCCAACGCGTCCAGTACCACCGCGCCATGCATGTGGCCCGAGAGGCCGATGCCCCGCACCTGCGCCCACGCTGCGGGAGCCTGCGCGCGCAACTGCGCCACGGAGGTCTCCACAGCGGCCCACCAGTCGGCGGGGTGCTGCTCGCTCCAGGTGGGCTGGGGGCGCAGCTGGGGCACGGCGGCATCTACCGTAGCGACCACAGTGTGCGCATCGTCCAGCAGCAGGAGCTTGACACCCGAGGTGCCTAAATCGATTCCAAGGTACATGGGTGATGGACAGATGTCAGTGATTCACAGTGAAAGCCATGGCCCGGCCTTTGCCTTTGGCGGGCTGCGTGCAGGGGTCACGCAACAAGGGCCTCCTCCCGTCTCAGGGTGCAGATCCGGCCAGGGATCAGGAAGTCTTTCCAAACCTTCCCGCGCCCTGCTTGCGGTACTCGCTGGGCGTCATGCCCTTGATGTCCAGAAAGCGGCGGTTGAAGTTAGCCATGTTGTTGAAGCCCACGTCATAAGCAATGTGGGTGATGTAGCGCTCGGTCTCCATCAGCAGCTGGCACGCGCGGTTCACGCGCACCAGGTTCACGAAGTCGGTGAAGGTATTGCCCGTGGCGCGGCGGAAGAAGCGCGAAAAGCGGCTTTCCGTCATGCCCAGCTCTTGCGCCAGGTCGGCCGCCGACAGCGGGTCGGCCAGGTGGTCGGTGATGCGGCTCACGATGGCGTTGATCTGGTCGAGCTGGGTATCGTTGTCCTCGCTTTGCAGCTGCGTGCTCGACAGCAAGCGAAAGTCGGTGCAGCGCGCCAGGTCGCTCAGGAACTCACAGAAAGCGCCGAACCGGGCGAGCCCCTGACGCGCCTTGATGCGGTGCCAATGCTCTTGCGCCTGCGCTTCCATGCCAAAGAACTCCACACCGTGGCGCGCGCGCTCCAGCAGAGGCAGCACCTCGCGCAGCTCGGGGATGGTCTCGCTGCTGGCCACCAGCGGCGCGTGCGAGAACTGGATCACCAGGTCGCGCAGCGGCACGCCGCCTTCGGGCAGATCCATACTGATCCAGTTGTGCGGCAGGCGCGGCCCGGTCAGCACCAGGTGGCCGGGCTGGAACTGACCGATCCAGTCCCCCACAAAGACCTTGCCAGAGGTCGCGGTGATCAGGTGCAGCTCGTACTCGTCGTGGTAATGCCAGCGCGCCAGCGGCGTGGGAAACCCGTGCGACAGGCAACGGATGAAGCCCGCCGTCTCGGGCGACTCGTAGCCCAGAGCGGGCGAGCGCACATAGTCGTGCTCCAGCTCGGGCTTGGTCTGGCGCGGGGCGATGGGCATCTTCACGGTCATGGCGATAGTGGGCTCAAATTACACCAGCATCAGGCGCCTGTCCGCTCCGCCACAAAAGCCAACACGCGGGCATAGGCTTTGCGCAGCGCGTCCACCAGTTGGGGGTGGCCAGCCATCTCGCCCCACAGGGTCGTGTCGGCCGCATACGCCGCCACGGGGTCAGCGGCATCGCAGATGGCATGGGCCGCTGCGGGGTCCATGGCCTGGTCCTGGTAGGTGTAGGGGATCTGCCCCGCGTGCCAGCGCTGCAGGTAGGCCAGGAACAGCGCGGGCAGCATGGCCACGCTGTCGAACGGTGCGTTGCGCGCCAGCTTGTCGCGGACGGTGGGCGCGATCATGCCGGGGATCTTGGAGAACGCATCCATGGCCACGCGCTGATTGGTGTCTGCAATGGCGGGGTTGCCAAAGCGGTCCAGCACCACGTCGCGGTAGCGCTGCAGGTCGATGGGGCATGGCTGCTCTGGGGTGTGGAGCACCGGGATCGCGTCGTCGGTGACGTAGTCGTAGGCCATCTGGCGAATGGCCGCATCGTGTGTGCCTTCGTGGATGTACTGGTAGCCCGCGAGCGTGCCCGCCCAGGCAATGCAACTGTGCGTGGCGTTGAGCAGGCGGATCTTGGCCTCTTCATGGGCCTGCACCGACTGAACCATCTCGACGCCGACCGTTTCCCACGCGGGTCGGCCCGCGATGAAATGGTCTTCGATGACCCACTGGATAAAGCTTTCACCCATGAGTGCTGCTTTGTCGTCCCAACCCGTTGCAGCCTTCACGCGCTCGGCCACATCGGCCGTGGGGCGTGGCGTGATGCGGTCCACCATGGCGTTGGGGCTGGTGGTGTTCTGCTCCACCCACTCTTTCAGTGGCGTATCGCCCAGTGCCTCGATGAACTGCAACAGCCCGCCGCGCGAGCGGTCGCCGTTGTGGCGCAGGTTGTCGCAGTTCATCAGCGTCACAGGGCCTGCACCGGCTGCCCGGCGTGCGCGCAGGATGCTGACCAGGCCGCCGTAGATCGTGTGGCCTGCCTGGCCGGCCTTCACGGCCGCCAGATCGGCACGCAGGTCGGCAAACGTGGGCCAGTCGAGCTGGTTCTGGGCATCCAGGTAGTAGCCCGCTTCGGTCACCGTGAAGCTGATGATGCGGGTGGCGGGGTCGGCACCCATGGAAATCAGCGGGGCCAGGTCGTCCTGGTAGGGGATCACCCGCTGGATCGACTCGATGACGGTGTAATTGCGCTCGCCTTGGGGGGTGACGGTTTCGAGCGTATATCGCCCATCCTGCGCTTGCAGCGCCGCGATGGTGTCGGCCATGTCCGGGCGCAGGTTGCCGCCTGCGATGGCCCAGCCCGTGTCACCTTGCTGGCGCAGCTGGTGAACGTAGACGGCCTGGTGGGCACGGTGGAAAGAGCCCAGGCCCAGGTGCAGGATGAAATTCATGGTGCGTGACTGCGGGTTTCTAGAGATCAAAGTTCGTGGGCATCATCACGACGTCGCGGATGGTCATGCCGCGCGGGCGGGTGAGCATGAAGAGCACCACATCGGCCACTTCGGACGCCGCGATGAGGCTGCCGCTGGCCTTGGCCTCGGCGAGCTTTTCCGCGGGCCAGTCGGCCAGCAGCGAGGTGATGACCGGACCGGGCGAGATGGAACCCACACGGATGCCGTGCTTGAACACCTGGCGGCGCACGGTCTGCACAAAGCAGTTGACCGCCCACTTGGACGAGGCGTAGACGGGCTCCCACGGCGTGGGGAAATGCGCGGCCAGCGAGCTGGTGACGATGATGTCGCCCGTGCCACGCTCGATCATGTGGGGCAGCACGTTGTGCACGTTCTTCATCACCACGTTGACGTTCAGGTTGAGCATGCGGTCGATGGCGTCGGGGTCGGCATCCACCAGGTCGCCGCCCACATACAGCCCGGCGTTGGCGTGAAAGATGTCGAGCTGGCCCGCGAGCGCCAGCGTGCGCTGCAGCAGGCTGGCGCATTGCCTGGCATCGAGCAGGTCCAGCACCAGCGGCAAGGCGCCGGCGCCGATGGCTGCACAGGCCTTGGCCAGCGCTGCCTCGTCACGGTCGATCAGCACCACACGCGCACCAGCGTGGGCCATGGCTTGGGCACTGGCAAAGCCGATGCCCGATGCGGCGCCGGTAACGGCCGCCACCTTGCCTTGAAGTTCTTGTCCGGGGGGCATGGGAGCAGTCATGGCGGTCATGCGGTCTGGCGGGCCACCACGCGGCCGTTCGGGTCGAACCAATGGGCTTGCGAGGCATCGATGTCCAGGCAAACCGCATCGCCCGCACGCAGGCCTGTGCGGTCGTTCTGGCGCGCCACAAACTGCGCGCCGCTGGGCGTGCTCACGTAGATCAGCGTCTCTGCGCCCAATGCTTCCACCAAGTCCACCTGGCCCGGCACCGGCGTCGCGCCGGTGTTGCGCACCGTGATGTTCTCGGGGCGCAGGCCGATGGCGCCGCCCTCCGCCCCGGCGGGTGCCTGCTGCTGCACGGGCGATGGCAGCTGCGGCAAGGGCACCACATTCATCTGCGGCGTGCCGATGAACTGGGCCACGAACTGGTTGGCAGGCTTGTCGTACAGCTCCAGCGGTGTGCCCACCTGCTCGATGACGCCGTCGCGCAGCACCACCACGCGGTCGGCCAGCGTCATGGCCTCCACCTGGTCGTGCGTGACGTAGATGGTGGTGGCCCCGAGGTCGCGGTGCAGCTTGGCGATCTCCACCCGGGTCTGGCCGCGCAGCGCCGCGTCGAGATTGGACAGTGGCTCGTCAAACAGGAACACCTTGGGCGCGCGCACGATGGCGCGGCCGATGGCCACGCGCTGGCGCTGCCCGCCCGACAGCTCCTTGGGCGTGCGCTGCAGGTACTGCGTGAGGTTGAGGATGCGCGCGGCGTTCTGCACCTTCTCGTCGATCACCTGCTTGTCCACCTTGGCGAGCTTGAGCGCGAAGCTCATGTTCTCGTACACGCTCATGTGCGGGTACAGCGCATAGCTCTGGAACACCATGGCCAGGTCGCGCTTGCTCGAGGGCTGGTCGGTGATGTCGCGGCCGTCCAGCATCAGCGTGCCGCCGTCGGTGGCTTCGAGCCCCGCGATCAGCCGCAGCAGCGTGGACTTGCCGCAGCCCGAGGGGCCGACGAAGACGATGAATTCGCCTTTCTGGATGGAGAGGTCGATGCCCTTGATGGCGCGGTGTTCACCAAAGAATTTCTCGATGCCGCGCAGTTGAAGGTAGGCCATGGAATCTGGTTCCTGAAAACTTGATTGCGTTGGATAGGAAAGCTGCGCGTTACTTCACGGCGCCAAACGTCAGGCCCTGCACCAGCTGCTTCTGGCTGAACCAGCCAAACACCACAATGGGCGCAATGGCCATGAGCGACGCTGCAGACAACTTGGCCCAGAACAGGCCCTCGGGGCTGGAGTACGACGCGATCAGCGTGGCCAGCGTGCCCGCCTTGGCAGCGCTCAGGTTCAGGCTCCAGAAGGCCTCGTTCCATGACAGCACCAGGCACAAGAGGCCGGTGGACGCGAGCCCGCCCATGCCCAGCGGCAGCAGCACCAAGCGCACCTCCTGCCACAGCGTGGCGCCGTCCATGCGCGCGGCTTCCAGAATTTCGCGCGGGATGTCCTTGAAGTGCGAATACAGCATCCAGACCATGATGGGCAGGTTGGACAGCGCGAACACGATGATGAGCGCAAGCTGCGTATCGAGCAGGTGGCTCTTTTGCGCCAGCACATAGATGGGTACCAGCGCGCCCACGGCGGGCATCATCTTGGTCGAGAGCATCCACATGAGGATGTCCTTGGTGTACTTGCCCTTGAAGAAGGCCATGGCGTAGGCCGCAGGCGCAGCCAGCATCAGCCCCACCAGGGTAGAGACCACGCTGGTGATGACCGAATTCTTGGCGTACAGCAAGTAGTCGCTGCGCTCCTGCACCTCGTGGAAGTTTTCGAGCGTGGGGACAAAGAACAGCTGCGGCGGCACGGCGATGGCCTGCAACTCGGTCTTGAACGCCGTGAGGAACAGCCAACCCAGCGGGAAAAACAGCAGCAGGGCCACGCCCCAGGCAGCGGCGGTGCGCAGGGCCAGCAGGCCCAGCGGGAAGTTGGAGCGGCGTCGTTGTGTCGTTGTCATGAGCGTTGCCCCGTCTTACTTGTCAAGGTTCTTGCCGACCATGCGGATCAGAAACACCGCCGCGATATTGGCCAGCAACACTGCGAACAGCGCACCTGCCGAGGCCACGCCCGCGTCGAAGTTGAGCAGCGCCTGCTTGAAGATCAGGAAGGTGACGTTGGTGCTCGCATCGCCCGGCCCGCCACCCGTGGTGGTGTAGATCTCGGCAAAGATGCTGAGCAAAAAGATGAGTTCGATCATCACCACCACCGCCACCGATCGGGCCAAGTGCGGCACATACAGGTAGCGCAGCTGCTGCAGGTAGTTGGCGCCGTCCATGCGCGAGGCTTCCAGCTGCTCGTGGTTCATGCTCTGCAGCGCGGTCATGAAGATCAGCGTGGCGAACGGCAGCCATTGCCACGACACCATGACGATGACCGAGAACAGCGGGTGGTCGGTGAGCCAGTCCACCGGCGCTGCGCCAAAGAAGATCCACACCTGGGCGAGCACGCCGTAGATGGGATTCATCATCATGTTCTTCCACATCAGCGCGTTCACCGTGGGCATGACGAAGAACGGCGAGATCAGCAGCACCCGCACGATGCCACGGCCCGCAAACGGCTCGTTGATGAGCAGCGCAATCGCAATGCCGAACACCACCGTGATGAGAATGACGCTGCCCAGCAGCAGCAGCGTATTGACCACTGCCGTGCCAAACGACGGGTCGGTGACGAAATACTCAAAGTTCTCCAGCCCGGCAAACCCGGTCTGGTCCGGCTGCATGAGGTTGTAGCGGATGAGCGAGAAGTAGATCGTCATCACCAGCGGCACGATCATCCACAGGAAGAGCGTGGCCATGGCTGGCGTGAGCAGCAGACGGGGTAGCAGGCGGCGGTTCATGGGAATTCCGATACAGACTTACACAGCGCAGTGAGGCAAGCGCCCAGTGGGCGTAGCGAGCGGCCCGAGGTGGGGGTGCTGTACCGCAGTCGTACTCCCGTACGGCGAGGAACACCGCCCCCCAGATCGGGCCGCGCAGTAGCCCAATGGGTGCTTGCCTATTTGTAGTAGCCGGCCTTCTTCATTTCGCGGTCAGCCGCCACCTGGCCGGCCTTGAGTGCCGCGTCCACCGTCGTCTTGCCTGCCAGCGCAGAACTCATCTGCTGGCCCACGGCGATACCGATGGCCTGGAACTCCGGAATGGCCGCGAACTGCACGCCCACATACGGGCTCTTGGGCAAGGTCGAATCCGTGGGGTTGGCCGAGTCGATGGCGGTCTTCTCTGCGGCGGCAAAACGCGCGGCCTTCTGGAATTCCGGCGAGGCGTAGGTGCTCTTGCGCGTGCCGGTGGGCACGTTGGCCCAGCCGTTGGTCTTGGCCACCAGCTGGATGTAGTCCTTGCTGGTGGACCAGGTGATGAACTTCTGCGCGGCGTCGACCTTTTTGGAACCAGCCGGGATGGCCAGATTCCACGACCACAGCCAGTTCGCGCCCTTGGGCGTGTTCATGGTGGGCGCCTGGGCAAAGGCCATCTGGTCGGCCACCTTGGACTGCTTAGGGTCGGCCACGAACGATGCGGCGATGGTGGCATCCACCCACATGCCGCACTTGCCGGAGTTGGTCAGCGCCAGGATCTCGTTGAAGCTGTTGGCCGACGAGCCGGGCGGGCCATAGTTCTTGAGCAGGTCGACGTAGAAGGTGATGGCTTCCTTCCAGGGCTTGGATTCGAGCTGCGGCTTCCACTGCATGTCGAACCACTGGCCGCCGAAGGTGTTGACCAGCGTGGTCAAAAACGCCATGTTGTCGCCCCAGCCCG
Source organism: Acidovorax sp. GW835-FHT14G06 (assembly GCF_058793595.1). Lineage (NCBI taxonomy): Bacteria > Pseudomonadati > Pseudomonadota > Betaproteobacteria > Burkholderiales > Comamonadaceae > Acidovorax > Acidovorax sp. GW835-FHT14G06. The sequence goes on from NZ_JBXAGA010000001.1 coordinate 539,991, forward strand.
GCTTGCCGCGCAGGCAGATGCCGTACACGCCGTTCTTGGGGTCGTGCATCTTGGCGGCCAGGTCCTTGATCTGCGGCCAGGTGGGGCGCTCGGGCACCTGCACACCAGCCTTGTCGGCGAGGTCCTTGCGGTACATCAGCATGGAGCTTTCGCCATAAAACGGGGCGGCGAACAGCTTGCCATCCACGGTCAGGCCATTGCGCACGGCGGGCAGCAGGTCGTCCACGTCGTACGCCGCGTCGGTTTTCAGCTCCTGCAGCCAGCCCTTCTTGCCCCAGATGGGCGCTTCGTACATGCCGATCGTCATCACATCGAACTGGCCGCCCTTGGTGGCGATGTCGGTCGTCACGCGCTGGCGCAGCACGCCTTCTTCCAGCGTGACCCACTTGAGCTTGATGTCGGGGTTCGCCTGCTCGAAGTTCTTGCTGAGCTTTTGCATCTCGATCATGTGGCCGTTGTTCACGGTGGCAATGACCAGCTCGGTCTGCGCACTGGCAGCGCCGCACAGCGATATGGTCAAAGTGGCGGCCAGCGCAACGGCCAGGGTCAGGCGCCGGGGGGCGGCAACACGGGGGGAATGTGGCATCGGAATGTCTCCTTCGGTATTGGTATGGAATCTGCCGTTCAACGCCACACGCAGGCATACAGGGCATTGACGGACTGAACGATACCGATGCTGCCATGCCGGATTGGTACTCCCAGCTCCTGCAAAGATACTAATTTGCACCATCTAATCAGGATTTCTACCTAGTCATGTCAATTGGGTATCTATCCCCATCCACTCCGGGGGCTACAGACGCTGCAGCCTCTCACTGTTCGCTACAAAATACATAGCTGCAAAGGCTTATCCTTTCTGCACTACCAGCACATTGCGTTCTTGGCCATGAGAAACCCATACCGGGCCGCATAAAATCCTGCAGCGCTACTGCGTGCACCTGCCCCTGTATGGACGGATGCAGTACCAGTGCCTCGCTCCAATCCCTCTGTGATGAGCCCTTTGCCCTCCCCCATGACACAAGCCTTTGCCACCGCCTCCCGCCCCGTGCGCTCCCAGTACGAAGACTTCATGCGCCACGTGTTCACCCACGGCGTGGACAAATCGGACCGCACGGGCACCGGCACCAAGAGCGTGTTTGGCCACCAGATGCGGTTTGACCTGAAAGAGGGCTTTCCGCTGGTCACCACCAAGAAGGTGCACCTCAAGTCCATCATCCAGGAGCTGCTGTGGTTCCTGACGGGCTCCAGCAACAACAACTGGCTGAAAGAGCGCGGCGTCACGATTTGGGATGAGTGGGCGCGCGAGGATGGCGACCTGGGTCCGGTGTACGGCGTGCAGTGGCGCAGCTGGCCCACGCCGGACGGCGGGCACATCGACCAGATCAGCGACGTGATCAAAACGCTGAAAACCAACCCCGACTCGCGCCGCATCATCGTGAGCGCCTGGAACGTGGCCGAGCTGCACAAGATGGCGCTGATGCCCTGCCACGCGTTCTTCCAGTTCTACGTGGCCCCGGCGCAAGAACCCGGCGGGCGCGGCACGCTGAGCTGCCAGCTGTACCAGCGCAGCGCAGACATCTTTCTGGGTGTGCCCTTCAACATCGCCAGCTATGCACTGCTGACCCACATGGTGGCCCAGCAGTGCGACCTGGATGTGGGCGACTTCATCTGGACGGGCGGCGACTGCCACATCTACAGCAACCACCACGAGCAGGTACAGGCCCAGCTGGCGCGTACGCCCTACCCCTACCCGGTCTTGAACATCAAACGCAAGCCCGACAGCATCTTCGACTACGAGTACGAAGACTTTGAAGTGGTGGACTACCAGTGCCACCCTGCCATCAAGGCGCCCGTGGCAGTCTGACCACTGCACCAGCCAGCCAGCGGCACAGGCCCCGCTTTCACCCATAACCAATACAACGAGCTTCTATCTATGTCTTCCGGCGGATTCCACGTACATGGCCCCCACGACCACGCGGTCGAACATGCCACCCACGGCCACGATGCTGCGCACCACGGCGCGGACCATGGCGGCGGCTCGTCCACCAACAAGATCGCCATGTTCACGGCCATCGTGGCCACGGTGGGTGCCATCTTTGCCTACATGGGCGGCGCCACCCAGGCCAATGCGGGCCTGATGAAGAACGATGCGGCCATCAAGAAGACCGAGGCCTCCAACCAGTGGAATTACTTCCAGTCCAAAAGCACCAAACAAAGCCTGGCCGAGCTGGCCCGTGACCTGACCCCTGCCGAAGCCGAGAAGGTCAAATACCAGGCCAAGATCGACCGCTACGAAAAAGAGAAGAACGAGATCAAGACCGCGGCCGAAAAGCTGGAGGCCGATGCCCACGCCTTCGATCAGCAAAGTGAGGCCCAGATGCACCAGCACCACCGCTGGGCCCAGGCCACCACCGCGCTGCAGGTGGCGATTGCCCTGGCCGCGATTGCGCTGCTGACCAAGAAGAAGTGGCTGGAATACGGCATGTACGGCGTGGCCGCCGTGGGCCTGGGTGTGGGCGCGCTGGCGTTCCTGCACATCTGATCCCCTCCCCACTCACACACCGAGCGAGCCCCATGCCCCTGCACCTCATCTACGCCCGCGCGGCCAACGGCGTCATCGGCAAGGACAATCGCTTGCCCTGGCACCTGCCGGAGGATATGGCGCACTTCAAGCAGCTCACTCAGGGTTGCCCCGTGGTCATGGGCCGCAAGACCTGGGACTCGCTGCCGCCACGTTTTCGCCCCCTGCCCGGTCGCACCAACATCGTGGTGACGCGCCAGGCCGACTGGCAGGCCGATGGCGCCCACCGCGCGGGCAGCCTGGCCGAGGCCCTGGCACAGTGCGACGCTGGCAAGACCGTGTGGATCATTGGCGGCGCGCAGATTTATGCCGAGGCCTTGCCCCTGGCAGACTGCGTGGAGGTCACGGAGATCGCGCAGGACTTTGACGGCGATGCCTATGCCCCCGTGCTGGGCGCAGAATGGGTAGAAACCGCCCGCGAGCACCACGTGAGCACCAACGGGCTCCCGTTCAGCTTTGTGACCCGTGTGCGCCGCGCCTGACGCTTCAGCCCTTCCCTCATTCACTCACATTTTGATAGCTGCTGGCGCATGATCCACTAGCGCTACCGGCCAAAAACCATGCAAATTGCCACCTGGAACGTGAACTCCCTGTCGGTGCGCCTGCCCCAGGTACTGGCCTGGCTGGCGACCAACCCGGTCGATGCCCTGTGCCTGCAGGAGCTCAAGCTCACCGACGACAAGTTTCCGCACGACGCGCTGAAAGAGGCGGGCTACGAGGCCGTCGCCTTCGGCCAGAAAACCTACAACGGCGTGGCCATCCTGAGCCGCCACCCGCTGCGCGATGTGGTGCGCAACATCCCAGGCTTTGGCGACGAGCAGGCCCGCGTCATCGCGGCCACGCTGGACACACCTGAGGGCCCGCTGCGCCTGCTCAATGGCTATTTCGTCAACGGCCAGGAGCCGGGCTCGGAAAAGTTTGCCTACAAGATGCGCTGGCTGCAGGCGTTGCAGGACATGGTGCGCGCCGAAATGTCCGCCCACCCCCGCCTGGTGCTGGTGGGCGACTTCAACGTGGCCCCCGAAGACCGCGACTCGTACGACCCCGAGGGCCTGCGCGAGACCATCCACCACACCACCGAAGAGCGCAACCACTTCCAGGCGCTGCTGACGCTGGGGCTGACAGACGCCTTCCGCCTGTTCGAGCAGCCCGAAAAAAGCTACTCGTGGTGGGACTACCGCATGCTGGGCTTTCAGAAAAACCGGGGCCTGCGCATCGACCACATCCTGGTGAGCGAAGCGCTCAAGCCCACGGTGACGGCCTGCGTGGTGGACCGCGCTCCGCGCAAGAACCCGCAGCCCAGCGACCACGCCCCGGTGGTGGTCACCATGGGGGCCTGATACCCCCGAGCGGCACAGACGCAGCAGTCGCAACGGACGCAGTGGTCGCCCGGTATCGACAAAAACAAAGGCTGTCAGAGCAAACTTCTGGCAGCCTTTGTTTTTGCTTCTGGCGACGCCGTCCGAGCGCATCAGCCCCGTGGGCCACATGCGCTCCAGACGTGCGTCCTTCAGCGCTTATCGCTGGGTCGAAAAGCCGTTGCGCAGCGCACGCACTTCGTCATGGTTGCGCTGGGCGCCTTGCGCCTGGCGCTCAACCAGCATGCGGATGTCGGCTGGCAGCGTCGCCTTCAGCGCCTTGCGGTAGCGTGCCACGGCGGCGTCTTCGCCACGTTCGCACTCTTCCAGCACGGCCTTGTCGTCCTGCGTGGACAACGCGGTCTTCACCGACACCCAGCCCCTGTGCAGCGCGCCCGCCACGGTCCCCCCCTGCGCGGGGTCGCCATTCAAGCGGCGGATTTCGTGCTCCAACTCTACGGCGGCAGCGGCACACTCGCGCGAGTGGCGCTGAAATATGCCCTTGAGCTGGCCCGCCTCTGCGTGCTCGGCACAGGCATGGAAACCGTATTCGCCGTCGCGCGCAGACTCCAGCAGGTCGTTGAGCACATCGACGACGTCTTCGTTATCGATCACGTCCAGCGTGCGGTCTTCGGCTGGTACACGGCGGTTGGCTGCTCGCTCCCAAGCAGCACGGGTGGCGGGCCGCACGTCGGTCCAGGCCAGGCCGTCACTGCCGTGGCGTGCACGCCAGTCATCGGCGAGCCGCGGCTCGATGGCATCAAACTCGCCCTCGTAGCGGCCCACCGACGACCAGCCCAACTCGTAGGCCGGGCGGTATTGGTCATAGGTGCGCCCACCCACGTAGTAGGGTTCGCGGTGGTAGGCCTCGCGCCAGTAGGCGTCTTCTTCGGTGGGGTTCACGGCCTCGGCGGCGGCTTTGCCCGCCAGGCCCCCAGCGACTGCGCCCGCCACGCCACCGATGGCAGCGCCCACAGGGCCGCCAAAGGCACCCGCAGCAGCCCCGGCAGCAGCGCCTCCGAGGGCTGCCCCCACGCCCGTTCCGATGGGGTGTGCGCCCGGCTCGTTGGTCAATGGGTCACGGTTGGCATCGTTGAAATCCGACATAGAAACATCTCCGGTTGGTTGACAGTGACTTCATTGTTGAAGCCACCTCCGGAGTGCCGGGTCGGTCCAGGGAGGGCCTGGATGTAGGACATAGCCCGCCGCGAGGCGATGGGATGGGCGCACATCAAGGCTGTATTTCAGGCCACCGCCTGCAGCGCAGGGGTGGCCTTGGCTTGCTACATATTCAATAGCTCCCAGCGCATATTCAACCGGCGCATGCAGCCATTTTCATGCTTCATCCGGCGCGTCCAGCCCCAGCTCCTGGATCTTGCGGGTGATGGTGTTGCGCCCAATGCCCAGGCGCTGCGCGGCCTCCATGCGGCGCCCGTGGGTAGCAAGCAGCGCGGTGCGGATCAGGCGCGATTCAAAGCGGCGCGTGAGAGCGTCCCACACCTCGGGCTGGCCCCCGGCGAGCAGTTTTTGCGCTTCGGTTTCCAGTGCCTGTTCCCAGCTATGGGCTGAGGCAACGGGGGCTGCAGCGGCGTCGGCCGACCAGGACGGCACGGCTGCAAGCACAGGCGCAGACACTGGCACTGCGGGGTGCAGCCCCCCCACCATTTCAGACGGGGGCAGCGGTGCTGCAGGCATCTGAACCACCGGGGCCAGCGGTGCAACGGGGGCCAGCGGCGCCACCGGCATCGATGTCACCGTGGCCGCAGTAGGCTCCGCACTCACCGGTGCGCGCATGGGCGGCTGGTACACGGGTGCTTCCAGCACCTCGGGCGGCAGGTCTTGCAGCGAGATCACCTGCGCGGGCGCCATCACTGTGAGCCAGTGGCAGATGTTCTCCAGCTGGCGCACATTGCCCGGGAAGGCAAACTGCTCCAGCCGCGCCAGCGCCGAATCGGCAATGCGCTTGGGCTCGACGCCCAGCTGCCGTGCGCTTTGCTGCAGAAAATGGCGCGTGAGCATGGGCACGTCTTCATGCCGCTCGCGCAGCGCGGGCAGGCGCAGGCGGATCACGTTGAGGCGGTGGAACAAGTCCTCGCGAAAGCCGCCTTCCTTGACGCGCTGCTCCAGGTTCTGGTGGGTGGCCGCAATCACGCGCACATGGGCCTTGACGGCTGCGTGGCCGCCGACGCGGTAGAACTGGCCGTCGGACAACACGCGCAGCAGGCGCGTCTGCAAATCAAACGGCATGTCGCCGATTTCATCGAGGAACAGCGTACCGCCCTCGGCCTGCTCAAAGCGCCCGCGCCGCTGCGTCTGTGCGCCGGTGAAGGCGCCGCGCTCGTGGCCGAAGAGTTCGCTCTCCAGCAGGTCCTTGGGAATGGCGGCAGTGTTGATGGCCACAAAGGGGCCGTCTGCCACCGGCGAGTGCTTGTGCAGCGCGCGGGCCACCAGCTCCTTGCCCGAGCCCGATTCGCCGGTGATGAGCACCGTGACCTGGCTTTGCGACAGCCGCCCGATGGCGCGGAACACGTCCTGCATGGCGGGCGCCTGGCCCAGCATTTCGGGGGTCGCGGTCTGGCGCTCTTCGGTGACTTCCTCCCGCTGGCTTTCTTCCACCGCGCGGCGGATCAGCTCCACCGCCTTGGGCAGGTCAAACGGCTTGGGCAGGTATTCGAACGCGCCGCGCTGAAAGGCCGACACCGCGCTGTCGAGGTCGGAGTACGCCGTCATGATGATGACGGGCAGGCCGGGCTGCAGCTCGCGCACCTTCTCCAGCAGTTGCAGGCCCGAACCTCCGGGCATGCGGATGTCGCTCACCAGAACCTGGGGGCCCTGGCGCGCGGGGTCGCCTGCGGTGACATCGGCCAGTGCGTCCAGCACTTCGCGCGGGTGCGTGAAACTACGCGTGGGCAGGTTCTCGCGGGCCAGCGCCTTTTCCAGGACGAAGCGGATCGAGGGGTCGTCATCTACTATCCAGATCGGCTTCATATGTTTTTCTTACCTTCCCTGTGGTTGCGTGTCAGGGACCATCGTGCGCTTCAGGGCAGCGGGATCAGGATGCGGAAGTCGGTGCGACCCGATACGCTGTCGCATTCGATCAACCCGTGGTGACGCTGCACGAAGGTTTGCGCCAACGTCAGCCCCAGCCCTGATCCGCCGTCCCGACCCGACACCAGCGGATAAAAAATCCGCTCCTTGATGGCATCGGGTACGCCCGGTCCGTTGTCGATGACATGCAATTCCAGTGCCAGCCGGTAGCGCTGTCGGCCGAACGTGACCTGGCGGGCCACACGCGTGCGCAGCGTGATCACGGCGTCGCCCTTGGCAATGCGCTCTGACAGCGCCTGGGCCGCGTTCTGCACGATGTTCAGCACCGCCTGAATGAGCTGCGCGCGGTCCCCCCGAAACTCGGGAATGGAGGTGTCGTAGTCGCGCTGAACCTTGAGGCCCTGCGGGTATTCGACCAGCACCAGCGAGCGCACACGCTCGCACACTTCGTGGATGTTCACATCGCCCACCAGGTGCGGGTGGCGATGGGGCGCGAGCAGCCGGTCCACCAGGCTTTGCAGACGGTCGGCCTCGTGAATGATCACCTGGGTGTATTCGGTGAGCTCCCGGTTGTCGAGCTCCATCTCCAGCAGTTGCGCGGCACCACGGATGCCGCCCAGCGGGTTCTTGATCTCGTGGGCCAGGTTGCGGATCAGCTCCTTGTTGGCCTGCGCTTGGTCGCGCAGGCGCTCTTCGCGGTCTTGGCGGGCCTGCTGCTCCAGCGGCCACAGCTCCACCAATATTTCGCCCACCTGTTCGGCATCGGCCACGTTGACATGCACGGGCACAGGGTCCTGGTGCAGGCGCTTCAGGCTGGCTTCGTAGCGCAGCGCGGCAAAGTCCTTGCCCCGTGCGCCCGCCAGGGCGGTCTGCAGCAGTGCCGGGTCGGTAAAAAAGGTGGAGAAGTCCGCCCCCTCCAGGGTGCGGCGCGAGAGGCCCAGCGTGTTCTCCAGCGCGGCATTGGCAAACTGCACCGCGCCATCGTCAGCGCGCAGCACCGCCACCAGGGTGGACATCAGGTCCAGGGAATGAAAACGCCCGGTGTCAGTGCCGGGAAGGTCGGAGGAAGAAGGGGCACTCACACGCAATCACCGCTGTCAGTTGGTGGGCGCAGCAGGGGCCGGCAGGCGGGCGATCTCTCGCTTGATACCCGCAATGTCACTCTCGCTGCGGGCCACACTGGCTTTGAGTTCGGCCGTGCGTTCGGTGTAGCGCTGCGGGTTGCGCAGGTCCAGTGCGTTGCGCTCCGGGGCACCGTTGTTGTATTCCTTGAGCAGTTCGGCATGGCGCGTTTCCGCCTTGCGCAACTCGGACTCCAGGATGGCGCGTGCGTCCGAGTCGCGGGACTTTTGCTCGTTGTTGCTCACGCGGGGCGCCGTGGCGGGCGATGTAGCGGAAGATGTGGCAGCGGCGCCACCGCCACTGGTAGCAGGCGCTGCGGCAGACGCTGGGCGGGTGCCCTGTACCACGGTAACGTTGCCCCCCTCTACCAGCTTGCAGCCGCGCTCCTTGGCTTGCTGGGCATTGTTGGTGTATTCGTTGCCGCAACGGTAGATGCGGTCTTGCGCCTGGACTGCGGGAACGGTGGCGGCGATGAGGAGCAGGGTGATGAGCGTTTTATTCATTCGGTTTCCTCGCACTGACATGCAGGGGACAGGGGAGTATCCCCCAATCACCCTACATCTCCAATCCAACAAGGGCAGACCCTTGAAGGGCTGTGTATACGGACGCAACACCTGGCGTCTTGGTTCCGCCGCACGCGTTCGGCGCCTGTAGCGCCTCCGCCCGCCCATGAAAAAAGGCGGCTTGCGCCGCCTTTTTTGAGCAATGGTCTGCAGGCAGACGATTACAGCGAGTAGTACATGTCGTACTCGACAGGGTGCACGGCCATGCGGAAGCGGGTCACTTCATTCATCTTCAGATCGATGTAGGCGTCGATCATGCTGTCGGTAAACACGCCACCCTTGGTCAGGAACGCACGGTCCTTGTCCAGGTGTTCCAGGGCCTGGTCCAGGCTGTGGCACACAGTGGGCACCAGCTTGTCTTCTTCTGGAGGCAGGTGGTACAGGTCCTTCGTGGCGGCTTCGCCGGGATGGATCTTGTTCTCCACGCCGTCCAGACCAGCCATCAGCAGGGCAGCGAAGCCCAGGTAGGGGTTCATCAGTGGATCGGGGAAGCGAGCTTCCACGCGACGGCCCTTGGGGTTGGCCACGTAAGGAATACGGATCGAAGCAGAACGGTTCTTGGCCGAGTAGGCCAGCTTCACCGGGGCCTCAAAGTGGGGCACCAGGCGCTTGTAGCTGTTGGTACCGGGGTTGGTGATGGCGTTCAGGGCACGTGCGTGCTTGATGATGCCGCCGATGTAGTACAGCGCGAAGTCCGACAGACCGGCATAGCCGTCGCCAGCAAACAGATTCTTGCCGTCCTTCCAGACGGACTGGTGCACGTGCATGCCGGAGCCGTTGTCGCCGTGGTAAGGCTTGGGCATGAACGTGGCGGTCTTGCCATAGGCGTTGGCCACGTTGTGGATCACGTACTTTTGCAGGATGGTCCAGTCAGCGCGCTCAACCAGCGTGCTGAAACGGGTGCCGATTTCGTTCTGACCAGCACCCGCCACTTCGTGGTGGAACACTTCGACCGGAATGCCCAGGGACTCGAGGATCAGGGACATCTCGGCGCGCATGTCTTGCGTGCTGTCAACAGGAGGCACTGGGAAGTAGCCGCCCTTGACGGTGGGACGGTGGCCACGGTTGCCACCTTCGAGCTTGGCGCCCGTGTTCCAGGGGGCTTCGTACTCTTCGATTTCGTAGAACGTGTGGTTGGGCTCGGTGCTCCAGCGCACGCCGTCGAAGATGAAGAATTCTGGCTCGGGACCGAAGTAGGCCGTGTCGCCCAGGCCAGACGCCTTCAGGTAGGCTTCAGCGCGCTTGGCGATGGAGCGGGGGTCGCGGTCGTAGGCCTTGCCGTCGGTGGGCTCGATCACGTCGCAGGTCAGGATCAGCGTCGTTTCTTCAAAGAACGGATCGATGTTGGCCGTGCTGGGGTCGGGGATCAGCTGCATGTCGGAGGCTTCAATGCCCTTCCAACCAGCGATCGACGAACCATCAAAGGCATGGCCCGAAGTGAACTTGTCTTCGTCGAAGTGAGAGACGGGCACCGTGGTGTGCTGTTGTTTGCCACGGGTATCGGTGAAACGGAAGTCAACGAACTTGACTTCGTTCTCCTTCACCATCTTCATCACGTCTGCAACGGTCTTGGCCATCAGGTTCTCCTGGATAAAGCGCTTGTTGAAAAAAGAGTTTGCCGAAATAAAAGCAGTTTGCGTGCCAGCCGAGTGCAGTACCGCACTATGAAGGAGCGCTACCCGGGACACGTCGGCATGGCGTGCGCCAAATTGCACCAATACAGTGCAACCCATCTACCAAATCTGAGTCTCACAGGTTGCGCACCAATTCAGGGCCGCAATTTGCACCAAATTCGTGCAATCCTGTTTTCAAAGCCTGCCATGCAGCAGGCACCGAGGACGCGGGCCCTTTGACACCCAGTTCGATATGCCGCCCGTATTGTGGATGATCTACGCTGGGCAAACTGAACACCCGCACATCAGGGTGCGATTTTTCAATCTGCTCCATAAGAGGCGTCAATGCTGCCTCCATCGCGCCATAAACCACCACCGACTGCTCAGTCTGCGGTGCTCGGTTGAAATGGGCTGCGTAGTGCTGCTCCAGCACCCACTCGATCATGGGCCACGCCATGACAGGAAAGCCCGGAACGAAGTGCACTGCACCGCCCCCAGCCCCGTCGCAACGGAAGCCGGGGATCTTGTTGTAGGGATTGGGAATGATGCGCGCACCCACTGGAAACATGCCCATGTTGAGGCGATGTACGTTGTCGGACCGGTCGGGCTCATAAGGCACGCCCTGCTCGCGCGCCACATCCTGCATGCGTTCGCGGATCAGGGCCTCAGCCTCTGGATGCAAGGCCAGGTCGCGTCCCAGGGCGCGTGCAGCGCATTGCCGCGTGTGGTCGTCAGGCGTCGCGCCGATGCCTCCACACGAGAACACCACATCGGACGATGCAAATGCGCGCTGCAGCGTGGCGGTGATGCGGTCCGGGCTGTCACCCACATAGTCGGCGTAGGCCAGCGAGAGGCCACGCGCCGACAGAAGCTCGATCACCTTGGGCATGTGCTTGTCGGCCCGTTTGCCCGAAAGGATCTCGTCGCCCACGATGATGAGGCCAAAGGTGGGGGTCATGGTGCATTGTCTCCAGGGTGCGGATTTGCAGGGGGCGGCAGCGCGGGCGCTGGGGGGGCCGCCGTGTTCAGAGCTGGCGCGTCTGTGGGACGCAGGGTCGCTTCGGCCAATGGGGCGGGCCCGGTCATCGGCGCCATCATGGCCCGCTCGGCCCGCAAGCGCTGCAGGGCAGCCAGTCCATAGTGCGTGAACCACAGCGAGGAAAAAGCGAATACCAGGGTGTAGATCCAGATCGCCAGCGGCACCAGCACAAAAAACGCGGCAGCAAACACCACGCCCGATGCCCACACAATGCTGGGCGCAGCCCCCAGGTAGCCCGTGACGATGCCAATGCCCAGCAGGCTGCTGCGATGGCGGCGGAATATCTCTAGGCGCTCTTCCTTGCTGGCATGGTCCGCCAGGGCGTCGAACACCATCACCCGGTAGGTCAGCCAACCCCAGATCAGTGGTGGCAGGATGAGCACCAGCGGCGGCACCAGCCACAGCGGAACAGACACCACCAGCGCCACCAGCGCCAGCACCGTGGACCCTACCGACCAAGCCACACTCGCAATGAAGGACCCGCCCTTCTTGCGCTCCAGACCCGGAAAACGCCGCGCAGCCACCAAGGCCACCAGGGCGGGGGTCATGAGCACCGCTACGGCCAGCAGCGACACCACCACCAAGACAGGCGCCACGGCCAGCACCACCATCAACGGCGCCATGACAGCAGTCACATCCCCCAGGCCCCAGCCCTGAAGCCAACCCCAGACGCTGGCCAGCAACGAGGACGCATCGAGCAACGCGCGCATCCCCTGCACCGCCGCGTCCCAGTAGAAATAACCCAGGCCGAGTGCCAAAACGGCCATCAAGAAAAGAGGCAAGAGCGACAGCGCAATCACCCGCGGACGCAGGCAATAGGCGGCGGCACGCCAGAAAGAATCAAGCAGTAATCCCATGGCGGCAAGCATACAGGCAGCGCCCGCCAGGCCACTCAGGCCTTGCCCAGCAACCTCAGTACGCCCCGCCATTGCTGGGACCAGAACCCCGCGCCGTAGTCGCGCACACGGCCATCGGGGCCCGGCTCGACCTGGTCGCGCACGCCCGTGGGGTCAAAGCGCTTTTCAAAGTTAGCCGTGCCCATCAGCATGTCCCACCAAGGCAGAAGCACCCCGAAGTTATGCCCGCCGAGTACCACGCGCGGTAGCGTTGCCGGTTGGTCCGATGTTGCCTCGGCCGAAGGCTTGACCGTCTCGTGGCCAATACCGATGCTATGGTGCCGGCGGTGAAACCGGGGGCTGATCCAGAGCCGCTCACCCACCTGACCAAACCACAGCCGCACGTTGGCGTGCTGAAAGCTCTCGCTGAGCTGGGTAATGGCCACGATAGCAATGAACTGCCCAGGAGCAACACCAATCAGCTGCGCCACCGTCACCAGAATCACGTCGCGCAGCAGGTCATCAAGCAGGTGGTTGCGGTTGTCGCTCCACATCGTCATCTGCTGCTGTGCATGGTGCAGCGAATGCAGGCGCCACCACCACTCAAAGTGATGCTGCCCCCGGTGGATCCAGTAGTCCACAAAATCGAACACCACCAGATACAGCAGCAAGCTGACCCAGGAGATGTCCGTCACACCCGGCCAGAGGCCATCGAGCTGGAACGTGCTGACACCCGCCACACGCAAGGCACCAAACAGTGAATCCGCCAGCGGATCCACCGTGAAAAACAGCGCCAGCCGGAACAGGCCCAGCCGGTGAATCAGGGTGTAGAGGATGTCAGTGCGGATGGTGGCGCGGTCATTGACCTGCTCCACCGGCCACCAGTGCTGCATGGGGCCAATCACAGCCACGATGACCACCAGCTGCAGCAATCCCACCAGCAGCCAGCCGGAGGCCTCATAGCCGTTCTCCAGCAGGCTGGCCAGCCCTGTGGTGAACATCAGCGGCTGCAGCACGCTCTCAAAAAGCCATTGCTGCACGCTGTCAAATACACCGCCTAGCCATCCCATTGTGTCGCGCTCCCTGGCACCTGGTTATTCATGCAAACAAGCGGCGCGTGCGTCCTCAGCCACTGCGCACGCAATTGAACTTGACCCCACAGCCCATCTAGCGAACCTGAGCCGCTGCGGCCGCATAGTCAGGATGATCCCGCAAGGTGCGAAAGCAAAACCCTCGCTGCTTGAGTCCTTCAATCAAAGGCTCCAGCACAGCAGGCGCCCAGGCGTCCTTGCGCGACCAGATCCCCAGGTGCGCCAGCAGGATGTCGCCACTGCGCACATCACGCAGCGCCTTGTTCAGCAGCGCGGTGTTGCTGGCCGTCTCACTGGGCAACTCATCCCCCAAGAAGCCGGCAGGCGACCAACCCACATGCGCGTAACCGCAGGCCTTCGCGCTGGCAATCAATTGTGCAGAGGTCTTGCCGCCAGGCGCGCGGAACAGGGGCAAAGGCGTCTTGCCGGAAATGGCCTTCAAACGATCCGCAGCACGGGTAATTTCTTCGCAGTATTCAGCCGCCGACATCACGAAGCTTTGACCCTCACGCGGTCCCGCTGAGGGACGGACCCGAAACGCCGGATGCGGCGCGCTGCCAGCATCGGCACGCCAGTAGGTGTGGTTCCAGGTGTGGGAGGCCAACTCATGGCCCTCCGCAGCGCGTGCACGCCACCATGGTGCCCAATGGTCTCCCAGACTTCCATCGCCTTCCTTCGTGCGCTCGTTGGCAGCAAAGAAGGTCACATGCACCTGCTGGCGCTTGAGCACCTCAGCCACCAAAGGCGCCACTTCCATGTGGCCAGTGTCAAAGGTCAGGTACAGGGGCTTTTTGCAGTCATTTTGGGCGGTAGCGCTAGTGAAACATGCCCAAACAGCTATCAATACAATAGCATCGCGACGCCTGCTGCGTGATCCACAAAAAGCGCTGAGAAACATACCTCTCACCGGCTGCACCGCGCTCAACGTGGCGCGTGTTGCAGTGTCCATACGCCGTGGGGCGATTTACCCACATTGACCTGGCGCACCACCTTCTTTGCCTGGGTGTCCACCACAGACAGCTTCCGGGCCCAACGCGAACTGACGTAGATATAGCGGCCATCCGCCGAAACATCCATGCAATCGGGCCCGCCAGGCACGGGGTACGACTCGACGACTTGCTGGGTGTTCATGTCGATCTTGCTGATCGAGTTGGCCACGCGATTGCTCACATACAGGTGGTGCCCGTCGCCAGCAGCGCGAAAGGCGTGTGCACCGTTGCCTGTCTTGATCCGCTTGACGCTGACCGCTTCACGCCCGGAGATATCGAACACCTCCACGCTGTCACCGCCCGTCAGTCCCACAAACAGGTGCTTGCCATCGGGACTGCCGTAGACATCCGCAGGCATGGGGCCTGTTTTGACGCGCCATTTGATGGTCTGGGTGGCAATATCAATCGCCACCAGTTCGTCACTGTCCTGCATGGTCGAATAGACGGTGGTGCTGCGGCTATCGATCCACAGATGGCTGGGGGTGCGCGATGTGGCCACGCGCTGCACCAGGGTCAGGTCCTTGCCGTCCCAGCGGTAAAAGTCCACGTGATTCAGACGGTTGGCGGCCGTGATGAACCATTTCATGTCGGGACTGAATCGCAGATGGTAGGGGTCCACAATCCCACGTACGGTACGCTGCACCTCGGCGGTACGGGGGTCCACAAACGTCAGCGTGTCACCGAGCGCGTTGGCCACGATGATCGACTTTTCATCGGGGGTCAGATACAGATGGTGCGGCTCTTTACCTGTAGGTATGCGGGCCGTCTCAGTCCAGGTCACCGGGTCGATGACGCTGACGCTGGCCTCCAGCGAATTGAGTACAAAAAGCGGCGGAGCGCCCGCCGCCACACTGGCCAAGGAGTAACACCACCCACCAAGGGCCACAACGCAGATGCGTGCAATCGAGAGAATCTTCACAAAACCACTTTCAACACAGCCTTGAAGTGTAGCGCCGCACCTGCCGTGGTTCTGAGCGACAACACGTAACACCAAGGTGATCGTGCACTCTTTGATCAAAGTCATCCCGGTATTTGCGGAGCAGAGAATGCACAGTCTCACCACAGGATCCGGTCATTGCTCGTGGACAAAGCGCTCTCGGCCTAGACAGCCGAGGCATCCTCGATTGGAGGCATGGCGCCTAGGCTGGGCGCTCCCCGCCAGACGACAAGGGACACACTGTGGACGCGACGCTCAAGCGTTGCTATTCAACAGTGCCAGATCCGAGGCATCCAGCCATCGCCATTGCCCGGGCTCCAGATCTGCAGGCAAATCCATCCCCCCAATGCGAGAGCGGTGCAGCCCCTCCACCCTATTGCCAACCGCTGCAATCATCCGCTTGACCTGGTGGTATTTGCCCTCGGTCAGCGTCATATCCAAGCGATGTGAATCCACGATGGCGCAATTTGCAGCACGCACCGGCTTGGGGTCATCGTCCAGCACAACTCCCGCCAACAATTTCGACACTTGTACCTCGTCCACGGGATGTTTGGTTGTTACTTGGTAAACCTTCGGCACATGCTTCTTGGGCGAACTCAAGCGATGAATAAACTGCCCGTCATCGCTGAGTAGCAACATACCCGTTGTGTCCTGATCAAGACGCCCCACCGCCTGCACTCCTTGTACGGCACTCTTGGTGGGCCGCTGGCGCAAGGGCGGAGGCAGGAGCGTGTAAATACTGGGGTACGTGGAAGGCTTTTGAGAGCATTCCGTGCCGGCGGGCTTGTGAAGCAGCACATAGGCTTTGGCCTGGAACGGCCAGTCCACTCCCTGCACACGTAGCTGGAGCCCTTCGGGCTCAAAATCGGCGGTTGCCTCCGTGCAAAGCACATACTCGGCATTGGGCGAAGATGCCTCACGCACCGAGACCCATCCCTGCTGAATAAGGCCTGCGCAAACACGACGCGTACCAAAACCTTGGGAATACAGAATGTCTTGTAGTTGCATGGTCAATACCCGGGAGGGTCAGCGAGAAGAGATGATTTTTGTGCGCCTGGAAAGCAAAAAACCCCAGTCTTTGTAGACTGGGGTTTTCTGGGCTGTAAGAGCCTGACGATGACCTACTTTCACACGG